>CANBVJ010000001.1 GCA_947372865.1 Comamonadaceae bacterium
TTTTTCACGCCTAAAAAACGAGCAAGTACAATCAGTTTTATGGGGCGTTAGCTCAGTTGGTTAGAGCAGAGGACTCATATTTTTCAAATGTGCCTTGCGCGAGGAAACTGCGTAAGGGATGGTGTCAAATTCGGTGAAACCTAAGTGTGGCAACACATACGGCAATGCCGAGCGAAGCTTAGTGCGAAAGCGCTTTGAACGTGTAGAGACTTGACGGCACCCGCCTAAGTTGAGCAATCAATATGGTGAAGGCAAAGTCCAGAGAGTGGCGAAAGTCACACAAATCAGAATCCTTTGGTCGACAGTTCAAGTCTGTCACGCCCTACCAACGATGAAGAGGACTGTGTAAAAGCAGTCCTCTTTTTTTATTTCGGCACTACACACTTACTTGGTTGCTCTTTTTTGGGTTTGAAATTAAAGTCCATTGATGTCAGCCAAACTTGAAACAACGCACGTAGTCTCAGAAAACGAAATCGTCGTTTACCTGCGTGAGCGCAGTTCAATTTGGCAATGCCGCTACAAAGTTGATGGTGTTTGGCAACGGGCTTCAACTAAAGAGCGCAAGTTGAAGGATGCCAAAGAAGTAGCCAAAACTCTCAGGATTCGTGCAGAAATTCGCAAGCACGACAACCTGCCTGTCATCACACGCAAGTTTAGGGATGTTGCAAAACTTGCTATCCAGCGTATGGAGCAGAAGATTGCCAACGGTGATGGCAAAGTCTCGTTTAAAGATTACATACGGATCATCACCGACTACCTGATTCCAATTCTTGGCAACAGGCTGATCACAAACATTGACAACGCGGCCCTTGATCACTTGGATGCTGAACGCATCAAGATGATGGACAGGGCGCCAAGTAAAAGCACGTTGCTGAGTCAAAACGCCGCGTTGAATTTGGTTTTTGATGAAGCTGTACTGCGTAACTTTTTAACTGAACTCAATCGGCCGAAGCTGGAAGCCAAAGGCAAGAAAAGCACCCGTCACCCAGCTTTTGAGTTGAATGAACTTCAAGCCGTTCTCAACAACTTTGAAGAATGGATTGAGCGGGCACGCAACGACCATAGCAAAGAGATGCGCCAAATAATGCGCGACTATGTAGAGATGCTGGTCGATACGGGGGCACGTCCCGGCAAAGAGCTGATGAACGTGAAATGGAAGCAGATCAAATTTTCGATGGACCCCATTGAGATCGACACAGGAAAGAGCCTTGTCGTGAAGGATGGGCCAAAAGAAAAAATAGTGCTCACCGATCTCCGACGCATTGTTGAAATGACTGTTTCGGGGAAAACAGGAGCCCGTCAAATTATCGGTCGGTCGCCTACGGTCAGAGTGCTGGAGAGAATTGCACGTCGCGTTTATGGCGTGAAGAATTCAGTCTCTGATCCCTTCAAAGATGTGATTACGCCGAACAATGATGACTATGTGTTGCGAACCAAGTCAAAGAAGCAAGATGTGAGTTCAGCTTTTCAACATATGTTGGAAAGGTACTTGGAAGAACATAACTTGCTTTATGACCCAATGACAGAAACGAACCGCGTGTTCTACAGTTTCAGGCATACATATGCAACGCTGGCACTGACGCACGACAAGGTGCCAATTCACACCCTTGCCAAACAGATGGGCACCAGTGTGCTGATGATCGAGCGTCATTACTCACACTTGAAAGTCATACAGGCCGTTGAGCAGTTAAGCGGTGCAGAGACTCGTAAAAGAATTGCCTCTGCGTCAACGGTTGAAGAAATATATCAATCTGCAAAAGTAAAAAATAATTCAGACTCAGAAACGAAGATGCCAGCCGCTAAAAAAGCTGTGCTCAAAAAATCTAAAAAACTAAATTTAAATTAGCCATCGGTACACCGCCAAAATGACAGGACTTCGGTTGCTCATTTGATGTGATGAACTAATACTGTATTCACACAGTAAAGGAATACACACAATGATCACAGAAGATGAATTACTAAAGAACCTTAAACATTTCACAGGTTCAGATCATTTAGCCAGATTGACCCGAAGTGTATTGTTGACTGAGGGTACGAGATATCTAGCAGAAGCAGCAGAGTGTTTTTGGTTGCTTGATATTTACGCATCGCATTTATCAGGAATTGATAGCGACAAAGAAGGTTTTACTTGTTTGAAGCTTTCCAAAAAAAACAGGTTGACTTCAGTATTGATTGAAGATGGAAACGGCAGGGTGCTTGCAAAGCAGAATATTGAATACACAGATTTCCCACTAAGCGCCATCACTCTGTATGGGTGCTGGGCTGGTGATTTTTGGGTTCTGATGCTACCTAGCGAATACTGATCATTTAATCCAATTATTAGCGCTCAAAAGCACGTCAAAAACGCCCAACAGCGGAGCAACAAAATGCCGATAAACCGTGTCGCAAGCGGAAATGAAAACGACAGCGTATAGGGCATTTCCGTTACGGCGCAGGCGAAGAGAAGGTTTTGGCTGAAGTCTGGATTGGCGCCTATTTCAGGTCAGGCCATTTGCGGTGAATTGACCTAGGTGCCAAGTACCGCATAATTAATTTATACCCGTAAGAACGCTCCATCCGTATTGGATGGAGCTTGGTCCCGAAAGATTGTTATTTCGTAAATCCAGCCTTTAGCTTTTCGCTTGCTTGGCTGATGGCGTCATCCAGTTCCCCGGCCAGTACGGCTGTTTTGATAACGTCCAGTGTCGCAACGAGGTCTTTGTCGCTGGCGAGCTCTACAGCCCACTTATTTTTTGCCAATTCCAACACTTTAGCGCCGTAGCGGACGCTAAGCGATAACTTGCCGTTTTCGCCTGTAAACCACCAGCATTTGACGCGCTTGTTGGTCTCGACTTGCTTGCGTTCACCTGTCTCCCGGTCTGTCACTGTCCGAAACTTGATGGGAGCGAACTGGGTGCCTGCCTGCTGTGCTTTGGCCAATTCCGCCTGCTCCCATAAACGCTTGACCAGTTTGTTACGGCGTTGCTGTACTTGAGAAATGTTGAATGGTTTTTGAGCTGCTGTGAGCTTGAGAGTTGCGAGGGTTGTCATATGCATTGCCTTTCAGATGTTGTTAATGCGTAGACAACTTTAAGTTCGGTCGCCAACGAAGAGCAACCGAAGTCCGTTCAGATTTTCGGGTCATTAAATATCGTGAATATTTAAAAATCAGATATTACGGATTAGTTGCAGTAATCAGGCTATCGAAAAGCCTTCTTGATCTTAGTGTTCGCATTCCATTCACACGTACAGGGTCTGCTGTATGGATAACAAGTACGGATTTTGAATCACGATCAACAAATACATATTGGCCATATGATCCAACCATAGCGTACCGACCAGTACTTTTTTGCAGCCAAAATTGGTATCCATATCCTGATAACTTGTCTGCTTGATCGTACTTAAATCCTTCCGGTTGCCTCTCCACATTTGTCGCCTGATCAATGTACTCTGCTGACAGCACACGCCGACCGTTAATTTCGCCCATATTGGCAAGCATTACAGCAACTTTTGCATAGTCAACTTGAGTTGCATTAAATCCAGAATGGCCTAATGAATTACCTTCACTATCTGTTTCCCAATACGCGTCAGCCTCTGCACCGATCGGCTCCCAAAGTTTCTCTTGTGTGTATTGACAGACACTTTTACCAGTTGCACCACGAATTACTTCGGCCAGCACGGCAGTTTCTATGCTTGCATAGTTAAACTTTTTACCCTCGTTAGAACTTGTACGTTGCCACTGGTTAAGTGTTTTTGGGACGCTGGAAGTTGAATTATTACGTAGTAAGTCGTCAAAAACAGAGGCATCTCCTCTACCTGTGTGTGGCTCTGAATATGGGAGGCCCGAAGACATCCGAAGTAGCGATCTGATTTTTATTTTGCTGTAGCTTGATTCATTAATTCGATCTGTATATTTTGAAACAGGATCATCAAGACTAGTTATCAATCCTTCATCGAGTGCAATACCAATCAAAATGCTGGTTATTGACTTACCAGCCGAAAAGGATGCAAATAGATCATCAGCTCGCCGTTCGTATTGGTAATGCTGATCGATAACCTTGCCGTCTCGCACAAACATAAGTCCCATTACATTGTTCTTTTCGAGATGCTCTTTCAATGTGTAATTGAAAATTAATTCGTATTTTGTGTTCGATAAGTCACGAGGGGCAGGTGGCAATGGTACTGGAGTAGATGACTTGGCAACTTTGCAGGTTGGCGTTATCTCCGCCATATGTGTAAACATTCCAACTTGGTGTGTCGTGCCTCGAACAAACGAAGTAGGTATTGGGTAGCGCTTGTCTCGTTCTTCGTGTTCTATAAACTGGGCGTTCGACAAATTCGCGACAACTAGGAGCAACAAACCAAGCGATTTTTTCATACGCATTCTTTAGCTACAAGAGTTGATTCAGTGTACGTTCTTGAGTCGGCTCGCGCAACGAGTATTGATGCACCCCTGCACCAAAAGTGCGAACACTTCAAGTCGCGCCAATATTGGCTAAGCTGATCTGAGCCTTCTTCAGCTTCTGCCGCTCTCGTTCCGCTTTAAGATTTTTGGCCGCCGTGTCCTTTTGTCGCTTGAGTCCGTCAATGCGTGATTGATCGGGTGTTGTCGGTGCGATTGGTTTGATACCAGTAATTTCGTTGATTTTCATACCGCCATCCTCAACCAATCAGTACAGGTAGTGCTGTGTAGTGATCGCCATCATTGCGCATCTGCACAGCAGCAACGGCTTTGATGATCATTCGTCGCACCGCCATATTTCCGGTATTGATGTGTTGCATTCGATCAGCAATTTCTTCCGTAATTTTGATCAATGCCTTCTTTATCTCACGGCAAGGTGTGTGTGTCTGTTTGTATGTCAGCACCTCAGCTAGGTGTATGAGTGCATTTGTTGATAGATCAAGGTTTTGCGCAATGATGCTGCCGTAATAACCTTCACTTTTTCCGCAGTACCTGCTAAATCGACGTACTGTCATATCTGGAATGGCTTTTTGAGTCAGCTCATATATATCTTTTGTGGATTTCATATCTTCTCCTTTGTTCTTATTGTTAGAGTTTGCTTGCGCAAACTGCGATTTCTTTTAGCTAGCGCTAAAATCATCGCTTGTTTTTTTAATTTATTTAATATGTATAATTTATTTAGTACTCATTTACTAGGAAGCATATGCCACGCCTTGCGGCGCAACAACTTTTACTGAGGTTTTATTCATACTGCATACACACAACTTGATTTAACAAGAAAGGTCGGTTTTGCGATCGCCTTTTAAGTGCGTGTCTTACGCAAGCAATAGACGGCCTATGCAGCAGCCGGTGTCTATGCTTTGTGGGGTACTTGCAATGCAAGCGTGGCTCTCCCACTCACTATTTGTCAAGTGCTAAGCACTTGACGGGAAACTGTTAAGACGATAGCAAACGTACCATTCACTTTTCGTTTTTTTAAAATAATTAAAAATTTTATATAGTGAATCCACCTAGATTCCAGGCAGGTTTAAAGCTCTCGTACATCATACGGAGAGTGCTATGAATCAGCGCAACAAGCTACGCTTTCTTTACCGTCTCACTTCAGAACGGATTTAGCAGCACAATTCAATCGGCGTGCAACCTTTTGAAATTACAGTAATGTAATTTGCATCTTGTTATGTATAAGTTATTTATGCTTATATCTATATTATGCCAATTTACAAGCTAAAAAGCAAGCTTTTGGGGGTGTGGGTAGCGCAGGCCTGATATAAGCGCTTGTAGGGCTTTTTACAGGGTTTGGTAATTTCCAAGTAAAAAACCAAAGCTTTTATGTAAAAGCTTTGGTTTTTCTGTTCATTTCCATCGAAATCCCTTGAAAATCTCGTATTTTTACCCAGAAAAATAGACCAAAAAACAGGTAGGAATTAATAAACAAAGAATATATGCTTAATACACACAAAAACTTATATTTAGGAGATTACATATGTCTAAGCAAGCCAAAACACTCACAGCGCAAGAAATCCGTCGAGTTTTGGACTATTTGGCAACGCGCAAGCATAGCGAACGCAACCGCGCAATGCTTTTAACGATGTACTACGCAGGTCTTCGCGTAAAAGAGTGCGCAGCACTGCGCTATGACGACGTAATTGATCTTGAAGGAAAAATCAGGGCTGAGATACGTCTGAGCCCCGAACAAACAAAAGGCAGTAAAGCAGGGACTGTTTTTGTCAGCGAAAAACTTCGCAAGGAGCTACACGCTTACGTCAAAGCAGTACCGCCAAACGCGCTGACAGATAAGTTGTTTTATTCACAGAAGCGACCCGCAGACGGATGGAACAGCAACACGCTCTGCCAATTCTTCCATCACTTGTTTAAGCGTGTTGGCATTGAAGGTGCATCTAGTCACAGCCCACGCCGCACACTGATTACAAATTTAGCAGATAAAGGCGTGTCTGTGAGAGTGCTTCAAAGCATCGCACGGCACGCCAATATTTCAACTACTCAGGCTTACATCGACGTTAATGACGAGATGAAACGCAGGGCGATTGAGTTGGTTTAGATTTTTAATAGTCACCCCTACACCCAGTCATTTTTAATTCCATTTGCGAGACGGCTACACGGATTTTTACGATGCGGCTGTAGGGCGTTTTCAATGCAGATGTAGCGCATAAAATCATCCAGAGTTAAATTAATTTATTTCCAGCTGACTAACTTTGCCAGTTTTAATGATTGCTGCAATTTCCGCCATAACTTCCTTTTCCTTACCTCTAAACCCGTGTTGGGTAAGCGCTTCGCAGACACCACCCTGAAAGCCACCACCGCCGGAAACAGTGACTAATGGAGTGTCAAATTTCCCTGCAATAGCTTTGGCGCTCGCATATGGGGTCAAGCTACAAGGATCGTTAACGTGATGGATAAAGAAATGAATTGCCGATGGTTTTTTGTAGTCAAAACCAGCAAGCTCTTTGTATGAATTTCTTGCATATGGTTCAGTAATTGCAGCGGTATGAATTGCACCTGCGTAAGCAGTTGGATTGTGTAAGGGCATAAACGATGATGAAATCGTCCCCATACTGGTACCAACAAGCCAAACATCGCGAATTGATGGTGTACGTTTTTTGACTTCAAAAATCAGCTTATCTACGTCTTCTTGTCTTTCTTTCGATGCCTGATAACCACTTGAGCAATAATCACCGCCTTCGCTTTGGCAATCAACAATCAAAGTCGCAATAGACTCATCCGGCAAAAACCTTCTTGCTCGAATTAAAAAATTACCAGTCAATTTAGATGATGCCATTACGCCGTTTTCAACAACGGGCCTAACGACCGAAGGGTAACCCGGAAGTAGGACGGCAAGTTTAATAGGCTTATCTGATCCAATTTTGGTTGAAAAAACACCAGTCTGTTTTTTGCTACCTGACAGGTCAACAGCAATTAACTCCTCGTTTAAACCTTGAGCGTGAACAGGAATGCTTTGCGCTGAAGCTGGTATGCCATTTGTACTTAAAGACAAAGCAACTCCAACTGCTGCAAGCATCCGTATATAGGATTGATGTTTTTTCATTTGTTCACTTCATTTGAATGAGATTTAATCGCACTCAGTTCGCTTGAAATTTGGTTTTTTATTAGTGTCGCACGGCTTTGTCCACGGCCACCTTGAACGACAACTTGCTGTATTACTGCCCAATGCTTGCTAACAAGTTAACCATCAGCTTTGAGTGAATTAACATTTTTTAAATTTATAGGATTTTGCATATTAAAAAAAACAAGCCAGCAATCGCTGGCTTGTTTGCCTCAAATCAATACTGACGTAGCTGTGAGTAAATCTGAAGCCCATCAATAGTTCGGGAGCGGACTTGCACGGTACCAGAATCGGGTGTACTGCCAGCGTTGATCCAGCTTGAACCTGTTTTGCACGCAGGCGAACCTGTAGCGGTGCAATCAAGCGATTGTGTAAGTCGCCCAATTGGTATCCGGTTGTTACTTGTTGCTGAAAGGCCTTTTGACCAATAAAGTGCTGCAGAGAAAACCTGCGAAGTACCCAATTGATCCCAGCCAACCGTATAAGTGTCGTTCCCGGTCAATGAGCCGTTGAACGCGTCAAAATCAGTGTTATTGATTGCAGGGAAATTAACTTTGACAACACTATCCATAGTCAATACAGGATAAGACACTCGGTTCACGTACGTCCGTATTGTTCCATCGCTGTATGTCAGTTCAAAGGTGTAGGGCTCACCTGTCTTTATCACACTCAACTCGTTATCGGTCAAATAATTCCCGCTGTTCCATCCAGCCATATATGAAGGAACCGACGCGCTTGGTGTGTATGATCCAACTGGATTATCATTGTATGCAAGTCTAATAACTCCGGCACACCCTGCAGCATTAGGTGTCGTAGAAAGGTACGGGGTTGTGATGACACTGGGGAATTCTATATTCAAATATCCACCACAAACGTTGTAGGTAGATGCTGTACTTGAAGTAACACCGATACTTGCCGTGGCGGCCCGATTGAGTTTATTAGCAAAGTACACTCCACCGACAGGAAGGCCACGTCCCTTCACGACGGCTTTGACCACATATTTTTTATTTACACCAGTACTAATTGATCTGACGCTGTAGGCATTTACATAAAGATTAAGACCAGTTTCATACCGGATAGAACCTGTATTGATATTTTTGATTTTTTGGACAACGGGCTCAGCATAAGTGCTTGCATCACGCTGATTTCCTGAGAATTTATATTTTTGGGATGTTGGATCGTATGAGGCGATTATGTAATTACCTCCTATGGAATCACCGAGTTGCCCAATTGAGTTGTCTGAGTATTTAATTGGAAATTTAACGTACCATTTATTTTGACTCACACCCCTTATTGTTGTTGGGGTTAGAAATTGTAAGTTATCATAAGCCGCATTAGTTAGCATATAACCGAACATACCAAGGCAATATGTATTATTATTTACGCAACTCGATGTGCTGTCTATCCAATAATAACCATTATGTTTAAAGTCGCTGGTGGCTAATCCGTCGCAATCGGTAGCTAAGATCCAAACTGGATTCCCCGATGTGGCACTCTGAGTAGCTCGCGACGCCGCTGGCAATGCAAAACAGGAGTTGAGTTTTGTTAGTAATGCTTGTAGATTGTTTGCACTCAGCACCGATGTTGGAGCTGGGAGATTGTTACTTGCATTTGCCGCAGGTAGTTGGCCCACTGAAAGTTGCGTCAGCGTGACACCTGCCGTAGCGACCTGACCGTTTGTGTATTCGCCCAGCAAATCAGTTAAGGCTTGACCTTCACTTGTACCCAGAACGACTTGACCATTGGGTAATACTTGAGCGTTGACGTTATCCAATAGTGCGTCATAGTTGCTGTTGAATGTGCCAGAGATCAGATCCGATGTTGCATTAAACGAACTCACAACCGTTGATAGCGCTGCCGAGTATGCATTTACCGCAGCACTGATCGTTGTACTGGTTAGGCTGTTTCCTGCAGACAATGTGATGGGATTGCCGTCAGCAGATAAATTAGCTGCGATTGCGTTCGTAATCTGGTTTACGTTAGCTGTGCCACCAGATGAGACCGACACCAAAGTTGTTGTGCTGTCTCCTACTTGCCCAATCGCTTTGATCGTGAATGGTGCTGAAAACCGCGTCATATCAATGTTGGTCAGACTGTACGCACCGGATGCATCTGTCGTGGTCGTGCCTGCAAGCTGCCCCCTGGAATCGTAGATTTCCACCGTACCCAAGGCCATAGGTGCACCCATTGCAACGGTGCCAGACAAGTTTAATTGGCCAATGGGTGCAGAGCCTGAGCCACCACCGCAAGCACTAAGAAGAGCTAGTGCCGATGCTGCCAGGGTATTTTTGATTGTTGTCTTCATTTTGTGTCTTTTGGTGAAAATGGAAAAATTAACACAAGTGTTTTTTAACATAGCTTGTATCAATGAGCAACAAAAATTTGGTCGAACCTGCCCATCCCCCGTAAGCTGATACCTACTACTACAAAAGTTATGAGCATCCAATTGGCATTTTTTTTGGCAGGTTTGCCACCTCTGATACGGGCCAGACGATTCAGAAAATTTCTGACACAACTAGCATCTCATCTGATGGCATAACCTACACAAAGATGGGCTCTACAACTGTTGGTAGTGATGGTTCGGTGTTCTCGCAGATGGGCAGTTTCAGCACTGATGGCAGTACACGAATGGGCAGCACTGCAACGGGTTTAGGTGCTGTGTTCAATGATCGTAAAGAAGATAAATTTGGTTTTGACGATGACGATGACGATGATGACAAGTGGTAAGGCGTTTACACTTAGGGGTTGCTGGCAGTTATTGCGTATCGCCATAGTGATGAATGAGAGGTTTTTGCAGCGTAAAAGTGCTGTGAAACAAAAAAGTTTGAAGTTATTTTTAACTAAAAACGACGCAGTTCACTACACACTTTGCTACACACCTGATAAATTACGTTGTAAGCTTTTGATTTATAACGATATTTTATTTGTGAGACTTCTCATAATCCTTTGGTCGAGTGTTCAAGTCACTCACGCCCTACCATTTATCGGCCCAGGTGGCCTGCGTGAAGCCTGTTGTTCTCTCGGACGATGGGCTTTTTTTCTGGTTAATCTGCCTGCGAACCATGCCCCCACCCCTTTCACAGCCCCTGCCGACCGTTCCTACGCAAGTGCCGGCGCCGGCAGATGTGCTGCTGCCGCGCGGTGCCATCGCGGCCCTGTCGGTGGCGGCGTTTGGCAGCGGCATGTCGCTGCGGGTGATGGACGCCATGCTGCCCCGGCTGGCAGCAGAGTTCTCTTTGACCCTGGGGGCTGCGGCCTCGGTGATTACGGTGTTCGCCGTGGCCTATGGGGTTGCGCAATTGTTGTTTGGGCCCTTGGGCGACCGCTTTGGCAAATACCGGGTGGTGGCGCTGGGATGCTTGGCGTGCGCACTGACGACGGTGGCTTGCGCCCTGGCGCCCAGCTTTGGTCTTTTGTTGCTGGCGCGCACTTTGGCTGGGGCCACGGCGGCGTCCATCATTCCGCTGTCCATGGCCTGGATTGGCGACGTCATCGCCTACGAGCGGCGCCAGCCGGTACTTGCGCGCTTTTTGATCGGGCAAATTCTGGGCCTTTCGGGGGGCGTGGCCTTGGGTGGTTACGCCGCTGACCATCTGCAATGGCGCACGCCTTTTTTACTGATAGCGCTGGTGTTCTTGCTGATTGCTGCCTGGCTGCTGGTGCTCAACCGGCGTCTGCCGCTGCGGGCGCGTCAGCACCGCCAGGGCGAAGGCTCTGCCATGGTGCGCATGGTGTCCGAGTTTGGCCAGGTGCTGGCGCTGCCCTGGGCGCGTGTGATTTTGGCCACGGTGTTTGCGGAAGGGGCGTTTTTGTACGGCTCCTTTGCCTTCATGGTTTCGCATTTGCACCAGTTGCACGCCATCTCGCTCTCTGCGGCCGGTCAGGTGGTGATGCTTTATGGCTTGGGCGGATTGTTGTTTGCGTTTGCCGCACCCGGCCTGGTGCGCCGCCTGGGCGAGGTCGGATTGTGCAAGTGGGGCGGCATCCTGGTGGCACTGGCGTTTTTGGTGGTGGCTTTGGCCGATGCCTGGTGGTGGTCGGTGCCCGCCTGCTTTGTGGCCGGTCTGGGTTTTTACATGCTCCACAACACCTTGCAAATCAATGCCACGCAGATGGCGCCTGAGCGCCGGGGCGCGGCGGTGGCGGCGTTCGCCTCTTGCTTCTTTATCGGCCAATCGGTGGGTATTGCGGCCAACGGCCAGCTCATTGCGCTGGTGGGAACCACCGGCATCATTGTGTTGGGCGCCCTCGGTGTGTGGCTGGTGTCCTGGAACTTTGTCAGGCTCCTTCGCCTAAAGCGCCAGCGGGCAGACCAATAGCAAGCGGGTTTGTTCGTGCGGGCAGTGGCCCATGATCGGCAGTTACGATAGGCTCCAGCCCTTCCTTCTTTTCCCAATCTATGAACCACAACCCCGCCCGGGGCATCTTCTACCTGTGCCTGGGTGTGTTGGTGTTCTCGTTGCAAGACGCCATCGTCAAACAAGTCAGCGGCGCCTATCCGCTGACGCAGGTGGTGTTTATCCGCTCCTGTGTGGCCTTGCCGATTTTGTTGTGGCTGGTGCAGCGCGACCAGGGGTGGCGCTCTATTTTTTCCTCGCCTTGGGGGCCGCTCATGGCACGCGCGGCCATCATGCTGGGGGCTTACACCGCGTATTACATGGCCTTTCCGGCGCTGCCTTTGGCTGATGCAGTGGCGCTGTATTTCACGGTGCCGCTGTTTGTCACTGCGCTGGCCGGGCCGTTTTTGGGGGAGCGTTCGGGCTGGCGCGTGTGGGCGGCGGTGCTTTTGGGTTTTGTCGGGGTGATGGTGATGCTGCAACCGGGCAGTGGCCTGTTTGAGCCTGCGGCGCTTTTGTCGCTCTTGTCGGCCGCCTTGTACGGATCGGCCATGCTGATTGCGCGCAAATTTGGCACCAGCTTGTCGGCGGCGGTGATGGCGTTTTTTCAGAACGCGTTTTTCTTGCTTGGTTCGGGCGTGGCAGCGCTGCTGTTTCATTGCCTGGACGTGGCGCAGTCGTCGCACCCCAGCGTGTCATTTTTGGTGCGGCCCTGGGTGCCGGTGGTGCCAGGCGACGGTTTGTTGATGGCTGTGGCCGGCGTGGTGTCGGCGGTGGGCACGGTGCTCTTGACCAACGCCTACCGGGTGGCGCGCGCCAGCACGGTTACGCCGTTTGAGTACACCGGCATTTTGTGGGCGCCGCTATGGGGCTTTTTGTTCTTTAGCGAAGTGCCGCGCGCCACCACCGTGGCTGGCGCGGCAGTGATTGTGGTGGCCGGTTTGCTGGCGCTGCGCGCGTCCAAGGCATAAAAAAAGCCCGGCGCCGCGTGGGGGCCAGGCTTTTGGTTCGGCCGCGCAGGCCGACAAAAAGTGCGCTTTAGACCACGCTTTGCAGCTTCATGGCCACGCTCATGTCGCCTGCCACCTTGAGCTTGCCGCTCATGAAGCCGCTCACCGCGTTGAGGTTGCCGTCCATCATGGCTTGCAGGTTTTCCAGGCTGACGGTCACGGTGCAGTCGGTCTCGCGGTCGGTGTTGGACACGCTGTTGGGGGTGGACGCGCCGTCAAGCACGATCACGCCGTCGCTGCCGCAGTCAAATTTGAGGGTGGCGTCCAGGCCGCTGTCAGCGCCCATTTTGTTGCGGATGGACTGGGTAATGGTTTCGAGGCTCATAGGGGTTTCCTTGGGTTGACCGATGGCAGGGCTTTCATTGTAATTAGGCTTCGGTGGCCCCGTACAGTGCTGTCTCCTTGGTGTCGTTCACACCCCGGGGCCAGCCTTCAGAATGCGACGACGGCCCGCCAACGCCATCCATTTCAACTGTCCGGGTTTGTTCCCCTTGTGCTGCAAAGGTCTGAGTTCATGCCCCCCGTTCCCTCCCCCGTTGCGCACCGTCCTAACGCCCTGCGTTCCCAGGTCAATCCGCGCAGCCCTGCGTTTGCCGCCAACGTTCAGCGCATGCAGGCGCTGCTTGACGAGGTCAACCGCCTGCAGGCGCAGGTGATTGCCGAGTCCGAGTCCAAACGCGCCAAGTTTGAGCAGCGCAACCAATTGCTGCCGCGCGAGCGCCTGGCGCGTCTCTTGGACCGGGGCACGCCTTTTCTGGAACTCAGCCGCCTGGCTGGCCTGAAGATGCACGACGACGACGGCAAAAAGTCGGTGCTGGGCGGCGGCTCGATTGTGGGCATCGGCGTGGTGGCGGGCAAACGCTGCCTGGTGTCGGTCAACGACAGCGCGGTCAAAGGCGGCACGGTGGCGCCCATGGGCCTGCGCAAGGCGCTGCGGGCCCAGCAAATTGCGCTGGAGAACAAGCTGCCCATGGTCAACCTGGTGGAAAGCGGCGGCGCCAATTTGCTTTACCAGGCCGAGATTTTTGTTGAAGGCGGGCGTAGCTTTGCCAACCAGGCGCGCATGTCGGCGGCCGGGCTGCCGCAAATCTCGGTGGTACACGGCTCGTCCACGGCCGGCGGGGCGTATTTGCCGGGCTTGTCGGACTACGTAATCTTGGTGCGCGGGCGCTCAAACATCTTTTTGGCTGGCCCCCCGCTGGTCAAAGCCGCCGTGGGCGAAGACTGCACCGAAGACGAGCTGGGCGGCGCTGAAACCCATGCCCAAGTCACCGGCCTGGGCGAATACCTGTGCGAGGACGACGCCCACGCCATCGCCATGGCGCGCGAGGTGCTGGACAAACTGCGTTGGGACATGGTGGCGGCGCCTGTCGCCTGGCAAGAACCGCTGTTTGACGAACAAGAGCTCATGGGCATCGTGCCAGCCGACGAGCGCGAACCCTACGACGTGCGCGAGGTGATCGCCCGGCTGGTGGACGGCTCTGACTTTCTGGAGTTCAAGGCCAGTTACGCGCCCGAGATGATGTGCGGCCACGCCCGCGTGCAGGGCCAGTTGGTCGGCATCTTGGGCAACAACGGCCCGATCCAGCCTGCGGGTTCGACCAAGGCGGCGCAGTTCATCCAGTTGTGCGACCAAAGCGGCACGCCGCTGGTCTTTTTGCAAAACACCACCGGCTATATGGTGGGCTCGGTGGCCGAGCGCGCCGGGGCCATCAAGCATGGCTCCAAAATGATCCAGGCCGTGGCCAATGCGCGGGTGGCCAAGTTCACTTTTGTGCTGGGCGGCTCGTTTGGCGCGGGCAACTACGGCATGTGCGGGCGCGGTTTTGATCCGCGCTTTATCTTCGCCTGGCCCACGGCGCGCACCGCCGTGATGGGCGGGGCGCAGGCGGCCAGGGTGATGGACATCGTCAACCGCAGCAAGATGGAGCGCAGCGGCGAAGTGCCCAATGAAGAGGCCCTGCAAGCCATGTCTGATGGCTTGCGCCAGCGGCTTGACAAAGAATCGACCGCCCTGTTTGGCACCGCCCGCCTGTGGGACGACGGCATCATTGACCCGCGCGACACCCGCCGCGTACTGGGCCTGTGCCTGGCGCTGGCTGCCGAGGCCGACCAACGCAGCCTGCGCCCCAACACCTTTGGTGTGGCGCGCATGTAGGCCTGCCGCATTCCATTACCACCATGACTTTTTCCAAAATCCTCATCGCCAACCGGGGCGAAATCGCCTGCCGCGTCATCCGCACCGCACGCAGCCTGGGCTACGCCACCGTGGCCGTGTTCAGCGACGCTGACCGGCACGCACTGCATGTGCGCCAGGCCGACAGCGCGGTGCACATTGGCGGCTCTAGCGCCGCCGACTCGTATCTGCGCATTGACGCCATCCTCGACGCCGCCCGGCGCAGCGGCGCCGACGCGGTGCACCCCGGCTACGGCTTTTTGAGCGAAAACCCCGACTTTGCCCAGGCCTGCCTGGACGCTGGGCTGGTGTTTATCGGCCCGCCGCCTGCGGCCATGCGCGCCATGGGCGACAAGGCGCTGGCCAAGCGCCGCATGCAAGACGCCGGCGTGCCCTGCGCCCCCGGCTATCTGGGCGCGCCTGAGGACGACGACGCGCTCTTGATCGCCCAAGGGCTGGAGCTGGGTTTTCCGCTGCTGGTCAAGGCCACGGCGGGCGGCGGCGGGCGGGGCATGCGCCGCGCCGACGCTGCGCAAGATTTGCCCGCCGCCATCGAAGGCGCCCGGCGCGAGGCCCTGAGCGCCTTTGGCAACGGCACTTTGATGTTGGAGCGCCTGATTGATAACGGCCGCCATATTGAGATTCAGGTGTTTGCTGACCAGCGCGGTGGCGCCGTGCACCTGGGCGAGCGCGACTGCACCGCCCAGCGCCGCCGCCAAAAGGTGATTGAAGAGGCGCCTTCGCCCATCGTGGGCCCCGCGCAGCGTGCCGCCATGGGCGCGGACGCCGTAGCCGCCGCGCTGGCCGTGGGCTACCAGGGTGCGGGCACGGTGGAATTTATCGTGGACGCCCAGGGGCGCCACTACTTTTTGGAAATGAACACCCGGCTACAAGTGGAGCACCCAGTAACCGAACTCATTACCGGGCTGGACCTGGTGGAATGGCAACTGCGCGTGGCCGCGAGCGAACCGCTCCCACTGGCGCAGGCCGACATTCGCTTTGCTGGCCACGCCATAGAGGCGCGCCTGTACGCCGAAGACCCCTACGCCGGCTTTGCGCCGCAAACCGGACAGGTGCTGTGGTGGAAGCCCCAGGCGGCTTTGACCTCAGGCGTGCGCATCGACCACGGCCTGCAAGAAGGCGACATCGTGTCGCCCTATTACGACCCGATGGTGGCTAAGGTCATCGCCTATGGCCGCGACCGGGGCGACGCCATTCGCCGCCTGCGCGCCGCGCTGGCCCACACGCCGCTCTTGGGCCTGCGCAACAACAGCCGCTTTTTGGCCGACCTGCTGGCCCATCCCGACTTTGCCGATGCGCAGATGACCACCACACGCATCGACGAATGGGCGGAGCGGGGCGCCGCGCTCTTGCAAGCCCCGCAGCCCAGCGACACCGCCTGGCTGGCGGCCGCGCTGGCGCTGCTGGCTGCGCAGGGCCACAGTTGGCGCAGCGACAGCGTGGCCGCGTTTGACATGGGCCTGCAATGCGGCGAGCAGCTTCGCCGCCTGCGCCTGCACCCGGACCGCCATGGCGGCGTGGCCATCACGCTATTGGCCCATGAAGCGGAAGAGGGCGCCGCGCCCACGCAGGTGCAAGCCAGCGTGCTGAGTTTTGAGGCCGGGCAACTGCGCTTTGCGCTCGACGGTGTGGTGCAAAGCGCGGTGACGCTGATTGCGAGTGCGCAAGTGGGCACGCAAGTGCATTTGGCGCTGGGTGGCGACTGCTTTGTGATCCACGAGCCATCGGCCTTTCCGGCGTCGCACAGCGCGCAAGACCCCGGACGCGCCCGCGCCCCGGTGGCTGGCAAAGTCAGCCGCGTGCTGGTGGCCCCAGGCGACGCGGTGGTCTTGGGCCAGCAACTGCTGTGCGTCGAAGCCATGAAGATGGAAATGTGGCTCTGCGCTCAAGCGCCGGGCACGGTCAGCGCGCTGCACGTGCAGAGCGGCGACCAGGTCGAATCCGGCGCGCTGCTGGCTGAAATCACGGTGGCAGACGCCACCCCCGCGCAATAAATCAACCCAATTATCAGAAAGCCCCAAGCCCATGGACAAAGCCATACTCACCTGCGCGCTCACTGGCGTGCTGACCGACCCCGCCCAGCACCCCGTGCCGGTCACGCCCGCCCAAATGGCCGCCGAGGCGCGCGACGCCTTTAACGCGGGCGCCAGCGTCATGCACGTGCATGTGCGCCAGCAGGGCGCCGGCATGGGCCATTTGCCCTCGTGGGACCCAGACGTGATGGAAGAAGTGGTGGGTGCCATTCGCGACGCCTGCCCCGGCGTCATCATCAACCTGACCACTGGCGTGGTGGGCAAAGACATCAGCGGCCCGCTGGACTGCATCCGCCGCATCCAACCCGAAATCGCCGCCTGCAACGCCGGCAGCCTGAACTACCTCAAGATCAAGGACAACGGCCAATGGGCCTGGCCGCCCTTGGTGTTTGACAACCCGGTGGCCAAGGTGCAGCAGTTTTTGGACGTCATGGCCGAATGCGGTACCCACCCCGAATTTGAGTGCTTTGACGTGGGCATCGTGCGCTCGGTCACCATGTACCTCAAGGCCGGCATGCTCAAACCCGGCATGGGCCGCGCCGAATACAACCTGGTCATGGGGGTGGCTTCGGGCATGCCCTGCGACGCCGAGCTGCTGGCGCTGCTGCCCAGGTGGATGGCGCCGGACAGCATCTGGCAAAGCACCCTGATCGGCCGCGCCGAGATCTGGCCCGTGCACCAAAAGACGGCCGACATGGGCGGCATGCTGCGCACCGGCCTAGAAGACACCTTTTACCTGCCCAATGGTGAGCGCGCCAGCGGTAACGGCGCCCTCATCACCGAACTTGCACTTTGCGCCCAACGCGCCGGCCGCGCCATTGCCAGCCCCAAAGAAGCTAGAGCACTTTTAAACTTGTGATAGACTACACAGCTTCGCGGCTGTAGCTCAGTTGGATAGAGTACTTGGCTACGAACCAAGGGGTCGTGGGTTCAATTCCTGCCAGCCGCACCAAACGTAAACCCCTCAAACAGAGATGTTTGAGGGGTTTTTCGTTTGTGCTCACCACGCCCCTCGACACGCGGGCGCTTCAAAAAAATATCTCCAAGTAAACGCGCAACTCCGCAACCAGGGGCGCACATGCCTAGCCCTATTGATGCCATGCATCAGACCTCGTTCTTTGCCCGTCAGCTTTTAAGTTCGACTCTCACGACACGCTGCTGTTTGCGGACGTAATTGGCTTCAGGCTTGCGTCCCCCTTGCATGGATATGTACCGCTCAAAATTTTTAAATTTTCTGATTTAAATCAGAAAATTATTACAAGTGGCACCATTTTTTGGCGTCCAATGTTCATTGAATTGGTGAGTCTGTTTCCTCGGATATGATGATGAATATAAAAAGTATTTTATGAAACTATAAAAATTTGCATAAGAAAAAAATGGTGTTTTTCAAAATCGAAAGTCAGTTTTTTGGCATACAACGGACAAGTTGCAACTTGCATGGCCGGTGCTCAATGACGAACCCCTGCCACCGGCGGTGTGTGTCACCCGTAGCCAGACTCACGCGTTACATCGACGGAAAACGCCCTCACTCCAGCCCAGCGCTTGTCCGCCATGGCTGGCCCCGGGTCACCGGGCGTTGGGACTGGGCATTTGGTTCATCAATATTTGGAAGTGCCAGTCCTCCATGAACCCATCCGAAAACACCTCCGAAATCGCGCCATGCGCGCCGGTCGAAGCCGAGGTCAGCCTTCTGGACCTGCTCCATGTCGTGGTCGTCAACCTCCGCTTGCTGCTGGGCGGTCCCTTGTTGGCCGGGCTTATTGCACTCGCAATAAGTTTCGCGTTAACTCCCACATTCACGGCTAGTACGACTTTTGTGCCGCCGCAGTCGCCCGTCGGGACGGTCTCTGCGCTAAAGAGTCGCGCAGTCCTTGACGCCCTGGTCGCCCGTTTTGATCTGGTGAAGCGCTATGAGCAAAAGTCCCTCCCTGACGCCGCCAAGGCGTTAGAGCAGCACGCCCGCGCCAAGCAGGGCAAAGACGGCGTGATCACGGTGGACGTTGAAGACGAAGACCCCGAGTTTGCGGCGGCCCTTGCTAACGCACATGTCGAGGAGCTGGGCACCTTGCTTCGTCGGATGACGGCGACCGAGGCCCGCCAGCGGCGCCTTTACTTCGAGTCGCTGCTCGCGGCGACCAAGAGCAATCTCAGCGCCGCTGAGCGCGCATTGGGCGCCAAGGGCCTAAGTGCTGATGTGCTGAAGTCCAGCACTAAGGAAGCTGTAGAGGTCTTGGCCCGGCTTCAGGCGGCTATTGCTGCGCAGGAAACCAAGCTCGTTAGCATGCGCAGCTACCTCGCCGAGTCCGCGGTCGAATTCAGGCAGGCCCAGTCAGACATGGTCGCCATGCGCGCCCAGTATGCCCAAAGTGAATCTGCTGCCCCTGCGCCCGCAATTGGCGGTGACGTCGCTTACACCACGCGGTACCGCGAGTTCAAGTACCAGCAGGCGCTGCTAGAGTTGCTTTCACGCCAGTACGAGACCGCCCGCCTAGACGAGAGCCGCGATCTGGTCGTTATTCAGGTCTTGGACCCCGCTGTGGCCTCGGAGCTCAAAAGCAAACCCAAGAGGGCTCAAATTGCTGCCCTGGTCGCCTTGGGTACCGGCTTTGTGCTGCTTCTGTTTGTGTTCATCCGTCAGGGTCTGCGCGGTGCGAATACCGACGTCGTTTCTGCTCAGAAACTGCATCGCCTGCGCCGAGCGTGGCGCATATCTCTGGGGTTAGAGCGGGGGGCGCCATGAGTGCCATGCGTTCTGCGGGCACCCAATCATTGTCGGCTCCGATTGCGGTTTATGAATGGCACTTGGTTCACACCAAGGTCCGTCAAGAGCGCTGCGCCAAGGAGAACCTTGAACGCCAAGGCTTAACCTGCTTCATGCCCGAAGTACGCACCGAGCGGCTGCGCCGGGGTGCCTTGACCGTGCTCGACGAGCCGCTCTTCCCGCGTTACCTGTTTATTCGGGTCGACTCCGGGTTGGAGTCGCGAGGCTGGGGCGTAGTGCGCTCCACTCTGGGCGTGAGCCGATTGGTCACCTTTGGTAACCAGCCAGCAAAAGTCAGCGATGCCCTAGTATGCGCAATTCGCCTTCAGGCTGAAGACGCAACGGCGCCGCGGCCTTATTTTGAGTTCGGAGAGCCGCTGCGTGTCACCGAGGGTCCATTTGCTGGGCTTGATGCGGTTTGCCAGATGGCTGACGCGCAGGGTAGGGTAATGCTCTTGCTGGAGATACTGAGTCGGCCCGTGCGACTCTCTATCGCCCCTGCCAGCCTGCAGCGGGTCGGCTGAGATGTAACCCGGCGACGGGTGCATGTTGGGAATTGTTGTGAGGCGTAAGTAGGTCGAGTTGTCATTTCATGGTTACAAGGTGCAGGGTTAAAATTTCCTGCCGTCTTGGCCGCCGGGCGCTAATTCGCACGGGGTTCAAATGGGTGTCGCGGATTTCGCTGCATTGCGGTAGCTTGCGCCAGCGGCAGGAGGATCGCGAATGAATAGCTGTTAGCGGAATTGCTTGTTTCAATTTTTAGGAGTATTTCATTGACAGTCATCGTCCCTAGTCACTTGCTGGTCGCGGTCAGCAGTTGCGTCGAGCAGGTAAAGCGCATCGCTTCTGTAACCAAAAGCGAGGACGATGTAGTGCACCTGAAGTTACTTATGGGCACGTGTCCATTACTTTGATTTGAGCGAAGTAATCGATTTAATGTTCTCACCAGTCTCCAAAATTTACGTCGCAGGCCATCGTGGCATGGTGGGTAGCGCCATCATCCGCGCGCTGGCAACGCAGGATCAGACCCAACTCGTCATCCGCACCCATGCTGCGCTGGACCTGACCAACCAAGCTGCGGTGCAAGCCTTCTTCCAAAAAGAAAAGCCCACCCAGGTTTACCTGGCCGCAGCCAAGGTCGGCGGTATTCACGCCAACAACACCTACCCGGCAGACTTTATCTACCAAAACCTGATGGTGCAAGCCAACGTGATTGACGCGGCTTTCAAGAACGGCGTTCAAAAACTCTTGTTCTTAGGCTCTAGCTGTATTTACCCCAAGCTCGCCCCGCAGCCCATGGCAGAGGGCGCCTTGCTCACCGGCCCGCTAGAGCCCACCAACGAGCCCTACGCCATTGCCAAGATCGCCGGTATCAAGCTGTGCGAGAGTTACAACCGCCAATATGGCGTGAGCCACGGCATTGACTACCGCAGCGTCATGCCCACCAACCTGTATGGCCCGGGTGACAACTACCACCCCGAAAACAGCCACGTCATCCCCGCCTTGATCCGCCGCTTTCATGAAGCCAAAGTGGCCAATGCCCCCACCGTCACCATCTGGGGCAGCGGCACACCCAGGCGCGAGTTTTTATATGTAGACGACATGGCAGCCGCCAGCATTCACGTGATGAACCTGCCCCAAGCCACTTACGCGCAGCACACCAGCCCCATGCAAAGCCACATCAACGTCGGCTTCGGCGAAGACATCACCATTAAAGAACTCGCCTTGGCAGTAGGCAAAACTGTCGGCTTCTCGGGCAACATCGACTTTGACACCAGCAAACCCGACGGTTCTCCCCGCAAACTGATGGACAGCGCCCGGCTGAATGCCCTGGGTTGGCAAGCCCAAGTGGGCCTGGAAGCCGGCCTCGCAGCTGCTTACAAAGATTTTCAAGCCGCGTCATTGCGAGCGTAGCGCGGCAATCCACCGATATTTCCATACCACCCATGACAACACCCCTCAAAGTAGCCCTAATCACCGGCGTCACCGGCCAAGACGGCTCCTACCTAGCCGAATTTCTGCTGGAAAAAGGCTACACCGTCCACGGCATCAAACGCCGGGCCAGCTCGTTCAACACCCAGCGTGTAGACCACATCTACCAAGACCCGCACGTAGACAACGCCCGCTTCAAACTGCATTACGGCGACTTAAGCGACAGCAGCAACCTGACCCGCATCATTCAAGAAACGCAGCCCGACGAGATCTACAACCTGGGCGCCCAAAGCCACGTGGCCGTCAGTTTCGAGTCCCCCGAGTACACCGCCGACGTAGACGGCATGGGCACCCTGCGCATTCTGGAAGCCATTCGCATCCTGGGCCTGGAAAAGAAAACCCGCTTTTACCAAGCCAGTACCAGCGAACTCTACGGCCTGGTGCAAGAAACCCCGCAACGCGAGACCACGCCGTTTTACCCGCGCAGCCCTTACGCTGTGGCCAAGCTTTACGCTTACTGGATCACGGTTAACTACCGTGAGGCTTACGGCATGTACGCTTGCAACGGCATCTTGTTCAACCATGAAAGCCCACGCCGGGGCGAAACCTTCGTCACCCGAAAAATCACCCGCGGCCTTGCCAATATCAGCCAAGGCCTGGAAGACTGCCTTTACATGGGCAACATTGATGCTCTGCGCGACTGGGGACACGCAAAAGACTATGTGCGTATGCAATGGATGATGCTGCAGCAAAACACGGCGGAAGATTTTGTGATCGCCACCGGCGTGCAATACAGCGTGCGCCAGTTTATTGAATGGACGGCCGCAGCATTAGGGATGCAAATACGCTGGGAAGGAACAGGCGTCAACGAAGTGGGCTACGTCGAAGGCAAGGCCATTGTCCGCATCGACCCGCGTTACTTTCGCCCCACCGAAGTCGAAACCCTGCTCGGCGATCCCAGCAAAGCCAAACAAAAACTAGGCTGGGTGCCAGAGATTACTGCGCAAGAGATGTGTGCCGAGATGGTAGCTGCTGATCTGGCCCAAGCCAAACAACACGCGCTGCTCAAGGCCAACGGCTATAGCGTCAACGTGAGTGTGGAGTAAGCAATGAAAGCAGTCATCCTAGCCGGCGGCTTGGGAACCCGCATATCCGAAGAGACCTCTACCCGGCCCAAACCGATGATCGAAATTGGCGGTAAGCCCATTTTGTGGCACATCCTGAAGACCTATTCCTACCACGGAATTAATGATTTCATAATCTGCTGTGGTTACAAGGGCTATGTCATCAAGGAGTACTTTGCCAATTACTTTTTGCATATGTCTGACGTTACTTTTGACATGAGCAAGAACAGCATGGAAGTGCACCAGCGCAACGCCGAACCATGGAAAGTCACACTGGTCGATACTGGAGATGAAACCATGACAGGAGGTCGGGTCAAGCGCATTGCTAACTATGTCAAAAATGAAGAGGCCTTTTGTATGACCTATGGCGATGGTGTGGGTGATGTTGACATCACCGCGTTACTGGCCTTTCATAAGGCGCAAAACGTCAAAGCAACCCTGACTGCCACCATTCCTCCAGGCCGCTTTGGCGCGCTGGACCTTAGCGGCAACAAGGTCAACAGCTTTATGGAAAAGCCCAAGGGCGATGGTGCCATGATCAACGGCGGCTTCTTCGTGCTGTCACCTCAGGTGATGGACTACATCACGGACGACAGCACTACCTGGGAGCGCGAGCCACTGGAACTATTGGCGCGAGAGGGCAACTTATCTGCTTACCCGCACCACGGCTTCTGGCAACCCATGGACACCTTGCGTGACAAAAACCACCTTGAAGAACTGTGGCAGTCTGGAAAAGCGCCCTGGAAGGTGTGGGCATGAACCCCGCTTTTTGGCACGGTAAACGCGTCTTGCTTACCGGGCATACCGGCTTCAAGGGCAGCTGGCTCAGTCTCTGGCTGCAGTCCTTGGGCGCGCAATTGACAGGCTACGCCTTGGCGCCACCCACCAATCCCAGTTTGTTCGAGATTGCTGAAGTCGCGCAAGGTATGACCAGCGTGATCGGCGACATCCGTGATTTGGTTAAATTGCAAGCTGTTTTTGCCGAGAATCGCCCTGAGATCGTCATCCATATGGCGGCGCAACCGCTGGTGCGCTATTCCTACCAAAACCCGGTTGAAACTTACGCCACCAACGTGATGGGTACGGTGCACTTACTGGAGGCCGTGCGCCAAACCCCGGGCGTCAAAGCCGTGGTAAACATCACCACTGACAAATGCTACGAGAACAGGGAATGGGTTTGGGGTTATCGTGAAAACGAGCCCATGGGAGGTTTTGACCCCTACAGCAACAGCAAAGGTTGCGCTGAGCTCGTTAGCGCGGCTTACAGGTCATCCTTTTTTAATGTCGATAGATACGCCCAGCATGGGGTCGCCACCGCCACCGTACGCGCCGGCAATGTCATTGGCGGCGGCGACTGGGCGCAAGATCGCCTGATCCCCGATATCCTTACGGCCTTCGAGCAGGGCCGCAAGGTTGACATTCGCAACCCGCACGCCATCCGCCCGTGGCAGCACGTTGTGGAGCCTTTGCGCGGTTACCTCACATTGGCCGAGCAACTGTATGAGCACGGCCCCAGCTTCGGCGAAGGCTGGAACTTTGGCCCTAATGATGAAGATGCCAAGCCAGTTGGCTGGATTGTTGAGAAAATGGCAGAGTTGTGGGGTGCTGATGCACGGTGGCAAATTGACACTGGCGCACATCCGCACGAGGCCCACTACCTCAAACTCGATATTTCTAAGGCACGCAGCCGGCTGGACTGGCACCCCGCCCTTCGTTTAAAAGATGCCTTGGCGCTCATCATTGACTGGGCCAAGCAGCGACGGTCAGGCGCGAACATGCGCCAACTCACACTGGCTCAGTTGCAAGCCTATCAAGCCCTAACCCAGTAATTCCCGCTTAACAAAAATTGACTATCTCTATGGAAAACGGCAAAACACAAGCATTGCGCGAGCAAATCGCCAAACTCGTTAACGAATATGCAGCCATCGCACTAGCGCCACAGCCATTTTTGCCTGGCCTGACCGTGGTCCCGCCCTCCGGAAAAGTTATCGGAGCTGAAGAGCTCAAGAACATGGTGGAGGCATCCTTGGATGGCTGGCTCACCACGGGCCGATTTAACGCCGAGTTCGAGAAAAAGCTTGCTGCGTTTATTGGCATCAAACATCTCATTACCGTCAATTCCGGCTCATCGGCTAACTTGGTTGCCTTCAGCACGCTCACTTCGCCCAAGCTGGGTGACAGAGCTATTCAAAAAGGCGATGAAGTCATCGGCGTAGCGGCGGGCTTTCCCACCACCGTCAACCCGATCCTCCAGTTCGGCGCTGTCCCGGTGTTTGTGGATGTAGACCGGCTTACCCACAACATTGACGCGACGAAAATTGAAGCTGCTATTGGCCCAAAAACCAAAGCCATCATGCTGGCGCACTCGCTGGGCAACCCGTTTAACCTCGATGTCGTTACGGCCCTGTGCAAAAAATACAATTTGTGGTTGATAGAAGATTGTTGCGACGCACTGGGCACCACCTACCGTGGCCAAATGGTTGGGACCTTCGGCGATATCGGCACACTCAGCTTCTACCCCGCACACCACATCACGATGGGGGAGGGCGGTGCGGTTTTTACGAACAATGATGAACTTAAAACCATCGCCGAGAGCTTTCGTGACTGGGGACGCGACTGCTACTGTGCCCCAGGCAAGGACAATACCTGCGGCAAACGCTTTTGCCAAAAACTGGGCAAGTTGCCCGAGGGCTACGACCACAAGTACACCTATGGCCATCTTGGCTACAACCTCAAGATCACTGACATGCAAGCCGCTTGCGGTTTGGCCCAATTGGACAAAGCCCCGGCCTTCATTCAGGCTCGCAAAGACAACTTCGCTTTCTTAAAAGCGAGGTTGAAGGATTGTGAAGAGTTCTTGCACCTGCCAGAACCAACGGAGCACTCAGACCCATCATGGTTTGGCTTTCCGATCACCCTGAAAGACAACTGCCCTGTCACGCGACTGGACTTGTTGACTTATCTAGATCAAAACAAAGTCGGCACGCGTTTGCTTTTTGCCGGCAACCTGACCTGCCAGCCTTATATGCAGGGGGCTAATTACCGCGTGAGCGGTGACTTGACCAATACGGACAATGTGATGAACAACACGTTCTGGATTGGTGTGCAGCCGGCCTTGACGCGAGAGATGCTGGAGTTTGCTGCGAAAAAAATAGAAACTTATTTGGGCGTAAATTTTTAAATTAAGCGACTATTGCCTTGAAAATCCTATTGACCGGTGCCAGTGGCTTTTTAGGGAGCGCGCTAGCCCTTCATTGGCTTAGTGCGGGGCATCAAGTGGCCTTGCTGCTGAGGCCCACCTCTCAGTTACATAGGCTGCGCGGATTAGATGCGTTGTTCCAAATCGGGCGCTGCACAACCGATGCAGAAATAGATGCCTTCGTAAGCCGGGTTCAACCAGAGGTTGTTGTACATACGGCGTGCGTTTATGGTCGCCAAGCTGAAACAAGCCTCCAAATTATTGACGCCAATCTACGTCTTGGACTGGTTATCTTGCAGGCATTACAGCGCGCATCACAATCAGTAACTTTTATTAATACCGGAAGCGCCTTAGATCCCGAGGTAAGTCCATATGCATTAAGTAAACGCCAATTTACTCAATGGGGGGAAATGTTTTCGACGAAGTCAGAGGGAAGATTAAGTTTTGTAAACGTATTGCTCCAGCACATGTACGGCCCCGGTGACGATACCTCTAAGTTCAGTACGCACGTTCTGCACTCATGCCATCGTAACGACCCAGTACTAAAGCTCACCGCCGGCGAGCAGGCGCGCGACTTTATCTACATTGAAGATGTTGTGAGCGCCTATGACACATTGTTGATGCAACGTCACCAGCTAGACACCGTGCAGAATATTGACGTCGGCACCGGCGTTGCCCCCACCATTCGGCAATTTGTCGAAAACGTTCATCGGCTGACAGGGTCCAGTACCGAATTAATTTTCGGTGCGTTACCTTATCGCGGCAACGAAGCCATGCACTGCCTTGCCAACGTGGCGCCAATGGCGCAACTCGGCTGGCATCCCGCGTTTGATCTGATAGCTGGGCTTAAAAAAACGATAGAAATGGAATTTAAAAAATGAAACTCCTTATTACCGGCGGCTGCGGCTTTTTAGGCAGTAACCTCGCATCAGACGCGTTGGCCCGTGGCGATGAGCTGGTCGTGTTTGATAATCTCTACCGCAACGGCTCGCGTGAAAACCTTACATGGCTGAAAACCCAAGGTAGTTTCACATTTGAGCATGGGGACATCCGCAACCAAAACGACATAACCCGCGTAATTAAAGAATTTAAGCCTGATGCAATCTTTCATCTAGCTGGTCAAGTTGCCATGACCACCTCCATTACTAACCCACGGATGGACTTTGAAGTCAATGTGATGGGGACAATCAATCTGTTGGAAGCCGTGCGCCAATATGCGGCTAACGCCACGGTGGTGTATTCATCCACAAACAAAGTCTATGGTGATCTAGAGCAATACACATACGTTGAAACTGAGTCGCGCTATCAGTGCGTTGAGCATCCAAATGGCATCAACGAGGAGACACAGCTTAGTTTTCATTCACCCTATGGCTGCTCTAAAGGAGCCGCAGACCAGTACATGCTTGATTATGCTCGCATTTTCGGACTTAAGACCGTGGTTTTCCGGCATTCATCAATGTATGGCGGTCGGCAGTTTGCTACTTACGATCAAGGGTGGGTGGGCTGGTTCTGTCAAAAAACGATGGAAACCAAAAAAGGTCTGATCAGTGAGCCTTTTTCCATATCAGGTACCGGTAAGCAAGTACGTGACGTGCTCCATGCGGATGATATGAAACGGCTTTATATGGCTGCGATTAATAATATTGATAGGGCCAACGGACAGGTCTTTAATATCGGCGGTGGCATTGCCAATAGTTTATCGTTGCTGGAGCTGTTCGCCATGCTGGAAAAAATGGCAAGCGTAGAACTTAGCTACGTCAAACTACCTGTTCGCGAGAGTGATCAGCGCGTTTTCGTATCGGACGTTTCCAAAGCCCTAAGTCTGCTTTCATGGAAGCCATCAGTAAATGCATCTAAAGGAGTGAGTCAAATGCTCGATTGGGTGGATACAATTTAACGTTGAGATAATTGGAACAAAAAAGGTATGCCGCTTCACATTCCTAAATACCTTTTTATTGCTGGCAGTGCATGGGTTAGCCGTGTTGTTACGGCATTTGTTCAACTTTTTAGCGTCCGAATACTGATGGACAGTTTGGGGTTGGAGAACTACGCTGTATTTGCGCTTCTAACTGGACTTGCGGCTTGGTTTATGCTTGCGGATTTAGGGATAGGATTTAGTATACAAAACTACATTTCTGAATCTCGCGTAAAAAATCAGAGCTACGACGATTTAATTTTTGCGGGTAGTTTACTTGCGATTATCTTGCTTTTTTTAACAGTCATATTACTTTATTTCATCAGTCCGATAATTGCACCAATATTGCTCAGAAATATTGTATTTTTAAGCGAAAAAGAAAAAGTAAAATTACTATTTCTTACCGGCTCCCTATCAATTGGGTTTGCGGTGGGGGGCGTAGTTTATAAAGTATGGTACGCCGAACAAAGAGGTTATCTATCTAATATAGTCCCAGCTATCTCGTCGATTGTTGGCCTTGGATGCTTGCTATTTTTAAGCCAATTTCCAATGGTCCATCGACTGCAGCTAAGCTTAATTGCAGTTCTTGCACCGCCAGCGGCTATTCCTATTCTAGTGATTTTACTGAGACAAAAAAGAGCAGATTTTGGAAGGCTAAAGAAAACCCTTATTGGGAAATTTAAAATAATAATTACGAGAGGTTTGCATTTTTGGCTATTTGCCATCATGGCAGCTTGCGTACTTCAAGTTGACTATATTATACTTTCACAATTCGCGCAAGCTAGCGATATTGCTTCGTATAACTTATCGACTAAAATATTTGGTTTCTTATTTTATGTGTATAGTGCCATATTGCTTTCTCTGTGGCCTATATTTGCAGAGTCAATAGCGAGGCAGGAGTGGGGTATTGTTGGGGGCTACCTTCGGAAGTATCTAACCATAGGTATTGTCTTCATGATTTTTAGCACGTTGGTGCTCGCATGGCTTATGCCTTTTGTGCTTGAAATTCTGGCCCCTGGGAAAAATGTAATTGCTCCCGTAGGCCTCATTGTAAGCCTTGGTCTTTACCAAGTAATCAGAGTGTGGACTGATACATTCGCTGTCATACTGCAAAGTAGTAGCAATATGAAGCCGTTTTGGATATGTGTGCCGATACAAGGTTTTCTGAGTATTTATTTCCAATGGTTGCTTGCTCCTATCTTTGGAGTCTATGGTATTGTTTTTGGGTTAATTTTTTCCTACCTCCTTACCGTATCCTGGGTGTTGCCATTATCTGTTTGGCGAAGTCACAAATAATAAATTATGAAAAATTCCTTGTCTATTTGTATTCCAACTTACAACAGAGCGGAATATTTGGATCAAACAATATCAAGCATCGTTAAACAAATTGATGCCGATCTCATTGATATAGTAGAGATTTGCATTAGCGATAATGCATCACAAGACAATACAGAGCAGGTTGTACAGAAATGGCAAAAGAACACCGAAAATAGTATAAAAATTGTATTTTCGCGTAATGAAGTTAACTTAGGGGCCGATAATAACTATCTTCGGGCTGTCAGTCTTGCATCAGGCGACTATTGCTGGTTATTCGGAAGTGATGATGCAATGTATCCGAATGCATTAAAATTGGTTTTAATGCATTTAAAAAATGACCCCGCTATAATTCTTGGTAATAGGATGGTTTGTAATGAATTCCTTTTGCCAATGCATATTCAAAAATGGTGTAAAAATTCTAAAAAAACAAGAGTAATTGATTTTTCTATCGAGGATGCTGTACTGGAATACCTTAAAAGTGCAAAACACCTGGGTGCTATTTTTAGTTATTTAAGCACTATCGTTGTGAAAAGAAAATTCTGGGATGATGTGATTATGGATCCTGCATTTATCGGAGGTGCATACTCGCATGTATTTAAGTTGATGAGTATATTATTGGAAGGGCGCGAGTTACTATATTTGGACAAAGTTGTCGTCAGTTGCAGAACAGGTAATGATAGTTTTATGTCAAACGGGCTTGTCAGCCGTGTCTTGCTGGACTTTGATGGATACGAGACATTGGCTGAAAAATTACTATCGGATCGCCCATTTGTTAAAAAAGAATTCTTAAACGTACTGACGCGTGAACACTCAGGATTTACATCGTTGGTAAAAGTGTTTTCTGTCATAAATCAAGATAGTGACAGGGACTCATTTAGAGCAAGATTGAAATCACTCGGTTTTAATAGCACAATAGTATCGCTAGCTTTACTAGTCGGTAAATCATCTCTTTTGAAATTTACTCTGACCCGAGATGTTCTTCATTTTTTACTTAAAAAATACCGTATTGGATTGGGCAAAATTAAGAGGTTTAGTGGTGAAGATATTTAACCCAAGCCGATTTAGCGATTTACTAATACGAGAGCCTCGGACATAGCCACTATCAACGGTCAAGATGGCCTAGCAATGACAATACTCTATTTTATTAATATCGCTATCGCGTTCTTATTGTTATTTTGGCCCGCTTGGTTCTCTATCTATCGCTTGCGGCTACCCGCTTTAAATCCTTTTACAATTGCATTGACTGCGACTATCCCTATAGATTTGATGAAGCTTTTTCTAGGGCCATTGTATTTAATGGATGATGGTCTTGAGGGTGTGTCGTATCAATTCGCCATTTTAATGGGTAATTTATATATTGCCTCGCAATTAATTGCAGTGTTGGTTGCCTTTCGCTTTTCAAAATCAATTGGGATACTAAAATATCTGCCTCTTAGTAAAATTTCGTTAAGTAATAATGACTTTAAAAGAATCGGAATTATTTATTTTTTATTATTCATGGTTGTTTTTTATTTGCTTGCTAGTGCTGAGTTTGGGGTTTTAAATTGGCTTTCTAACCCTCGCGAAGGTTATCAACTCTATCGAGTCGGACACGGGCAGTGGTACGCGTTAGCGATTTCCTTCTTGGCAGTTTCTTTTTTGTCTTTTTTATTATATTGCCGTCGACCCCTGGCATTAGTTTTTACGACATTTGCATTTATTGTGGTTTCATCCATGCTGGGTTCTAAGGGTATTATAATTCAGTATTTTCTGACGGGATTAATTTTCTTATACTTTATAAAATGGCGGAACTTGCATGTTGTATTATTGATTGGCTTGCCATTAATTTTTCTGCTTGCAATTTATAATTTATATTTGGCTATTGGGTCGGATTTTGATTTGTCTAGCATTTATTCGTACTTTGATTATTATAAAAATGCCGCAATGTATTATGAGGCTTATTTTAACAATGAAATTGAATTGTTTGACGGCGTCGTTTTCATAACAAACTTATGGGGATATGTTCCCCGCAGTCTGTGGCCTGACAAGCCATATGTTTGGGGTGTTGTTAATGTGGTGGAATATTTTTACCCAGGTCAAGCCGAGCTAACTAGTACACCGGCTTTTGGGGGCGCAGTTGAGCAGTTCTCTGATTTTGGTATACCGGGCGTTATATTTTTTGGGTTAATTAATTCGCAGGCTTTATTTATGGGGTTCGCTTCATACATTTTATTTTCGTCCCCATTTAAAATTCATGGTTATATAAATGTCCCGACGTTTCTAATACTGCTGATTCAGTTCGGACCAATGTTCGGTTTTTTTATACCGGGTCTCCTTTACTTTATTTTATTGGCGTTACTGACTGACTCTATTTTGCTTGTTAAAAAAAATGAAGGTATTATGCGAAGGCTCGTTTGATATTTAGAGTGCATTACTGGGGGTAAATATTTGTGAAGAAAGTTGTGGTTACGCTTAAAGCTTATGGCGATTTTATAATCGCATACCAGTCACTTAGGCAGTGTGAAATGCTTGACGGACAAGATGGTATTCAACTTTATGCAGGCTCGCATATTAGCGGATTGTTAAACGCCTTAGGTCCCGGTAAGCAACACGTTAGGTTGATTGGGCCAAGTGATATGACTGATGTACCAGCCGCGTTTAACGTGCGGCTTAATGGAAAGATGGCGGCCTTGCGTAGCCTTATTTCTTTGCGATGTGCACTGGCGCCGTTGGCAAGAGACCATCAGTTTGTTTTCGACCAACTTGGATGGCGTGAGAAATTCATCGCGGGGCGCGGTAAACCACTGTGCCTCGATCAGGACTATAAAAATATTTACCTGGCTTACGAGGAGTTCTTTAGGCAAGGTGGATACACCTTGATTCCCCAAAGAGCATCAATGCCTACAAGTTCGATAAAGAATGCTGTGATAGTGCCGGGTAGTAGAGTACGTTCGAAGGTTATTCCGGCGCCAGTAATATCAACTATACGGGAAAAACTCCTATTGAATGGAATAAGTACGACTGTATTGCTGATAGAAGGTGAGCCCATTGATGTACCCGCAGATGTAAAAACCGTAATTTTGCCAAGATTTTTTAATTTGTTAATTGAGGCCTTGCGTGAGAGCGATCTGGTGATTAGTGCGGATAGTCTTTCTGCCCATTTGGGTGAGTTCCTTGAAAAGCCAACTTTTGTTCTAAATAATGCTCCTAACTCTTACTGGCTTCCTAAGTCGGCCTATTTGACTGGCGCAAATGCAACGTTTAGTGAACTTGTCCCATTTTCAAATTGGCTGAGTTCAATTGCTTAATTGTTTGAGTCGTGTGTGGGATTGCCCTATGACTTTTGGCCGATAATAATTTGTCAAAAGAATATATTGATGAATTTATATGCCTTAGAAATACTCGTTGAAAAATATGAAAATTAGTGTTGTCACAGTCTGCTATAACTCAGCTTTAACGCTGGGCGAAACGTTAAATTCGGTGCGCTGGCAAACGTATCCGAATATTGAACACATCATCATTGATGGCGGATCGACGGACAATACGCTGGCACTTATCCATTCCAAAGGCCCGCATGTTGTCAAGCTTATTTCCGAAATTGACGGCGGCATTTACGATGCTATGAATAAGGGGGTCCGGCTTGCAACTGGCGAAATAATATGCTTTTTAAATGCGGATGATTTCTATAAAGACAGGGATGTCTTGGCGCGGGTGGCAAAGGCGATGGAAGCAGAGCAACTTGATGCTTTGTACGGCGATGTGGAGTTTTTCCGCCCCGGCAATCCAGATGTTGTTGTCCGGCGCTACAACTCGGGCCGGTTTACGGCAGGTAGGCTGGGTTGGGGATGGATGCCCGCACACCCGGCATTGTTCGTTCGCAGCGCTTTGTTCGAGCGATATGGCATGTTTTGCACAGAGTATCGTATTGCCGGTGATTTTGAGTTCATCGCCAGAGTTTTTAAGCACTCTCATTTGCGTCATCGGCACTTGCCTGAATTTTTAGTGCGCATGCAAATGGGGGGTATTAGTACCAGTGGTTTGCGAGCAACTCTGTTGCTAAATCGCGAGATGATGCGTGCTTGTCGGTCCAATGCTATTCCGACCAATTGGTTCAAGATGTTGATGCGCTATCCATTAAAGGCATTAGAGTTTTTCCGGACAGCAGTTTGACTGCGTTTCAAGGAGTAGGCTTGAGTTTGTTAATTACTGGCGGCAGCGGTTTTGTTGGCCGGGCACTCGTCAAACGATTAGATGGGTTGCCTATGCGCCTTGCCACACGGGCGGACTCTGCAAGTTGGAGCAAAGTGCTTGACGGCATCACTGCGGTCGTTCACCTGGCGGCCCGCGTGCATGTCATGCATGACACCGAAACCTACCCGCTCACAGCGTTCAGAGCCGTAAATGTGGACGCCACTTTGCTCTTAGCCCGCAGAGCTGCCACCGCAGGGGTCAAACGCTTTGTGTTCATCAGCTCGGTCAAGGTTAATGGCGAGAGTACGCCGCCCGGACGAGCGTTCACCGAAACAGATGCACCCAACCCGCAAGATGCCTACGGCCAAAGCAAGTATGAAGCTGAGTATGGATTGCGACAAATCGCTGTTGAAACCGGAATGGAGGTCGTCATAATCCGTCCCCCTTTGGTTTATGGTCCCGGCGTTAAGGCTAACTTTGCGGCCCTCATGAGCGCAGTGCAGCGTGGCTGGCCCTTGCCGCTGGGCACAGTGCATAACCAGCGCAGCTTGGTTGCGCTGGACAACTTAGTCGATTTGATCTTCACCTGTATCGCTCACCCTCAAGCCGGTAACCAGACGTTTTTGATTAGTGATGGGCAAGACCTTTCGACCACTGAGCTGGTGCGCAGCATGGCGCGCGCGGCAGGCGTGCCTTCCCGTTTGTTTCCGGTGCCGGTATGGGCCTTGCGGGTCGGTGCTACCGTGGTGGGCAAAAGCGATTCGGTTCAGCGCTTGTGCGGTAATCTGCAGGTGGACATTTCGAAAGCGCGCAATTTGTTGGGTTGGGTGCCACCGATTACCGTCGAAGAGGGCTTAAGTTTGGCAATGCGCGGCCTGGTCGCTAAAGCTTGATTCCAAGAATAGATTGGTTTGAAGTTAATTTTTATAAATGTAAAACAGCATGATTATCATCACAGGCGCTACAGGTTTTATCGGTTCTAATATCGTCGCAGACTTTAACGAGCATGGTCGCACAGACTTACTGCTCATCGACGATCTTGGCACCCATGATAAATGGAAGAACATTGCCAATCGGAAGTTTCTTAATTTAATTGATTACCGTGATCTCGACGCGCTTTCAAAACACCTCCCCGGTAAGGCCGATGCTGTGTTTCACATGGGCGCTAACTCGTCAACCACTTCAACTGATGGTGACGAAATTCTTCGGGTCAACTTGCACTCCTCTATGTATTGGTGGAACTGGTGTACACGCACGGGAACGCCTTTAATCTATGCCTCGTCCGCGGCTACTTATGGTGATGGGCATCAGAACTTCAACGATAATCAGAGTTTGGAGGAGCTCGATAAGTTAACGCCGCTGAATTTGTATGGTTGGTCTAAACACCAGTTTGATAAATGGGCTGTGGAGCGTGCGAGCGAAGGCAATTCCCCGCCGCAATGGGCCGGGATGAAGTTTTTTAACGTCTACGGGCCAAATGAGTACCACAAGGGCGATATGCGGAGCTTGGTGGCAAAAAATACAGAGTTGATCGCGCGTGGCGAAACTATTAAGCTGTTTAAGTCACACAAGGATGGGTATGCTGATGGCGCTCAGTTGCGTGACTTCGTCTATGTCAAGGACTGCACTACGGCAATGTTGTGGCTTATTGGAAATTCAAAGCCAAGCGGATTATTTAACATGGGTACCGGCAAAGCTAGGTCATTCGTAGATCTGATGAATGCCATTGGCCGTGCGCTAGGTAAGAGGGTGAATATTGATTTTGTAGATATGCCGGAAAGCATTCGTCCGAATTATCAATACTTCACCGAGGCCAATAATGAAAAACTAAAGTTATTGGGCGCTTTGGGGGCGGCCCATTCGCTCGAGGATGGGGTTTTTGATTACGTGAACTCCTATCTCACGAAAGCTAATAAATATAGATGATCTTAAAATTAAATGTAATTACTTTTTAAGTTTAATATTTTACCGCAATATGAATTCGCTCTTTAAAATCAACTTGGCTGAACAAATCGCACTCTTGCAGGCGCTGGGTCCGCTAGATTCTTCCATTGCAAGAGCCGTATCACTCGCTGCCCAGACATTGCGGGCTGGCGGGAAATTGATGTTTTGCGGCAACGGCGGTTCTGCGGCTGACTGTCAGCACTTGGCTGCGGAGCTAACTGGACGGTTCATTAAAGATCGACGCCCACTCGCGGCAATTGCTCTTTCGACAGATACATCGGCGATTACCTGCATCGGTAACGACTATTCGTTCGATGAAGTTTTTGCTCGTCAAGTGCAAGGTTTGGGCCGTGCCGGGGATGTCTTGATCGCTATTTCTACCTCGGGCAACTCACGAAACGTGATTCGCGCTGTTGAGGAGTCCCGCGCTGCAGGAATGTATGTCATTGGCCTTCTTGGCCGCGATGGCGGTGCAGTGAACAAATTGTGCGATGTAGCTATCGTCGTGCCAAGTCAGGTGACCGCACGCATCCAAGAGTCTCATATTCTGATCGGTCATACGCTGTGCGGAATGATTGAGCAACAGTTAGGTTTGGTTTGAGAGTCGCAATAGCCCCCCTTAATCCCCACAGAGAGGCTCTGGCTGCTTGCCGGGTTTTGGTGGTGGGTGATGTGATGCTGGACCGATATTGGTTCGGTGATGTTGACCGCATCTCCCCCGAGGCTCCTGTGCCCGTGCTACTTGTTACGCGCGAACAGGAGCGATTGGGCGGGGCTGCCAACGTGGCGCTGAACGTCAAGACACTTGGTGGGCAGGTTACGCTGCTCAGTATGGTGGGGCAAGATGAGCCAGCACATCGGCTGACCGATCTCCTTCGGGCGCAGGGCGTTAACGCGGTGTTGGGCCAAGATCCTCGCTTGCAGACCATCGTCAAGCTAAGACTGATCGGTCGTTCACAGCAACTCATGCGCGTGGATTTCGAACAGGAGCCAGACCATGAGGTGCTTTCACAGATGCTGGCTGACTTCGAACGTGAATTGCCTAGGCATGATGTTGTTCTCTTCTCGGACTACGGGAAGGGCGGGCTCGCACACATTTCGCGCATGATTGAGCTTGCGCGTATCGTCGGCAAGCCTGTACTGGTTGATCCCAAGGGGTCGGATTATTCGCGCTACGCGGGCGCCAGTGTGGTCACGCCCAACCGCGCGGAGTTGCGGCAGGTGGTTGGCGCTTGGCAAGACGAGACTGATTTGCACAGAAAGGCCGATGCCCTGCGCGTTAATCTGGGCCTTCAGGCGCTGTTGCTGACTCGCTCCGAGGAAGGGATGTCTCTGTTTCAGGCTGACAGAGTGGAGCATGTTAAAGCGCAGGTTCGAGAGGTCGCCGATGTCACCGGCGCTGGTGACACCGTGATTGCAACCCTTGCTTTGATGCTTTGCTGTGGCTTAAGCATGGCGCAGTCCATGGAAATATCCAATCGCGCTGGCGGTCTGGTTGTGTCAAAGTTCGGGACATCCACCGTAAGTTACGACGAGCTGTTTGTATGACCCGCTTGGAGGAAAAGGTCTGCGCGTAAGCTGAATTGCACTTCCTCTGGGACGCGTTGCACCGTCGGCCCCTGAATTGCTGCCACTTTGCGGATAGCTGATCGGTGCAGTTAATTTGAACCCTAGAGTCAAGCTACCAGGTAAGGGCCCGATGGAGTGTCGCACTGAGTTTCTGGCTTGCACAACAAACCACTATCACAAACCGACCAATACCCAATGACCACCCAATTCGCCCGCTGGGCAATGCCCGTACTGACGCTGCCTCGTTCGGCCAAGCGGGGACTTGTCTTGGCGCTTGACGTAGGCCTATGTGTAATGAGCGTCTGGTTCGCCTATTACCTGCGTCTTGGGGAATTTGTGCCCCTTTCTAGCGCGCCCATTTTGGCTGTTGTGGCGGCGCTGGCCCTTTCCGTGCCTATTTTTGTGGTTTCAGGCTTGTACCGGGCTATCTTTCGTTACAGCGGCCTGCCGGCCATGCTCACGATGGCGCGCGCGCTGGGGGTCTACGGGCTGCTTTACGCTGCGGTGTTCACCGCAATGGGTGTAGACGGCGTACCCCGCACGGTGGGCTTGATTCAGCCCATGTTGTTGCTTTTGTTCGTGGGTTCGTCTCGGGCGCTTGCGCGCGTTTGGATAGGCGATGTGCACCGCACCAAGCGTGAAAGAGCGTCTTTGCGCCAAGTGCTGATTTATGGCGCTGGAAGCGCCGGGCGCCAACTGGCTGCCGCGATGGCCAACGGGCAGGAGCTGCGCGTGGTGGGCTACTTGGACGACGACGAGCGGCTGCGCGGGCAGGTGCTCAATGGCTTGCCCATTCATTACCCCGCCGACTTGCCCGGTATTTTGGAAGTGCGCCCGGTCACTGATGTGTTGTTGGCCCTGCCCAACCTATCGCGCCACCGGCGTAACGACATACTCGCCTCGCTGCTGCCCTATCGGCTGGCCGTGCGTACCTTGCCGGCGATGGCCGACCTGGCGGCTGGCCGGGTGAGTTTGAGCGACGTGCAGGAGCTTGACGTAGATGACCTGTTGGGGCGTGAGCCGGTCAAACCCAATGGGCTCTTGCTCAACCGCAACACGCGCGACAAGGTGGTGCTGGTAACCGGTGCGGGCGGCAGCATAGGCAGCGAGCTCTGCCGCCAGATTCTGAAGACCGGCCCGAGGCTGCTGCTGCTGGTAGAGATGAGCGAGTTCGCGCTGTACCAAGTGCACCAGGACTTGTTGGCCCTGGCCGGCGGTACCGCTGATGGCTCGGCGCGTTTGGCCGAAGCAAAGGTGGATGCGGGTATAGAAATCGTGCCGCTCCTGGCCTCGGTCTGCGATGAGGACCGGATGCACGAAATCATGGACACCTGGCGGCCCGACACCGTCTACCACGCCGCCGCTTATAAGCATGTGCCGATGGTGGAGCACAACCCCGCGCAGGGCGTGCGCAACAACGTCTGGGGCACGCGGGTGTGCGCCGAGGCGGCCACACTCTGCGGTGTCCGGAACTTCGTGCTGATCAGCACCGACAAGGCGGTGCGCCCTACCAATGTGATGGGCGCGACCAAGCGCCTGGCCGAGATGGTGCTGCAGGCCCTGGCCGAACGCGGCCAGGCGACGCCTGGTGGCACGGTGTTCTCGATGGTGCGCTTTGGCAACGTGCTGGGCTCTAGCGGCTCGGTGGTGCCGCTTTTTCGCCAGCAGATCAAGGACGGCGGGCCCATTACCTTGACCCATGCCGACATTACGCGCTACTTCATGAGTATTCCCGAGGCGGCGCAACTGGTGATTCAGGCCGGTGCCATGGCCAGCGGCGGCGACGTGTTCGTGCTGGACATGGGGCAGCCCGTGCGCATCTACGACCTGGCAAGCCGCATGGTGGAACTCAGCGGCCTGGTGGTAAAGAACGAGGCCAACCCCGACGGCGATATTGAACTCTGCGTCACTGGCTTGCGCCCCGGCGAAAAGCTTTACGAAGAGCTGCTCATTGGCGACAACCCAGAACCCACGCAGCATCCCCGCATCATGGCGGCGCACGAGGACTTTCTGCCTTGGGGACGACTGAGCCAGCAGCTCGACGCACTGGGCATGGCGCTGGGCGTGAACGACGTACCGGTGATCCGGCGCATGCTGGGGCAACTGGTGCCGGGCTACCAGCCGATGGGCGATGTGGTGGACTGGGTGCACATGGCGCAGGAGCGCGAGGCGCCGCAGGCCGACTTGGGTTAAGGCCCTTCGCCCCCCACCAGTCCAAGCCTCCCATACTCCCCCCGCTTCATCTCCAAATACTCAGCCCGCCCCAACTCGTGCAGCTGCTGCGGATAGCGCTCGGTCTCGTCGTACCAGCAGGGCGCCATTTGGGCAAAGCGCTGGGCAGAGGCTTCGGTGCCTGCAAACTGCAGGCCGCAGCTTAAGGCCATAAAGTAGCGCATGGTGTTGCGCTCAATAATGCCGCGCACGCCGCCCACAAACTGCGCGTCGGCGGGGCGGTTGGCCTCACTGGGCGGGGCCTGTTCTTTGCTGAATCCCACTTTGCCCCGCCCCAGTGTTTGCAGGTACACACCCGTGGCCAGGCGCCCGGCCAGGCTGCTGCGGTAGCTGTAGTGCAGGTGGATAAACGATTTGCGCGCGCCCAAGGCAATGGCCTGCACGCGCAGCGTGCCGTCCTTGGTGCCCAGGGGGCCAGTGGCAGAGCTCAAGTGCGTCTCCAGCACGGCGGCTTGCGGGGCCGATGTCTCAAACCTGAAATCCATGGGCGTGGTGCTGGCCAGCGCCTGCGGGCCTTTGGTGCCCATGCGCATTTGCAGGGCGGGCGCTTCGTCTTGGCGGCCCACGATGCAGCTTTTGGTGTTGCTGATTAGCAGCAAGATTTCGCACCAGCGCTGCGGGCTGCGGTTGACCAGCTCCAGGCTGGCCAGTGGCACGTCCAGCGTGGCATAAATATCGCCGCTCAGGCGCTCGGACGCTTCGGTCGAATCAAGCACCAGTTCGCGTTGAAACGGGCTTTGCACCAGGCGCGGCTGCAGGCTGCGGTACAAGCTTTGCATTTCGCCCAAGTCCGCACTGTGGGCAAGCGTCGCCAGCACGGCGCCTAAATACAACAAAAAAAGCCGGGCCAAAGTTTGCATGGTTCGCGTCACGATCTGTAAACATGCGCAGCGCATGTGGCGCTATCTTGCACCGGTTTGCCCCCATATCCGCTGCTTGTTGGACCCAATCTGGCCGCTTCGTGCGCTGCGTCAATGCCCGAGCGGGGGCCACAGCGCTAATGCGGGGCCCCGTTGAAGGGGCGTTTCTGGTGGTAGGCTCAAAGCTGTCATCAACACGTCACCGTTTGCTTGGATCGAGACCCCCGCCGTGCCCGAAAAAGTTGTCGTCAAAAACCTCTACAAAGTCTATGGCTCCGAGCCGGGGCGCGCCATGGACATGCTGCGCGCTGGCCAGACCAAAGACCAGATTTTTCAACAGACCGGCATGGTCGTTGGCGTGACAGACGCCAGCTTTGCGGTCAACGAGGGCGAGATATTTGTCCTGATGGGCCTGTCGGGCTCGGGCAAGTCCACGCTGATTCGCCTGCTCAACCGCTTGGTGGAACCCACGCATGGGCAAATTTTGCTGGGTGGCCAAGACGTGGCCGCTATGAGCAAGAAAGCGCTGATCGCGCTGCGGCGCAAAGACCTGGCCATGGTGTTCCAGTCGTTTGCGTTGTTGCCGCACCTGTCGGTGCTGCAAAACACCGCCTTTGGCCTGGAAGTCGCCGGCGTGGACCGCAAGGCGCGTGAGCGCCGCGCCATGGAAGTGCTCGACCAGGTGGGCTTGCGCACCTTTGCGCACCAGATGCCCGCAGCCCTTTCAGGCGGCATGCAGCAGCGCGTGGGTCTGGCGCGCGCGCTGGCGGTAGACCCGTCGCTCATGCTGATGGACGAGGCGTTTTCGGCGCTAGACCCGCTCAAACGCACTGAAATGCAAGAACTATTGCTGCAACTGCAAAAAGAGCAGCAGCGCACCATTGTGTTTGTGTCGCATGACCTGGACGAGGCCTTTCATATTGGCAACCGCATCGCCATCATGGAAGGCGGGCGCATTGTGCAAGTGGGCACGCCCGCCGAAATCTTGCGCAACCCCAGCGACGCTTATGTGCGCGCCTTCTTCAAAGGCGTCGACGTCAAAAAATACCTCTTGGCCCAAGACGTGGCCCGCATGGACGAAACCCTGCTGATTCGCCCCAGCGCAGACGCCCGTGCCGACATGGCGCAGGCGGTGGAGCAGCTGCGCCAGACTCGGCGCAACTACGCCTTTGTGGTGGGCAACGACGCGCGCCTGCGTGGCGGTGTGTCGCTGGACACGCTCTTGCGCGGCCTGGAGTCGGGCGCCAGCAGCCTGGACGGCCTGTATTTGGACGACATGGGCCCGGTGCCCGCCGCCCTGAGCCTGAACGCGCTGATCGGGCGCATCGTGCGCCATCCGCTGCCGCTTCCGGTGGTGGACGCGCAGCAGCGCTACCTGGGTGCGGTGACGCAAACGGTGTTGCTGCAAAAAATGGTGGACATTGACACAGACGCGCAAATAGGGGAGGCCGGCGATGAGTGAGTTTCTGCCTTTGGGCGAATGGGTGGACCGGGGCGTCAAATTCGTCATCGACAACGACGGCGGCACGCTGGAGCGCCTGGGCTCGGGCATTGGCAGCTTTACCGAAACCATTGAGCTGGCGCTGCAGGCGCTGCCCGTAGGCGTGGTGGCTGGCGTGCTGGTGCTGACCGCCTGGTGGCGCGTGGGCTGGCAGTTTGCGCTGTTTTGCCTGGCGTGCTGCTTTGTGATTTACGACACCGGCTTTTGGCCCCAGACCATGGTGACGCTGGCCTTGGTGTTTGCCGCCACCTTTATCAGCCTGCTGCTCGGGCTGCCGCTGGGCATTGGGGTGGCGGCCAGCCGCCGCATGGCTGCGGTGGTGCGCCCCACGCTGGACTTTATGCAAACCATGCCGGCCTTTGTTTACCTGATACCGGCGGCCATGCTGTTTGGCCTGGGCCGCGTGCCCGGCGTGCTGGCCACGGTGATATTTGCCATGCCGCCCGTGGTGCGCCTGACCAGCCTGGGCATCCGGCAGGTCAACAAAGAGCAGGTCGAAGCCGGCATTACTTTTGGCTGCACGCCGCTGCAAGTGCTGTTCAAGGTGCAGATTCCGGGCGCCATGCCGTCCATCATGGCGGGCATCAACCAGACCATCATGATGGCCTTGTCCATGGTCATCATTGCGTCCATGGTGGGGGCAGGGGGCTTGGGCAACGACGTGCTGGCCAGCATCCAGCGTCTCGATATTGGCCTGGGCTTTGAGTCGGGCCTGGCCGTGGTGCTGCTGGCCATCATGCTGGACCGCATTACCGAGACTTTTGGCAGCGCGCAGCCCCGGCGCAGCTGGCGCGCCAAACTCGGCCTGGGCGAGCGTGCGAAAAGCGCAGACCGGCCATGAGAGCGGCCCCCGCTACCCACCTCAGCAGCGCGGGCGTGCACCGCTTTGTGTTTTTGACTCTGCCCAATTACTCGCTGATTGCGCTCTCCAGCGCAGTGGAGGCCCTGCGCATGGCTAACCGCGTGGCCAAAAAAGAGATTTACCAGTGGACACTGGCCAGCATGGACGGCACACCCGTGCCCGCCAGCAACGGCCTGTCCATGGCGCCCACCGTGGCGCTGGACGACGCTGGCCCGGCGCAAATCGTGTTCGTCTGCGGCGGCGTGGACATCGAGGCCGCCTGCACCAGCGAGGTGATAGCGGCGCTGCGCCGCCTGGCCCAGCGGCAGATGGCCCTGGGGTCTTTGTGCACCGGCGGCTATGTGCTGGCCAAGGCTGGGCTGCTGGACAAATACAAGGCGGTGGTGCACTGGGAAAACATGTCCGCGCTGGAAGAACAGTTTCCCAAAGTGATTTTTTCGCGCCAGCTGTTTGCTATTGACCGCGACCGCTACACCTGCTCGGGCGGTGTAGCGCCGCTGGATTTGATGCTCAACATCATCCAGGGCCACCTGGGGCGCGACGTGGCGCCCATGATCTCAGAGCAGTTCATCCTAGACCGCATCCGCAACGACCAAGACCGCCAGCACGTGCCGCTGATGGCGCGCGTAGGCCTGTTCCACGAAAACCTTATTGAGGCCGCCGCCCTGATGGAGGCCAATCTGGAAGAGCCCCTGTCCTTGGACGAGATTGCCGACTTGGTGGGCGTGTCGCGCCGCCAGATCGAGCGCCTTTTCAAACGCTACGTGGGCGAGGTGCCCACCAAGTACTACCTGGACATGCGCCTGCGCCGCGCCCGCAGCCTGCTGCTGCAAACCGCCATGTCGGTGATGGAAGTGGCCGTGGCCTGCGGCTTTCAGTCGCCACCGCATTTTTCCAAGTGCTACCGCGACCTGTTTGGCCACACCCCCAGCGCCGAACGGCGCAACAGCCGCCTGGCTTTGTTGGCGCCGGTATCCAGCAAAGGAAGCCTCTCTTAGAGTGGTGTTTCACATGCGCGGTATTTGAGTTAGTCCGGACTTCATTTCCCCCCCCCTATCCCCCCAGCCCCCTTTCCACCCCAGCGGGGTGGAAAGGGGGAGCTAACAGCCACATTTGTTTTTTCGCTTTGGCTAGGGCACCACTGGCCACTTCTGTGGGAATTCGGCTAATGGCCTATATATCGTGCAAGGAGTGGGTGTACCGCCTGTAGAAGGCTAGCCGAAGCGACGAAGCCAAATGTGGCTGTTTGGCCCCCCTCTCTCGCCCGCTGGGCGAGAGAGGGGTTGGGGGAGAGAGTGGGCAAAAAGCGCCGCAACGCAAATACAACTTTCCCCCCGCGAGGATTTGACGTAAAGCCAAGCGCGCAGAGAGCCGCGCGCCGACGCCGTCTTAGCGAAACACCACAGTACGGCTGCCGTTCAAGAACACCCGGCGCTCGATGTGAAAGCGCAAGGCGGTGGCCAGCGCGCGGCACTCGGAGTCGCGTCCGGCAGAAGCCAGCTTTTCTGGGGTGTAAGTGTGGTCCACGCGCTCGACAAACTGCTCGATGATTGGGCCTTCGTCCAGGTCGGCGGTCACATAGTGCGCCGTGGCGCCCGTGAGCTTGACGCCGCGCGTGTGCGCTTGGTGGTAAGGCTTTGCACCCTTGAAACCGGGCAAGAACGAGTGGTGGATGTTCATGGCGCGCCCGCGCAGGTTGCGGCACAGCTCGTCAGACAGCACTTGCATATAGCGCGCCAGCACCACCAGCTCGCTTTGCGTTTCTTCCACGATGGCCAGCAGGCGTGCCTCTTGGGCTGCTTTGGTGTCAGGCGTCACTGGCAGGTGGACATAAGGAATGCCGTGCGACTCCACCAAGGCTTTCAGGTCGGGGTGGTTGGACACCACGGTGGTGATGTCCATATTGAGCTCGCCAGTGCGCTGGCGGTACAGCAGGTCAACCAGGCAGTGGTCAAATTTGGACACCATGATCAGCACGCGCGGCTTTTTGGTGCCGTCGTAGATCGACCATTCCATTTGCTCTTTGGTGGCGACTTCTTCAAACTGCGCGCGCAACGCGTCCAGCGCCGGGGTGTGGTCCGGGTCGGCGTAGAAAGTGACGCGCACGAAAAAACGCTCGCTCAGGATGTCGTCAAACTGCTGCATATCGGTGATGTAGCAGCGCCGAGAGGCCAAAAACCCCGACACCGCCGCCACCGTGCCCAGGCGACTGGCGCAACTGGCGTTCAAGATGTAATGCGGTTTGCCTTCGAGAGCGACGGACATGGGTGTTTTCTCCTTATGTTTTCAGTGGGCGGGGCCGGCGAACGGCTCCTGTGCGGTGGCTGCAGTCTATGGATTCCAAGCCCGCAATGTTATCTGGCCGCGACGGCAATTTCCCCTCGGACGACGCCACGCCTGCCCAGGGCAGCAATTGTTTGCATTGGCTTCACCCTCAGGGCGCCTGTCGTCTCGCGACAATCGCAAGTCGCTAAACTGTCAGCCGTTCAGTCTCGCGACTCGTACATTGCAATCACATTTGCGCAGCCCTTGTAGGGGGTGCGCCAGAAACCAACCCTAAGGAGTTAGCCGTGGCTGAAGAATTTGACGACCTGGACCTGAACACGCTCAATGACGAAGAATTGACCGAGCAGGTCCACGACGACTTGTACAACGGCCTGCGTGAAGAAGTGGTGGAAGCCACCAACATCTTGCTCGGACGCGGCTGGACTGCTGCCCGCGTGCTGGACGACGCTCTGGTTGAAGGCATGCGCATTGTGGGCGTGGACTTCCGTGACGGTATTTTGTTTGTGCCCGAAGTGCTGCTGGCGGCCAACGCCATGAAGGGCGGCATGGAAATTTTGCGCCCTTTGCTGGCCGAAACCGGCGTGGAACCCATCGGCAAGATGGTGATCGGCACCGTCAAGGGCGATATTCACGACATTGGCAAAAACCTGGTCGGCATGATGATGGAGGGCGCAGGCTTTGAAGTCATTGACCTGGGCATCAACAACCCCGTTGAGAAATACCTCGCTGCGCTCGAAGAGCACAAGCCCGACATTTTGGGCCTGTCCGCCTTGCTGACCACCACCATGCCTTACATGAAGGTCGTCATCGACACCCTGAAAGAAAAAGGCCTGCGCGACGACTTTATCGTGCTGGTGGGCGGCGCCCCGCTGAACGAAGAGTTCGGCAAAGCTGTGGGCGCGGACGCCTATTGCCGCGACGCCGGTATTGCGGTGGAAACCGCCAAAACCCTGATCGCTGCCCGCCGCGCGGCTGCAGCGGCCTAAACCGCCCACCGGCTTCAAGCCATGGCTGCAGCGGCAAACACCTTGGTGATTGCCTGCGGCGCCCTGGCCAAAGAGATCGTGGCGCTGCGCCAGGCCAACGGCTGGTCGCACATGGACGTGAGCTGCCTGCCTGCAGAACTGCACAACCGCCCCGAAAAAATTCCGGCAGCGGTGCGCGAAAAAATCCAGCGTTTCAAGGGCCGCTACGCCCATCTGTTTGTGGCCTATGCCGACTGCGGCACGGGTGGCCTGTTGGACGTGGTGCTGGCCGAAGAGGGTGTAGAGCGCATTGCCGGAGCGCATTGCTACGAGTTTTACGCGGGCGCCAAGGTATTTGAGCAGTTGGCGGAGCAGGAAATTGGCACCTTTTACCTGACCGATTTTTTGCTGCGGCATTTTGAGCGCCTCATCATCCACGGCCTGGGCATCGACAAGCACCCGCAGTTGCTGCCGGTGTATTTTGGCAATTACAAAAAGCTGGTGTATCTGGCCCAGACCGAGAGCGCCGAAGGGCGCACGCTGGGGCAGCGCGCCGCCGACCGGCTCGGGCTGGCGTTTGAATACCGGCTGACCGGCTACGGCGAGCTTGATAGCAGCTTGCGGCAAGTTAATGAGAAAGTGATCCAATGGCAAAACTGATTGTGATTTCGTGGCGCGACATTCCCGCGCAAGTGGTCGTCAAACGCGGGCGCGAGACCGGCAAGGTGCAGCTTTCGCACCGTTTTCAAGAAGCGGTAGACCGCGCCGCCATGCGCGCGGGCAAGGCCAGTTCGGGCGACTACCTGGCCGATTGGAAACGCAGCGACCCCACCGAATGCGGCGACGACATCCAGGCCGAGGCCAATGCCTGCGCCGAGCGGCTTGAGGCCCAGTACTCGGACGACGACTTGCTGCGCATCATCCGCGCCCATGGCGTGGACACCACGCTGGCTGCGCCCACGGTCATTTCGTCCGAAGAATCCAGCGTGCCGCTGCCCGAGGGAGAAGTCTGATGTACGCGGTACGCCGTTGGTCGGTGCGCCATGCGCGCGGGCTGGAAATTTTTTACCAAGGCTTTGAGCGCGCCTTTGTGGCCCTGCATCCGCTGTGGAAGGCCATCGGCTACGAGCGCCTGGAAAAACCGGTGGCCGTGGTGGAAAAAGCCGTCAAAGGCCTTTTGTTTGACTGCCAGATGTGCGGCCAGTGCGCGCTCAGTTCTACCGGCATGTCGTGCTCCATGAACTGTCCCAAAACCCTGCGCAACGGCCCTTGTGGCGGCGTGCGGGCCGACGGCAACTGTGAAGTCAAGCCCGAGATGCGTTGTGTGTGGGTAGAAGCCTATGCCGGAAGCCAGCGCATGGCGGCAGGCAAAGAGGCGATCAAGGTGGTGCAGTTTGCGGTGGACGGGCGCCTGAAGGGCAAGTCTTCGTGGCTGAAAGTGGCGCGCGAGAAAAACGCATAAAGGCAAACCATGAGATTTGACGACGAACCCGTTCCCGGCTACCCGCTGCCCATTCTTCCCGGCCACACCTCGCCCGGGCGCCTGGAGCGCGTGCTGCGCAGCGGCGCTTTTGCCATTACCGCCGAGATGGAGCCGCCAGATTCCGCCAACCCCGAAGACGTGTACCGCCGCGCCCGCGTGTTTGACGGTTATGCCGACGCCATCAACGCCACCGACGGCAGCGGCGCCAACTGCCATATGTCGAGCCTGGCGGTGTGCGCGCTTCTCACCCGCGTGGGGTATGCCCCGGTGATGCAAATCTCTTGCCGCGACAAAAACCGCATCGCCATTCAGGGCGACATCCTGGGTGGTGCCGCCATGGGCGTGTGCAATATGCTGTGCCTGAGCGGCGACGGCGTGCAAGCCGGCGACCACCCGCAGGCCAAACCGGTGTTTGACCTGGACTGCATGTCGCTCTTGGAAATTGGCCGGGACATGCGCGACGAACACCGTTTCCAAAGCGGGCGCAAGGTCACGTTTGCGCCGCGCGTGTTTTTGGGCGCAGCCGCCAACCCGTTTGTGCAGCCCTTTGACTGGCGCGCCCAGCGCCTGGCCAAAAAAGTGGCTGCAGGCGCCCAGTTCATCCAGACCCAATACTGCTACGACATGCCGCGCCTGCGCACCTATATGAAAGAGGTCGAAGACCTGGGGCTCTTGGACAAAGTATTCATTCTGGTGGGCGTGGGCCCTATGCGTTCGGCCAAGGTGGCCGAATGGATGCGCAGCAACGTGCCCGGCGTGCACATTCCAGACGCCGTCATCAAGCGCATGGCGGGCGCCGAAAAACCGGCCGCCGAGGGGCGCAAGATTTGCACCGAGATCATGCAAGAGGTCAAAGAGATCAAGGGCGTGGCCGGTGTGCACATCATGGCCTACCGCCAAGAAGATGCGGTGCCCGAGATGGTGCAAAATTCTGGCGTCCTGCAAGGCCGCGTGCCCTGGTACCCCGGACGCGACGGCGCCGACGCCGAGCTGCATTACACCCCGGCCCCCAGCGTGCCTGCCGCACCGCAAGCGGCCTAAGGGCCCAGACTTTTTTCACTCCCCTTTTTATTGTTCACATCACAAGGATTCAGCGTGACCGACACCATCATCAGCTCCGCAACGCGCGAAGTCATCATCGGCTTTGACCGTCCCTTCGTCATCATCGGCGAGCGCATCAACCCCACGGGCCGCAAAATCATGGCCGCAGAGATGATGGCCGGCGACTACAGCCGCGTCATTGCCGACGCGCTGGCCCAGGTCGAAGCGGGCGCCCACATGCTGGACGTGAACGCCGGCATTCCCCTGGCCGATGAGCCCGGCATGCTGGCCAAGGCCATCCAGCTCGTGCAGTCTGTCACTGACGTACCGCTGAGCATTGACTCGTCCATCGTCGCCGCGCTCGAAGCCGGTTTGGCGGTGTACAAAGGCAAGGCGCTGGTTAATTCGGTGACGGGTGAAGAAGACCGCCTGGAAACCGTGCTGCCCCTGGTCAAGAAATACGGTGCTGCTGTGGTGGCCATTTCCAACGATGAGACCGGCATTTCCCAAGACCCGGACGTGCGTTTTGCCGTGGCCAAAAAGATTGTGGAGCGCGCGTCTGACTACGGCATTCCGGCCTGCGACATCGTGGTCGATCCGCTGGTCATGCCCATTGGCGCCATCAACCAGGCAGGCGTGCAAGTCATGCGCCTGGTGCACCGTTTGCGTACCGAACTGAAAGTCAACACCACCTGCGGCGCCTCCAACGTGAGCTTTGGCTTGCCCGAGCGCAACGGTGTCAATTCCGCTTTCCTAACCATGGCGATTGCTGCGGGCATGACCAGCGCCATCACCAACCCCATGCACGCCGAGGTGGTCAAGGCCATCATGGGCGCGGACGTGATGATGGGCCACGACCCAGACTGCATGCGCTGGATCCGCAAATTCCGCGCAGACCCGGTGATGGGCGCCGATGGCGAAATGGGTCGGGGCCGCCGCGAAGGTGGCAGCCGCCGCCGCGCGAGCTGATCCGCGCAAGGCCTTAACGCCTTCCCTTAACGCCTTTAATAGCTGGGAGCTTATTTGTGAGTGGTCAAGATGCCTTGGTAGTTTTCACCCCCTCGGGGCGGCGTGGCCGTTTTCCGCTGGGATCGTCCTTGCTGCAAGCGGCGCGCTCTTTGGGCGTGGACATTGATTCGGTCTGCGGTGGCCGCGGCATTTGCGGCCGCTGCCAGGTGCTGGTGGCCGAAGGTGAGTTTTCCAAGCACGGCGTCACCTCTTGCGTGGACAACCTGTCGCCCGTCTCGGCGGTAGAGCAGGAATACTGCGCCACCCAGCCCATGGCGCCGGGGCGACGCCTGTCGTGTTCGGCCCAGGTCTTGGGCGACCTGGTGATTGACGTGCCGTCATCCAGCCAAGTGCACAAGCAAGTGGTGCGCAAGGCCGCCGAGGCGCTGGACATTGAACTTGACCCCCTGGTGCGCCTGCACTATGTGGAAGTGCAAGAGCCCGACATGCACGACCCGTCCGGCGATTTGCGCCGCCTGGAAGACGCGCTGGACTTTGAATGGCAGCTCAGCGATTTGTCCTGCGACGTGCTGGTCTTGCAGCAACTGCAAACCGCGCTGCGCGCCGGTGCCTGGAAAGTGACCGTTGCGGTGCACGCGGGCAAACAAATTATTGCGGTGTGGCCCGGTTTTAAAGAGCATGTTTACGGCCTGGCGGTGGACGTGGGTTCCACCACCATTGCCGCGCACCTGTGCAATTTGGCCTCGGGCGAAGTGGTGGCATCTGCCGGGGTGATGAACCCGCAAATCCGCTTTGGCGAAGACCTGATGAGCCGCGTCTCTTACGTCATGATGAATCCCGGCGGCGAGGTGGAAATGACCGCTGCGGTGCGCGCGGCGCTCAATGAACTGGCAGTGGACGTGGCCGCGCAGGCTGGTATTTCGCCGCAAGACATTCTGGAAGCCACCTTTGTGGGCAACCCCATCATGCATCACCTGCTGCTGGGCATAAACCCGGTGGAACTCGGTGGCGCGCCCTTTGCGTTGGCCACGGACCGGGCGATTACTTTGTGGGCGGTGGAGATTGACTTTGCCATCCACCGCAACGCGCGCATTTACGTGCTGCCTTGCATTGCCGGCCACGTGGGCGCGGATACGGCGGGCGTGATTCTGGCCGAGCGCCCGGACCTGAACGACAAGATCACCCTGCTGGTGGACGTGGGGACGAATGCCGAAATTGTGCTGGGCAACAACCAGCGCCTGCTGGCCTGTTCCAGCCCCACCGGTCCGGCTTTTGAAGGCGCTCAAATCAGTTGCGGCCAGCGCGCCGCACCCGGCGCCATTGAGCGCGTGCGCATTGACCCGGTCACGCTGGAGCCACGCTTCAAGGTGATTGGCTCGGACCTGTGGTCTGACGACCCCGGCTTTGACGCCGCAGTGGCTGCCACCGGTGTGACTGGCGTGTGCGGCTCGGGCATTATTGAGGCGCTGGCCGAGATGTATTTGGCCGGCATCATCCGCCACGACGGCGTCATCAACGGCGACCTGTCCGCGCGCAACCCGCGCATTCAGCCCGATGGCCGCACCTTCTCATACGAGCTGTACCGCGCCACCGCAGACGCGCCGCCCCTTAAGGTGATGCAAAACGACGTGCGCGCCATCCAGTTGGGCAAGGCGGCTTTGTACGCCGGTGTGCGCCTGTTGATGGAGCGCATGGGCGTGCAGACCGTGGACCGCATTCGCCTGGCCGGTGCATTTGGCAGCCACATTGACGTGAAATACGCCATGGTGCTGGGCATGATTCCCGACTGCGTTTTGAGCGAAGTGAGTTCGGCCGGCAACGCCGCAGGCACGGGCGCGCGCATTGCGCTACTGGACCAGCGCGCGCGCGGCGACATTGAAGCGCTGGTGCGCCGGGTAGAAAAAATCGAGACGGCGGTGGAACCACGCTTCCAGGAAATTTTTGTCGAAGCCATGGCCTTGCCGCATTTGACCGACCCGTTTGTCGAGTTGCGCAAGGTGGTCAAGCTGCCCGAGCGCGTGGCCATCAACAACGAGCAAAACGCCCGCAGCCGCCGGGGGCCGCGTGCGCGTGCGCCAGACGCTGCCGCTTAAATCCAGATTTGGAAAGCAAATTCACGGGTAGCCGCGCGGTTGAGGCCAAAAACGCGGCATAAACCCGGTATAAAGGCGCTGTCCGTAAGGGCTACAACAGAGTGCGATGGGTTTATTCAATTACCAGGAGTTCGTATGACGATGATGAAAAAGCTTGCAGTAGTTGCCGCTGTCATGGCAATGGGTACACAGTTCGCGATGGCCGAAGAAGCCAGTTGCAAGACTGTGCGTTTTGCCGACGTGGGCTGGAGCGATATTGCTGCTACCACCGGCATGGCTTCTGTGGTGCTAGAAGGTTTGGGCTACAAGCCCACCGTCACCATGGCCTCTATCCCAATTGCCTTTGCCGGCATGAAGAAAAAACAGATTGACGTGTTTTTGGGCTATTGGAACCCGTCCATGACGCCGCAGATCGAGCCCTTCATCAAGTCGGGCGACATCAAGGTCTTGGACACGCCCAACCTGGTCGGCGCCAAATACACCCTGGCTGTGCCTACCTATTTGTACAACAAGGGCCTGAAAACCTTTGCCGACATCGCCAAGTTTGAGAAAGACCTGGGCGGCAAGATTTACGGCATTGAGCCCGGCAACGACGGCAACGCGCTGATCGCCGGCATGATCAAGGAAAACAAGTTTGGCTTGAAGAGCTTCAAGATGGTCGAATCAAGTGAGGCCGGCATGCTGGTCGAAGCCCAACGCGCCATCAAGAGCGAGAAAGCCATCGTCTTCCTGGGCTGGGAACCCCACCCCATGAACGTGCAGATGAAGATGAGCTACCTGGCCGGTGGCGACGACGTGTTTGGCCCCAATCTGGGTGAAGCCAAGGTTTACACCGCCGTTCCTACTTCGTACGAAGCGCGCTGCCCCAATGTCGGCGCTTTGCTGAAAAACCTGCAGTTCTCCACCGACATGGAAAACCAGGTGATGGGCCCGATTCTCAAGAAGGTCAAGCCCAACAAGGCCGCAGCCGACTTCATCAAGGCCAACCCGGCTGTGTTGGACAAGTGGCTCACTGGCGTCAAAACCTTTGACGGCAAAGAAGGCTTGTCCGCAGTCAAGGCGGCGTTGAAGATCTAAACCATCTTGGACGGGTGCCGCCGGCGTTGAAGCTGGTGGCGGGGCCTGCGGTGTAATCCGCAGCAGGCCCCCACAGCAACTCCGACTCAGCGTGGCTTGGGTCGGGGTTGTTTTTTTGGTGCAAGGGAAAAGTAAATAGCAATGGAAACGGCAGGCGATATGAGCGAAGCAACAATCAGCAGTTTTGTGGACGGCAAGCCCCTGGTGGGCGGCGGTGAGGCCTTTGTGTCGCTCAACCCAGCCACCGGCGCGGTGCTAGCGCATTTGCACGACGCCGACGCCGCCGATGTGGACGCGGCGGTTGCCGCCGCGCAAGCCGGCTTTGAAGTGTGGTCCGCCATGACGGCCACCGAGCGCGGCCGCATCCTGCGCCGCGCCGCCGACCTGCTGCGCAGCCGCAACGACGAACTCGCCGCCCTTGAAGTACAAGACTGCGGCAAGCCCCTGCAGGAAGCGCTGGTGGTGGACGTGATGAGCGGCGCCGACTGCATCGAATACTTCGCCGGTGCCGCTGCGACGCTGACCGGCCAGCAATACCCCCTGAAAAACGCTTTTGCGTACACCCGCAAGGAGCCGCTGGGCGTGTGCGTGGGCATTGGCGCCTGGAACTACCCCCTGCAAATCGCCTGCTGGAAGTCCGCCCCCGCGCTGGCCGCTGGCAACGCCATGATTTTCAAACCCTCGGAGCTGACCCCGGCCACTGCCGTCAAGCTGGCCGAGATTTACCTGGAAGCTGGCGTGCCCCCGGGCGTGTTCAACGTGCTGCAAGGCCGCGGCACGACCGGCGCCATGCTGGCGGCCCACGAAGGCGTGGCCAAGGTGTCGGTCACCGGCTCGGTGCCCACCGGCAAAAAAGTAATGCAAACCGCTGCCGGAACGCTCAAGCGCGTGACCATGGAACTCGGCGGCAAGTCGCCCCTGGTCATTTTTGACGACGCTGATCTGGAGCAGGCCGTGGCCGCTGCCATGATGGGCAACTTCTACACCCAGGGCGAGGTCTGCACCAATTGCACCCGCGTGTTCGTACAACGCGGCATTGCCGACAAGTTCCTCGCCCGGTTGAAAGAGCGCACGCTGCTGCTGCGGGTGGGCAACCCGATGGACCCCGAGACTGAAGTGGGTGCGCTCATCTCAGACGCCCACACCGCCAAGGTGATGGACTACATCGCCAGCGGCGTGTCCGAAGGCGCCACGCTGGTGTGTGGCGGCGGCCGAGTGGCGGTGGACGGCCAGGGCAGCAACTTTGTGGCGCCCACCATCTTTGCCGATTGCAAGGACGACATGCGCATCGTGCGTGAAGAGATTTTTGGACCCGTACTGTCGATGCTGACCTTTGACACGGAAGAAGAGGCCATTGCCCGCGCCAACCATTCCCGCTTCGGCCTAGCCGCAGGCGTGTTCACCACCAACTTGCAAAAAGGCCACCGGGTGGCGGGCAAGTTGAAGGCCGGCATTTGCTGGATCAACAACTACAACATCACGCCCATCGAGATGCCCTTTGGCGGCGTGGGCGAGTCCGGCATTGGTTCTGAGAACAGCATGACCGCGCTAGACCACTACACGCAGCTCAAGACCGTGTACGTCGAAATGGGCGAGGTTTGGACGGGTTACCGCTAACTGCTTAATGGCTCCCCCCATTTGTTCCGGCCCAAGTACGCTTTTCGGATGTTTAGGAATTCAGTCACTGGCGGACGCAGGGCGCCATGGCACTCAGCGCCGTTCTTGTCCCCCGGCCTGCGGCCTCCTCCTTTACCTCACTGCGCTGAGCGCCATGCCGCCCTGCGTCGGCAAGCGCTGTTGGTGCACCAAGGCAATTCAGAGATGGTTCCCGCAGGCAATGTGCACTCGGCGCCCCAATGCAATTCATCCATGGCGCGCCAGCACCTCACGATGCCGAGGGAGTCGGGGTGGACGGCGCAGCGAGGTAAAAGGGGAGCCCGCAGGGCGGAGGACACGAGCGAAGCCGTCCACCCCGGCTCCCTCGACGTACAAAACCATCCCCGGCTCCTAAGCGTACAGAACCGTCCGCACGCCGAAACAACAGATCCAGACCAGGCAACTTAGTTAGCGCCACAATCAAGACATGCAAACAGAATTCGACTACATCATCGTGGGCGCCGGTTCAGCCGGTTGCGTCCTGGCCAACCGCCTGAGCGAAGACGCAGAGGTACAAGTGCTGCTGATTGAGGCCGGTGGCAACGACCACAGCATCTTTATCCACATGCCCTCGGCCTTGTCCTACCCCATGGCCAACGAGAAATACACCTGGATGTACGAGTCCGAGCCTGAGCCGTTTATGAACAACCGGCGCATCCACTGCCCGCGCGGCAAGGTCATTGGCGGCTCCTCGTCCATCAACGGCATGGTCTACATCCGGGGCAATGCGCTCGACTACGAAGGCTGGGCGCTGCAAAGCGGCATGGAAGACTGGTCGTATGCCCACTGCCTGCCGTATTTCAAGAAGTCCGAAACGCGCGCCAAGGGCGGCGACGCCTACCGGGGCGATTCCGGCCCATTGAATGTGAGCACCGGCGCGGGCCGCAACCCCTTGTACAGCGCCTTTATTGACGCTGGCAAACAGGCGGGCTACCCCGTCACCGAAGACATGAACGGCTACCAGCAAGAAGGACTGGGGCCCATGGACATGACCACGCACAAAGGCCGGCGCTGGAGCACCGCCATGGCCTACCTGCGTCCGGCGCTCAAGCGCAAGAACCTGACATTGCAGAAAAACAGCTTCGTCACCCGCGTGGTGACCGAAGGCCCGGCGGGCAACCCGCGCGCGGTGGGTGTGGATCTCTTAAACGATGGGCAGGCGCAGCAGTTCCGCGCCCGGCGCGAAGTCATTTTGTCGGGCGGCGCCATCAATTCGCCGCAGCTCTTGCAGCTCTCTGGCATCGGCAACCCAGCCGAATTGCAGGCCTTGGGCCTGGACGTGGTCGCACCCTTGCGCGGTGTGGGCGAAAACCTGCAAGACCATCTGGAAACCTATGTGCAATACGCCTGCACCAAGCCCATCACCCTGTATTCGGCCATGGGCCCGCTGGCCAAACTCAAGATCGGCATCGAATGGATCTTGTTTGGCAGTGGCCTGGGCGCGACCAACCACTTCGAGTCCGGCGGCTTTATCCGCAGTGAAGCCGGTGTCAAACAGCCCGATTTGCAGTACCACTTTTTGCCCCTGGCGGTACGCTACGACGGCAACTCGCCCGCGTCCTGCCACGGCTTTCAGGCCCATGTGGGCCCCATGCGCCCCACCAGCCGCGGCCACGTCAAGATCACAAGTACCGACCCGCTGCAAGCGCCCCGCATCATCTTCAACTACATGGGCACCGAGCAAGACCGCCGCGAAATGCGCGCCGGCGTGCGCCTGACGCGCGAAATCTTTGCCCAGCACGCGTTTGACGAATTTCGGGGCGAAGAAATGTCGCCAGGGCCGCAAGTGCAAACCGACGCCGAAATCGACGAACACATCCGCAACAGCGCCGAGACCGCCTACCACCCCAGCGGCACCTGCCGCATGGGCACCGACGCCCTGGCCGTGACCGACCCGCAAGGCCGGGTCCACGGCGTGCGCGGCCTGCGCGTGGTGGACGCGTCCATCATGCCGCTGGTGGTGAGCGGCAACCTGAACGTGCCCACCATCATGATGGCCGAAAAAATCGCCGATCTGATCCGTGGCCGCACGCCGCTGCCCGCCTCAGACGCGCCGTATTTTGTGCACCCGAACTGGGAAACGCAGCAGCGCTAACCGCGCCGGGGGAGGGAGGGGCGCTTTTTGCGGCCCTGCGCTAAAATCAATCACTTCCGAGGAGCGTTGCAGTTCATGTTGATGAACGAGGCTCGGGGCGACTGGCGCAATGCCGGTCGGATGTAACGGCGCTCACCCACGCAAACGGTGCGGTGAATGCGAGTTTTTCAACCCTCCGCTGCGTGGCCACCCTTTATTTAGTGAGTGAGCCATGACCACCTTCGTTTCTGCGCCGTCCCAAGACGCAACCAGCAACCGCTTTACCCATTTGCTGGCCACCCGCCCTTGGCTGCTGGCCGATGGCGCCACCGGCAGCAACCTGTTTGACGTGGGCCTGATGTCGGGCGACGCGCCCGAGCTATGGAACACCGAGCACCCCGAGCGCATCACCAAGCTGCACCAAGACTTTGTAGACGCAGGCGCTGACATCATTTTGACCAACAGCTTTGGCGGCACCGTTTACCGCCTCAAACTGCACAACGCCCAGGGCCGCATGGCCGAACTCAACACCCGCGCCGCGCAAATCGCCCGCAAGGTAGCGGACGCCAGTGGCCGCACCGTGGCCGTGGCCGGCAGCATGGGCCCCACTGGCGAAATCATGGAGCCCATTGGCCCGCTGACCTTTGATCAAGCCAAGGCCGCCTTTGCCGAGCAGGCGCTGGCGCTGGCCGCTGGCGGCGCCGACGTGCTGTGGATCGAGACTATGTCTTCGCGCGAAGAGGTCGAAGCCGCCGTGGCCGGTGCTGCCGTGGCGAACCTGCCCATCGTCTGCACCCTGAGCTTTGACACCAATGGCCGCACCATGATGGGCATCTCGCCCAGCGACTTCTCGGGTATCGAGAAGACCCTCAGCCCCCGCCTGGCCGCCTGTGGCACCAACTGCGGCGTGGGCGCGTCAGAGGTTGTGGCCTGCATTCACAACCTGGCCGAGGCCATGGGCCCCGAGGTGGTGCTGGTGGCCAAGGGCAACTGCGGCATTCCCCAGTACGTGGAGGGCGCGATTTGCTACAACGGCACGCCCGAGATCATGGCCAACTACGCCCGCATGGCGCTCGACGCAGGCGCCCGCATCATCGGCGGCTGCTGCGGCACCTCGGCCAAGCACTTGCGCGCCATGCGCGACGCGCTGGACGCGCATACCAAAAGCGCCAGCCCGACCTTGGAGGCGATTGTCAGCAATTTGGGTGAAGTGTCTACCGGCGCGCGTGCGCAGTGGGGTGGCGAGCAAAGCCGCCTGGGCGGCGCCGCACCTGGCGCTAACCTGGCGCGTGGGCGTGGTGGCCGCAGCCGCCGCAGTGGCAGCGACGCCTCAGGCGACGCGGCCCCGGAAGTTGCCCCCTGAATACGCGGCGTCTTAGCGTGTATTGCGCTGGTATAGAATCAAGGGCTTGCCTGAAATTGGTTGGCGCCTGAGCGATAAGCTCTTGCAGCCCTCCGTTTAATAGGCAATGTGCACGTTTGCAGCAGTTCCAGCCGCAATCGCAAGTTCAAATTATTCTTTAGGAAATTTAAAAATGATCGCATCCAGCATCAAAGCTGCAGTTGTCAAAGACAACGCCCGCCAAGCCGGTGACACCGGTAGCCCAGAAGTGCAAGTCGCGCTGCTGACCGCCCGTATCAACGAACTCACCCCCCACTTCAAGACCCACGCCAAAGACCACCATGGTCGCCGTGGTCTGTTGCGCATGGTGAGCCGCCGCCGTAAATTGCTCGACTACCTCAAGGGCAAAGACGCCAGCCGTTACGTTGCACTGATCGCCAAATTGGGCCTGCGCAAGTAAGCGACAAAAACAGAACAAGCGCCTGAGTTAGGTCACTAGCTCAGGCGTTTTTTACTTCGGAGACGGCTAAAACAGTACGAAGCTGTGTCATTCCAGCGCAATTTTTGCCAAGTGGCGCTGGAATGGCATCGTGGACTGTGAAGTTGAAACCGGGCTTGGGCGAGGTGGCCTGCACCTCCCGTTGACTCCTGATGGGCCTTTGTGGGCCCGCTGAAAACCGAGATTCACCATGACAATGTTCAAAAAAGTTAGCAAAACCTTCCAATGGGGCCAGCACACGGTCACCATGGAAACCGGCGAAATCGCCCGCCAATCCACCGGCGCTGTGCTGTTGGACATGGACGGCACCGTGGTTTTGGCCACCGTGGTCGCCAAGACCGAAGGCAAAGCCGGCCAAGACTTCTTCCCCCTGACGGTGGATTACCTTGAGAAAAGCTACGCCGCAGGCAAAATCCCCGGCAGCTTCTTCAAGCGCGAAGGCCGCCCCAGCGAGTTCGAAACACTCACCAGCCGCCTGATCGACCGCCCGATTCGCCCCCTGTTCCCCGAAGGCTTCTTCAACGAAGTGCATGTCGTGGTCCACACCGTGTCCCTGAACCCTGAAGTTGACGCCGACATCGCCGCCCTGATCGCAGTGAGCGCCGCGTTGTCCATCAGCGGCGTGCCTTTCAACGGCCCCATCGGCGCAGCCCGCGTGGGTTACGTCAACGGTGAATATGTGCTGAACCCAGGCCAGACCCAGCGCAAGGACTCCATTCTTGACTTGGTCGTCGCCGGTACCGAAGCCGCCGTGCTGATGGTGGAGTCTGAAGCGCAGCAACTGTCCGAAGAAATCATGCTCGGCGCCGTGGTGTTCGGTCACGAGCAAGGCAATATTGCCGTCAACGCCATTCACGACCTGGTGCGTGAAGCTGGCAAACCGCTGTGGGACTGGAAAGCCCCCGCCAAGGACGAAGCGCTGATCGCCAAGATCGACGTGCTCGCCAAGGACAAGCTGGTTGCCGCCTACCAAATCCGCAACAAGCAAGCCCGCACCCAGGCTTGCCGCAGCGCGTACTCCGACGTCATGTCGGCCCTCAAGGCCGAAGGCGCGTCGTTTGACAGCGTGGCGGTTGAAGGCTTGTTGTTCGAAATCGAAGCCAAGATCGTGCGCAGCCAGATTCTGGCCGGCGAGCCCCGCATTGACGGCCGCGACACCCGCACCGTGCGCGCCATTGAAATCCGCAACGGCGTGCTGCCCCGCACCCACGGTTCTGCCCTGTTCACACGCGGCGAAACCCAGGCCCTGGTCGTTACGACCCTGGGCACCGAGCGCGACGCACAACGTATCGACGCATTGAGCGGCGACTACGAAGACCGTTTCATGCTGCACTACAACATGCCTCCGTTCGCCACGGGCGAAACCGGTCGCGTGGGTACGCCAAAACGCCGCGAAATCGGCCACGGCCGTCTGGCCAAGCGCGCGCTGATCGCCTGCTTGCCTTCCAAGGAGGACTTCCCCTACACCATGCGTGTGGTGTCGGAAATCACCGAGTCCAATGGTTCCTCAAGCATGGCTTCGGTCTGTGGCGGCTGCTTGTCCTTGATGGACGCTGGCGTTCCCATGAAAGCGCATGTGGCCGGTATCGCCATGGGCCTGATCAAGGAAGACAACCGCTTTGCGGTGCTGACCGACATCCTGGGTGACGAAGACCACCTGGGGGACATGGACTTCAAGGTTGCCGGTACCACCAACGGTATTACCGCGCTGCAAATGGACATCAAAATCCAGGGCATTACCAAGGAAATCATGCAAGTCGCTCTGGCCCAGGCCAAGGAAGCACGCATGCACATTCTGGGCAAGATGCAAGAAGCCATGGCTGAGGCAAAAACCGAAGTGTCCAACTTCGCCCCCCGCCTGTTCACCATGAAGATCAACCCCGAGAAGATCCGTGACGTCATCGGCAAGGGCGGCGCCGTGATTCGCGCGCTGACCGAAGAGACCGGCACGCAGATCAATATCGAGGAAGACGGCACCATCACCATTGCGTCCAGCGACCCCGCCAAGGCCGAAGAAGCCAAGCGCCGCATCGAGCAGATCACCGCCGAAGTGGAAATTGGCAAGACCTACGAAGGCCCGATCACCAAGATCTTGGACTTCGGCGCATTGGTCAACCTGATGCCCGGCAAAGATGGTTTGCTGCACATCAGCCAGATCTCGCACGACCGCGTGGAAAAGGTCACAGACTACCTGACCGAAGGCCAGATCGTCAAAGTCAAGGTTTTGGAAACCGACGAAAAAGGCCGCATCAAGCTGTCGATGAAGGCTTTGTTGGACCGTCCTTCTCACGGCGGCAACGGCCACGGCGACCACGCTTAAATAGCGTAGCCCACGGGTACAAGACGCACGCTGGCGCTATGCAAGAGCGTGCGTTTTTACTTGAAAGCCTATGAAAGCCATTGAAATCTCCTCCTTCGGTGCGCCCGATGTGCTGCGTCTGGCCGATCGGCCAGCGCCCGTGCCTGGCGTGGGCGAGGTGCTGATCCAGGTCAGCGCCAGCGGCATCAACCGGCCCGACGTGCTGCAGCGCCTGGGGCATTACCCCGCGCCTGCCGGTGCGTCGGACATTCCGGGGCTCGAAGTGGCGGGCGTCATCGTCTCGGGCGACGCCCAGGCCATGGCGGCTGCGCACTTAAAAGTGGGTGACCGCGTCTGTGCGCTGGTGACGGGCGGCGGCTACGCCGAACTGTGCGTGGCGCCTGCCGCGCAGTGTTTGCCCATTCCCGAGGGTTTGACCGATCTGGAGGCCGCAGGCCTGCCAGAGACGTATTTCACGGTCTGGAGCAATGTGTTTGACCGAGGGCGCCTGCAAGCAGGTGAGACCTTGTTGGTGCAAGGCGGCTCCAGCGGTATTGGCGTGACCGCCATCCAAATGGCCAAAGCCATGGGTGCGACCGTGATCGTTACCGCAGGCAGTGACGACAAGTGCGCCGCTTGCCTGGCGCTGGGCGCGGACCACGCCATCAACTACAAAACCCAGGACTTTGAGGCCGAGGCGCTGCGCCTGACCCAAGGCCGCGGCGTGGACGTGGTGTTGGACATGGTGGCCGGGGCCTATGTGGCCAAAGAACTCAACTGCCTGGCCGAAGACGGCCGCCTGGTGATCATCGCGGTGCAAGGCGGCTTGCAAGCCGAGGTCAATGCCGGCCTGGTGATGCGCCGGCGCCTGACCGTGACCGGTTCGACCTTGCGCGTGCGGCCCGTGGCTTTCAAGGCCGCGATTGCCCAGGCGCTGTTGCGCCAGGTGTGGCCGCTGCTGGCCAATGGCCGTATCAAGCCGGTGGTGCACGCGGTGTTTGCCGCAGCAGACGCCGCGAAGGCGCACGCCGCCATGGAAGCCAGCGCCCACGTGGGCAAAATCGTTCTGGATTGGAGCAAACCATGAAGAAGCTGATTGCAGGCAACTGGAAAATGAACGGCTCGCTGGACGCCAATGAGGCCCTGGTGGCTGCGCTCTTGAAAGATGCGCAGCCCTGGACCTGCGATGTGGCCGTCTGCGCGCCTGCGCCCTATCTGGCGCAACTGCACACCTTGCTCAAGGGCAGCCGCCTGGACCTGGGTGCGCAAGACCTGTCCGTACACGAGAGCGGCGCCTTTACCGGCGAAGTGTCGGCGGCCATGCTCAAAGAGTTTGGCGTGCGCTACTGCATCGTCGGCCATTCAGAACGCCGCCAGTACCACCAGGAAAGCGACGCCACCGTGGCCCTCAAAGCGCAACGCGCGCTGGCCGCAGGCATTACGCCTATCGTCTGCGTGGGCGAGACCTTGGCGCAGCGCGAGGCAGGGCAGACCGAAGAGGTCGTCAAGCGCCAACTGGCCGCCGTGGTGCACACCAACGGCCACTGCATCAGCGAGATCGTGCTCGCCTATGAGCCGGTATGGGCCATTGGCACGGGCAAGACCGCCAGCCCCGAGGAAGCGCAGCACGTGCACCACGTATTGCGCGCACAGTTGCAAGCCGCCAGCCAGCACGCCGATCGGGTGCGCATTCTGTACGGCGGCAGCATGAATGCCAGCAACGCGCAAGCCTTGCTGGCCCAGCCAGATATTGACGGCGGCCTGATTGGCGGCGCGGCGCTGAATGCGGCGGCCTTTTTGTCCATTGTTGCGGCGGCCCATTAAGGCACGCCGCAGGGTTTTGAATTTAGGAGTGAACAGATGAGCTACGTGGTTACGATTATTTTGACGGTCCAGATGATTTCGGCGATTGCCATGATTGGCCTGATCCTGGTGCAACACGGCAAGGGCGCCGACATGGGCGCAGCCTTTGGCAGCGGCAGCTCGGGCAGCCTGTTTGGCGCCAGCGGCAGTGCCAACTTTTTGTCGCGCACCACGGCCGTGCTGGCCACGGTGTTTTTCGTTTGCACTCTGGCGCTGGCCTATTTTGGCAACTTGCGTCCCAGCAGTTCGGGCAGTGTGCTCGAAGGTGCTGCCGCAGTGGCTCCGGCTGCAGCGGCCAGCGCACCAGCCGCACCGGCATCGGGCGCGGCGCAAATTCCGGCCAACTGATTCGCAATTTGCACACCACGGTCACTTTGGCCGTATAAACTGCCAGCCAAATCCAACTGCCATCGGCGAGCCGCTGCGGTTGGCGGTGCAACCAAGTAGGCGAGGGTAGCAATGGCAAAAGGCATGATTTTGGCGGCGGGGCAGGGCACCCGCGTGCGGCCGCTCACGCGCGATCTTCCCAAACCGATGGTGCCTATTTTGGGCAAACCGGTCATGGAGTACCTGATCGAGCACCTGGCGCGCCACGGCATTACCGAGATCATGGTCAATGTCGCCTACCACCACCAGAAAATCGAAGAATACTTTGGCGACGGCAGCCGCTGGGGCGTCGAAATCGGCTATTCCTACGAAGGTGTGCGCGACCACGGCGACGTAGTGCCCCGGCCTATGGGTTCGGCCGGCGGAATGCGCCGCATCCAGGATTTCAGCGGCTTTTTTGACCAAACCACTTTGGTACTGTGCGGCGACGCGCTGATCGACCTCGACATCACCGCCGCCATTGCCGAGCACCACGCCAAGGGCGCGGTCGCCAGCTTGGTGGCGCTTGATGTGCCCTTGGCCGAAGTCAGCTCGTATGGCGTGGTGCTGGCCGCGCCCGACGGGCGCATTGAATCGTTTCAAGAAAAACCGTCGCCCCAAGAAGCCAAGTCCACCCTGGCCAGTACCGGCGTCTATATTTTTGAGCCGCAAGTGCTGGACCTGGTGCCGCCGGGGCGGGTCTACGACATCGGCGCCGAGCTGTTTCCGCAGTTGGTGGCGCAAAAGTTGCCGTTTTTTGTGCAAAACCGCCCCTTCCACTGGATCGACATTGGCCGGGTGAGCGACTACTGGTCGGTGCTGCAGCGCGTGCTCAAGGGCGAAGTGGCGGAGATGAAGATGCCGGGTAAGCAAGTGCGCCCCGGCGTGTGGGTGGGGCTAAACACCTCTATCGACTGGGACCGCGTCAAGATTGAAGGCCCGGTCTATATTGGATCGAGCTGCCGCGTGGAAGCGGGCGCCACCATTACCGGCCCGGCCTGGATTGGCAACGGCAGCATCATCCGTTCGGGCGCACGCATCACGCGCAGTGTTTTGTTTGAATACACCCGCATTGCCGCCGACATGCATTTCAACGAGATGATCGTCTCGCGCCACTACTGCGTGGACCGCCATGGTGACACCATGTACCGGGGCGACGACCACACCCAACTGCGCTGGGGCGACGCGCGGGCCTGAGGCGGTGACGAAAAAAGGGTGTGGTCGGGGTGAGAGGATTCGAACCTCCGGTCTCTACGTCCCGAACGTAGCGCTTTACCAGACTAAGCTACACCCCGCGGTGTGCCAGCAAGCGGTGCCTCGCGCACTTGCTTGCTGTTTGAGCCCGAAATTCTACCAATTGCGCAGCCCCGTTTTGTGCGCCAACCACCCACCGACTCTCAAAAATGCACCCGCCTCAGAGTGGCAAGGAGCGCAGGGTTTCGTAGGTCTTCTTGAGCCAGTGCTTGGCCCGCTGGCGTTCCAGCAAACCCAGGGAGTCCGCGCCTGAGGTTTGGTTGACAGCGGCCCAGAAGCTTGCGTCTTGGCGGTCGATCTTGCGCATGCTGCTTTCTTGCAACTGCCCGAGGCTGACGATCTGCGCACCAAATTTGAGCGCTTTTTTCAGGGCGTCTGAATGCTCTAGCTGAGAAAAATCAGTGCCACGGCCCAGGTTTTTGACGATCACGTAGTTGGGTCCGGCGCCATAGGTGTCCATCAAGCTGTCCAATAAATCGACGGAGTCTTTGCCAGCGTCTGCAACGTGCCAGAAATTGACGCTCACGCCCATGTCAGTCATCACGGCGAACAGGTCGGACTCTTGAATCCAGCGGGCTACGGGCGCGGCCGTTTGCGCGGCCAGGTCTACGATGATGTTGGGCTTTGTGTCGCCGTGCGCCTCGTCCAGGGCTTGGGCGATGGCGTCCAGGCTCTCAAAGCTGTCCACGATGACCGGGGAGGCGTAGCTTTGGTAGAAGCGGGTGAACGTGGTGTGCGACCGGTCTGTGTCAAAGCCAGTGAAGGGCTGTTGGCTGTCAATGAAATACTGGGCCAGCACGCGAGCGACGACCGATTTGCCTACGCCGCCTTTTTCGCCGCCGATGAAGTTAAGTGAGCTCATGTTTTGATGGGTAGGTAAAGTGAAAAGCGGGTCTGGTGAACGCCAAATTATCAAGCAAGAAGTGTGCGCAAATGCGTGCTTGCGGCAAAGTTAAATTCGGTAATATTCTCATTTATTGCGATATCGCATTGGTTAAACTGATCTATCACAGTCCAAAGTCAGATAAACACGCCGCTTTGTCCCCTGCAAGACCGGCAGCAGCAGATTCGCCTGGGATGTGGCACCCCGAAAACCGTTGGAATCTTTATGTCTTCACACCAAGCGAACAAGGCGTCGGCCGGCGCAACTGCGGCACTCATCATCGGCGCCCTGGGCGTTGTATTTGGCGATATCGGAACTTCGCCCCTGTATGCGCTGAAAGTTTCTGTCGAGGCCTCAGGTGCCCGGGGCGGCAACGAAATCGTGCAAGCGGTCTCCGGCATTCTGTCGCTCATTACCTGGGCGCTGATTTTGGTGGTCACGATCAAGTACGTCTTCATCATCATGCGCGCCGACAACCGGGGTGAGGGCGGTATTTTTGCCCTCACGGCGTTGGTCTTGCAGCATCTCAAAAAGGATTCCGCCTACCGCTGGCCCGTCACCATTGCTGGCGCGCTGGGTGCGGCGCTCTTTTTTGGCGACAGCATGATCACCCCGGCCATCTCAGTGCTCAGTGCGGTGGAAGGGCTCAAAGTGCTGTCCCCCGATCTGGACAAATACGTGGTGATGATTTCGCTGGCGCTGATTACAGGGCTGTTTGCCGTGGAGCGATTTGGCACGGCGGTGATTGGCAAGGTGTTTGGCCCGGTGATGCTGGTCTGGTTTCTTTCGCTGGGCTTGATCGGCTTGGCCGAGGTGGTTCAGTTTCCCAGCGTGTTTGCCGCCCTCAATCCCCTGACTGGCATCTCGTTTTTGATGGCGCATTCGGGGGTGGCGATTGCCATTTTTGGCTCGGTCGTGCTGGCCGTCACCGGCGGAGAGGCCCTTTACGCGGACATGGGCCACTTCGGTCGCGACCCGATTCAGAAGGCCTGGCTGTTTCTGGCATTCCCCTGCCTCTTGCTCAATTACTTTGGCCAGGGCGCCTTGTTGATCCGAGATCCTTCGGCCCTGGACAATCCCTTTTTCCGGCTGGCACCGGGCTGGGCCCTGATTCCCATGCTGTTTTTGGCCGCCATGGCCACCATCATCGCCTCACAAGCCGTGATTTCGGGTGCATTCTCCATCACCACCCAGGCGGTGCAACTGGGATTTATTCCGCGCATTTTGGTCAAGCACACCTCGGCGGAAGAAATTGGCCAGGTCTACGTGTCCAAGGTCAACATCTTCTTGCTGGTGGGCGTGGTGATTTTGGTGCTGGGCTTTCGCAGTTCCGAAAATCTTGCTTCCGCCTACGGCGTGTCGGTGACAGGCGCCATGGCAATTGACACGATTTTGGCGGCCTATTTCATGGTGTTTGTCAAAGGCTGGAGCAAGCTTTTGTTCTTGCCCCTGTTTGGCCTGCTGTTTGCGCTGGACTGCGTGTTTTTGGGCACCAATTTGTTCAAGTTCTTTGACGGCGGCTGGTTGCCCGTGAGCGTGGCCGGCACGCTGCTGCTGGTGATGATTTGCTGGATCACCGGCCGCGAACGCTTGCTCAAGGCGCGCTGGGCCAACTCGATTCCGCTGGAAGAGTTCCTTCAAACGCTGGATGCCAGCGAGCCGCACCGCGTCTCGGGCACGGCCATTTTCATGGTGCCGCACAGCCACATTGCGCCGGTGTCCCTGTTGCACAACCTCAAACACAACCAGGTCTTGCACGAACGGGTGATTTTGATGAACGTCGAAACCGCCAACATGCCTTTTGTGCCAGACGAAGAGCGGCTGACCATTGAGCACCTGCGCCACAACTTCCATTCGGTCAGCGTGCGCCACGGCTACATGGAAGAGCCGCACATCATGCGTGCGGTGGCGCTGCTGCGCGCGCGCGAGTTCCACTTCAGCCTGATGTCGATCTCGTTCTTCGTGGGCAAAGAGCGCGTGGTGTCCAAGCCGTCTTCGGCGCTCTGGATGGCGCCTTTTATCTACCTGCACCGCACCATGCAAAGCGCCACCGAATACTTCAAGATTCCCTACGACCATGCCATCGAAATTGGCGGCCACGTAGAAATTTGAGGGGCTATTTGTTGCGCGCCAGCGACCCGGTAGCCAGGTTCATCATCGTGTCGGTGTGAACGCCGGGTGGTAGCAGGCGCGCTTGCGCCAGCGCCCGGTCAATTTCGCGTGCCGCCGATTGCATGGCGCTTTCCAGCCCGCCGGTGCGTCGCACAATGGCGGCCACGACCTCCAACATGTTGGCGTCGCCTTTTTCAATGGCGCGGCGCACGGTTTGGCTTTCTTCTGCCGTACCGTGCTGCATGGCCAAAATCAGCGGTAGCGTGGCTTTGCCCTCGCGCAAATCGTCGCCGAGGTTTTTGCCCATGACACTGGCGTCTCCGGTGTAGTCCAACACATCGTCAATCACCTGAAACGCAGTGCCCATTGCCTGCCCAAACTCGGCGCAAGCGGCTTCTAGCGCAGGAGACGCCCCGGACAAAATGGCGCCCACCTGGGCACTGGCCTCAAACAGCTTGGACGTTTTGGAGCGAATCACCTGCAAATAGCCTTCTTCGCTCAGGTCGGCGTTGTGCATGTTCATGAGCTGCATGACCTCGCCCTCGGCGATCACATTGGTCGCGTCGGCCAGCACTTTCATGATGCGCATGTCCTGCACTTCAACCATCATCTGAAAAGCGCGTGAGTACAAAAAGTCGCCAATCAGCACGCTTGCCGGGTTGCCAAACTTGGCGTTGGCCGTGGGCAGGCCGCGGCGCAGCGTGGATTCGTCCACCACGTCGTCGTGCAGCAGTGTGGCGGTGTGGATGAACTCTACAACCGCCGCCATACTTAAGCGCTGCGCGTCCTTAAACCCCAGCGCGCCGCAGCACAGTAGCAAAAGAGTGGGGCGCAGGCGCTTGCCACCGGCGGCAATAATGTGCTGCGCCACGTCGCCAACCAGCGGCACGCCGGAAGACAGGCGCTCCTTGATCACGGCGTCAACTTCACGCAATTCTTGTTCAACGAAAGCGTGTCCGTTGGGGGGCTGGGGGGTGTTTTTCTGCAGTTCCATTCGCGTGTGGCCTTTGCCGGATTATAGGCAGGCGCCCCGTAGCGAACGCATGCCTGAGCAGCCACGTTGGCCAAGTTCCCGATGGCTGCTATACTCGCGGGCTCTGTGGAAATTCGTTCACAGACTTGAAAATCGAAGAGGTCAATATGTACGCGGTCATAAAAACCGGCGGCAAGCAATATCGGGTTGCGGCTGGCGAAAAAATTAAAGTAGAACAGATTGCTGCGGATGTAGGCCAAGAGATTGTGTTTGACGAAGTTTTGGCGGTCGGCAACGGCGCAGAACTGAAAGTTGGCACACCCTTGGTGTCCGGTGCAACAGTTACGGTGACGGTTTTGTCACACGGCAAGCACGACAAAGTGCGCATTTTCAAAATGCGCCGTCGTAAGCATTACCAAAAACGTCAAGGGCACCGTCAGCAGTTCACCGAACTGCAAATCGGCGCAATTGTTGCTTAAAGGACACAGGTCATGGCACAGAAAAAAGGCGGCGGCTCTACGCGAAACGGGCGCGATTCCAAGCCCAAGATGCTCGGTGTGAAGTCATTTGGCGGTGAGTTGATCACGGCTGGCGCAATCATCGTTCGCCAACGCGGCACCAAGTTCCACCCCGGAACCAATGTCGGCATTGGCAAAGACCACACTTTGTTCGCGTTGGTTGACGGCCACGTGTCGTTCGCCATCAAAGGCGCTTTGAACAAGCAAACGGTGAGCGTGACCGCTGCGGCGTAAACTGCAGCGCGGCTCCCGCAAAACCCTGCGCTGCTCTAGCGCGGGGTTTTTTATTTACAGATCGAGAAAACCATGAAGTTCGTTGACGAAGCCTACATTGACATCTCCGCCGGAGACGGTGGCGCTGGCTGCGTCTCGTTCCGGCATGAAAAATACAAAGAATTTGGTGGGCCCAACGGCGGCGACGGTGGCCGTGGCGGCCATGTCTACGCGGTGGCCGATTCCAACCTGAACACGCTGGTGGACTACCGCTTTTCGCGTCGCCACGACGCGCGCCGGGGCGAACACGGCATGGGTTCGGACATGTTTGGCGCCGCAGGCGACGACATCACCCTCAAAATGCCGGTGGGCACCATCATCACCGACGCCGAAACCGGCGAAGTGCTGTTTGAGCTGTTGGTGCCGGGCGAGGTGATCACGATTGCCAAAGGCGGCGATGGTGGTTTCGGCAATTTGCGCTTTAAGAGCGCCATCAACCGCGCGCCCCGCCAAAAAACCCCCGGCTGGCCCGGCGAGAAAAAGAACCTCAAGCTCGAACTCAAGGTGCTGGCTGACGTGGGCCTCTTGGGCATGCCCAACGCCGGCAAATCGACCTTTATCACTGCCATTTCCAACGCGCGCCCGCGCATTGCTGATTACCCATTTACCACCTTGCACCCCAATTTGGGCGTGGTGCGCGTGGGGCCGGAGCAGAGTTTTGTGGTGGCCGACTTGCCTGGTTTGATCGAAGGCGCCTCGGAGGGCGCCGGTCTGGGGCATTTGTTCTTGCGCCATTTACAGCGCACCCGTCTGCTCTTGCACATTGTGGACGTGGCGCCGTTTGACGAAGGCGTGGACACAGTTGCGCAGGCCAAGGCGATTGTCAACGAGCTCAAAAAATACGACGACGGCCTGTTTAAGAAGCCGCGCTGGCTGGTGCTCAACAAGCTCGACATGGTGGCCTCGGAAGACCGCGCCGCGCTGATCAAGGACTTTGTCAAGCGCTTCAAGTTCAAGGGCCCGGTGTTCGAGATATCCGCGCTCACGCGTGAAGGATGTGAGTCGCTGGTCAAGGAAATTTACAAGCACGTCAAAGCGCAGCAGGCGGCCGAACAGCCGTACGTGGAAGAAGATCCCCGCTTTTTGACGGCGCCCGACGCGCTGCCCGCAGACGACAGCGCGGCGCAATAAGCCACGCACCGGTCGCCCACGCCCCTGGGCGCCTAATAGCCACACCGTTTTCGCCTTATGACGCACAACCCATCTTCCACCGTGCTGCGCGACGCCAAGCGCGTCGTCGTCAAAGTCGGCTCCAGCCTGGTCACCAATGAGGGCCGGGGCCTGGACGAGGCGGCGATTGGCGAGTGGTGCCGGCAAATGGCGCAATTGGTGCGCGCGGGCACCGAGATCATCATGGTTTCCAGCGGCGCCATTGCCGAAGGCATGAAGCGCCTGGGATGGACCACGCGCCCGAGCGCCATCCACGAACTGCAGGCCGCCGCCGCCGTAGGCCAGATGGGCCTGGCGCAAATGTACGAAACCAAGCTGCGCCAAAGCGGCTTGGGCAGCGCCCAAGTGCTGCTCACGCACGCTGACTTGGCAGACCGCGAGCGCTATCTGAACGCCCGTTCCACGCTGCTGACCTTGCTCAAACTCGGTGTGGTGCCGGTGATCAATGAGAACGACACCGTGGTCAACGACGAGATCAAGTTTGGCGACAACGACACGCTGGGCGCCTTGGTGGCCAATTTGGTCGAGGCCGACGCGCTGGTGATTCTGACCGACCAAAAAGGCCTGTTTACCGCCGATCCGCGCAAAGACGCCAACGCCCGCTTTGTTGACCAGGCGCAGGCCGGCGACCCGGCGTTGGAGGTGATGGCCGGTGGCGCCGGTAGCAGCCTGGGCCGGGGCGGCATGATTACCAAGATATTGGCCGCGAAACGCGCCGCTGGCTCGGGCGCATCCACCGTGATCGCCTGGGGACGCGAGCCCGACGCGCTGATCCGCCTGAGCCAGGGCGAAGCCATTGGAACCTTGCTGGTGGCGCCCACGCAAAAAACCCAGGCGCGCAAACAGTGGATGGCAGACCACCTGCAAATGCGCGGCGCCGTGGTGGTGGACGCGGGCGCTGCGGCCAAGGTGCGTGACGAGGGTAAAAGCCTCCTGCCCATTGGCATGGTGCAGGTGGAGGGGGATTTCTCGCGCGGTGATGTGATCGGCGTGCGCGACCCCAGTGGTTTGGAAATCGCGCGCGGCCTGGCCAACTATTCCAGCGCCGAGGCGCGCTTGCTGTGCCGCAAGCCCTCCAGTGAATTTGAAGCCCTGTTGGGCTACGCCGCCGAGCCCGAAATGCTGCACCGGGACAACTTGGTGTTGATGCGCTAAAAGCGCCAAAACCGTTAAAGGCGCGGCAAATAGCGAGACAGCTCGGTCAGCGCCATCTCGTACACCCCGCGTTTGAAGTCAACCACCGATTCCAGCGGCACCCAATAGTCGTTCCAGCGCCAGGCGTCAAACTCTGGGTGCTCGGTGGCGCGCAGATTCAAATGCCAGTCAAAGCCGGTGAGTTGGAGCAAAAACCAAATCTGTTTTTGTCCTTTGTAGTGGCCGCGCGCATCCCGGCGGATGTAGCGGTCCGGCACCTCGTAGCGCAACCAGTCTCGGGTTCGGGCAACGATGGCAACGTGCTCCGGCTGGAGCCCCACTTCTTCGTGCAGTTCGCGGAACATGGCTTGTTCCGGAGTTTCGCCGCGGTCAATGCCGCCTTGCGGAAACTGCCACGAGTGGGTACGTATGCGTTTGCCCCAAAAAACCTGATTTTTCTGGTTGAGCAGGACGATGCCGACGTTGGGCCGAAAGCCGTCCCGGTCAAGCATAATCAAAACCCCAATTTTTAAACTTGGGCCATTATGCACGGGCGAACGCTCTTGCGTGGCTGGCCCGCAGCGCGGCAATAGCGCCCCGTTTTACGAGTACCCGCATGAAAGCTTCCCAATTCCTGATCTCCACGCTCAAAGAAGCCCCGGCCGACGCCGAAGTGCCCAGCCACCAACTGATGATGCGTGCCGGGATGGTCAAAAAACTCGGTGCCGGCATCTACAGCTACATGCCCATGGGCCTGCGGGTGATCCGCAAGGTCGAGGCCATCGTGCGCGAAGAGATGAACCGCGCCGGCGCCATTGAATTGAGCATGCCGGTGGTGCAACCCGCCGAGCTGTGGCAAGAAACCGGCCGCTTTGACAAGATGGGCCCCGAGCTGATGCGCATCAAAGACCGCCACGCGCGCGACTACGTGGTGCAGCCCACCAGCGAAGAGGTGGTGACCGACATTGCCCGCCAGGAAATCAAGAGTTACAAGCAGCTGCCCAAGAATTTCTACCAAATCCAGACCAAATTCCGCGACGAGCGCCGCCCGCGTTTTGGCCTGCTGCGCGGGCGCGAGTTCACCATGAAGGACGCCTACAGCTTTGACCGCGACGCCGCGTCCGCCAAGGCCAGCTACCAGGTGATGGCCCAGGCCTACCGCCGTATTTTTGACCGCTTTGGCCTGACCTACCGCGCCGTGGCCGCCGACAGCGGCGCCATTGGCGGCGATTTGAGCGAAGAGTTCCAGGTGATTGCAGCCACCGGCGAAGACGCCATCGTCTATTCCACCGGCAGCGACTACGCCGCCAATATGGAAAAAGCCGAAGCGCTGGCCCCGGTAGGTCCGCGCCCCGCGCCCGCCGCGCCTTTGGCCCAAGTGGCCACGCCAGGCAAAAGCACCTGTGTTGACGTGGCCGAGTACCTGGGTTTGCCACTGGAGAGTTCGCTCAAGTCGCTGGTAGTGGCCACCGACGAGCGCGACGCCGCCGGTGAGATCGTCAAGTCCCAGGTCTGGCTCTTGCTCATTCGCGGCGACCGCAGCATGAACGAGGTCAAGGTCGGCAAGATCCCCGGTCTGGCCGACTTCCGCTTTGCCACGCTGGCCGAGATTGACACCCACTTTGGCTGCGAACCCGGTTATCTGGGCCCGGTTGGTCTCAAGAAGCCCTTGCGCATCGTGGCCGACCGCGAAGTAGCCCTCATGAGCGACTGGGTTTGTGGCGCCAATGTGCCCGATTTCCATATCAGCGGCGTCAACTGGGGCCGCGACCTGCCCGAGCCCGACGTGGTGGCCGACATCCGCAACGTGGTGGCGGGCGACGCCTCGCCCGACGGCGCGGGCCTGCTGGCTATTGAGCGCGGCATTGAAGTGGGCCATATCTTCTATTTGGGCACCAAATACAGCCAGGCCATGAACGCCACCTTTCTGGACGTCAACGGCAAACCGCAGGCCATGGAAATGGGCTGCTACGGCATTGGCATTACCCGCTTGCCTGCGGCGGCCATTGAGCAAAACCACGATGCGCGCGGCATCATCTGGCCCGACGCGCTGGCGCCGTTTACCGTGGCGCTGTGCCCGATCAGCCCGGACCGCTTTCCTGAGGTGAAAGCCGCCGCCGAGGCGCTGTACGCCGAGCTGTTGGCGGCAGGCGTGGACGTGATTTTGGACGACCGCAACGAGCGTCCGGGCGCCATGTTTGCCGACTGGGAACTCATTGGCGTGCCGCACCGCATCACCCTGGGCGACCGGGGCCTGAAAGACGGCATGGTGGAATACCAACACCGGCGCGATTCGGCCGCCACCAGCGTGCCGCTGGGGGAGATCGCGGCTTTGGTGCGCTCGCGCATCCGCGTCTAAGGGGCAAAGGTGCAGGCCGGCGCAGGCTCCACACGGCGCGCTTGTTTGCGCGGCGTGCTGGCTGCTCCGGCGCTGATTGCGCTACCTGGGCTGCTCTTGGGCGCTGGCGCGGCGCATGCCGGCAGCCAGGTGGAAGAACCGCTGATTGATTCGGTGCGCTCGGCCCTCAGCGCGGCGGTGCGCAACGCTGCGCCGCCCGTGCCCGAATTTCCGCACGTGCAAGCCCAAACGCACTACCAGACCTGGCTGCAAAGCGCGCGCGGGCGCCTGCGCGGGCGCCGCCCCGAGGTGGACGACTGGCAAGATTTTTTACAAACCGTGTGGTACGAGGCCAAGCGCGCCGGGCTGGACGTGTCCCTGGTACTGGGGCTGATTCAGGTGGAAAGCAACTTTCGCAAGCATGCGGTGAGCAGCGTGGGCGCACGCGGCTATATGCAGGTGATGCCGTTTTGGGTGCGGCTGATTGGGCAGGGGGACGACAGCGTGCTGTTTCGCCTGCAGCCCAATTTGCGTTTTGGCTGCGTGATATTGCGCCACTACCTGGACCGGGAACAGGGCGATGTGTTCATGGGCTTGGGCCGCTACAACGGCTCGCGCGGCCAGCGCCCCTATCCGGACGCGGTGCTGGCAGCGCAGCGCCAGTGGCACTACGCGGCTTAAGCGTCCGGCGTTTTAGGCGGCTGGGTTGGTGCCCAAGGCTTGCACCAGCTCGCCCGACTCGTACATTTCCATCATGATGTCAGAGCCGCCGATGAACTCGCCCTTGACGTAGAGCTGCGGAATGGTGGGCCAGTGGCTGTATTCCTTGATGCCCTGGCGGATGCCGTCGTCTTCCAGCACGTTGACGGTTTTGACCGTCTTGGTATCCACGCCGCAGGCCTTGAGGATCTGGATGGCGCGGCCCGAGAAGCCGCACTGGGGGAAACTGGCGTTGCCCTTCATGAACAAGACCACTTCGTTGGTTTTAACCAGGGTGTCAATGCGTTGTTGTGCGTCGCTCATGGGGATGTCCTTTGCTGGGTAAATTCAAAACAGCTTGGATTATTTCACTTTCAGGCCTGACCTGGCCTGCCTTGGCCGACATCTGGCAGAGGCAGCAGGGTTTTTGCCGAAATACCTGCATTTTTTCCAGATAATGGCGGGCTTCGCTATTTCACCCCTCAACCGGAACTTTCCATGAAAATCACCAAAGACAGCGCCGTGACCCTGCACTACAAGGTCGCCAACACCCAGGGCAAAGTGCTGGAGGAAAGCAAAGAACCCATGGCCTACCTGCATGGCGGCTACGGCAACCTGTTCCCCAAGGTGGAAGAAGCGCTCGAAGGCCAGGAAGTCGGTTTCAAAGGTCTGGTCGAGCTGTCCGCCGACGATGCCTTTGGTCCGCGCGACGAGGCGCTGCTGCAATCCATCCCCAAGAGCCAGTTTCCCCCTGGCGTGAAGGTGGGCGGCCAGATTGAGGGCCAAGATGCCCAGGGCCACACTCGGCCGTTTACCGTGCTCAAGATCAAAGGCGACCAGGTGATGTTGGACGGCAACCACCCGCTGGCCGGGCAGGCGCTGCGCTTTAACGTGCAGGTGCTGGAAGTGCGCGCTGCCTCTGAAGAAGAAGTGGCCCACGGCCACGTGCACGGCGCGCACGGCCACCACCATTAAATATTTGCGGCTGCGGTGCGTTGGGCACGCGCCCAATGCACCTAAAATTGATCCTGCTAGAGGTGTCACCGCCGGTGACTGAGAAATACTCTTTGAACCTGATCTGGGTCGTACCAGCGTAGGGAAGCAAGTCCGCTTTCTTTTGCGCCTGCGCGGCCCGGTTCTCCACTTTGTCAGGACGAACATGGCCCAAACACATCCCCCCTTGCTCACTCCCCTTGACCTTTGGTCCGACGTGGAAAAGGTGCGCGCCTATGCGCCCCTGGTTCACAGCATCACCAACCATGTGGTGATGAACCTCAACGCCAACGTGCTGCTGGCTGCGGGCGCCTCGCCCGTGATGGCGCATGCGCATGAAGAAGTGGCCGATATGGCCGGCATCGCCCAGGCGCTGGTGCTCAATATTGGCACGCTGGAGCCCTATTGGATTGAGAGCATGCGCCTGGCGCTGCTGACCGCCACGGCGCGCGGCATTCCGGTGGTGTTGGACCCGGTGGGCGCGGGCGCCACGCCCTATCGCAACCAAAGCCTGGCGCTGCTCATGGCCACCGCCTCGCCCAGCGTGATTCGCGGCAATGGATCTGAGGTGATGAGCCTGGCCGGTTCGGCCATCCAGACGCGTGGCGTGGACAGTGGCGCTGCCGCCGACGACGCACTGACTGCGGCCCAAGATTTGACCCAGGCAACCCATGGCGTGGTGTGCGTCAGCGGCGCCACCGACCATGTGCTCGACGCCAAGCACCGCTGGGCGCGCCTGTCCAACGGCCATGTCTGGATGACCAAGATCACCGGCATTGGCTGCTCGGCCACCAGTTTGATTGGCGCTTTTTGCGTGGTGCAGCCTGACTTGTGGCGTGCCACTGTGGCGGCCATGGCGTTTTGGGGCGTGGTGGGCGAATTGGCCGCCGAACAAGCGCAGGCCGCAGGCCAAGGCGTGGGCAGCATGCAGGCCTATATGCTGGACGCGCTGCAACTCATGGACGCTGAAACTTTCACCCAGCGCCTGCGCCTGGACGTGGCTGCGTGGTAAACCCCGCGCCCGCCCCGAACTACCGCGCCCGCATGGCCCAAGTGCTGGGCGTCTACCTGGTCACCGACGAGGCCAGTTGCGCCGGGCGCAGCTTGGCAGACGTGGTGATGGCGGCGGTGCAGGGCGGTGTGACCTGCGTGCAATTGCGCGAAAAAACCCTGAGTACCCGCGACTTTTGCGCCAAGGCCGTTGCCTTGCAAGAGCTGCTCTCGCCGTTGGGTATTCCGCTGGTCATCAACGACCGGGTGGACATTGCCCTGGCCTGCGGCGCACCCGGCGTGCACCTGGGGCAGTCGGATTTGTCGGTGGCGCAGGCGCGGCGCCTGTTGCCGCCGTCGGTTTTTTTGGGCTGGTCGGTGGAAACGCTGGCGCATGTGGCGCAAGCCAGCCATCCTGACTTTGCCGGCGTGGACTATCTTGGCGTGAGCCCGGTGTTTGCCACCCCCACCAAAACCGACACCAGCGCCCCCTGGGGCCTGGACGGCCTGCGCCAGGCGCGCGCTGCCACGGCGTTGCCTTTGGTGGCCATTGGCGGCATCCATGCTGGCAACGCCGCCGAGGTGCTGGCGGCTGGCGCCCACGGTCTGGCCGTGGTCAGCGCCGTGTGTGGTGCCGCCGACCCGGCTGCGGCCGCGCGCGCATTGCGCATGATTTGGGACTCACAAGCATGAGTACCGACCTTGTTACCGCGCCTTTTGTTTACCAGTACCCGCGCGTGCTCACCATTGCCGGCTCGGACAGCGGCGGCGGCGCGGGCATCCAGGCGGACCTGAAGACCTTTTCGGCACTGGGCTGCTTTGGCATGAGCGCCATTACCGCGCTCACCGCGCAAAACACCCAGGGCGTAAGCGCCATCCACGCCGTGCCCCCCGAGATGCTGCGCCAGCAAATTGACGCGGTGGTGCAAGACATGGGCGTGCACGCCGTCAAGATCGGCATGCTGCATTCGCCCGAGGTGGTCGGCGCCGTGGCCCGCGCCATTGACCAGCACCAGTTGCCCCATGTGGTGCTTGACCCGGTGATGGTGGCCACCAGCGGCGCAGTGCTGATTGAGCGGCCCGCTGTGCAAGCGCTGATTGCGCAGCTCTTTGGCCGCGTGGCCCTGGTCACGCCCAACCTGGACGAGGCCGCCTTGCTGGTGGGGAGGCCGCTGGCCACGACCGACGATATGGAAGGCGCCGCGACCGACTTGCTGGCCATGGGCGCCCATGCGGTGCTGGTCAAAGGCGGCCACCTGGTGGGCGACACGGTGCATGATTTGCTGGCCACCCGCGCCGGGCTGCGCCACTGGATGCGCGCCCCGCGCATTGCCAGCGCCAACACCCACGGCACGGGCTGTACCCTGTCGTCGGCCATCGCCGCGCATCTGGCCCTGGGCGCGGACCTGCCTTCGGCGGTAGAAAGCGCCCGGGCCTATGTGCGCGGCGCGCTAGAACACGGCGCCGCCGTGCGCACCGGCCACGGCAGCGGCCCGCTCAACCACGGCTTTGCGCCCGTAGCCATGCGCCTGCTGCCCTTGGATCCTTGAGGGCGCGCCCGCCAGACCCCGTGTTCCAATAGGGGCAACTCCTCAATTTTGTAAAAGCGCCCCATGACCGACGACACCATTCCCCAGCCCGCCGCCCCCGCTTCCACCCTGTGCGAATCTTGCGCCGGCGTGCAGCAAAACTGGCGTCGCGCCAAGGGCCACCCCGAGCTGGTGCAAGGCACCAACCGCATGGTGGCCCACCGCCACGGATCGGTGACCATCACCAAATATGTGTGCGAGCGCTGCGGCACCGTGTGGGAGTACGAGAACAACAAGGTCAACCGGCATGCGGGGTGGTCGGTGATTGGGTGAGAGTGCTATTTGCTGAAAAGTGAAATTCAGCGTACGATTCATCGCATGATTGATAGCACTTTGAACCCCTTGCCATGAACCATATCAGCGCCAACGACCTCAAGACCAAAGGCATCTCCGCCATCGAACTCGCGCTCAGCGATGCGGCAGAAGTAATTGTTTCGGTGCGCGGCAAAGACCGGTTTGTGGTGATGGAAGTGGCGCAGTACGAATACTTGCGTGGCTGCGAGTTGGATGCCGCACTGGCCGAAACCCGGGCTGATTTGGCCGCCGGGCGCGTGGTGCAGGAGTCGCCGCAAGCCCATCTGGAACGCTTAGACGCCATGTAAGCGTGGCCCCCATGCCGTTCGCCCTGTTATTCACCGAGCAGTACAACCGCCGCGCCGCCAAATTCTTGAAGCTCCACCCCGAGCTGCGCGCCACCTACCTCAAAACCCTGCTGCTGCTAGAGGCAAACCCCCACCACCCCTCGCTGCGTCTGCATGCTTTGCGGGGCAAGTTGGAGGGTTTGCATTCTGTGTCGGTCAACCTGTCGTATCGCATCACTCTGGAGCTGCTGATTCAGGACCAGCAGATCATTCCGGTGAACGTGGGCGACCACGACGCGGTGTATTGACGCCTATTTGCTGCGCGTAAGCCAAGCCAACACCAAAGTCGCCCCCAGCGTCGGCAAGGCGGCCCCCCACTGCGGCGCCCACTGGCTGAGCGCGTGGTACAGCGCAATACCTGCCAGCCACAGAATGGCGGCGCTCCAGTCCACGGTTTTGTCCTGCGCCGCAGTGTGGCCATCCGGCAAACCCATGCGCCCCAGAATCACGCCAAACAAGGGCACAAACACCGAGCTGAGCAAGAGCAAAAAAGGCTCCAGATCGTGCATGGGCAGCACCAGCGCCAGGGCGGTGCACACGGCGGCAATCGCCAGGCCCCAGCCGCGCACGGTCCAGGGCGTGTGCAGGCTGTGGGCGCTTACCGACGCACTGTGGACGTCGCCATAGGCGTTGTCGATTTCGTCTACCAAAATCAGGCTTAGCGCCAGCAGGCCGCCTTGGGCCAGCAGCAACACGCCCACCAGGTCGGCGCCGGGCGCGGCCACGCTCACCACCAGCAGGCCCAGCGCGTAGCACCACACATTGGCCAGCGCGTAACCCACCCAGGTGCCGCCCAACGCGCCGCGCGGGCTGCGGCCAAAGCGGGCGTAATCGGCCACCAGCGGCAGCCAGGACACGGGCATGGCGATCACCAGGTCCAACGCACCGGGCCAGCCCATGCTGCCGTCGCCTGCGCGCGCCCAAAATGCGTCCCAGCCATGGGCCTGCGCCTGCAGGCCAAATTGGTAAGTCAGCCATAGCAGCGATGCAATGACCAGCGGCAGCGCGTAGCGGGCCAGGGTTTTGCGCACCAGCGTCACCATGGAGCCGGCCAGCAAAAGCGCCAGCACGCCGCCCCACAGCACGGTAAACGCCAAGGTTCCGCCCAGGCCCGAGGCGTCCCAGCCCAGCGCCTCTTTGGCAATGGCCACGCTGCCGTCGCGCATGATGACCAACTCAAAGGTGGTCCAGCCAATGAGCTGCGCAATATTGAGCAGCACCGGCAGGCGCGCAAAGCGGCTGCCAAAAGTGCGGTGCATGATGCCCGCGCTGCTCAGGCCCGTGCGCGCGCCAATCTGGGCGGTCCAGGCCAGCAAGCCTGCGCCCAGCACCGAGCCCAAGACGATGGCGAGCATGGCGTCGCGCGTGCCCAGCGCGGGCGTCAGGTACGAGCCCATTTGGATGACCAAAAGCCCCACGCCCAGGCTAAACCACAGGCTGGCCTGGGTGCGCCAGTCAAAGACGCGCGCGTCTGGCGGGGTGGGGGTGAGGGCCGAGTTGACGGCCTCGGCGGAGGTAGTGGAAAAGTTGTCAGATGCCATGTTTTGCTCCTTAGCAAATAAATGGCAGGAAGGCCAGCGCCGGTCGGGTGACGGGCTGCGTGCTTCCCTGCGCGAGGATTACCTCAATCAGGTTCAAAGGGACTTTCTCAGTCGCCCGGTTTATGCAAACCGGGCAACACCCCTAGCGGATGCGTCTTGCGACACGGAGCGAAGTTTAGCGGCTACCGGTTGCAAAACGTCGCAGGTGCGCCATTAAATTGCGTGATTGGGCCAAAGCTTGGAAACTTCGCAATCTTCTGCCCCGTGCTTTTGCGTAAGATTGGCTTTGATCCCGCTATTTCGACCCAAAGGTTTTCATGCTCTCGCAACCCGCTACCAAATACCAGGCTTTCCCCGCAATCCATTTGCCCGACCGCCAGTGGCCCAGCCGCACCATCACAGAGCCGCCCATCTGGATGAGCACCGACCTGCGCGACGGCAACCAGAGCCTGTTTGAGCCCATGAACCTGGAGCGCAAGATGCGCATGTTTCGCACCGCCTGCGCTGTGGGTTTCAAGGAAATTGAGGTAGGTTTCCCCAGTGCTTCGCAAACCGATTTTGACTTTGTGCGCGCCCTGGTGGACGACGGCCATGTGCCTGCGGACGTGACGATTGAGGTGCTAACGCAAGCGCGCGAGCACCTGATTCGCCGCACCTTTGAGTCGGTGGTGGGCGCGCGGCGCGTCATCGTGCACGTCTACAACGCCACTGCGCCGCTGTTTCGTGACGTGGTGTTCAACATGCGCAAGCCCGAAGTGGTGCAAATGGCGGTGGACGCAGTCACCCTCATCCAGCAGCTCGCCGCCCAGCACCCCGAGACCGAGTGGGTGCTGCAGTACAGCCCCGAGCTGTTCACCAGCACCGAGCTGGAATTTGCCAAGGAAGTGTGCGACGCCGTGACCGCCGTGTGGGGCGCCACGCCCTCAAGGAAGGTGATTTTGAATTTGCCCGCCACGGTAGAAGTGGCCACGCCCAATATCTACGCCGACCAGGTGGAATGGATGCACCGCAACCTGGCACGGCGCGACAGCATCATCCTGAGCCTGCACCCGCACAACGACCGGGGCACGGCCGTGGCCGCCGCCGAACTGGGCATCATGGCTGGGGCCGACCGGGTGGAAGGCTGCCTGTTTGGCAACGGCGAGCGCACCGGCAACGTGGACATCGTCACCCTGGCGCTTAATTTGTACACCCAAGGCGTGCACCCGGGCCTGGACTTCTCCGACATCAACGCCGTGGCCCGCACGGTGGAACACTGCAACCAGTTACCCATCCACCCGCGCCACCCCTATGTGGGCGATTTGGTGTTTACCGCCTTTAGCGGTTCGCACCAAGACGCCATCAAAAAAGGCTTCTCGGCCCTGGACAAAAACGGCCTGTGGAACGTGCCCTACCTGCCCATTGACCCGGCTGACCTGGGCCGCACCTACGACTCCATCATCCGCGTCAACAGCCAGTCGGGCAAAGGCGGCGTGGCGTATTTGCTGGAGGCCGAGTTTGGCGTGGTCATGCCCCGGCGCCTGCAGGTGGAATTCTCAGGCGAGGTGCAAAGCTACACCGACCAGCACGGCGGCGAGATGAGCGCGCAAGACATCTGGGCGCTGTTCTCCAGCACCTACCTGGACAGCGCCGTGCCCCTGCGCTACGTGGGCTACCAGCTAACTGAGCACCCGCAAGACGCCACCGGCCAAGGCATCCGCCTGACGGTGGACGCAGCCGGTGTGCGCCACACCTTGCACGGCGCGGGCAACGGCCCCATCGACGCCGCAGTGCTTGCCCTGCAAACCCTGGGCCTGGACGTGCAGGTGCGCAGCTTTGAAGAGCGCTCCACCAAAGGCAGCGCCCACGGCGGCGACGCCCAGGCCTGCGCCTTCATGGAACTCAGTTCTGACGCCACCGATTCCCCCGACCGCTTTGGCGTCGGCCTGGACCACAACATCGTCACCGCCTCCATCAAGGCGCTGGTGAGTGGGGTGAATCGGTTGGGGCTGGTGCCGCAGGGGGCGGTCGTTTCGAAAGCTGCAGAGGAAGCGGCTTTGGTTTGAGCGTGTTTTGCTGCTTCAAGCCTTCTTCAAAAAGCAAGCCTTGAGCATAAAACTCCCACCGTCCATCTTGCAGTCCACCTCGTGGTCGCCACCGACCAAACGGATGCTCTTGACCTTGGTGCCCATTTTCAGCACGGTGGACGAGCCTTTGACTTTCAGGTCCTTGATCAGCACCACGGCGTCGCCGTCTTGCAGCACCTGGCCGTTGGAGTCTTTCACCACGGCGTCTGCTTCTTCCACCACCGCCGCAGCCTGGGCTGGCCATTCAAAGCCGCAATCGGCGCAAACCAGGTTGGCGCCGTCGGCGTAGGTGTTTTCCAAAGTGCATTGGGGGCAGGGGGGCAAGGTGTTTGGCATGGGGGTTTCCGGTTCAGGATCAAAAATAGGTAATGGGTGGATTTACGCGGCCGCGAGGCCGGGCCAGCGCCCGCCGCTGCAACGCGCAATGCCAGCCAAGTCGGGGCGCGATTGCACATCCGCAAACCCGGCGTCTCGCAACAAATCACACACCGCCCGCGCCTGGTCATAGCCGTGCTCCAGCAGCAGCCAACCGCCCGGCGCCAGGCACGCAGGCGCTTGGCGGATGATGGCGCGCAAATCGTCCAGCCCATCGTCACCGCTGGCCAGCGCTTGCAAGGGCTCATGGATCAGCGCCGCCAAGTGCGGGTCGGCGGCGGCGATGTAAGGCGGGTTGGAGACGATGGCGTCAAACGGGCCGGTCAGGCCGTCAAGCCATGAACCTTGCGAAAACGCCACTTCCAGGCCCAGGCACTGCGCATTGGCCTGGGCCACGGCCAGTGCTTCGGCGCTAAAGTCGCGCGCGTGCATCTGCACATCGGGCCGCTGGTGTTTGATGGCCAGGGCAATGGCGCCGCTGCCGGTGCCCAGGTCCAGCACGCGGGCGGCGGGCGGCAGCAGCGCCAGTGCCCAGTCCACCAGGGTTTCGGTGTCGGCGCGCGGGCACAGCACGCGCGCGTCTACCCGCAAATCCAGCCCATAAAACTCCTGGTGCCCGGTGATGTATGCCAGCGGCTCGCCGCGCAGGCGGCGTTGTAGCGCGGTGCCAAAGCGGGTGTGTGCATCGGCGTCCAAGGCATCGCTGTCGTGCGCCAGCAGCCAGGCCCGGTCGTGCGGGGTGCGGTCCAGCGCGTGCAGCAGCAGCATTTGGGCGTCCAGCCGCGCCAGGCCCATGCCGCTGGCGTGGCGCAGGGCGCTTGCCAGCGTGGCGCTGCAAGGCGCACTCTGGGTCAAGACAGGCCCACTTCCAGTGCCGCCATTTGCTGCGCGGCTTCATAGGCTTGCAGGGCTTCGACCACGTCGCCCAGGTCGCCTTCCATGATGGACAGCAGCTTATACAAGGTGAGGTTGATGCGGTGGTCGGTAAAGCGGCCTTGCGGAAAGTTGTAGGTGCGGATGCGGTCGCTGCGGTCGCCGGTGCCGATCAGGCCTTTGCGCTCGGCGGCGTCTTTGGCGGCGCGCTCGGAGCGGTCTTTTTCGTGGATGCGGGCGGTCAGCACTTTCAGGGCTTGTGCCTTGTTGCTGTGCTGGCTGCGCCCGTCTTGGCATTCGGCCACGATGCCGGTGGGCAGGTGGGTAATGCGCACCGCCGAGTCGGTTTTGTTGATGTGCTGGCCCCCGGCGCCGCTGGCCCGGTAGGTGTCAATGCGCAAATCGGCCGGGTTGATCTTGATGGCTTCTTGCTCGTCGGGCTCGGCCAGCACCGCCACGGTGCAGGCGCTGGTGTGGATGCGGCCTTGGGTTTCGGTCACTGGCACGCGTTGCACGCGGTGGCCGCCGGACTCAAATTTGAGCGCGCCATAGACGTTGTGGCCTTCAACCTGCAGCACCACTTCTTTGTAGCCGCCCAGCTCGCTGCCCGATTCGCTCATGATCTCGGTTTTCCAGCCCTGGGCGTCGCAGTAGCGGGTGTACATGCGGGCCAGGTCGCCAGCAAACAAGGTGGATTCGTCGCCGCCCGTGCCGGCGCGGATTTCGATAAAGGCGTTGCGGGCGTCGTCCGGGTCTTTGGGCAGCAGCATGCGTTGCAGCTCGGTTTCAAGCTGCGCGAGCTCTGCGCTGGCGCTGGCTATCTCTTCTTGCGCCATTTCTGCCATTTCGGCGTCGCCGTCGGCCGTTTTTAGCAGGTCGGTGCCCGCAGCCAGATCGGCTTCGCGGGCTTGGTAGCGCGTCCAGCGGGTGGCAACGGCAGCCACTTCGGTATGTTCGCGCGACAGGGTCAAAAACTGCGGCATGTCTTTCATGATGTCTTCGCGCGAGAGCAAAAACTCCAGCTCACCGAGCCGGTCGGCGTAGCGGGCGAGTTGTTGGCGTAAAAAAGGTTTCATGGTGGGTGCAGCAAAAAAAGGTGGCTTGGACGCAAATGCGGGCGTGGTGCCCGGCGCGAGCGGGGGCGAAGGCGGCGCAAGGCCGCCCGGGCGGGCCAGCGCCGCTAACGCTCTTTGCGCAAAAAGAAGTGTTCGATGGCGTGGCTGGCCCGCTGGCGCCCGCTGGGGTCTGCGCCGTGCAGTTCGGCAAAAGCGCCGTGCAGCATTTTTTGCGTCAGGCCTTTGGACAAGGCCTCTAACACCGCATCCACGTCCTCGCCCTTGGCCAGCGCTTTGCGTGCGCGCGCCAGTTCTGCCGCACGCCAGGCGTCGGCCTGGGCGTTGAGCTGCTGGATCAGGGGCACGCTGTTGCGCTGGTCCACCCAGTGCAAAAAGCTTTGCACTCCGGCGTCCACAATCGCCTCGGCCTGGGCCACGGCCGCCTGGCGGCTGGCTTGCGCGGTTTGCACCACGCCAGCCAGGTCGTCTACGGTGTACAAATACACATCGCCCAGGCGCTTGACCTCGGGCTCAATGTCGCGCGGCACGGCCAGATCGACCATGAACATGGGCCGGTGCTTGCGCTTCTTTAGGGCCCGCTCCACCGCGCCCAGGCCAATGATGGGCAGGGTGCTGGCGGTGCAACTGATCACCGCGTCAAACTCGTGCAGGCGCTCGGGCAGGTCCGCCAGGTGCATCACCTCGGCGCCAAAGCGCCCGGCCAGCTTTTCACCGCGCTCGAGCGTGCGGTTGGCGATAGCCATGGTCTTGGGGTTTTTGGCGGCAAAGTGGGTGGCGCACAGCTCAATCATCTCGCCCGCGCCCACAAACAGCACTTTGACCTGCGCCAGGTCTTCAAACAATTGCCCGGCCAGCCGCACCGCTGCAGCCGCCATGCTGATGGAGTGGGCGCCAATCTCGGTCGAGCTGCGCACCTCTTTGGCTACGGCAAACGAGCGCTGGAACAACTGCGACAGCGTGCTGCCCAGGGCGCCAGCGGCGTCGGCGGCGCGCACCGCGTCTTTGAGCTGGCCCAAAATCTGCGGCTCGCCCAGCACCATGGAGTCAAGCCCGCTGGCCACCCGAAAGGCGTGGCGCGCGGCCTGGCCGTCGGTCAGGCTGTAGGTGTGCGAGCGCAGGGACTGTACCGACACCCCGCCCGACTGCGCCAGCCACGCCAGGGTGTGTTCCAGGTGGGATTCGTCGCCCGCGCAGTAAATTTCGGTGCGGTTGCAGGTGGAAACGATGGCTGCCTCAGGCGCCTGCGGCATGGAGCCACGCAGGCCCTGGAGGTGCGGCTCGATCATGTCCAGGGCGAATGCGAACCGGCCACGCAGGTCCAGCGGTGCGGTGGTGTGGTTGATTCCGAGTGCCCAGACTGCCATATATCAACGGGATTATAAAATTGTTGCTACTTCGAAAGCATTTGCACACTATTTATGGGCCCGCTCGACCTGATGAACCACCTGCTCAACTTTGCGGCGCCCGCCGTATTTGTGGGTTTTTTCCTGGCGCTGGTAGCGCCCCGGGTGCTGCGCACGGGGCCCCGGCGGGGCAGTTTGGCGGCGTGCGTGCTGGTGAATTCCATCTGTGGAGTGTGCGCCTTGTTGGCGGGGCTCTGGTTTTTTGGCAATGACGGCAAGATGGCCAGCTACTTGGCCCTCGTTTTGGCCAGTGCTGCCAGCCAGTTCTGGCTGATGCGGGCCCGCCGATGAGCGCGCCACAAGCGGGCGGCCCCGCCATCGTGGCGGCGCGCACCGAGCACCTGCCCGCGCTGGAGGCCCTGATCTTTGACCACGGCGCCAATATCTGGAACTACCTGCCCGAAGACGGCATCCGCGAACACCTGGACGACGTTGCCCAAGGGCGGGCGCACGGCGTGCTGGCGCTGCAAGACGGACACATCCTGGGCGCGGTGACTTTTTGCCTGAACACCGACTTTGATCGCTATCTGTCTGCGTCCCTGCGCGGCACACCCCAGGGCTATGTGTGTGAAGCCGTGGTGCGGCGCGACCAAGCGGGCCAGGGTTTGGGCACGCGGCTGCTGCGCGAGGCGCTCTCGGTGCTGGCAAAAATGGGCGTACAGGTGGTTTTTATCGACCGCCATGAAGAAAATCGGGCCTCCGCCGGGATGATGCGCCGCGCTGGATTTGTAGAAATTGACACTTTCGCCGAACCCTGGCGCCGCCCGCAGGGGTCGGGGCGCACCACAGTGTGTTCTTTCAGCTTTGCGGTGGAACGTGGTCCACCCGGTCCGTAATCAGCCCGTCGGTGCCCCAATCCAGCAGGCGCTGGGCCTCTTGGTCGTCGTTTACGGTATAGCTCAGCAAGCGAAACCCCGCCGCTTTGGCCAGGGCCACAGACGCGGTATTCCAAAGTTCGTGGTTACAAACAATGGCTTGGCAGCCCAGTCGCGTGGCGTGGCCCAGCCACTGCGCCCAGGTTTGGTCTTCCAGCGCATGGATCAGCAGGCCGCGCGGCAGCTCGGGCTGGGTTGCCAAGGCGCCTTCCAGGGCTGCGATGTCAAACGAAGTCAGCAAAGGCGGCACCGCCACACCCTGCCACAGTTGCGCTGCGTGCTGCGCCACCACTTCGCCGGTGTGGCGCTCGGTGCCGACGGTGGGCTTGATCTCTATATTGAGGAAATACCCGTTGGCGATGCAAAAGCGGGCAATTCCCTCCAACGTGGGCAGCGGCTCGCCCGCAAATGTGGCGCTGTGCCAGCCCCCGGCGTCGAGCTGCGAGAGTGCGTGCCAGGGGTGGTGGCCCGCAACCGGGTCTGCGTCCAGGGGCAGGGTGGACAGGTCCGCCGTGCGCTCCAGCGTGTCGTCGTGCAGCAAAAAAGGCACACCGTCGCTGCTGAGTTTCACGTCGCACTCAAACATGCGGTAGCCGTGGGACGCACCTAAGCGAAAGGCGGCCAAGGTGTTTTCAGGCGCCAGCGTGCCCGCGCCCCGGTGGGCGATCCAGCGCGGGTAGGGCCAAGGGGCAGGGCGGGTGGTAGCAGTGGCGGCGGTGGGAGCGTTGGGGGTCATGCGGCTGAATTTAACCGCAAGCCGGTGCAGGGCGGCGGCAGGCTTCGCCTTACGCATCGCTTGTGAATGCTGCACTGCGGTACCATCACCTGCCGCCCTCTGTGGCACCCACCCAACGGACGCGCCGCTACCAAACCGACTGATGAACGCTCCCACTTCCCTCGCCCAGCTCTTGCCCGCGCTCCCTTCGGCCCATCCGGCCAATGAGCGCATCCGCGAAATCCCGTACAACTACACCTCGTTCTCCGACCGCGAGATCGTGATCCGCCTCTTGGGCCAGCAGGCTTGGGAAACGCTCAACGCCCTGCGCGAAGAACGCCGCACCGGCCGCTCCGCCCGCATGTTGTACGAAGTGTTGGGTGACATTTGGGTGGTGCAGCGCAACCCCTATTTGCAGGACGACCTGCTGGACAACCCCAAGCGCCGCGGCCAATTGGTCGATGCGCTCAACCACCGCCTGGCCGAAGTCGAAAAACGCCGCACGCCCGACGCCGACCTTGAGCGCGACACCATGGTGGCCGAGCTGCTGGTGGCCGCGCGCAAATCCGTACAGGCATTCAATGCCGCTTTTGAAGAAGTGGCCGCGCTGCGCAAAAAGTCGCAAAAGCTGCTGAACAAGCTCACCGCCAAGGACAACGTCAAGTTTGACGGCCTCTCGCGCGTGAGCCACGTGACCGACGCCACCGACTGGCGCGTGGAATATCCCTTCGTGGTGCTCACGCCCGACTCGGAAGAAGAAATGGCCGGCCTGGTCAAAGGCTGTATCGACCTGGGCCTGACCATCATTCCGCGCGGGGGCGGCACCGGCTACACGGGCGGCGCCATTCCCCTGACTTGGAAGAGCGCGGTGATCAACACCGAAAAGCTCGAATCCATGACCGAAGTCGAGATGCGGCGCCTGCCAGGGCTCGACGTTGACGTGGCAACCGTCTGGTCGGAGGCCGGTGTGGTCACCCAGCGCGTGGCTGACGCCGCCGAGCGGGGCGGTTATGTGTTTGCGGTGGACCCCACGTCTGCCGAGGCCAGCTGCATTGGCGGCAACATCGCCATGAATGCCGGGGGCAAAAAAGCCGTGCTTTGGGGCACGGCGCTGGACAACCTGGCGAGCTGGCGCATGGTGACACCGCAGGCTGAGTGGTTAGAGGTGACCCGCGTCAACCACAACATGGGCAAGATCCATGACGCCGAAGTCGCCAGCTTTGAGCTGCAGTATTTCAAGGCCGACGGCAAAACCAAGTTGCGCACCGAGCGCCTGGACATTCCCGGCAAGACCTTCCGCAAAGAAGGCCTGGGCAAGGACGTGACCGACAAGTTTTTGAGCGGCCTGCCGGGCATCCAGAAAGAAGGCTGCGATGGCCTGATCACCAGCGCGCGCTGGGTGCTGCACCGCATGCCGGCGCACACCCGCACCGTGGTGCTGGAGTTTTTTGGCCACGCGCGCGACGCGGTACCCAGCATTGTGGAAATCAAGGACTTCATGTTCGCCGAGCAAAAGCGCTCGGGCGTGGTGCTGGCAGGGCTTGAGCATCTGGACGATCGGTATTTGAAAGCCGTGGGTTACGCCACCAAGTCCAAGCGCGGCGGCCTGCCCAAAATGGCGTTGTTTGGTGACATCGCCGGGGACGACGCAGACGCCGTGGCGCGCGCCACCTCCGAGGTGGTGCGCATTGCCAATTCGCGCAGCGGCGAAGGCTTTATCGCCATCAGCCCTGAGGCGCGCAAAAAGTTTTGGCTGGACCGCAAAAAGACCGCAGCGATTAGCAAGCACACCAACGCCTTCAAGATCAACGAAGACGTGGTGATTCCGCTTCCGCGCATGGCCGAATACACCGATGGCATTGAGCGCATCAACATCGAACTCAGCTTGCAAAACAAGCTGGCCCTGTGCGATGCGCTGCAAGAGTTTTTGGGCCAAGGCAACCTGCCCATGGGCAAGGCTGACGACTCGATTGATATCCCATCGGCTGAACTGATGCAAGAGCGCGTGGCCCAGGCCGTGGCCGTGGTGACCGATGTGCGCGCCCAGTGGCAAGGCTGGCTGGACAACGTGAACACGCTGTTTGCCGAGCTGCAAGACCACAGCCTGCGCGCGAGCTGGAAGACCCAGTTGCGCGAACCCCTGCAAGGCATATTTACCGGTGGCGCCTTTGCGGCCATCCTGGCCGAGTGCACCGCCATTCACAAACGCGTACTCAAGGGCCGCGTCTGGGTGGCGCTGCACATGCACGCCGGTGACGGCAATGTGCACACCAATATTCCCGTCAACAGCGACGACTACGACATGTTGCAAGCGGCCCACGGCGCGGTCAAACGCATCATGGCGCTGGCCCGTAGCCTGGACGGCGTGATCTCCGGTGAACATGGCATTGGCATCACCAAGCTGGAGTTTTTGAGCGACGCCGAACTGCAGCCGTTTACCGACTACAAGGGGCGCGTTGACCCCGAAGGGCGCTTTAACAAGGGCAAGCTGATGCGCCAGCCCTCCATGGCCGCGCAAACCGCCGCGCACAGCGCAGGGACGCAGTCGCACATGTATGCAGACCTTACGAACGCGTACACGCCGTCGTTTGGCCTGATGGGTCACGAGTCCATCATCATGCAGCAGAGCGACATTGGCGCGATTGCAGACTCCATCAAGGACTGCCTGCGCTGCGGCAAGTGCAAACCGGTGTGCGCCACCCACGTGCCGCGCGCCAATTTGCTGTACAGCCCGCGCAACAAGATTCTGGCCACCTCGCTCTTGATCGAAGCCTTTTTGTACGAAGAGCAAACCCGCCGCGGTATCAGCATCCGCCACTGGGAAGAGTTTGAAGACGTGGCCGACCATTGCACCGTGTGCCACAAGTGCGAAAGCCCGTGCCCGGTGAAGATCGACTTTGGCGACGTGACCATGAACATGCGCAACCTGTTGCGCAAAATGGGCCAAAAGACCTTCCGCCCCGGCAACGCGGCGGCCATGTTCTTCCTGAACGCCACCAACCCCGAGACCATCAAGATCGCCCGCGCGGCCATGGTGGGCGTGGGCTTCAAGGCGCAGCGCCTGGCCAATGACGTGCTGCGCGTGTTTGCCAAGGCGCAGACCGCCAAGCCCCCGGCCTCGGTGGGCGCGCCGCCTATCAAAGAGCAAATCATCCACTTCATCAACAAAAAGATGCCCGGCGGCCTGCCCAAAAAGACGGCCCGCGCGCTCTTGGACATTGAAGACGCGGACTACGTGCCCATCATCCGCAACCCGCAAACCACCACGTCCGAGACGGAAGCGGTGTTTTACTTCCCTGGCTGTGGCTCGGAGCGGCTGTTCAGCCAGGTGGGCTTGGCCACCCAGGCCATGCTGTGGCACGCCGGGGTGCAAACCGTGCTGCCCCCGGGCTATTTGTGCTGCGGCTACCCCCAGCGCGGCAGCGGCCAGGCAGACAAGGCGGAAAAAATCATCACCGACAACCGGGTGCTGTTCCATCGCGTGGCCAATACGCTCAATTACCTGGACATCAAAACCGTGGTGGTGAGCTGCGGTACCTGCTACGACCAATTGCAGGGCTACGAGTTCGACAAGATATTCCCGGGCTGCCGCATCATCGATATCCACGAATATCTGCTGGAGAAGGGCATCACGCTGGTGCCCCAGGGCGGCGCGGGCGCCGGTTATCTGTACCACGACCCCTGCCACAGCCCCATGAAGCTGCAAGACCCGGTGAAAACCGTCAAAGCCCTGGTCGGCGACGCGGTGCTCAAAAACGAGCGCTGCTGCGGCGAGTCCGGCACCCTGGGCGTCACCCGGCCTGACATCTCTACGCAAATCCGCTTTCGCAAGGAAGAAGAGTTGCGCCAGGGCGAGGCCGATTTGGCGGTGCTGACGGGCGCCGCCCCCGGCGCGCCCAAGGTAACCAAAATCCTGACCAGCTGCCCAAGCTGCCTGCAAGGCCTGAGCCGCTACGGCAACGACCTGAATAACGGCCTGCTGGAGGCCGACTACATCGTGGTCGAAATGGCCAACCAGATTCTGGGCAAGGAATGGCTGCCCGAATACGTGCAAATTGCCAATGCCGGCGGCATTGAGCGGGTGCTGGTCTAGGGCAGGCGCAGGCCAAGCCCGCATCACACAATACGACTCACAATACACCTGACTTCAAAAAACACCATGGCCGGACTGAAAAAAGACTCTCCCACCCCGCAGGCGATCACCGCCCACAGCCAGTCCCGCGTGCTGGAAATCAGCTTTTCAGACGGCGCGAGCTTTCGCATTCCGTTTGAGCTGATGCGGGTGTATTCGCCTTCTGCCGAGGTGCAGGGCCATGGCGAGGGCCAGGAAGTGCTGCAGACCGGCAAGCGCCTGGTCGAACTCACCGGCTTGGAGCCGATTGGCAACTACGCGGTGCAGCCTTCGTTTTCAGACGGCCACGAAAGTGGCATTTTTACCTGGGATTACCTGTACTTTTTGGGTTCGCAAGAGGCCAGTCTGTGGCAGCAGTACGCGCAGCGCCTCCAAGCGGCGGGGCGCGACCGCGACGGCCCCATGCCCGCGCCCGCAGGCCACGGCTGCGCCAGCCACTGAACGCCAACCCTCCATTTATCCATAGACATGTCCAAAACCCACTTCGGTTTCCAATCGGTCGATGAGACCGAAAAAGCCCGCCACGTGCGCGGTGTGTTCGATTCGGTCGCGCCCAAGTACGACCTGATGAACGACCTGATGTCCGGCGGTCTGCACCGCGCCTGGAAGGCCTACACCCTGCTGGTGGCGGATTTGAAAGAAGGCCAAAAAGCCCTGGATATTGCGGGCGGCACAGGGGATTTGGCCCTGGCTTTTTCCAAAAAAGTCGGCAAAACCGGCCAGGTGGTGCACACCGACATCAACGAGGCCATGCTCAGCACCGGGCGCAACCGCCTGATTGACCTGGGCGTGCTGCTGCCCACGGTGGTGTGCGACGCCGAAAAACTGCCTTTTCCCGACGGCTACTTTGACCTGGTCAGCGTCGCCTTTGGCCTGCGCAATATGACGCACAAGGACGTGGCGTTGGCCGAGATGTGCCGCGTGCTCAAGCCCGGCGGCAAGCTGCTGGTGCTGGAGTTTTCCAAAGTCGCGCCGCCGCTGGAAAAGCTGTATGACTGGTATTCCTTCAAGGTTTTGCCCAAACTGGGCAAGCTGGTGGCCGGTGACGACGCCAGCTACCGCTACCTGGCCGAGTCGATTCGCATGCATCCCGGGCAAAAAGAGCTAAAGGCCCTGATGCACAAAGGTGGATTCGGCCATGTGGATTACCACAACCTCACCGGCGGCATTGCCGCGCTGCATGTTGGAATCAAGTGCTAGCAGGGCTGCGGGCACTTGCGGGGCGGCAGATTGGCCGCACTTGAGGGGCTCTCGGTGGCAGTTGGGCACTTTGGTTTTTAAGGAACAGATATGAAATGGTTGAGTTTGGTGTTGACGGCGTTTTTGTTGTTTGCGGGCGCAAACGCCGAGGCTGCGCGCCTGGGCGGCGGCAAATCTATGGGCAAACAGTCTGGCAACGTGATGCAGCGCGAAGCCGCGCCCAGCGCGCCGTCCCAAGGCGTGGGCAATGTGGCACCTCGGCCGGCACCCGCCCCGGTGGCCGCGCCTGCTGCGCCGCGCCGGCCCTGGGGCGCCATGCTCGGCGGTCTGGCCGCTGGCCTGGGCCTGGCTTGGTTGGCACATTCCATGGGCATGGGCGAGGGCTTTGGCCAGATTTTGATGTTCGCATTGCTGGCGTTTGGCGTGGTGATGCTGATTAGCGCGTTCATGCGCCGGCGCCAGGCGGCCGCCAGCCCGTTTGCCTTCCAGGGCGCGGGCAGTATGAGCGGCGTGGAGTCGCGCCCTTACCGTCCCGAGAACGTGGGCAACGACGCATCGGCTCGCCCCTGGGAGCAAAACGCGGCGCATTACGACGCGGCACCGGCCGCTGGTGGTGCGTCGGGCTCCATGATCGGTTCGGCACTTTTGGGGTCGCAGACCTGGGGCGTGCCTGCCGGTTTTGATACCGAAGGCTTCATCAAGGCCGCCAAGGCCAACTTCATCACCCTGCAAGCGGCCTGGGACAAGTCCGACATCGGTAGCCTACGCGCCATGATGACCGACGGCATGCTGTTGGAAATCAAAAACCAGCTCAGTGAACGCGAAACCCACGCCGGAGCGCAGCCCAACCACACCGAAGTGCTGGCGCTCGATGCCCGCCTGCTAGGTATTGAAGAACTGGCTGACGAATACATGGCCAGCGTGGAATACACCGGCATGATCCGCGAAGACGCAGCCTCCGCCCCCAGCCCGTTCCGCGAAGTCTGGAACATGACCAAGGGCAAGAACGGCGGCGGCTGGCTGGTAGCCGGCGTGCAAGCGCTGCAATAAGCGGCGCCCCGCAGGGGCGCTGTCCGGCGGTGGCAGAACTAAGCGCCACATCGGGAATAATGGGGGACTATGGCAACACAGTCCCCCTTTTCTATGCTTGAAGGCTTTTTGCAGGACTTCAAGCTCCCGTTTACCCCTCCCGATTGGGCCGTTGAGGAAACACAGCGCCGCGTGGTTTTGCTGCTGAACCATGTGCTGATGCAAGAGAGTCAGGCCACCGAGCGCCTGGCGCGGCAAAAAGGCCGCACGGTGCTGGTGCAATGGCAGTCCTTGAGTTTCAAGGTCTTGGTCACGCCCGCCGGCTTGCTGGATCTGGCGCAGTCCAACGCGGTGTCAGACCTGGTGCTCACGCTGACCGACCCTTCGCCGCTGGCGTTGGTGCAAGGCCTGGTGCAAGGGGGCAAACCCGCCGTGCGCGTGGAAGGCGATGTGCAATTGGCCGCCGACGTGAACTGGCTCACCGACCATCTGCGCTGGGACGTGGAAGCTGACCTGGCCCGCATCGTGGGCGATGTACCGGCGCACATGCTGGTGTCCAACGGCCGAAAAATAGCCCAGGCCCTGCAGCAATTTGTGGCGCAGGGCCGCAAGACCCCATCGGCGTCCAATTCCACCCCGCCAGCTACCACGAATCAACCCGAAAGCGCGCCATGAGTCGCCTGCTGCGCGGCTGGGCCATTCTGCGGGTGGTGCTGCGCTACGGCCTCGATGTGCTCTTGCTGCAAAGCCTGTCCAAGCCATGGCTGCAGCGTCTAGGGCGCCTGCTGGCCCTGGGGCGACGCCTGGACGCGCCGCGCGGTGAGCGCCTGCGCCAGGCGCTCGAAGACCTGGGCCCGATTTTTGTCAAGCTCGGGCAGGTCTTGTCCACCCGGCGCGACCTGCTGGCCCCCGACATAGCCCTGGAACTGGCCAAGCTGCAAGACCGGGTTCCGCCGTTTCCTTCTGAAGTGGCGGTGGCCGCTATCGAGCAGGCCCTGGGCAAACCACTGAACGAAATATTTGCGTCCTTTGAACACACGCCGGTGGCCAGCGCCTCGATTGCACAGGTGCACTTTGCGGTGCTTCGCGACCGCACTGGGCGCGAACGCGAAGTGGCCGTCAAAGTGCTGCGCCCGGGCATGCTGGGTGCCATTGACAAAGACCTGGGCCTGATGCGCCTGATGGCCGATATTGTGGGCAGCCTGTCGGCGGACGGCCGACGCCTCAAGCCGCGCGAGGTGGTGGCCGAATTTGACAAATACCTGCACGACGAGCTGGACCTGGTGCGCGAGGCGTCCAGCGCCGCCCAGTTGCGCCGCAATATGGAGGGCTTGGACCTGGTCTTGATTCCGGAAATGCTCTGGGACCATTGCACCACCTCCGTGCTGGTGATGGAGCGCATGCACGGCGTGCCCATCAGCCAGGTGGACCGTCTGCGCGAGGCGGGGGTGGACATCCAGAAGCTGGCGCGCGACGGCGTGGTCCTGTTTTTTACGCAAGTATTTCGCGACGGCTTTTTCCATGCCGACATGCACCCGGGCAACATCCAGGTCAGCCTGGCGCCGGAAACCTTTGGCCGCTACATTTCGCTGGACTTTGGCATCGTGGGCACGCTCACCGAGGTGGACAAGGAATACCTGGCGCAAAACTTTGTCGCGTTTTTCCGGCGCGACTATAAGCGCGTGGCCGAGTTGCACATCGAGTCGGGCTGGGTGCCCGCAGTCACCCGGGTCGATGAGTTGGAGGCCGCAGTGCGCGCCGTGTGCGAGCCCTACTTTGACCGGCCCTTAAAGGAAATCTCGCTCGGGCTGGTGCTGATGCGCCTGTTTCAGACCTCGCGGCGTTTTCAGGTTGAAATCCAGCCCCAACTGGTGCTTTTGCAGAAAACCCTGCTCAATGTCGAAGGCCTGGGGCGCGACTTGGACCCCGACCTTGACCTGTGGGCCACGGCCAAGCCCTTTTTGGAGCAGTGGATGCTCAAGCAGGTCGGGCCAGAGCGTCTGTGGGATGAACTCAAGGCCCAGGCACCGCGCTACGCCAAGATCTTGCCCGACCTGCCGCTGCTGCTGCAAACCTATTTGCAGCGCGGCAGCGCGGACCCCAAGACGCACCAGTTGCTCGAACAAATGGTGCGCGAGCAAAAACGCACCCACCGCCTGATGCAGGCGCTGGTCTACACGCTGGGTGGTTTTGCCCTGGGCGCGCTGGGCATGCAGGTGATCTGGCGACTCCATCTGTAATAGTCGGCCACCTATAATCAAAGGCTTTGCCACCTGACTGTTAGAGGCCACCACGCCATGCCGATTTACGCCTACAAGTGCGACGCCTGCGGCTTTGCCAAGGACGTGCTCCAAAAGATGTCCGACGACACGCTCACCGACTGCCCGAGCTGCGGCAAAGCCGAATTCAAAAAGCAGGTCACGGCTGCGGGCTTCCAGCTCAAGGGCTCTGGCTGGTACGTGACCGATTTCCGGGGTGACAAAAACGCGCCCGCCACCGCCGTGCCCCCTGCAACCGGCGGCGCCAGTGAATCTGCTTCATCGTCTGAGGCGGCAGCGCCCGCGCCTGCCGCAGCACCGGCGGCAAGCGCACCTGCGGCAGCAAGCACGCCCGCAGCCAGCGGCCCCAGTACCGCCCCGGCGGCGACTTGAGCGCTTTACCGCCCTCTGACAGGACTACCGTGCCCTTTAAAAAATACCTGCTCACCGGCCTGATGGTCTGGCTACCGCTGGCCATCACGATTTGGGTTTTGCTGTGGATGACCAGCGTGCTCGACGGCTTGTTTGGCAGCTTTTTGCTGGCCTTGTCTGCCGTCAGCTCGGAAGCGGTGGGCGTTTCGCTGGAGCGCTTGCACCATATTCCGGGCCTGGGCGTGGTGCTGGTGCTGGGTTTTATGCTGGTAACCGGCGCGCTGGTGTCCAACGTGGCTGGGCGCTGGTGGCTCAAGCAGTGGGACCGTATGTTTACCCACATTCCGGTCGTCAAGTCGATTTACAACAGCGTGAAAAAGGTGTCTGACACCTTGTTTTCGAGCAACGGCAACGCCTTTCGCACCGCCTTGCTGGTACAGTTTCCGCGTCCGGGCAGTTGGACGATTGCCTTTCAGACGGGCGTGCCCGACGGCGAAGTGGCCCAGTATTTGCCTGGCGACTTCATCAGCGTCTACGTGCCCACCACCCCCAACCCGACCGGCGGCTACTTTTTGCTGCTGCCGCGCGCCGAGGTGATTGAATTGCAGATGAGCGTCGATGAGGCGCTGACCTACGTTATTTCCATGGGATCGGTCTCGCCCACGGCGCATCCTGCTCCCGTGGCGCCTGTCGCTCCGAAATCCTGATTTTTACCCCTGATTGCCCGCTTGGGCACTGAAAGCACGCTATGGCCATGCGCTCCCACTATTGCGGTCTTGTGACCGATGCCCTGTTGGGCCAAACCGTTTCCCTCTGCGGCTGGGTCAACCGCCGCCGCGACCATGGCGGTGTGATTTTTGTGGACCTGCGCGACCGCGAAGGCTACGTCCAAGTGGTCTGCGACCCCGACCGCGCCGAGATGTTCAAGACGGCTGAAGGCGTGCGCAACGAGTTTTGCGTGCAGATCAAGGGTCTGGTGCGCGCGCGCCCTGAGGGAACGGTCAACGACAACCTCAAAAGCGGCAAGATCGAAGTGCTGTGCCACGAACTCATCGTGCTCAATCCTTCGGTCACTCCCCCGTTCCAGATTGACGACGACAACCTGTCCGAGACCACGCGCCTGACGCACCGGGTGCTCGATCTGCGCCGCCCCTACATGCAAAACAACCTGATGCTGCGTTACCGCGTGTCCATGGAAGTGCGCAAGTTTTTGGACGCCAACGGTTTTGTCGACATCGAAACCCCCATGCTGACCAAGAGCACGCCCGAAGGCGCGCGTGACTATCTGGTGCCCAGCCGCGTGCACGACGGCCAGTTTTTTGCGCTGCCCCAAAGCCCCCAGCTCTTCAAGCAGCTGCTGATGGTGGCCGGCTTTGACCGCTACTACCAGATCACCAAGTGCTTCCGCGACGAAGACCTGCGTGCCGACCGCCAGCCTGAATTTACCCAGATCGATATCGAAACCTCCTTCTTGGACGAGCAGGAAATCCGTGACATGTTCCAGGGCATGATCACTACGGTGTTCAAAAACACCATTGGCGTGGACCTGGGCGAATTCCCGGTGATGAGCTACGCCGACGCCATGCACATCTATGGCTCGGACAAGCCCGATTTGCGCGTCAAGCTGCAGTTCACCGAAGTCACGGACGTGATGGCTGACGTGGACTTCAAGGTGTTCTCGGGCGCGGCCAACATGAAGGGCGGCCGTGTCGTTGCACTGCGCGTGCCTGGTGGCTCGGTTGAAGGCGGCGGCATCAGCCGCGGCGAGATCGACGCGTACACCGAGTTCGTCAAGATTTACGGCGCCAAGGGCCTCGCTTACATCCGTGTCAACGACATCACCAAAGGTCGTGATGGTTTGCAAAGCCCCATCGTCAAAAACATCCACGACAAGGCGATTGCCGAAGTGCTCGCACGGACCGGTGCGCAAGACGGCGACCTGATTTTCTTTGGCGCAGACAAGGAAAAAATCGTCAACGACGCCATTGGCGCACTGCGCCTCAAGGTGGGCCACAGCGAGTTTGGCAAAAAGAACGGCCTCTTTGAGACCGGTTGGCGCCCGATGTGGGTGGTGGACTTTCCGATGTTTGAGTACGACGAAGAAGCGCAGCGCTACACCGCCACGCACCACCCGTTTACCGCGCCCAAAGACGGCCACGAAGACTGGATGGTTACCACGCCCGAGAAGTGCATCTCCAAGGGCTACGACATGGTGTTGAACGGCTGGGAAATGGGCGGCGGCTCGGTGCGTATCCACCGCGCTGACGTGCAGCAAAAAGTGTTTGACGCACTCAAGATCAGCCCGGATGAGGCGCAACTCAAGTTCGGCTTTTTGCTCGACGCCCTGCAATACGGCGCGCCCCCGCACGGTGGCTTGGCCTTTGGCCTGGACCGCGTGGTCACCCTCATGACCGGTGCCGAGTCGATCCGCGACGTGATTGCCTTCCCCAAAACCCAGCGCGCCCAGTGTTTGCTCACGCAAGCGCCCAGCCCGGTGGACGAGAAGCAGCTGCGCGAACTGCACATTCGCCTGCGCACGGTGGAGGCGGCCAAGCCAGCGTAAAGCGGCCTGAGCGCACAGAAAAAAGCCACCTTAGGGTGGCTTTTTTGCGCCTTTCTATCCGGCGTGGCGAACGCCTAGGGCTTGCAGATAGGCCGCGCGCGTGGCTGGCGCCACCGCCGCCAGCAGTTGCACGTAATGCGTCTGGTGCCGTGCAAACATGCGGGCCGACGCCACTACTTTGGAGCGGCAAAACCAGTGGCAGCTGTGCTGCAAGAGCAGCAATTCGGCGCTGAGACGAAACGCGCGGTCGCGCGCCGACAAATTTGTCTGGTTCGCAATGCCGCTTGCGATGCCTTGGGTGTGCACGCGCAGCAGGGCGCGCAGATCAAAGCTGGCGCCGGGCAGCCAATGCACCGCCAGCGGCAGGCTCAAGGGCAAGGTGCTGGCGCGCCAGGCGCCGCCCTGGTCTTTGGCCAGGTCTTGCTGCAGTTGCTGTAACTGGCCGCCCAGCCGCTCCTCGTGCTGGCCCATCACCTGCCAGATGCTGCTGCGCCGTTCGGGGTCGCTTTCGCCCATGGCGCGCAGGTAGCCCTGGGTCAGGGTTTCCATCAGCGATTCGATTTGGTAGTTGCGCAAATAGCGCCCCAAAAGCGCAATGCGCTGGCGCTGCTCCAGCGCGTTGCGCATTTGCAAGCTGAAAGCCAGCACGGCAAAAAAGACCAGAACACTCATAGGGGTGGCACGTAAAAAGGGAGGTAACTTTGGTTTATACCCGCATGGCCAGTGCGTCCAGCGCGATGCTGTGGACTATGCGCACGCCCTCGGGCGCCTCGTAATCGGCGAATACGCAGGCGCGCTCGCTGTCTTGCGCAGCGTGGTTCAGCCAGGCTTTTACGCAGGCGATAGAGCGCTGGTCCAGCGCGGCAAAGGGCTCGTCTATCAATGTCAGGCGGCAGCGGCTGGCAAAGGCGCCGGCCAGCCAGACCTTTCGCTTGCTGCCCGTTGACAGCATGTACAGGGGCTTGTCCAGCTGCTCGCTCAGCCCCAGATCTTGCACCAGCGCGTCCAGGTCAGGCTGCGAAAAGTCGGCGTGGCGCGCGTGCAGTAGTTCAAAGTAAGTCCGTGCCGCAATCGCGTCGTGCTGAGCGTCGCGCGGGTCCATCCAGTAGACGCAGGGCGCCGGAGCTTGCCTCAAGGATTGCGCTGGATCAAGCCATAGCCATTCAACGGCGCCTTTTTGCGCGGGCACAACCCTGGCCAGCAGGAGCAAAAGGCTGGTTTTGCCGCAGCTCTCACCGCCGTGCACCAGGTTCAAGCCGGGGTGGATGATGAGGTTTAGACCGGAAAAAACTGGACTGGTGCCATAGGAGAAATGCAGATCGTGCACCCGTGCCAGCAGCGCGGGAGCAGAGGCGGGCAGGGTGTGTTCTGGCATGGCGCGCTATCCTAACGCAGGCTGCGAACGCGGCTTTTCCGGTCCGCCCGCCCAGTGCACAATGGTCGGGACCTTGTCTTTTTCACCATGCCCCACCCTTTCAAAATTCCCGTATCCGTGCTGGTGGTGATCTACACCCCGAGTTTGGACGTGTTGCTGATCCGCCGCACCGAACCCGACCCGCAAGCGAGCGCGTTCTGGCAATCGGTCACCGGCAGCAAAGACGCCTTGGATGAGCCCTTTGCGCTCACCGCCGCCCGCGAGGTGTTGGAAGAAACCGGCATCGACTGCTACCCGCACAGCGCCTTGGGCGATCAACTGCAAGACTGGCAGTTAGAGAACGTCTACGCCATTTACCTGCGCTGGTTGCACCGCTATGCGCCGGGCGTGGTGTTCAACACCGAACGCCTGTTTGGCCTGCAAGTGCCCGCGGGTACGCCGGTGCGGCTTGATCCGCGCGAACATACGCATTACCAGTGGCTGCCTTACCAAGAGGCAGCGCATGCCTGCTTTTCGCCATCCAACGCCGAGGCCTGCGCCCTCTTGCCGCGCTTTGCAAATGCGGGGGCGCAGCCATGAGCCAGTTGGTGCGGGTGGTGACCTACAACATTCACAAGGGCGTGCGCGGCGTGGGGCCAGGGCGCAGCTTGGAGATCCATAACCTGGGCCACGCCATTTCCCGCTTTGGCGCGGACCTGGTGTGTCTGCAAGAGGTGCGCAAGCTGCACCGGGGCGAGGAGAAGTTTTTTGCCCACTGGCCCGCGCTGCCGCAGGCCGACTTTTTGGCGCCCGAAGGCTATACCGCCGTCTACCGCACCAACGCCGTCACCCGCCACGGCGAGCACGGTAACGCGGTGTTGTCGCGCTGGCCGGTGCTGGCCCACCAGCACGAGGACATGTCCGACCACCGCTTTGAGCAGCGTGGTCTGTTGCACGCCGAAATGACGGTACACAGCCAAAGCGTGCACGTGCTGGTGGTGCATCTGGGCCTGGTGCGCGCCAGCCGCCAGCGCCAGTTGCAGCAGCTGTGCCGCTACATTGTCCGCGAAATCGCCCCCCAGGCGCCGCTGCTGGTGGCGGGCGACTTCAACGAATGGGGCCCGCTGCTGGACCGCGAACTCGGCAGCGCCGGCCTGTCGTCCTGGCGCCAAAAGGGCTACGCCACTTTTCCGTCGCGCCTGCCCTTGCTGCAGCTTGACCACGTCTACGCCCGCGGCCTGCGCCCGCTGCGCCTGGAGGTGCCACGCGGCGGGCTGTGGACCAAGATGTCCGACCATCTGCCGCTGATTGCTGAGTTTGAACTGCCGCCCTCTGCGCCATCGGCGCAGGCGGTCCAGCCCACGCCATCGGCGCAGGTGGTCCGGTCCACGCCGTCAGCGCCAGATGCCAAGGGTGCGCCACTGGCGGCCTGACCATGGTGCACACCCACTTCAACCACCACCAGCAGGTGCGCCTGCTGCAGGGGGCGGTGGAGTTGTTTGCTGCGGTGATTGCCGCGGTGGACGCCAGCGCCACGGAGGTGCGGCTGGAAACCTATATCTTCAACTTTGACAGCCAGGGCGAACGCCTGGCGCAGGCGCTGGTGCGAGCAGCAGAGCGTGGCGTGGCGGTGTACTTGGTGGTGGACGGCATTGGTACGCCGGCGCTGCCGCCGTCCTGGGCGCAGCGCTTTAATGCGGCGGGCTTGCAGTGGCATCGCTTTTCGCCACTGGGGTTTTTGGGCGTGTTTCGGCCCGGGCGCTGGCGGCGGCTGCACCGCAAGCTTTGCGTGGTTGATGGTACGGTGGCGTTTTGCGGTGGCATCAATGTGCTGGATGATTGGCTTGACCCCTATTACGGCGCGCTGAAAAGCCCGCGGTTTGATTTTGCGGTGCAAGTGCGCGGCGTGTTGGCCCAGGAAGTGCAACAGGCCATGGAACAGTTTTGGGCGCGCCTGGACCTGGCGCGCCAGGTCGAGCACCTGCAATGGAAGCAGGCGCGCCGCTTGCTGGCCCAGGCCGCACCCCACCCGGCGCCGCCCGAATCCACGCCACCGGCACCGGTGCCAGGGGATGGCGTGTGGGCGGCCCTGGTCTTGCGCGACAACCTGTTGCACCGCAGCCGCATTGAGCAGGCCTACCGCAAGGCCATTGCCGACGCCCGCAGCGAGGTGTTGATTGCCAGCGCGTATTTCGTGCCGGGGCGCAAACTGCGCCATGCCTTGGTGCATGCGGCCCAACGCGGCGTGCGGGTGCGGGTGCTGTTGCAAGGGCGCTATGAGTACTTCATGCAGTACCACGGTGCCCGCACGGTCTACGGCGTGCTGATGGACGCTGGCGTCGAGATTTACGAATACACCGGCGGCTTTTTGCATGCCAAGGTGGCGGTGGTGGACCGGCGCTGGGCCACCGTGGGCTCAAGCAACCTGGACCCCTTGAGCCTGCTGCTCGCGCGCGAGGCCAATGTGGTGGTGCGCGACGGCCCGTTTGCGCTGCTCTTGCGCCAGCGCCTGCTCAAGGCGCTGCTGCACCAGTCGGTGCGCGTGGACCCGGCCGCGTACGCGCAGCGCGGGCGCTGGCAGCGCAGCCTGGACTTGCTGGCGCTGGGCCTGATGCGGGTGGTTTTGTTTCTGATCGGTCGCGCGTACTGAAAACGGGTGCGTTGCTATAAAAAATAGAGCTCAAACATCAACGGCGACTGGGGTTTTTGGAGTGCTTTGGGGCTATTCAAACGCTGGTAACATGGTCTGTTGCCAATCAAACCACCATTGCCATGACTCCACCCGACGAGGACGTTGGAACCCCGGTTTCCGTCAAAATTCGCGAGCGCATTGTTGCCTCACGCAAGCGCTTTAATGCCAATGACAATATTGCTGATTTTGTGCAGCCCGGCGAACTCGCCGCCTTGCTCGACGAAGTTGAAGTCAAGATGCAAGGCGTGCTCGACAGCCTGGTGATTGACACCCAGAACGACCACAACACCGGTAACACTGCCCGCCGCGTAGCCAAGATGTACCTCAACGAGGTGTTTCGTGGCCGCTACGTGCACGCGCCCACCATCACCGAGTTCCCCAACGCCGAGCATTTGAACGAGCTGATGATCGTTGGCCCCATTACCGTGCGCAGCGCCTGCAGCCACCATTTTTGCCCGGTGATCGGCCAGATCTGGATTGGCGTGCTGCCCAACGAACACACCAACGTCATCGGCCTGAGCAAGTACGCGCGCCTGGCAGAGTGGGTGATGGGCCGGCCCCAGATCCAGGAAGAAGCCGTGGTGCAACTGGCCGACCTGATCCAGGAAAAAACCCAGCCCGACGGCCTGGCCATCGTCATGGAGGCCAGCCACTTCTGCATGTCCTGGCGCGGCGTCAAAGACATGGACAGCAAGATGATCAACTCCGTGATGCGCGGCGTGTTCCTCAAAGACTCCAATTTGCGCCGTGAGTTTTTGGCGCTCCTTCCCAAGAAAGGCTGACCCATGCTTGTACGTTTGCTTTATGCCAGCCGCGCGGTGGACCCCGCTGCGGTGGCGATCGATGAAATTTTGGCCAAATCGCGCCAGGGCAACCCCAGCTCAGGCATTACCGGCATCCTGTGTTACGGCGGCGGCATCTTTTTGCAGGCCATTGAAGGCGGCCGCCTGGCCGTCAGCGAGCTGTACGGCCACATCCAGCGCGACGCGCGCCACAAAGACGTGGTGCTGCTGCATTACGAAGAAATTTCGGAGCGACGCTTTAGCGGCTGGACCATGGGCCAGGTCAATATGTCCAAGATCAACGCCAGCATCTTGCTGAAATACGCCGAAAAGCCCGAGCTCGACCCTTACAGCGTCTCAGGCAAAGTGTCGCTGGCGCTGCTCGAAGAGCTGATGGCCACGGCTTCGATCATCGGACGCGCCTAAATTTCCACGGGCCTTACCTCGGCCGCGCCGCTCGGCCTGGCACCGCTGCTGGGCTGCGATTTCTCCAGCGCCCCAAGCCGGCGCAAGCAAATCATGCTGGCCTGGGGCCACTGCGACGGCCAGCGCCTGCGCCTGGCGCAGTTGCAAGGCATAACCAGCCTGCCAGACTTTCAAACTGCTTTGCAAGCCGCGCCGCGCTGGGTGGGCGGTTTCGATTTGCCCTTTGGCTTGCCGCGCGAACTGGTTGAAACCCTGGGCTGGCCGCTGGATTGGCAGGCCTGCATCGGCCACTACGCCACGCTTGCGCGCGCCGACATCCGCGCGCACTTTGCCGCCTTTTGCGACGCACGTCCGGTGGGCGGCAAGTTCGCCCACCGCGCCACCGACATTCCCGCCGGGTCGAGCCCGTCCATGAAATGGGTCAATCCGCCGGTGGCCTACATGCTGCACGCGGGCGTGCCGCTGATTCAGGCCGCAGGCGCGCACTTCCCCGGCCTGCAAGCGCCGCAGCCGCAGGCCCCGTGCGTAGCACTGGAAGCCTATCCGGGCATGCTGGCGCGCGAAATCTTGGGTGCGCGCAGCTACAAAAGCGACGACCGCGCCAAACAGACCCCCGAGCGCCTGATTGCCCGCAAAGACCTGGTTAACGCCCTGGAGCTGGGCCAGTCGCGCTGGCAACTGCGCCTGCAGTTGAGCCACGCGCAACGCGACGCCCTGGTGGCCGACGCCTCGGGCGACACGCTGGACGCAGTTTTGTGCCTGGTGCAGGCGGCCTGGGCGCAACTGCGCCACAGCCAGGGCGACCCGCTTTACGGTCTGCCCGCAGGCACCGACCCGCTCGAAGGTTGGATTGTGGGTGCCTGAGGGGTGTATAACCCGTCCCGATTCATCGTGTTTGAACACACCATCAGCAGCGCCCTGTAGGGCGCGTTAACACCAAGGAAGAGCAATGGGCGCGCAGTGGAAAGCAAAAGGCAAGGAACTTGCCGCAAACGCAAAAGGCCGAGCTTTCGGCAAATTAGCCAAAGACATCATGCTGGCAGCCCGCAACGGCGCCGACCCGGCGTCCAACGCGCGGCTGCGCCTGGTGGTCGAACAGGCCCGCAAAATATCCATGCCCAAAGACACCCTAGACCGCGCCATCAAAAAAGGCGCAGGCCTGACCGGCGAGTCGGTGAGCTTTGAGCACGTGATCTACGAAGGCTTTGCGCCCCACCAGGTGCCGGTGATGGTGGAATGCCTGACCGACAACGTCAACCGCACTGCGCCCGAAATGCGCGTGCTGTTTCGCAAAGGGCAGCTGGGCACCTCCGGCTCAGTGGCCTGGGACTTTGACCACGTGGGCATGATCGAGGCCGAAGCTGCCGTCAAAGGCGCCGACGCTGAAGTCGCCGCCATCGAGGCTGGCGCCCAAGATTTCGAGCCCGCCGACGAGGCCGGTGTGTGCGTGTTCGTGACCGATCCGGCGGACCTGGACCTGGTCAGCCGCGCTTTGCCCGCCCACGGATTCACCGTGCTGTCGGCCAAACTGGGCTATAAGCCCAAGAACCCGGTCAACCCCGCCAACCTGAGCGCCGAACACCTGGAAGAAGTGGAAGCCTTTTTGGCCGCCATTGACGCCAATGACGACGTGCAAAACGTCTATGTCGGGCTGGCCGGATAAATAAGCCCGCAGTGGCGCAAACCGCCGCTGACCCGGTGGTGGCGCTCCTGCATAATCACCGGCGACCCTTTTGAAGTTGAACCCCCACTATGTCCCTGACCTCCTTGCGCCTCTCCATCACCGCCCTTTTTCTGGCTGCATTCCTGGCGGCCTGTGGCGGCGGAAGCGGAAGCTCTGCGCCCCCGCCCACTGGCGGCATCACGGCCACGGCGGAAGACGGCCAAGTCACCATCACCTGGACGGCAGACGCGGGCGTGGACTACTGGCTGATGTATGCGGCCACGGCCACCGCCATTGACATGAAAAACCCTCCGGGCAACCACGTGTGGATTAACAGCGGCATGACCTCACCTTATGTGGTTTCGGGCCTGATCAACGGTGTGACCTATTCATTTGCCATGGACGGCCGCATCAGCGGCGGGCCCGGCGGCGCGCAGACGCCCTCGGTGTCGGCGACGCCCTCTGCGGCGCCATAAGAGCGCGCTGCCCCCACATCACAGCCCGCTGGGCTTGTCCCCACAAACGGAGCATCCCGCCTTGCGCCCCATGCGCACCTGCGTCCACTCCATGCTGCGGCCGTCGAGCATCAGCAGGCGCCCGGTCAGGGGCTGGCCGATACCCGCGATAAGCTTGAGCGCTTCGGCCGCTTGCATGGCGCCAATGATGCCGACCAAAGGCGCAAACACGCCCATGGTGGCGCAGCGCGTCTCTTCGGGCACCACGCTGGGTGAAAACACGCAGGCGTAGCAGGGCGAGGCCGCGTCGCGCGGGTCGTACACCGTAATTTGGCCGTCCATCTGAATCGCCGAGCCTGATACCAGTGGTTTACCGTGGCGCACGCAGGCGGCATTGATCGCCTGGCGGGTGGCAAAGTTGTCGCAGCAGTCGAGCACCACGTCGGCGCCGGCCACCAGGGTGTCGAGCAGCGCGGCGTCGGCGCGCACGGGCAGGGCGTTTACTCGGGTGTGCGGGTTCAGGCCCTGCAAGGTGGTTTGGGCCGATTCCACTTTGGGCGTGCCCACGCTGGCGGTGGTGTGGGCAATCTGGCGTTGCAGGTTGGTCAGGTCTACCGTGTCGTGGTCTACCAAGGTAATGTGGCCCACGCCAGCGCAGGCCAGGTACATGGCTGCGGGCGAACCCAGGCCACCCGAGCCAATCACCAGCGCGTGGCTTTGCAGAAAGCGGGTTTGGCCTTCAAAGCCAATGTCGTCGAGCAGGATGTGGCGCGAATAGCGCAGCAGCTCCTCGTCTTGCAAACTGCGCTCGTTCATAAGGTGTGCGCGCTCATGAACTGCGCCTCTTCATGTCGCGCTCAGTCTTCCTTGACTTCGGCCTTGCGCTCGGTCAGCGTCTTGCTGATCTTGACCGGCTGGCCCTTGAGCTGCTTGATCGCCTGGGCCAACTGGAAGTCCTTGTCGCTGCCAAACTCGGGGGCTTTGCGGTCGGCCACCGGTTTGCGCGATTCTTCTTCCAGGCGTTTGAGCGCTTCTTCGCGCGCTTTTTCGCGGGCTTCGTCCTTCACCTCGGCGCCTTGGCCGCTGGCCAGATGCTTTTCCAGGTCCGCCTCACGGGTGCGCAGGGCGGCGTAGGGGCTGCCTTCTTCGGTGTCGTCCACCATCACATTGGGCACGATGCCCTTGGCCTGGATCGACTTGCCGCTGGGCGTGTAGTAGCGCGAGGTGGTGATTTTCAGGCCGGTGTCCGCGCCCAGGGGACGGAAGGTCTGGACCGAGCCCTTGCCAAACGTCTGGCTGCCCATGATGGTGGCGCGTTGGTGGTCTTGCAGGGCGCCGGCCACGATTTCGCTGGCAGAGGCCGAGCCTTCATTGACCAGTACCACCAGATCCACTTTTTTCAATCCGGCGGGCAGATTTTTGAGCGGGTCTAGGCCAGAACGGCCTTGGTAATCGGCGGCAGCCGCACGCAAGGTTTGTTTGCTGTCGGCGGTTTGGCCGTTGGTGGAAACCACCGTCACGTTCTCGGGCAAAAAGGCGGCCGAAATGGCCACGGCCGCGTTCAGCAAGCCGCCCGGGTCGTTGCGCAAGTCCAGCACCAAGCCCTTGATTTTCGGGTCTTGCTTGTAAATCTCGTTGACCTTTTTGACAAAGTCGTCCACCGTGCGTTCCTGGAACTGGCTCACCCGCACCCAGCCGTAGCCGGGCTCAACGAGTTTGCCGCGCACCGATTGCTGTTTGATCTCTTCGCGGATGATGGTGACCGGGAAGGTGCGGTTCTCGTCCTTGCGGTAAATCGTGAGAATCACCCTGGTGGCCGGTTCGCCGCGCATGCGCTTGACCGCCTCGTTCAGGCTCAGGCCCTTGACGGCGGTGTCGTCGATCTTGGTGATCAGGTCGTTGGTCTTTACTCCGGCGCGAAAGGCGGGCGAGCCTTCAATCGGGGTGATGACCTTGACCAACCCGTCTTCCTGGGTGATTTCGATGCCCACGCCGACAAATTTGCCGGCCGTGCCTTCGCGGAACTCTTTGAACGACTTTTTGTCAAAGTACACGGAGTGCGGATCCAGGCTGGAGACCATGCCCGAGATGGCGTCGGTAATGAGCTTTTTCTCGTCCACCGGCTCCACGTAGTCGCTTTTGATTAGGCCAAACACGGTGGAGAGCTGCTGCAGCTCTTCCAGCGGCATGGGCGCAAGCGTGCCGCGTGCCACCGTTTGCAAGGACACGGTGCTCAAGGCACCGGCGACCACGCCCAGCGAAATCCAACCGGCAATTTTCAGTTTTTGACCCATACTTTTTCCGTTAATACGCCGCTGGCAAGCGGCTTTAGGCGATTTTCCCCTGCGCGGCCACCGCATGTGCGGCGCGCGCTGCTGCCTCTGCGTCACCCAGATAGTAGTGCGCAATGGGTTTGAGCTGGGCGTCAAGCTCATAAACCAGCGGAATGCCGTTGGGTATGTTCACGCCCACAATGGCGTCGTCCGAGATGCCGTCGAGGTATTTCACCAGCGCGCGGATGGAGTTGCCGTGCGCTGCCACCAGCAGGCGCTTGCCTGCGCGCAGGCCTGGCGCCAGGGCTTCGTTCCAGAAGGGCATGACACGGTCCACCGTGTCTTTCAGGCATTCGGTCAGCGGCACCTGACCGGGCTGCAGCTTGGCGTAGCGCAGGTCCGCGCGTTCGCAGCGGGGGTCACCCACTTCGAGCGTGGGCGGCGGCGTGTCGTAGCTGCGCCGCCAGGCCAGCACCTGTTCGTCGCCGTATTGCTTGGCCAGCTCAGCCTTGTTCAGGCCTTGCAGGGCGCCGTAGTGGCGCTCATTGAGGCGCCAGGAATGAACCACCGGCAGCCAGGTGCGGTCCATGGCGTCCAGGCAGTGCCACAGGGTGTGGGTGGCGCGCTTGAGCACGCTGGTGTAGGTGACATCGAACTCGTAGCCCGCGCCCTTGAGCAAGAGACCGGCGGTTTTGGCCTGCTCCACGCCCAGCGGTGTGAGGTCGACATCGGTCCAGCCGGTGAAGCGGTTTTCAAGGTTCCAGGTGGATTCGCCGTGGCGGAGCAAAACAAGTTTGTACATGCGCAAAAAATGAATGGAAGGAAATCGGGACGCAAAAGCGGGACAAATCAGCGCCGGCCCCTGGGAGCGCAGCCTTGCATTCTAAAATGCGCAGGCTTAGTCACCGAAACTGTCAAGGAACCTTAGTGAAATTTATTATCGACAACTGGATGCTGATCGCGCTGGCCGTGGTCTCTGGCGGGCTTTTGCTCGCGCCCATCCTTCAAGGCGCGGTTGCCACCGGCTTGGCCGCCAACGACGCCGTGCAACTGATCAATCGCGAAAAAGCGGTGGTGATCGACGTCTGCGAACCCGCCGAATTTGCCGCCGGCCACGTGGTGGGGGCCAAAAACATCCCCTTGGGCGACTTGCAGGCCAAACTGGCCGGCGCGGTGAAAAACAAAAAGCTGCCGCTGATTTTGGTTTGCCAGTCGGGCGCGCGCTCGGCGCGGGCCATCGCCACGGCCAAAGAGCTGGGTTTTGAGCAGGTGCATTCATTAGGCGGCGGTCTGGGCGCCTGGAAAGCGGCCAATTTGCCGGTCGAGAAATCCTAAAAGCGCGGCACCCGCCTCGCTTCCCCCTTAACCCAAGAAAAGATCCGCTATGCAAGCCGTCAAGATGTACACCACCGCCGTCTGCCCTTACTGCGTGCAGGCCAAACGCCTGCTCAAGTCCAAGGGTGTTGAGCAGATTGAAGAAATCCGTATTGATGTCAACCCGCAAGAGCGCGCCACCATGATGGAAATCACCGGCAGGCGCACGGTGCCGCAGATTTTTGTGGGCAGCACCCATGTGGGCGGCTGCGACGACCTGGTGGCGCTCGACAGCCAGGGCGGCCTGATGCCGCTGCTGATGGCGGCCTGAGCCCGCCCAAGCGTGCAGCAGGTCGCCCAGGCGCTGCTGACATAATTCAGGTTGCGGCGCGTTAGATTGGCGCGTCAGCAGCTCCTCCCAGCCCACCGGCCACTAGCGCAGGTGGGCTTTGTTTTCACCCGAAAGAATTCACCATGGCAGACCAAGAACCCGTATTCCAGATCCAGCGCGTTTACCTTAAGGAAGCGTCCCTGGAGCAGCCCAATTCCCCCGCCATCCTGCTCGAACAAGAGCAGCCTTCGGTGGACATCCAGTTGGGCGTGGAAGCCAATCCGGTGGCTGACGGTATTTTTGAAGTCTGCGTGACGGCCACGGTGCAAACCAAGGTCAAAGACAAGACCGTGTTTTTGGTCGAAGTCAAGCAAGCTGGTATTTTTGAGATCCGCAACCTGGCGCAAGAGCAAATGGGCCAGATCATGGGCATCGCTTGCCCGCAAATCGTCTACCCCTACTTGCGCGGCAACGTGGCCGACCTGATCCAGCGTGGCGGCTTTCCGCCCGTGCACCTGTCGGAAATCAACTTCCAGGCCATGTACGAACAACAGCAAAACCAGGCCGCGCAAACCAGCGATACGGCCACTTTGCCCCAGTAAGCGCCATTCCCGCGTGGCTTGCCACGCGGGGCAAAGCCACAATATTTCATGAAAATTTTGGTGCTCGGGGCCGGGGCATGGGGTACGGCACTGGCCATTGGCGCCAGCCAAAACCCGCGCGGCCACCAGGTTAGCCTGTGGTCGCGCAAGCCTGAGCACCAACGCCGGCTGCAAAGCCAGCGCGAAAACCAGCGTTACCTTCCCGGATTCGCTTTACCGTCGGCGCTTTCCGTGTTGCAGTGCGACGCGCAGGCGCTGCAAGCGCAGCTCACTGAGCAAGACCTCGTCATCGTGGCCACGCCCATGGCGGGTTTGCGTGGTGTCCTGCGTGATTTGGCTCAACTGAGCGTGCCGCTGGCCTGGCTTTGCAAGGGCTTTGAGCTGGCGCAGTCAGACGCCGCACCCGGCCTGATGGGCCACGAAATCCAGGCGCTGGTCGCACCCCACATGCAGGCTGGGGTCTTGAGCGGCCCCAGCTTTGCGCAAGAAGTGGCGCGCGGCCAGCCTACTGCGCTGGTGGCCGCCAGCGCGCACGCCGCCGTGCGCGAAGCATTGGTGGCCGCTTTCCACAGCCCCTTGTTGCGGGTGTACGCCAGCGACGACGTGGTGGGCGTGGAAGTGGGCGGCGCCGTCAAAAACGTGCTGGCTATTGCCACCGGTTTGTGTGACGGCCTGAACTTGGGTCTCAACGCCCGCGCCGCCCTGATCACCCGCGGGCTGACTGAGATGACCCGCCTTGGCATGGCGCTGGGCGCGCGTGCCGAAACTTTTATGGGCCTGAGCGGCCTGGGCGACTTGGTGCTTACCGCCACCGGCGACCTGTCGCGCAACCGCCGCGTGGGCCTGGCGCTGGCCCAAGGCAAAACCTTGGCAAAGGCGGTCGAAGAACTCGGCCACGTGGCCGAAGGCGTCTACAGCGCCCGCACCGTGGTGCAGAGGGCGCACAGCCTGGGGCTGGAAATGCCAATTGCCCAGGCGGTGGTTGATCTGCTCGACGGCCGGCTGCGGCCGGAGCAGGCGGTGGCGGCGCTGATGGGGCGGGGGCCGGGGCAGGAGTTGTAGCTGAGTTTTTGCACCCCCCGGGGTTACGGGTCTGTAGAACAAAGTCTAGCCTTCGTTGCCACGTCCCCCTACGTACAATCCCCACTCACACCAGGAGCCCCACCCCATGAGCATCAAAAGCGACAAATGGATACGCCGCATGGCCGAATCCACCGGCATGATCGAGCCCTTCGAGCCCGGCCAGGTACGCCAGGTCGAGGGGAAGAAGATCATCTCCTACGGCACCAGCAGCTATGGCTACGACATCCGCTGCGCGCCCGAGTTCAAGGTGTTTACCAACATCCACAGCACGGTGGTTGACCCAAAGAACTTCGATGAAAAGAGCTTTGTAGATTTCAATGACGACGTCTGCATCATCCCGCCCAACAGTTTTGCACTGGCCCGCACCCTGGAATACTTTCGTATTCCGCGCAATGTGCTGACCATTTGCCTGGGTAAATCCACCTACGCGCGCTGCGGCATCATCGTCAACGTCACACCGTTTGAGCCCGAATGGGAAGGCTACGTGACCCTGGAGTTTTCCAACACCACGCCACTCCCCGCCAAGATCTACGCCGGTGAAGGTTGCGCCCAAGTGCTGTTCTTCGAGAGCGACGAAGTCTGTGAGACCAGCTACAAAGACCGGGGGGGCAAATACCAGGGCCAAACCGGCGTGACGCTGCCCAAAACCTGAGAGGGGCCGCATCGGGGATAATGCGCGCTGTTCCCCGCCTTCTCGGGGCGACCTGCTATCGGCTGGATAGCAACCATTTTTGCTATGCATGCCCGACTTGATTACTGAAACCACTTCCCCCGCCGCCCCCGAAGTCTCGGGTACGGACGCCGCCGTGATGGCGTTCTCGCAGCTTCAACTGTCCGCCCCGCTGGCGCGCGCCGTGGCCGAAATGGGCTACGAGACCATGACGCCGATTCAGGCGCAGGCCATTCCGGTGGTGCTTACCGGGCAAGACGTGATGGGCGCGGCCCAGACCGGCACCGGCAAAACGGCGGCCTTTGCGCTGCCCCTGCTGCAGCGCATGCTCAAGCACGAAAATGCCTCCACTTCGCCAGCGCGCCACCCCGTGCGCGCCTTGGTTTTGTTACCCACCCGCGAACTCGCGGTGCAAGTGGCCGAACAAGTCAAGCTCTACGCCAAGTACACCAACCTGCGCAGCGCGGTGGTGTTTGGCGGCATGGACATGAAGCCCCAGACCCTGGAGCTGAAAAAAGGCGTAGAAGTGCTGGTGGCCACGCCCGGACGGCTGCTCGACCACATTGAAGCCAAAAACGCGGTGCTCAACCAGGTCGAATACGTGGTGCTCGATGAGGCCGACCGCATGCTCGACATCGGCTTTTTGCCGGACCTGCAGCGCATTCTGAGCTACCTGCCCAAGCAGCGCACCACGCTGCTGTTTTCGGCCACTTTCTCCTCCGAGATCAAGCGCCTGGCCAGCAGCTACCTGCAAAACCCGGTCACTATTGAGGTGGCCCGCTCCAACGCCACGGCCTCGACCGTGGAACAGCATTTCTACAGCGTGGGCGAAGACGACAAGCGCCGCGCCCTGCACCACATCCTCAAAACACGGGGCATGAAACAGGCCTTTGTGTTTGTCAACAGCAAACTCGGTTGCGCGCGCCTGGCTCGCTCTTTGGAGCGCGAAGGCCTCAAAACCGCCGCCTTGCATGGCGACAAAAGCCAGGACGAGCGGCTCAAGGCGCTCGAAGCCTTCAAGAGCGGCGAAGTGGACTTGCTGGTCTGTACCGATGTGGCCGCGCGCGGCTTGGACATCAAGGACGTGCCCGCTGTCTTTAACTTTGACATTCCCTTCAACGCCGAAGACTATGTGCACCGCATTGGCCGCACCGGTCGCGCGGGCGCCTCTGGCCTGGCGGTGAGCTTTGTGGGCGGCAAAAACGACGCGCGCCTGATGGCCGATATCGAGAAGCTGATCAAGGTCAAGATTGACCTTGAGGCGGTGGAGTTTGAAGAAAACCAGCCCGACATCCGTGCCCAGGGCCGCATCAACGACGGTCGGCGCATGTACAGCGAAGGCACGCAAGACGATTCCCGCCGCCCCCCGCGCACCAGCCAAGGCAGCGTGCGCGACGTGGCCCACGAAGGCCAGTTCGCCCGCCCCGCGCGTGACGAACGTGCACCCCGGCGCGACTACACCCGCCCCCCGGCCGCCCCGCGCGATCCGTTTTTTGACAAGCCCTACGAGCCCAGCGCGGCGCCCGAGGCGGCACCGTCTTGGGAATCCGCACCGCGCACCGGCGCGCGCAGTATTTCGGCCAATATCAAGCCCAAGCGCCGCGTAGCGGCCTTGTTCAAGGCGGAATAAGCGCAAGGGGCACAAGCCCCTCTGCGCGCTGTGCTTGAAGGTCTGGGGTTTGCTCGGTTGTGGCCTTGGGCCCCCGTTCCCAGCAATTTCAGAATTTGCCCGGCTTCTGCGCTGCTTCGCAATGCACTTGGTGCAGCGTCCAGCCCAGCGGCCCTGCGGCTTGCTGCGGCTCCAGGCACAGAGCGCTCAGGCAGCCGCCCCACACGCAGCCGGTGTCCATGGCCAGCACATCGCGCCGCGCCAGCGGTCCCAGCGTTGACCAGTGGCCAAACACCACCGTGTCTTGTGCGGTGCGCCGCCCGGGCACGTCAAACCAGGGCATGAAGCCCGCTGGCGCCTGGCCCGGGCCTTCCTTGCTCTCAAATTCCATATGGCCTTGCGCATCGCAAAAACGCAGCCGCGTGAGCGCGTTGACGATGACGCGCAAGCGCTCCACGCCGCGCAGGGACGCGCTCCATTGCGTAGGCGTGTTGCCGTACATGGCGTGCAGAAACTGGCCGTAGCCGGGTGCGCGCAGCACGTCTTGCACTTCGGCCCCCAGCGCCAGGGTTTGGTCGGCGCTCCAGTCGGGCAGCACGCCAGCGTGCACCAGCAGGAGTGGGTGGCCCGCTACGTTCAGCGAGAGCGCCATGGACTGCTGGCGCAGCCAGTCCAGAAGCACGCCGCGGTCGGGTGCGTCCAGCACTGCGCCTAGCGTGTCGCCCCGGCTTGGGCCCCGCACGCCGTGGGCAATAGCCAGTAAATGCAGGTCGTGGTTGCCCAGCAGGCAGCGCGCGGCGCCGTCCAGCGCCTTGAGCCGGCGCAGCACGCCCAGCGAGTCCGGCCCGCGGTTGACCAGGTCGCCCAGCAAGTAGAGCGTGTCACGGCTCGGGGAGAAAGCGATGTCGTCCAGCAGACGCGCCAGGGCGCTGTTGCAGCCCTGCACGTCGCCAATCAAGTAAAGTGCCATGTGTTCATTTTCGCGCCAGTTCCATGGAATTTTTGCTGATCGTTTTTTTGACACTGCTCAACGGCGTGTTTGCCATGTCCGAGTTGGCGCTGGCCGGCAGCAAACGCGCGCGTCTGGGTGCGCTGGCCGAAGCGGGCAACCTGGGGGCCAAAGCGGCGCTGGAACTGTTGGGTAACCCCAACCAGTTCTTGTCCACCGTGCAGGTGGGGATTACCTCGATTGGCGTGCTCAACGGCATTGTGGGCGAGGCGGCGTTCAGCGAGGGTGTGGCCGCCTGGTTGCAGACCTGGGGCACGTCCGAAAAAGCGTCTGCCATCTCGGCGACCGCGCTGGTCGTGACCGCGATCACCTTCACCACCATTATTTTTGGCGAGCTGGTGCCCAAGCGCATCGGCCAGTTGCACCCAGAAGCCGTGGCCTGCTGGGTGGCGCGGCCCATGCTGTGGCTGGCCCGGGCGGCCAAGCCCTTTGTCAAGCTGCTCTCTAGCACCACGGCGGGCACGCTCAAGCTGCTGCGCATTGATACCACCACCGCACGCGCCGTGACCGAAGAAGAAATCTCCGCCAGCCTGGAAGAGGGCGTGGACGCCGGCCTGATTGAGGAACACGAGCACCAGATGGTGCAAAACGTGTTTCGCCTGGACGAGCGGCCCTTGACCTCGCTCATGACGCCGCGCACCGACGTGCAGTGGCTCGACGGCGCCGACACCGTGGCGCACAGCCTGGCCCTGGCGGCCACCGGCGGCGGCAAAGGCGCGCACTCCTGGTATCCGGTGTGCCGGGGCTCGCTGGACGACGTAGTGGGCGTGATCAGTGTGGCGCAACTGCTGGACCTGCGCGAGCAGATGGATGCGCCCATTAGCGCGCATGCTGCGCCTGCAGTGTTTGTGCCGGAGACGCTGAGCGGTATGGAGCTGCTGGAGCAGTTTCGCCTGCAGTCCGGGCGCCTGGTGTTTGTGGTGGACGAATACGGCGTGGTGCAGGGCCTGCTTACGCCGCGCGACCTGTTGGAGGCCATCACCGGCGAACTGCAAATGGGCGCCCAAGCCGACGCCTGGGCCACCGAGCGGGAGGACGGCAGCTGGCTGCTTGACGGCGTCATGCCGCTGGGCGAGCTCAAGGCCCGGCTGGACATGGACAGTTTGCCGGACGAAGAGCGCGGACGCTACAACACGCTGGCGGGCCTGTTGATGTCCATCTCGGGGCGCTTGCCACGCCTGGGCGAGCGCATTGAATGCCAGCGTTGGACGTTTGAAGTGGTCGACCTGGATGGTCGGCGCGTGGACAAGGTGCTGGCGGTACGGCACCCGACACCGGACGCGGCGGTCTAAAGCGCCTGTTGCGCCTTAGGCCTGCCCGGACAACCGGTAGGCCAGCAAACCAAGCAACTCGTGCAATAACAAGGCCCATTTGCGGCTGCCGCGCACCAGTGAGTATTCGGTCCACGGCGTGTGGCTTCCGGTGGCGAAGTCCACTGCGTAGGGCGTCACGTTCCAGCCGGCTTTTTGAAACGTGGCCAGCGCGCGGCCCATATGCCAGGCCGAAGTCACCAAGAGCCAGGGCTTGGTCGGGTCAACGCCAGTCAAGCGGGCGCTCAATACCGCGTTCTCAGACGTGGTGCGCGAGCGGTCCTCCATCAGCAGTCGCTCGCTTGGCACACCGAGCGACTCGTAAAAAATCCTGGCACGCTCCGCCTCAGGCAGGCCCTGGCCCAGAAAATCCCCTTCGCCGCCGGTAAACAGCAGTTGCAGCTTAGGGTTTTGACGCAGTAGCGCGAGCGGCACGAGCATGCGTTCGGCGGAACTGTTCAGTGCCACCTGGCTGCGGCCTTCCCAGACGTAAGAGGGCTCCAGCGCGCCACCGAGCACCACCACGCCCTGAAACGCCTGCAGTTCCTGCACACTGGGGGCGCTGCCGTAGGGGTCTTCCAGGCGGCGCAGCAGCGCATCAGGCAGCGGCTCCCAGCCTTGGATGAGCAGCACGAACAAGGCCAGCCATAGCATTCCCAGGCCCCAAGTGCGCTTGCCAGTCTGCGTTCTTCCCAGCAGCAGCAAGGCCGCCAGCACCAGGGCCGCCACCCAGGCCAGCGGCTCGGTCAAAAAAACCAGCAGCTTGGAGGCCAGAAACATGGACGGATTTAGACCACTTTGGCGCTGGGGCGCGCGGCCATGCGGTCGCGCCAGTCTTGCAGTGCGTGCAAACCCAGGTCCGCCGGGCTGAATTTGAGCAAGGCGCGGCCAAACTCCAGCGCGCAAAAGGCGGTGATGTCAGCAATAGTGAAGCGCGGCCCGGCCATCCAGGCCTGGGTTTGCAGCAGTTCGTTAAACACCTTGGCCGTTTCTTTGACCTTGCCGGTCTGCGAGAGCCCAAAGTCGGCAAACTGGGGCGACTCCAGTGGCGCCAGGCCCGGGTGGGTGTGGCGTACGCCGTTGGCGATGCCCAGCAGCAGCGTCCACTCGCCCCGGCGGTCGGCCATTTCAATGAAGGCGCGCTCGTCAAAGTCCACTCCCATCAGGTTGGTCTCGGGGTACAGGCCCTCCAAGTAGCTGCAAATCGCGCGGGTCTCCGTCAGCACCCGGCCGTCGTCGAGCTCCAGCGCGGGCACCTTGGCCAGCGGGCTTTTGGCACGAAAAGCCGCGCCAAAGTGTTCGCCCTGGTTCAGGTCCACCGGTACCAAGGCGATGCCAGTAATGCCTTTTTCCGCCATGAACATCTGCACCCGGCGGGGGTTGGGCGCGCGCGGGGCGTAGTAGAGCTTCATGGGACGGACCTCAGGTTAAAAGTGCAGGGAAATCAGTCCGCCAGCACGCGGCAGGCGTGCAGCAGGGCGCGGGTTTTGAGCGCTTCGGCGCGGGCGGCGGAAGCAAAGCCGGGGCCACTGTCGGCGTAAATGATGGCGCGCGAGGAATTGACCACGATGGGCGCCTGGGTGCTTTGCGCCTTGCCGCGCCAGCCGGCCCGCACCGTGGCCGCAGCGTCGCCACCTTGGGCTCCCACGCCGGGGATGAGCAGCGGCAGCGTGGTTGCTAGGGCGCGCACGCGTTCAATCTCCGAGGGGCGCGTGGCGCCCACCACCAGCCCGAGCTGGCCGTTCTGGTTCCAGGGGCCTTGGGCCAATGCTGCGATGTGCTCAAACAGCGCTGGCTGGCCCGGCAGATCGGCCAGGCGCTGGTTTTGCAGGTCATCACCGCCGGGGTTGGAGGTGCGGCAGAGCAAAAACGCGCCTTTGCCGTGGTATTTCAAATAGGGTTGCACCGAGTCCCAGCCCATGAAGGGCGAGAGCGTGACAGCGTCGGCGCCATAGCGCTCAAAGGCTTCGATGGCGTATTGCTCGGCGGTGTTGCCAATGTCGCCACGTTTGGCGTCCAAAATCACCGGCACCTGGGGCGCGACTTGGCGCAGGTGCGCCATCAGGCGCTCGAGCTGGTCTTCGGCGCGGTGGGCGGCAAAGTAGGCGATCTGGGGTTTGAAGGCGATGGCCAGGTCGGCGGTGGCCTCGGCGATGGCCGCGCAAAAGTCGAATATCTTGGATGCGTCACCGCGCCAATGCAGGGGAAACTTGGCCGGATCAGGGTCCAGGCCGACGCAGAGCAAGGACTGGTTGTAGCGCTCGGCAGCGCCCAGTTTTTCGATAAAAGTCATGCCTGCATTGTAGGCAGGCGCCCGCCTATTTGTGGAAAGGCGCTTTGGTGAACTTGGCGCAAATGCCCTTGAGCATGTGGCGCCGCGTGCCGTCTTTGAAGGTCAGGGTTTGCACAAAGGCGCCGTCGCTCAGGTCCAGGGTGAACTCTTCTTGGGTGATCATCTGGCCAAAGCGCTCGAACATGGCCGGGCGGCTGACAAAGGCCTTGGTGCCTTCCATGCGCAGCGCGCCCTTGCGCGATTCTGAGATCGTGTATTCGCCCTGGTACCAGCCTGATTTGGCCTCGGGCTCCAGGCCCACGACCATGATGTCGGAATAGACCTTGGGCTCGGAATTGAGCGCGCCCTGGGGCGTGGAAACCGTGACTTCACAGACAAAATTGCCGCCCTTTTTGCCTAGCAGGTTGGGGCCATCCAACTCGCCATCACGCCCGCCAGTGACGGACGGGCTGAGGTGAATCAGGTCCATTTCCACCGCCACCCAGCCCAGGCCGAGCGCCAGCAGCAGGGTGAACAGCGCGGTCAACAAAATGGCGGGCAGGGAGGATTGTTTTTTCATAGCGGGCCTTGGGGCGTTAGGGGAGCGTCTGCTTAATTGGTCGTGATTTCACGGCCATTGAGTTCCTGCACCGGGCGCGCATTGCGCTTGAACGGGAAGGCGGCGACTTGTTCCTTGGCCACGTTGACGGTGGACTTCAGGATGAAGAAGCGCACGCCCTCGGTACACGGCGGGGTGGTGAGCGAGCCTTCGTAGCTGTAGAAATCAAATTCGCGTGGCAACAGGTTGGCCGGGTTGAAGTTCACGCCTTCGGCGACCACTTCAGGGCCTTCTTCCAGGGGCATGTTGGCCCACAGGGTTTTGATGCCGGGGTTTTCGTTGCCCTCTTTGAGCAGCACGCCTAGTACCGCAAGCTTGCCCTCGGCGCTCTTGTGCACAAAGTGCACCACCATGGCCATGGGCTTGCCGTCGATTTTTTCTTCACTGGGGCGGTGGAAGTGGAATTGCAGCAGCTCGTGCGGCACGCCGTCGATGCGGATTTTGCTGCCCGGTGGCACGTTGACCTGGATGGTGTGGCCGTTGTTGATCATTTTCAACGGACCTTCCTTGTAGTCGGTCGTCACCACGGTACGGGTTTTGACGAAGGGGCCGCGGATGTCCAGCGGCGACTGCGACTTGCCCTTGGCGCAGGTGGGGAACTCTTTGCCCCAGCGCTCGGGACCCATTTCACCGTCATAAGACCAGTGAACCGCGTGCTTTTCGGGGGTCTTTTTGTCGTCTGCTTTGCCGTGTCCATCGTCCTTGGCGTTCTCGTCTTTCGCCCCAGCTTTCTCGCCATGGGCGGGTTTTTCGTCCTTGGCGTCTTTTGCGCCCTCGGCTTTGGCGGCCTTGGGCAGGCAATCGGCCATGATGGCGACTTTTTCACCCGCCGCAGCCAATCCGATCTGGGCGGCACAAATGGTGTTCTTGCGGTCGCCCAGCTCGGACAACTGCAGCGCTTTGCGGAACGACTCAATGGCAGCCGGGTTGTCAGCACCCTTGGTGAGCATGCGCAGCGCGCCCAAGCCCACCTGCCGTTCGGCCGACAGGTTCTTTTGCGATTTGTAGGCGGTTTCCAGGTCGGCCAGCGTGGCGCCGTTGGCCATGGCAGCCTTGACGGCGGCGAGCTGCTGCACCTGGCCCTCCAGAGGTGCCATTTCTTCGCGCAGGGCGGCCATCTCTTCTTCGGCTGCCTTGATTGCAGCTTCTTTTTGGGTCGCCGTTTTGGCGGCTTCTTCAGCGGCCGCCGTGAGCTCGGTCAATTGGCCGGTGGCTTTCTGATTGCCTTTAAAGTTGGTCCAGCCAAAGGCGCCGGCGCCCACCAGGGCCAGGGCCAGGATGACTTCAATAATGGTTCTTTTCATGGTGCTTCTCGGTTTACGCAATCAGGGGGAAAGGGAAGGGGCCGTGGATGGGTATCGGCAGGAAGGGAAGAAGTTTGAGGCCTCACTGGTCACCCCGGAAGCTGATGCCGCTGCCACTGGTGTCGGTGAGGATGAGTTCGAGGCGTTTGGTCTTACCGGAGACGGGCGAGTTGTGGATAAAGCCGATGCCGGTCAAAACGGTTGGACCGATGCTGCTGGGCGGCGTGCGAACGCATCCGGTGCTCACTGGAATTTCCAAACGCGCCAGGTAATAGGGGTTTGTCAGTGTTGACGCCGCAGTGAGCGTCAGATTCAACGGACAGAAGGCGTAGGTGGCGCTGTTTGTGAGGGCGCCTTCGCTGTTGAAGGTCAGGGTCAGATCGGCAGAGGCTGCGCTCAGGTTGTCCGTGAGTGTTCCCGTCCAGCTGCCAGGCAGTGCGGCGTAGCTGGTGATAGCGCTGGCGCTGAAACTTGGATTGGCTTGGTTGTTGGTAAGCGTAATGCCACTCAAGCTGACTTGATAGTTGGTGGCCGATGCGCCAGAAATCGATCCGCCGCCCGTGCTGAGATGGCTCGGGCTAGAGTTCACCAAGTGGGTGCTGAATTGAAATGCGGTCAGGCCCGGACTTGCAATAGTGGCGGAGGTGCTGCTGGTGCTGCTCAACGCTCCCCGGTAAATATCTGGGTAAATGCTGGCACTGGGGTTAGTCTGCAGGTAATACAAGGCGTACCAAGTAAGTTCCGGCGTCAAAAAACTTATGAAATCGCTGCTGTACAAGCTGCCTTGGTAAGCCCCTGCCATTGCCAAACTAGGCGTAGAGCCACCCCCTGAATTTTGCTGCGATCCGTCTGTCGTGGTGCTGGTGCCGCTGCTTTGCCCGCCGCAAGACGAGAGCAGCGTGCCTGCCACCAGGCAGGACGCAGCCGCCCAGCGGCGCAGGGTGGTCAGGTTTGGGTGGCGCGAAGCGTTTGGGGTCATGGTGATATCCACCCCGCTTGCAGCCAGTGGCAGTAGCCGGGGCTAAAAGGCCAGGCAATGTGGTGCACCGGCGTGCCTGCGGGAAAAACGTGGTCGGTCAGGTGGTCCAGCCACTCGCCTTGGGCGTGCAACTGGCGGCTGAAGCGGCCGAGTTCGACCGGGCGGGTGGCGCTCTGCGCTGGCTGGCTGGCTGCAGAGGTGGGGGCGGGCGCTTGCACGCTGCGCTGCATGATGGGTGCGCTGGCGCTGCCGGCGCGGCGCTGCGTGCGTCCAGAGAAAGCGTCGTGCACGCTGCCCCAGCGCCGGCCGTGCATGCGGGCGGTGATGGTGTCAATCCGGCGGCTAGCCTCGTCCACCGACGGGGTGTGAAAGCGCAATTGGCCCAGTACGTTGTCAAACAGCACCAGCGCACGCGGGTGGGCTTGCAACACGGCGTCCAGGTCGGTCAGGGCGTCGGCGGTGTTGCATTGCAAAGCCGTGTTGGAGGCGCGCAGTGCCGCGCCGTGGCGCAGCCGAAACAAGGGCGCAGCCCAGCGGTCCAGGTCAAAAGTGGTCACGGTTTGAAAGCCTTGCAGCCAGCTGCTGGGCATCATCCACCCGGCGCTGGCGCCCACGATCACTAGTTCTGAATGGGTGTCTTTTGACGGCGGCATCTGGCCCAGCCACTGCGCGATGTCGGCGCAGGTCGCCGTCCACTGCGCCTGGTGGCGCCAGGCGTGCAGATGCCAGAACAGGCCGCCGGAGGGGTTCATGCGGCGCGGGCCTGGTTGAATTGCAGCATGCCGAGTTCGTCCATGCTGTGCTGCTCGCGCTTGTTGGTGTACTTTTGCACAGCCAGGCGGTCGTTCTCGGTCAGGGTTTTCATCTTCAGGCGCTCAGCTTCGGCCTGCAGCATGCGGTGCGCCAGGGTTTGCAGGTGCAACTGCGAGGTACCAATGTCACGGTCCACCCGCTCGCGCAGCGTCAAAAGCTGCGACATGAACTGGCGCTGGTTCATGGCGTCGGACATGCCACGGGACGTGTCGGCGGCAGCGGTCTTGGCGCGGTACTCTTCATAGAGTTGCTCCAAGCGCTGCTGGCTGGCCAAAAGCGAATCGCGCAGTTGTTCGGCCTGCACGGTCTCCGCGCGCAGCTTGGTGATGTTTTGCTCGGCCTTGCCTTCCAGGGCGGACCAACAGGCGCGGATCTTCATGCGGCTTGTCCTTCGGGCTGTGTTGGGTGTGTTTGGGCGGTCATGGATTTCAGAGTTCCATCAGCACGCGCAAGTCGGTGCGGCAGCTCGACTCTTCCACGCCGGCGTACATGTCTTGGCGCAGGTAGTTTTCCATGGTCTCGCGCAGCAAAATGGCCTGGTCGATTTCGGGGTTGGAGCCGGCCTGGTAGGCGCCCACCTGAATCAGATCCACGTTTTGCTGGTAGAGCGACCACAAGCGGCGAAAGCGGTTGGCCAGCTTCAAATCGGTGGGCGAGAGCAGGTTTTGCATCACGCGCGAGATCGAGCCCGTCAGGTCAATGGCGGGGTAATGCGCGGCGTCGGCCAGCTTGCGCGAGAGCATCACCTGGCCGTCGAGCGAGGCGCGGGCAATGTCCACAATCGGGTCGTTGCCGTCGTCGCCTTCGGCCAGCACGGTGTAGATGGCGGTAATCGAGCCGTGCCCATGGCGCCCCACACCGGCGCGTTCAATCAAATTGGGCAAGAGCGCAAACACCGAAGGCGGGTAGCCCTTGGACGTGGGTGGCTCGCCAATGGCCAGGCCAATCTCGCGCTGGGCGTGGGCCACGCGGGTCAGGCTGTCCACCAGCATGAGCACGTCTTTGCCCTGGTCACGAAAATATTCGGCCACCACGTGGGTCAGGTGCGCGGCTTTGAGGCGCAGCACGGGCGACACATTGGCCGGGGCGGCAATCACCACGGCCTTGGCCAGGCCTGCGGGCCCGAGTGTTTCTGTAATAAAGGCTTGCACCTCGCGCCCGCGTTCGCCAATCAGGCCAATGACGACGATGTCGGCTTTGGTAAAGCGCGTGAGCATGCCCAAAAGCACGCTCTTGCCCACGCCAGAGCCGGCCACCAGGCCGACGCGCTGGCCGCGCCCCAGCGTGAGCAAGCCGTTGATGGCTTTGACGCCTACGTCCAGCACTTTGTTGATGGGGCCGCGCTCCATGGGGTTCAGGGGCAGGCCCAAGAGGCCGAGTTTGGTAGTGCATGCGGGTTTGGGTTTGCCGTCCAGCGGCTCGCCTTGGGCGTCAATCACGCGGCCCAGCAGTTCTTCGCCCAGGAGCGCGTGGCCGCTTTCGCTGATCACCCGCACCGAGGCGCCCGGGCCAATGCCCACGGGCTCAGAAAACGGCATGAGGTAAATGGTTTTGTCGGCAAACCCCACCACTTCGGCCTCAATGCGGTGGCCGGCTTGGCCGACCACTTCGCAGCAGGCGCCCACCGGCGCCATGATGCCGCGCGCCTCCAGGCGCAAGCCCACCAGCCGCACCAGCGTGCCGCTGCGCGCAGGGCGCGTGCTGCGCAGTTGCGCCACGGCTTGGTCGACTTCGGTGTCGAAGTTAAACATGGTCTTCTGCGTCACGCAGGATTTCGTCAATCGCCGCTACCGTGTCGTAGCCGGCGTCAATGGGTTCGCTGGCTGCGCTTACGGTGGAGGCGCTGGGCGCCATGCGCGGGCGGGCGTCTTCCACGCCGGTGCCGGGTAGGCGGTCGCTGGCAATGCGCTCGGGGCTGAACGCCGTGCTGGCGCGCCAACGGGGTTCGTCCACGGCCAAACCCCGCGCTAGGGCGCTCAGACGTTCACCAATCAGGTCTTCCACCAGGGCGTCGTTGGCGCTGGCGCGCACGCTGCCGGGCAGGAGTTTGTCGTTGGGCTGCAGGCGCAGGGCCGAGCCCTCGGCCAGGCCAGAGCGCTCGCGCAGCGCTTGCAGCATGGTCAGGTCGGCGGGGTTGAGTTCTACCATGACCAAAGATTCATCGTGCTGCGCGAGTTCGTCCACACAGCGTTGCACCAGGCGCTCAATAGCGCCGCCGTCCAGGGCCAGTTCGGCCAGCACCAGTTGTTCGGCCAGGTGCAGCGCCAGGCGCTTGAGTGGCTCAAAAAAGGTTTGCGGGCTTTGCTGCAGCAGGGCCAGCGCGTCGGCCAGGGCGTTGACCAAGGCATGGTCGTCGCCGAGTGCTGCGCGCAGCTTGTCTTCCATCTCGGTTTGCAGCGCGGCGCGGGCCTCAGCGGCGCCTTGGGCGCGGCCTTCTTCGCGTGCTTGGGCCAAGGCCTCGGCGGTAGCGACAGGCGTTTCCACCACGAGAGGGGGGGCGGGCGCAGCAACGGCATCATCCGTGGCGGGGGTTTCTTCCAATTCGGGGGTGACGGGCGGTGGCAGCAGGTCGACCGTAGGGATGTCAAAGTCGGTCAGGCCAAACACCGGCTCGCGCTGGGTGCGCCAGGCGCTGGCGACAAAACCGCTCTCAGGCGCAATCGGGTGGCGCAGGTCGGTGGGTTGCCAGACGCGCGCCGGGCGCACCTCGGCTTTACGGGCGTCCGCTTGCGCGGAAGCTGCCCCGTCCTTAGACATAGTCGGCGCCGCCGCCTAGCACCAGATCGCCCGCGTCGGCCAGTTTGCGCGCCGAGCGCATGATGATTTTTTGGGCGTCTTCCACGTCCGACAGGCGCATGGGGCCCATGGCCTCCATGTCGTCTTTGAACATGCCCCGTGCGCGCTCGGACATATTGCCCAGAAACTTGTCTTTGACCGCGTCGCTGGCGCCTTTGAGGGCTTTCATCATCAAGTCGGGTTCGACATTGCGCATGATCACCTGGATGCCCTTGTTGTCCACGCCGGTCAGGTTCTCGAAGGTGAACATATTGTCCTGAATCTTCTGCATCAGGTCTGGATCCAGGGTGCGCAGGCCACCCATCACCGAGGCTTCGAGCGCCGTTTTGGTCAGGTTCAAAATATTGGCTGCGGCCTTGATGCCGCCCAGGCTCGAAGACTTGGACGTCGAGTTGGTGGAAAACTGCTTTTTCATGATGGCTTCAAGCTCAATCATGGCTGAGGGCTGCACCGTCTCTAAGCTGGCCACGCGCTGCATGATTTCGGCGCGCGACTCGGGCGGCAAAAAGTTCAGCACCTCGGCGGCGACGCCGTTTTCCAGTACGGACAAGATGATGGCCACCACCTGGGGGTGTTCGGCCTTGATCATGTCAGCAATCGAGCGGGCGTCCATCCAGCTCAAAATCTCCAGGCCTTTGCTGCCTTGGCTGGGGTTGATGCGTCCCAGCACCGAGGCGGCTTTGTCGTCGCCCAGGGCGCGCTTGAACACTTTTTCGACATAGTCTGAGGTGCCCAAGCCCAGGTTGGTCTGGCGTTTGATCTCGGCCACAAACTCGTCAAGCACGGCGTTGACCGCCTCTTGCGAGAGTTCGGCCACCTGCACCATGGCCACGCCCAGGCCCTGGACTTCTTTGGGGTTGAGGTAGCGGATGATGTTGGCGGCTTGCTCTTCACCGAGCAGCAGCATGAGCACGGCGGCGCGCTGGGTGCCGGTCAGGGCGTCCATTTCCCGACGCAAGGCGTCGGTATAGCCTGCGGGGCCCGTCAGTTTGGGGTCGTTCTCTGCCATTTTTCGTTCTCTTTATGCCGATCAGCCGGGCTTGATCATGTTCTTCAGCACGCTGGCCACACGGGCCGAGTCGTCGGAGACGATCATGCGGATCAGGGCGACCTTGTCGTCGTAAGTGTTTGCAGTATCGAGCATCTCGGCAGAGATGGCAGACTTGTTGGACTTCATCTTCGCCTTCATCTCTTCGAGCGTGTCGGCAGCGGACGGCTGGGCGCTGGCGGCTTCGGCGGTAGCTGCAGCGGCAGATTCGAGCGCCATGGTCTCTTCCTGGGCCAGTTGAATGGTTTGGGCAGCGGCCTGGGCGGCTTCCTTGTCGCGGTTCATCATGTGCATGACGACGGGGCGCACCACGACCATCAGGAAGGCGACAAACATCAGACCCAGAAAGCCCGACTTGATGTTGGTCATGACCGACTCGTCCTTGTGCCAGGGAATGCTCATGTCCATGGGCACTTCAGGTTCAAACTTGGCTTGCACCACGCTGACCACGTCTTTGCGGCCTTCGTCAAAACCGACCACGCCGCGCACGAGCTCTTGCATGCGTTCCACTTCTTCGGTGGTGTAGGGGTTGGGTTTAGGGGGTTGGTCTTCACCTTTGTCGTTTTTGGGCTGGGCCAAAGGCGGGCGCTCATTGATCACGACGGCCACACTCAGGCGCTGTACGCCACCGGTGGCGCTCTTGGTGTGGCGCACCTGGCGGTCCATCTCGTAGTTACGGGTGCTGCGAGCGGCAATGGTGGTGCGCTCGTCTGCGCCAGCAGCGCCTGGGGCGACAGCGGCGGTGGTGAGCGACGTGGTGGGAGCCGGGGGCGCGGTGTTGGACAGGGTGCCAGGAATGCCAGCGGCCTCTTTGGCGCTGTTGCGGTCTTCGCTGATCACTTCGGAGCGGGTTTTTGGGCCTTTGCCGCCGGTGTCAAAGTCTTCGACGGTGGTTTCGGTCTGGCTGTAGTCCAGGTTCAGGTTGACTTGCGAGCGCACATTGGCCTCGCCCACGATGGGCGCCAAAATCTGGATCACGCGCTGGCGGTACAGGTCTTCCATGGCCTGTTTGTGCTTGGTCTGGCCGGCGTTCATGCCCATGGAGGCGTCAGACTCGGCGTCCGTCATCAGCTTGCCAAAGTTGTCCACCACGGCCACGTTCTCAGGCGTGAGCATGGGCACGCTCGACGCCACCAAATGAACAATCGCCTGGACCTGCATGGGGCTCACGCTGCGTCCGGCCTGGGGTGTTACGACGATGGACGCCTTGGGCGGCGTGCGGTCGCGCACAAACACCGAAGGCTTGGTGGTAGCCAGATGCACGCGGGCGGTCTGGATGGAGTCAATCTGCTGGATGCTGCGTGCCAGCTCTTGCTCCATGGCCGAGTTGTAGCGCACCTGCTCCATGAACTGGCTGGTCGTCATGGCGGACTGGTCTTTGAGCGCGTCCAGACCGGTGGCTGCGGTTTTGGGCAGGCCTTTGGACGCCAGGTACATGCGCGCCTCGTGGTAACGGCTCCCGGGCACGGTGATCTGGCCGCTGCCGGCGTCAATCACGGGTTTGAACTCGCCTTGCTTGAGGGCCTCGTACACGCCTTGCTGGTCAGTCTCGGTCATGCCGCTCATGACCGGACGGTAGCTCGGCGCGTTGATCATGGTGTAGACCAATGCAAACGCCAAGAGCGCCATGGCAATCACCATCAGGGGCAACGATTTTTTGACAGCCGGCTGGTTGAGCACTTGCTTGATTGGGCCAAAGGGGCCGGAATAGTCGGGCGACGCGTCGCTAAACCCCGTGTCACCCGCACGGCCGGCCATGGCGCGCCGGTCGCCGCCCGCGCGGGTTTGCAAAGATCCGGAATCGGCATTGGCAGGGAGAAAAGTGCCAGCGGTTGCAGTTGCGGTTGCCATGGAAGTAGTCTTTCAGCGCGGGGGGAATTGTTTTAGCGTGGGGGCTTGTGGTGAAGATGGCGGCGTTAGACCGGCATGTTCATGATGTCTTCATAGGCCTTGAGTACCTTGTTGCGCACCTGCAAGGTGGCTTCAAAGGACAGCGAGGCTTTTTGCATCTTCAGCACCACGTCGGTCAGGGGCACGGCTTCGCCCCGCTCAAAGGCCTGGGCGGTGTTTTGCGAATCCACTTGCGAGGCATTGGTCTGGCTCACCGCCTGGCGGATCAAATCCGAGAAGTCCGTCTTGGGCGTGGGCGCCGCGCCGGGCAGATCAAAGCCCTGTCCCGTAGCCTGGGTGCTGTGGGTTTGCAGCGTTTTGAGCATGGCGGCAATGCTGCTGGCGGAGGTGGCGGATTCGATCATGGCGGTAGGTCCTGTTCGGTTGGGCAGGTAAATCTTCAGGAATGGGCAGACAGGCCAGGGGCCGTGTCGCGCAGGCGGGCAAGCTTGTAGCGCAGGGTGCGCGGGCTGATGCCCAGTTTTTGCGCCGCTTCTTCGCGGCTGCGTGATGCGTCCAGCGCCGCGCGGATGGCGTGGTGTTCGCTGTGCTTGACCGTGGCGTGCAAGGGACCGGGCGCCAGGGTCTGGACCTGTGCGATCGCTGGCGCCTGCTCGGCGGTAGTTGCTGCGTCCATGCTGGCTTCGGGCGCCATGGCCAGCAGGAAACTGGTCGAGGCGTCGTCAAACATCAGGTGCGGCGTGTCAATGTGGGTGTCGGGGCACAAGACCATGGCGCGCTGCATGATGTTTTCCAGTTCGCGCACATTGCCCGGCCAGTTGTAGGACAGCAGCACGCGCTGGGCGTCCGCGCTCAGGTTCCAGGGCTGATTGCTGCGCACATGGCGCGCCAGCAGGCGGGCCACCAGGGGCAAGATGTCGCCCGTGCGTTCGGCCAGCGGCGGCACGCGCAGCTTGAAAGTGCTGAGGCGAAAGTACAAGTCTTCGCGAAAGGCGCGCTGGGCAATTTGCTCGCGCAGGTTTTTGTTGGTGGCAGCCACCACGCGCACGTCAAGCGCAATAGCACGTTCGCCGCCCAAGCGCACCAAGCTGCGCTCTTGCAGCACGCGCAGCAGCTTGGCTTGCAGGGCCAGGGGCAGTTCGCCAATTTCGTCCAGAAACAGCGTGCCGCCCTGGGCTTGTTCAAACAGGCCGCGGTGCTCTTTGACCGCGCCAGTGAAAGCGCCTTTTTCGTGGCCAAACAGCATGTCTTCAATCATGTGCTCGGGCAGGGCGGCGCAGTTCAGGCCAATAAAAGGGCCGTTGGCAGCAGAGGATGACTCGTGCAGCACGCGCGCCAGCACTTCTTTGCCCGAACCGGTAGGGCCTTCGACCAGCACGGCCACGGGGGCCTGCGCCACGCGCTGGGCCAGGGCCAGCAGGTTGCGGCTGACGGGGTCTACATAGACCACGCTGCGCACGGCGGCGCCAATATTGGGCGCCAGCGGGCGGGCGTGGGCTGCTTGTTCGGTGTTGGGTTTGGCTGCTACAGGCGTGCAGCGGTCGAGCGCCAGGCGCCAGGCGGCGGCAGACCAATCGTCTGCGGCCAGCACGTGGCAGGCGCCGCTGTGCAGGGCCAGCACGGCGAGTTCTAGTTGGCGGCGCTCAAGGCGGCAGACCAGGGGTAGCGTGCGGCCCGTGGTGTGAATCAGGGCCAGGGTGTCTTGCAAGAGTTCAATGTCAGCGCCCAAGCCCAGCACCACGGTCGCCGTTTGGCTGGATGCGGCTGCTATTGCGGCCTGCAGTTCGTCCAGCGTGCTCACAGTCAGCACGTCCATGCCTGCGGCGGCCAACAGCGCGCGGTCCGCTGCCGTCAGGGGGCGAAACGGGTCGAGCCAGAGGGCTTGCGTGGGGCTAGAAGAGGCGGACATACGGGTTTGGGGCAAGGTGGTGTCAGAGTTAAACCCCTTGCTGCAAGACCCGTGCCACCAAAAACCAGGGCTTTATTGACGATTTGCCGACACCTTGGCGGACGCGCCGGCCGTCTTGGGCTCAAACCCCTGGCAGGCCCGGCCATCGAGCTGCAGCACCTGCATGCAAGGCAGCATGCGCGACTTAAAGCCCAGCAGCTTGCAGCTATAGGGCAGCGCTGGGTCCCAGCTCGTGGCGAAGTGGCGGCACTGCCAGCAGTTGACGGCGGGCGGCGAGCCTTTGGAATAGGTGGGGATGTTGGGGGGCATAGGCGGCTTGGGGCGGGGCAGGGTGGTGTGCGCGGGGTGGGATGCAAGTTGTGCGCCAGGGCGTATCCCAATTTGCGTAAACGTGTAAAGTGGCCCAATGGCACCAACCATAGCCCGCGACGGCCAATTTCGTTTGTTCTTTTTCTCCCGTGAGGAGACAAGAATCCACGTTCATATTGCCCACCCGCAGGGCGAGGCAAAGTTCTGGCTGACGCCATCAGTACACTTGGCGAAGAACGTCGGGCTGTCTGGCGTCCAGTTGCGCCAAGCGCAATCGGTGGTCGAGGCGCACCTTTTGGAGATTCAAAATGCATGGAACTACCACTTTGGCGGCTGAAGTGACCAATGTGTCCACGCACTGCCTCTGGCTGTTGCTTGGCGACGAGGAACTGGTTCTGCCTTTTGCTGACTTTCCGTGGTTCAAGAAGGCGACCATTGAGCAGCTTTCCGACGTCCAGCACCCAACCGAAGACCATCTTTATTGGCCACAACTGGACGTTGATCTGTCGGTAGAGTCCATTCGCAGGCCACAGGCCTTTCCTCTGGTGGCGGCAATCTCGGACTAAACCATTCCTATCTTGCGGTGATGCCGCGAGCGCAATAGGTTGCCTAGCCGTAAGTTGAAAGCCCCCTGTTGGGTGCCCATTTCAACCCGGGCCCCTAGCGTGTTCCCCTAGAACTGGCTCCGCGCCCGGCGCCCTTGGGCCCCCCCACACCGGTTAAGCTGACCCGCATCCTCTTTTGTGTCTATTGGTAATCGGATATGGCCACTTTGCACCCCACACGCCGCGTTTTGGCGCTTATGCCCTTGTATGTGCAGCGGTTTGCGTGCACCGGTGCGCAGTGCGAAGACACGTGCTGTTCGGGCTGGACGGTGGTGATTGACAAAAAAACCTACCAGTCGTACCGGCAAACCAAAACCCCGCCGCTAGGTGGGCGCCTGGACGCCCAAGTCAAACGCATGCGCAGCGCGGCGTCAGACGCCAACTATGGCCGCATTGAACTGCGGCCCGACACTGGCGAATGCCCCATGCTCGAAGAACGCCTTTGCTCGGTGCAAAACGCGCTCGGTGAAGACAAGCTCTCTAACGTCTGCTTTACCTACCCCCGCAAAGTGCAGCAGGCAGGCGACGTCTGCCAGCAAGCGCTCACTTTGTCGTGCCCCGAGGCCGCGCGCCTGGCGCTACTGGCAGACGACGCGTTTGAATTTGTGGAAAGCGACATCGCCGTGCGGCCCGCCGTGGTGGAACAGGTGCTGCCCAAGTGGGGCCTGAGCTTGGAGCAAATGAACGAGGTCCGTTTTTTTTGCCTGCAGATTGTTCGCGGCGAGGGCCTGCAACTCTGGCAAAAACTGGCCATGCTGGGGCTGTTTTGCGAAACCTTGACCCAGGCCCTGCAAGCCGGAGAACAAGACCGCCTGGCTGAAACCATGCAGACCACCCGCACGCTGATTACCAGCGGGCAAGCCGCCGACTTGTTTGCCAACATGGCCCCGCAGCACGACATGCAGGCGCTGACCTTTCATTTGCTGTGGCGGTTTTCCAAGACCATCCACATGCGCCCCACGCACCGCATGGTGTTTGACGCGATGGCCGACGGCCTGGGCGCCGACCCTAAGACCGGCGAGGTGCCCGAGGCGCAGCTTATTGCCCGCTACCAGCAAGGGCTGGCTTTGCTGCCCACGGCTTTGCAAGACGCCCCGGCCTTGATGCAAAACTTTGTGCAAAACGACATGCTGCGCGAGATCTTTCCGTTTGGCGCCAGCGGTGGCAACGACAGCCCACAAGACCAGTTTTTGCGCCTGGCCACACGGTATGGCCTCGTGCGCTTCATGCTGGCCGTGCAATGCCGCGCCGATGCGCCACTGCCGGGCGTGCCCGCCCTGGTGCGCACGGTGCAGGTGTTTGCGCGGCGCTTTCAGCATGACAGTGGGTTTGCCGCGCAGGTGGACACCTGCTTGAAGAGCTTGGGCTGGGACCCGCTCGACAAGATTTTCAGGCTGCTCAAACCTTAAAAGGTGTTGGCCCCAACGCAAAGCAAAAAGCCACCGCAAGCGGTGGCTTTTTGTTGCAAGCCGGGCGCAGCGCCCGGCGGATGCAAACCTTACTTGAGCAAGGCCAGCACGCTTTGTTGCGACTGGTTGGCTTGCGCCAGCATGGCGGTCGATGCCTGGGCGATGATCTGGGTACGAGCCAGTTCGGTCGACGCTTTGGCGTAGTCAGTATCCTGCACACGGCTGCGGGAGGCAGACGCGTTTTGCGAGATGTTGGCCAAGTTGTCGGCGGTGTAGGTCAGGCGGTTGATGCCAGCACCCAGGTTGGAGCGTGATGCATTAACGTCCGTCAACGCGGTAGAGACTTCCGTGATCGCCGCTTGCGCAGCGGATTGGGTGCTGATGTTGCCTGTCACCATTGATGTGCCACCAGTCGACTTTGTCAACGTCTCGCTAAAGGGAACGGTCCCCGTGAGCACCACGGTGTTGGTGTCAGATGTTGCCACTGCCGTAGTGCCAGTAAGAATGCCAGAAGCGGTGAGTCCCGAGGCGATATTCGCGGCCACTGTGGCACCGCGAGCGGCGGCATCAGCACCGGTCATATCCGCTGCAGTTACCTGGTAAGAGAAACTTTTGCCATTGACATTCGTCGTGTAAGTTGCACCAAGGGTTGGGACAATGGCATCCGATGTTTGGATCAAACCAGTGGCATCGGGAGTCAGGGCCACGGTGGCTGGAGCTGCGCCTGCTACACCACCGATGTGCACTTGCATACGTTGGGCTGCTGCGTCGTTAGCGCCAATTTGGAAGGTAAAGTTGCCGCTGTTGTCGCCTGCAGCGCCCGATCCGTCCAAAATGTTCATGCCGTTCCACTGCGTGGTGGAGCCAACGCGTCCGATTTCAGTTTTGAGGGCAGAAAACTCATTGTTCAAAGCCGTGCGGTCTGAACCGACGTTCGTGTCGGAAGCGGCTTGCACTGCCAGTTCACGCATACGTTGCAGCATGTCGTTGACTGCACTCAAGGCGCCGTCAGCCGTTTGCAACATGGAAATTGCGTCGTTGGCGTTGCGAACCGATTGGTCCAGACCGCGGATTTGCGAGGTCATCTTGGATGCGATGGCCAGGCCGGCGGCGTCGTCCTTGGCGCCGTTGATGCGCAGGCCGGTGGACAGTTGTTGCATGGCTTTGGACTGGGCCAAACCGTTGGAGCTCATGGCGTTTTGGGCGATGAGCGAGCTGACGTTGGTGTTAATGACTGACATGGTATTTCTCCTTCAAGGGGTACTTAGGGTTGACAAGAAATCCGTTGTGGTGTCTTGTTACTTAATGAATCGGTTGCTGTAGCGGAAACTTGAGTAGGTTTGAAAAATAATTTCATACTTTTGCGTTTAACAAGAGTCCTTTCATGTCGTCGATGCTGTGGGCCATTTGGATGACCACATCGGTAGGGATCTTGCGAACCACTTCGCCGGTTTCTGCATTGGTCACGGTGACCACCGGACGGTTCAGGCTTTGGTCGATGGAAAAACCCAGGCCGGTTTTTTTGGATTCCATCTGGTCGTTCAAGGAACGCACCGCTTCTTGCAAATTGCGCTGGGCCTGGGCCGCGTCATAACGAATATCAATGGGCTTGGGTGCGCTTACTTTGGGCGCGCTGGACTGGTCGGCCACGGCGCTGCGTGACGCAAGGGCCTGGGCCAAAGCCGCAGCGGGCGCGCGGGATGCGCTGCTAACGGCTTGAATGTCAGAGGTCATGGTGTGCCATCCTTTCTTTGTCGGTACCGGCAGCGCCGTGGGCCTTGCCAGGTGCAACGGGTGTTGCTGAAATTAAACCTATGTGGCTTAAGAATCGGCAGCTCTGGCAAGAACTTGAGGATTGCGTGCGCATTTTTTACTTATTGGTATAGGTGGCCATCATGCCGGCGTAGGTGGCCGTCATGCTGTTGCGCAAGGTGGTGGATTGGCCCACGATGCTGTCCATGGCCGAAAACTGTGCCAGGTAGCGCGCCTTGAGCTTGGTCATACGGTCTTCCAATGTAAGCAGGTCTTTTTTGTAGCTGCTGATCTTGGTGGTGGCGTTGGCACTGTTGGTGCTGATGGAGCCGGTGCTCGCCAGCAGGGCCGTGAGCTTCTTTACGGCGTTACCCGCCACGCCGCCGTCCAGCGTGCTGTAGCTGCTGAGGTTTTCGCGGTTGGCCGAGAGCAGGGTGACGGCGTTGTCAAAGTTGCTGCTCAGGGCGGTGCCCAGCATGGTGGTGTCCAGCGCAAGGACGCCCTTGCTGTCAATGGACACGCCCAGATCCCGCAGGGCGGTCATGTTGCCCGAGGCCGGCGCGTTGGCGGCGGCACCGCCCAACACCATGGCCCGTATTTGGCTGCGCACCTGGCCCACGAGCGAGTTGCCTACCAAGGACGCGCCGTAATCGGCCACGGTGGACTTGGGGTCGGACACGACACCGAGCATGCTGACCGCGTCGTTGTAGGCGGTGACCAAGGCCTGCAGCTTGGTGGTGACGGCGGATGTGTCGCGCGAGAAGCTAAGCGTGGCGGGTGTGCCGGGCGTGGTTTTGGCGGACAGGTTCAGCGTCACGCCCGATACCGCGTCTTGCACTTGGTTGCTGCTGGAGGTGATGGCTACGCCGTCTACCGTGAGCGTTGCGTTGCTGGCAGTTTGCGTGGTGGTGCCAAAGTTGAGCGCGGCCACGGCGGCCATGTCGGTGCTGGTGCTGACGGCCAGGTCTGCCACATTGGTGCTGACGCTGCTGCTGGTGGCGGTGAACGACGCGCCGGTGGATGCGCCCGTTGCAAAGCCGCTCAGGCTGCCTGTGTAGTTTCCTTTTGCCGTGCCCGCGCCGCTGGTGGCGCCGTCGGCCAAAGCACCAAAGGCATCCGCCAGTTCGGACGCGCTCACGGCGCTGGTGGCGGTGTAGGTGAGTCCTGCAACCGTCACGCTTTGCCCCACGCCCAAGCCGCTGCCAAAGCTAATGGCAGAGGCTTCAGTGGCCAAGCTGCCGGGGGTGGCGTTGCCCTGGCTAGTGACCAGTGTTGGTTTGCCAGCCGCCAAAGCAATGCCGGCCACGCGCAGGTCGGTCACGTCGCTGCTGCTGGTGCTGCTGGTTGCGGTGATGGTGTTGCCACCACTGACTGCACTCGTGGCAAAGCCCGTCAAGCTGCCAGAGTAGCTGCCTTTGGCAGTGCCTGCGGCGCTGGTGGTAGCGCCTGCGGCCAGGGACGCAAAGGCCGTGGCAAGCTCTGAGGCGCTGACCGCACTAGTGGCGGTGTAGGTCAGTCCGCCCACGGTCATGCTTTGGCCAATGGCCAGGCCCGCGCCAAACGCAACTCTCGACGATTCAGTGACCAGGCTGCCGGTGGCAGCGCTGCCCTGAGTGGTGGTGACGGTGGGGTTACCGGGCATGGCCTGGCTGGTCATGGTGAAGTCATTGGCAGCACCCGACGTGCCCGTGAGCATGATCTTGAAGGGCGCGGCGGCGTCGCCGGTGTTGACGATTTGTGCGTTCACGCCCAGACCGGCTTGGTTAATGGCATAGGCCACACCCCGGGGCGTGGTGTCTGTGATGGCAATACTTGTGGGTGTGCCACCGTGCACCGACAGCAAAACATTAAAGGGCGCGTTGCCGTTGATGGGCGTAGAGCCGCTGGCAAAGCCGCCGCTCACATTGCGTTGGGCTGCCGCGAGTTGCGTCACCTCAATCGTGTGGGTCCCAGTGGTAGCGGTCGCGCCTGCGGTAACGGTTAGGGCGCTGGGCTGGCTGTTAACGGGCGTTAGCGAGTTGAAAGAGCTTTGGTCTTTCAGGGCGGCAAATGCGGTTTGCAAGTTGCCCAGCACGTATTTGATGGCGCTGTAGCCCGAAATATTGGCAGTTGAACTGGCGATGCGCTTGTCGATGACGGCTTTGGCGGGCGCGCGCTCGGCCTCGGTCAGGCTGGTGGTCAGCGCCTGTATGTCCATGCCCGAGCCTGCACCCAAGAGGTTCGTGATCTGGCTGGGGCTGGTGGCACCCGTGCTCGTGGTAGTGCTGGTGGTGGACATGAAGGCTAAATAAGTGAGGTCACTGGCTTAAGCATCGGCACGGACACGCTGACCTTGAGCGGCGTGGCTTACTTCAGATAGTTGAATAGCGAGAGCTGCGAAATCTTGGCGAAACTGGCTTGCGCGGCTTGCATGGCCGTCATCTGCACGTTCATTTTGGTAATAGCGCTTGCGTAGTCCAGGTCTTCGACCGAAGACAGGGCTGTTTTTAGCGTGAGCTTGGTATCGGTCAAGATGGCGCTTTGCTGGTCCAACACATTGAGGTTGGTGCCGACATCGGCCTGGGCCAGCAACACGCCTTCGCTGAGCTTGTCCACCTCGCCCATTCCGCGCTGGACAGCGGTAATGTTCGAAGTTTTTGTGCCAGCAATCAGGTCATCGAGCGCCTGGAAAAATCCCACCCCTTCGCTGCTGCCGTCCGCGGCAGTGCGCACTACGCGTACAAAGGCGCTGGTGCCTGGGCGATTCAGGGTGGTGGTGCTGCGCTCGCCCACGGCAATATTGGTTTTGGCCTGGTCACCCTGGTAGCTCACGCTGCCGTCAGATGCGGTTTGGAACGCTGGTGTCTTGCTTTTGCTACCTGAAAAAATATAGTTTCCACCCGTGTCCTGGCTGTTCGCCAAACTGAGCAATTGGTCACGCATGGCTTGCATTTCGGTGGCAATGGCCACGCGTGCCGTGGGGTCCACGGTGTCGTTGGCGGCTTGGATGGACAACTCTTTGATGCGGATCAGGGCATCGTTGGCGCTGCCCAGTGTGGAGTCTTCAAAGTTCAGCCGCATTTGCGCTGTGTCCACATTGCTGGCAAAGCTGTCTTGTCGGCCAATCACCGATTTCAGACGGCTGATGGCAGCTGCCTGGTCGGGCGCGTCGCTGGGGTTGAGCACCTGTTTTTTGCTGGCAATTTGGGCCTGCGAGCGGGTGAGCTCGTTTTGCAAATTGCTCATCTGGGTGCCCGCGCGATCAAACAACAGGCTGGTGGATATCTGCATGGTGGTGTCTTCGGGTTTAGCGGATTTGCAGCACGCTGTCGAACAGTTGGCTGGCGACTTGCAGGGCTTTGGCTGCGGCCTGGTAGGCCTGCTGGTAGCGGATCAGGTCACCGGCTTCTTTGTCCAGGCTCACGCCGGCCACCTGGTCGCGTGAGGTGACGGCCTGGTCATGCACCACGGTCAGCGCGGTTTGCGAGATGGTCGCCTGGTGGGCAATATTGCCCATTTCATTGACGTGGTCGATGTACGCGTTGGACAAGGTCTTGTTGCCGACCACGGCCTTGCTTTCGAGTGCGTTGAGGGAGAGCATGTTTTCGTTGTTGCCCACACCGTCCGAGTTGCCGTCCATGGTGAACTGGTCGCCTTGTTTGGGCGGCGAAGTAAACGTGAGCTGCAAGCCCAAGTAGCTGATGCCCGGATCAAGGTGGACCGGATCAAACACGCGGTCTGCCACCACGGTGTTGGTGGACACGTCGGTAATTTGGTAGTGGGTGTCCGACAAAAACGCCACTTTCATGGGGTTGGTGCGCAGCGCCTGCTTGGCGTCGATGGCTTCGCCGGAATAGCTGGCCGACACGGTGGCAGTGCCGGCAGCACCGGTCACTAAGACGACCAAGTCATCTTTGGCTTGGCCCGTAATGAATGCGCCCGTGCGAAAACCCAGTTGCGTCAAATCGGCCGGACTCCCAGCGCTGCCAAAGCCGAGTTGAATGGGTTTGGTAATAGGCGTGCCGTTGACGTCGGTGAGTGGCTGAGTGAGACTGATCTGGCCCCGGTAGGTTCCGCCAGCAATTCCCATGGTGTTGGGGGAGCCGGTATTGACCAGGTTGGAGATGGAAATGTCCTCGCCTTCGTGGCCGGCTGCGTTGGACAGCACGAGTTGGCCATTAACTGTCAAAGTGGCTCGCACATTGCTGGTAGGTGCGGCGTTAATGGCGGCGACCAGGTCTTGCGGCGTGCCAAGCGCCGAGGTGTCAATGCTGACGCCATTGAGCACCAGCGAGGAGGCCGTCAAATTGAGCTGTTTGGCATCTATCCGGATGTCGTTGAACGCGCTGGCGCTCACACCGGTCTGCGTGCTGATGGTATTGATCCAGTTTGCGACCGCCGCCGCGTTGGCCACAGGCGAGGCAAGTGCGGGCAAGGGCACGCCGTCAAGGGTGAGTGCATTGGCCGCAACGCCGTTGCCCAAATCTTGGATGCGGCCGCCTTGCAGCTGAGCAGCAAAGGGCTTGGTGCCAGAAATCTGGTCCTTGCTGTTGTAAACCGGTTGCAGCTGGACGCTGGCCTGAGCGCCGTAGAAAACGTCCATGCCCTTATACGCCAATTTCACGCCTGCACCAAAGACGATGCCAGAACTAAGCGACTGAGTCAGGCCTGGGCGTGCCGGGGACGTGGGGTTGCTCGTCAGTAGGAGCTTGGTCGGGTCATTAGGGTCCGCCGCAATGCCGGTAATCCCGGCGGTAGCGGCACCCGCTCCGGCCAGAATACTCGCTTTTTGGGCCAGGATGGCGCTAGCAGTGCCGGCCGCACTGTCGCCAGCCCTGGCGCCCGCAATGGCAATGCCCAAAAAGCTGGGCGCTGCCGTGGCAGTACCGCTGATCTGTACCGACTGCTTGGCCCCGTTGAGGTAGGCATCGCTATAGCTGGCGCCCGCCGCAAAGCCGTTGTCCTGAGTCATCACGCTTCCGAGCAGTGCGCTGTTGCCGGCCATCGACTGGCCTATGAGCTGGCGGCCGTCGCGCGTCAACACCTGCAGCTGTTGACCTGGCTGCAGGCTGTCCAGGTAGATGCTTACATCCTGCATGCCGCTGGGAATGATGGCCACTGCAGTGGCAGGAATGCTGCGCGAGACGGTGATCGTTTTGGCCGCGCTGGGGCTATCATTGTTGACCATTGCGGTAGTCAATGTAGCGGGGGCTATGCTTGGCGTTGAAGCCGGGTCAGCGTAGGCCAAGGTTGCGTTGGCGCTGCCGGTGTTGTTCGCGCCCTCCGTGACCCGAAACTGCGCTGCGGCTGCCACGAGCAATGGGTCTTCGAAAGCGACCGTCATACCGGCTGACGCATAGGCTGCTGTCGGGTCTATCTTGAACAAGGCTTGCCCGGGGTTTCCATAGGCGTCCACGCCTTGTTCATGAATAGTGTTGGTCTGGTCTACAAAAGTTTTCGCCAGGTTGTCCAGCGCGCTTTGGGAGTTGCCCAGCACCTGCGCACGAAAGGCCATCAGGCCCGACAAGGTGCCGCTGGTAATGCCTGCCAAGGGCGTGGCCTTGCCATAGGGGTCAAGCATCAGCGCTGCTTTTTCAGAGGATGCGGCGTCGTAATTGGCACCGATGGGGGTGACCGTCGTGCCACTGACCACAATGTCCTGGTTGACCGTGGGGCCCAGGCTCACGGTGACTTGGCCGTTGGTGCTAAAGCGCGTGTTGACATGCGCAAACGTTGACAGGTCCTTGAGCAGCAAGTCGCGCTGGTCCAGCAGGTCGGGCGGTTGGGCCGCCTCCGTCAATTGCTTGGTGAGCTGGCCGTTGACCACGCCGAGCTGTTTGGTCAGCGTGTTTACCTGCGAAACCGCGTTGTCGATCGCGCTTTGGGTTTCGTTCTCGATCAAACTGAGCTGCTGGGACAATTGCCCAAACCGTTGCGCCACGCCTTGGGCGTCACGCACAAAGCTGCTGCGCAGCACGGTGGACGAGGTGTCGGCCGACAGCGCCCGTGCCGAGGTAAAAAATTGGTCCAAGGCCGTGTTCAGGCCCATGGTTTGGCCGCCCATCACATCAACCACGCGGTTGGCGTAGTTGACCATGGGTCCTTGGGCGGACACGTCGCTGTTGGTGTTGCGCAGGTTGGATTCGACAAATGCGTCGTACTGCCGCTTGACGCTGTTGACCACCACGCCCGAGCCCAAAAACAGGCCGCCCGACTTGGTGACGGGCAGGGCCGAGAGCGAGACGTCCTGTCGCGAATAGCCGTCCGTGGCTACGTTGGCGATGTTGTTGCTGACGGTAGACAACGCGTTTTGGTAGGCCGATACCGCGTTGCCTGCAATGCCTGCGATGTCGCTCATGGCGTGTCTCCGTCAGGCTTGTGGCTGCTGGCTTGCGTGGGCGCAAAGCGCTGCGTCAGTGGGATGGGGCCACCGACGCGCGGCAAGGGCGCCAGCACGGGTGGTGCTGCGTTCAGGGCCATGGCCTTGGCCGGTTCGGCCTGCAAGGACATGCCTTTGTTGTTGCGGGCTTCGAGCATGGCCGCCGTGCTGGGCTGGGCCGCAGTGGTGTCGGGCATGTGCTTGACCAGCATGTCGGCCAAGCCCAGCGCGTTGCGCTTGGCCATGGACACCGACACTTCTTTGTCAAACATGCCTTCAAACGTGTCTTTGGCGGACGATTCGACCAAGTCCGCCTTGGGCGTGGCGTCGCGCATGGTCTTCATCATCATCTGCAGGAACATGGCCTCAAACTGCTGCGCGGTTTCGCGGGTGGCAGCCTTGGCGTCGGTGCGGGCCTGGCCCTTGAGCGCGCCCAGGCCACCGAAGTCGAGGTAGGAGCCGGTGACGCCCGTGCTGGCAGGGGCGGGGGGCAGGGCGCTGGGGTTCGTTTCCATGGCGATGGGCTTTAAATCACCAGCAGCTCGGCGCGCAGGCTGCCAGAGCTTTTGAGTGCTTCCAAAATCGCGATCAGGGCCGAGGGCGTTGCACCGACCTGGTTGACGGCGTCCACGATCTGACGCAGATCCACACCCGGCTGGAACAGGAACATGGGCTTGTTGGGCTCGGTCACCTTGACGTCGGCGTTTTGCACATCCTTGGTCGTGCCGCCGCTGGACAACATGCCGGGCTGCGACACTTCGTTGGTCATGGCCACAGAGACGCTGATGGTGCCGTGACTCACGGCGGCGGCGAGCACGCGCACATTGCGGCTGATCACCACCGTGCCGGTGCGGGCGTTGACCACAATGCGCGCCGGTGGCTCGCCGGGCTGCACGTCGATGTTTTCGATCATGCTCATGAACGACACGCGTTGACTACTGTCCATGGGCGCGCGCACGACGATGGACACGCTGTCCAAGGCGCTGGCCACGTCGCCGCCAAACTTGGCGTTGATGGCTTGAATGATGCTCGAGGCGGTGGTGAAGTCGCCGTCGCGCAGGTTCAGCAACACGTTGTCGGCTTTGTCAAAAGAGTTGTCCACGGCCTTTTCAACCGTGGCGCCACCGGGAATGCGCGCCGAGGTCGTCACGCCGGTGGACACCTTGGAGCCTGCAGCGCCCGCGTCAATGCCGGTGGCAGTGAGCGAGCCTTGGGCCAGCGCGTAAATTTGTCCGTCCACGCCGCGCAGGCTGGTCAGCAGCAGGGCGCCGCCGCGCAAATTGGTGGCTTTGCCGATGGCAGAGACATTGATGTCAATGCGCTGTCCGGGTTTGGACATACCGGGCAGGTCGGCGGTAATCATCACGGCGGCCACGTTTTTGAGGTCAATCTTGCCGCCGCTGGTGGCCGCTTCATAGTCGCTCAAGGGGTTTTCTTGGTTCACGCCCATGCGGTTGAGCAGGGTTTTCATGCTCTGGGTGGTAAACGACAGGTCGGAGCCGTCGCCCGTGCCTTGCAAACCCACCACCAGGCCGTAGCCGATGAGTTGGTTGCCACGCATGGCGGCCATGGTGGTCAGGTCTTTGATGCGGTCAGCGTGCGCCAGCGAGAACGGCAACACCCACAGCAAGGCCGCCAGGGGCAGGGAGTGGAGAAGTTTTCGCATTGTGATGGAGCTTTCAGCCTTTAGAAAGGCCAGAGTTTCAACAGACCGCTGGTGGCCCAACCGGCGCGGCTGGCGGCAGCCATGTCGCCTGTGCCGCGGTAGGTAATTTGTGCATTGGCCAAGCGGCGCGAGGCCACGGTATTGTTGGGGGCAATATCGTCTGGGCGCACGACGCCGGCGACCTGAATGATCTCGGCGCCTTCGGTGAGTGCGAGTTGCTTTTCGCCGCGCAGCACCAGGTTGCCGTTGCTCATGACGTCAATCACCGACACGGCCACCGAGCCCTTGAGCGTGGCGGTCTGGTCGGCGGTGCCGCTGCCTTCATTCTTGATGGAGCCGCCCAAGAGGTTGGCGCCCGAGAGCAATCCGCCACCCATGCCCGAAGGCACGACGTCGTTGCTGGAAGTGCGCTTGACCACGCCGCTTTGGGTGCGACCGGCTTGGGTCGATTCGTCCAGGATCACGGTGATCACGTCACCCACCTGAAAGGCACGGCCCCGTCCAAAAAAAGCTTCGCTTTGCGATCCGTTGTAAATCGCGCCGGTGGCCATTTGCGGCTGGCTTTGCGTCACCGGGTAGACCGGGCGAAAACCTTCGGAATGCGCCAGCGGCTCGCGCGGCAAGACCGAGCAAGCGCTCAAGGCAAGGGCGGTCAGGGCGAGCAAAACATGTTTCATGGGGGTGGCCAATTACATGTTCTGGTTGATGTACTTCAGCATGCCGTCGACCGCAGAGATGGCCTTGGAGTTGATCTCGTAGGCGCGCTGGGTTTCGATCATGTTGACCATTTCTTCCACCACGTTGACGTTGGACGCCTCCAGCGTGCCTTGCATCAAGGTGCCTGCGCCTGCAGTGCCTGGTGGCACCACTTGCGGCACGCCGCTGGCGGGGGTTTGCAGCATCATGTTTTGGCCGGCGGCTTGCAGACCTGCGGGGTTCATGAAGCGGGCCAGCAGCACTTGTCCGAGTACCTGCTGGCCTGCGCCACCTTGCAATTCCACGGACACGGTCCCGTCGCGGCCGACCGTAACGCTGGCGGCCGTGGGTGGAATGGTGATGGCTGGCTGCAGCGGCGCGCCGTTGGAGGTGACCAGTTGTCCGGTTGCCGACACCTTGAAGTTGCCGTCGCGCGTGTAGGCTGTGGTGCCGTCAGCCTGGGTGATCTGGAAATGTCCGTCACCCGCAATTGCCAAATCCAGTGGATTTTGGCTGTTGATCATATTGCCCTGCACGTTGAGCTTTTCGGTAGCGACCACGCGCACACCGGTGCCCAGCATCAAGCCGGTGGGCGCTTGTGTGGTGGCGCCGGTCTGGCCGCCAGCCTGGCGCACGTTTTGGTACAGCAAGTCTTCAAAAACCGCGCGATCGCGCTTGAAGCCCGTGGTGTTCACGTTGGCCAGGTTATTGGAAATCACATTCATGCGCGTCTGCTGCGCGTCGAGGCCTGTTTTGGCCACCCACATTGATGCGTCCATTGACTGCTCCAGGAATTGTTAAGTTATAGGGCTATAAGCAAGGCGCGTGCCTGGAAAAACCGTCAGCTGGCTTTCATCATCGTTGCACCAGATTCGTCACAAGTCTTGCTTTCTTTAATCAGGTTGACTTGCTGCTCAAACGAGCGGCTTTGGTCCATGAGCTTGACCATGATGGACAGGGCGTTGACATTGCTGCCTTCGAGGGCTCCGGACGTCAGGTTGGGCTTCACAGGGCCTGGCGTGATATCAGTGCCCGCATCGGCGCCTGAGACGGCGAACAAACCGTCTTCCCGGCGCTGCAAAGGTGTGTTGCTTGCGTCGCGCATCATCAGCGTGCCGATTTGTAGCGACGGCGTGTTGCTTGGCTGTGCCGGGTCGCTGCCAAAGACGGCCCCATCCGAACGAATCGTGACCCGCACACCCGGTGGTATGGTGATGGCGCCGCCGTTCTGGCCACGCACCAAAATACCGGCTCCGTTTTCCATAGCACCGTCCGCGTTGACTCGCAGGTCACCGCGTCGCGTAAAGGCCAGTTTTCCATCGGGGGCAGTCACGCCCAGAACGGTGCTGCCGCTAAAGGCCACATCTAGGTCGTTGCCGGTTGCCACTACCGGACCAGCTTTCATGCTGATGTAATCCTCGGCAAAGGTTTGTGGCTGAAAGCGGCTTTTCAGACCCGAGCCGTCCACCGCCACCGTGCGCATGGCGGCCTCGAAACTGCGCTTGAAGCCGGTTGTGGTGACGTTGGCGAGTTCGTTGACCGACATTTGTCGCCCAAGCGTGTGCTCGTTCATCGCCACTGCGGCGTTAAAGGCCATCCGATCCATGGTGTTGGCTCCTTAGAGTGGTGTCAGACGGCTTATGAACGCAAGTTGATGATGGCCGAGGTCATCGTCGAGCTGGTTTCAATCGCCTTGGCATTCGCCTGGAAGTTACGCTGGGCGGTAATCAAGTCCACCAGCTCCTGCGTCAAGTCAACGTTAGCACGCTCGGTGGCGCCCGCGCGCAGAGTGCCGAAACCGGCAGAACCGGCATTACCTAGCGTCGCCTTGCCCGAGGCAGCCGAGGCCAGGAAGGTAGAGTCACCCATCTGACGCAAGCCCACCGGGCTGGAGAAGTTGGCCAACAAAATTTTGGCTAACGACTTTTGTGTGCCGTTGGAGAACGAGGCGCTCACTAAGCCATCGTTTCCGATGGTCACACCCACGAGGTCTCCTTCAGGTGCACCGTCTTGCGACTGCGACAACACGGCGAAGGGAGAGGTGTACTGAGTGGACGCGGAGTAGTTGACATTAATCGTCAAAACACCCTTACCACCCGCAAGGTAGACGGGTTCTAGCTGTGTACCTTGTACTGGCGAGACTAATTTACCTGCGGTGCTGAAGGTTAATTCGCCTTTGGTCAGGTAGACCGGAGACCAGGTGGGCAGGTTCACAAAGCCGTCGCCACTGGTGGTCTCATTGCCTTGACCGTCAATGTACTTGGGCTGGGACACGCCAGAGACGGTATCGGCGTGTTGCGTGGGCTTGATCCAGGTGGAGTCTGTCCCGCGAGCAGCCTCGACCTGGTCAAGGCCCCAGTCTGCGCTGCCGGAAATCTTGATGAAGGAGTTAGCCCCTGTGGTGCCGCTGGTGAAGTTGAAGCGCTTGTTCGCATCGTCATAGGCGACTTTGACACCGTTGACTGTGAGCGGCTGGCCGGTGGGGCTGTTGGCGCCCATGGCGTTGATACCTTTTTGCAACTCGGCCTTGAATGTGTCGAGCGAATAGTCCGGCCGAGGTGGAATCACCACGGTGGCCTTGACGCCGTCGACGGTCACCACAAAGGAGTTGTTTGTGTTGTCCACCGCAAAGTTGCTGGAGATGTTCTTTAGCGGCGTGGTTCCCGTGGCGGTTGCCGGGGTGGAAGCAATGCCGCGCAGTGCTACGGCCGAAGTGGTGACTAAGTTGACGGGGGCATCGGTAGCACTGCCGTTGGCGGTAAAGCCAAATATCTGCTCCCCCACAGAGTTAGATGCTACCCCAGTAATCGCAAGGCTCGACTTGTCACCTGTGGTTCCCGACTGGAGGGTGAACACTTTGTTCACCGAGTCGTAGTTCATTTGCATGCCATAACGCTGCTCGGATGGCAGGCGAATGGCCAGGCCATTAGGAATCACTTTGGCGTCATAGTGGCCAGTGGTGTTGTCCAACACAGTCGGTGTGGGTGTCAGCTGGAACAGATCGTTCTTGAGCACCGTGGTTGGTGTACTGAGCTTGATCGTTTGCACTCCATCCATAAATTTAAAGCTCGACGTCGAATAGTCGTAACTGACTTTGATGGTGTTGGGTGTTCCATCTGCATTTTGCCCCAACGCGTCAAGCTGAGCCTGTATGGCACTGACCATCTGTTCAGTAGTTACCTGTTTTGGGTTGCTTGACAAGCCCAGGGTGCCTGGAACCAAATTGATGGACATTGGGTGTTCGACAACCGTCGGCGCCGCAGTGGTTCCGCCGGTGGTGTTCAACCGGCTGCTGGTGACTTGGAACTTTTGGTTGTTGATGTCGGTCAGGTCAAAGTAGGACTCATCGCCAAATTTCTTGTTCAACTGGTTGGTCACTTCGGCGGCCATCTCTGCGCCGTTGATTTTTGAGTCTGCGGCGGTCAAATAGCTAAGGTCGGCGGTCACCGGGTTGCCGCTGCCGTCAATGTCGACCTTGAACATGGTTTGAAGGTCTGTTGTGAGCTTGTTGTAATAGGTCACGGCGCCCGCTGCAGCAGTTGCTGCTGCCAATTCAGCAGCGGAAGGCGTAGTGCCCAGTGCTGCAAGAGCGTTGGCGGTAGCCAGCGTGTTGGCTGTGGCTGTTTTGGTGGCGTCGGCAACTTGGGCATCCGTGGGCGTTCCTGTCAGGGCGCCCACTGCTGCAGTAATGGCAGCACTCAGGCCCGTCACGCTACTCGGGTTGAGTATTGCTGCTGCGATGGCCGCATCGCTCGGATAAGTTTTGGCCATGACGGCTGCAGTAGCGGCGGCTGTGGCTGCTGCAGTTATTTCGTCCGTTGTTCCAACTTGCGGCGTAACCGCTAATGCTGCCGTAACACCGGCTGTAATCCCTGCGGCGATAGCCTGCGTGTTTGCGGTGTCGTTCAAGGTCTTAAAGTTGACGCCATTGCTGAAGTCGTAGGCCGTTACTGTCGTTCCCTTGACCCCTGCTGGCACCGAATTTCGCTTGTCAGTCAAGTCATTGAGCGAAAAGAGTTCGGTCTTGGCGGTAGTCAATTCATCTTTGACCTGGCTGTAGGGTGCGAGCTGTCCGTACTGGTTGACGTAGAGCTTGGAGCCGTTGGAATCAGTGGCTTGTTGCAATGAAGCGTTCACAGCGTCTTCACCCACAAACACGTGGGTTTGCCAGGTGTTGGTGGGGCTGGTGGAGTCGGCGTTTTTAGTTTTGACGTAGTACACCGTGGCCAGATAACCGTTACCACCAGCGTCGTAGACGGTAAAGGCCGTGCTCTTGTTGTAGGTGGCCGGGTTGGTCCGATTGAATGCGGCGGTGATCACGCTGGCGTCGGCCGGAAAGTTCAGGCCCAGAGACACTTGCGAAGTCTGTTTGGCTTCACCTGTTGTTTTTTGCGGGATGGTCAAAACCACGCGGTCGTTCACATTGGCGCTACCGGTCGAGTCAACGGTCGCAGCCATCAGACGTTGGCCCGCAGAGTTGACCACGTTGTACTGTTCGTTAAGCAAGAACGAGCCGTTGCGGGTGTAGGTTTCTTGCAGACCATCCGCCGAGCGCATGGGGAAAAAGCCGTCGCCGGTGACTGCCAAGTCCAGCGCGTTGGATGAAAACGAGATATTGCCTTGGCTGAACTCCTGACTCACCTGTTTCAACGATACGCCCTGACCAACTGTGCTTGATGCCTTTTGCAGCGGCGATGTGGCAAAAATGTCACCGAAGTCAGCGCGCGAACGCTTAAAGCCGGTGGTGCCCACGTTGGCAATGTTATTGGCGGTCACACCGAGCATGGCGGTGGCAGCATTGAGGCCGGTCAGAGAGGTATAAAAAGACATGGTGAGTTACTCCGGTGTTGGGTAGAGCGAAAAAGGAAGGGCTAGCCGTAAATTTTGGTGACGTCAGAGAGCTTGATGGTCTTGCCACCCGTCACTTGCAGAAGCATGGATTTGTCGGCCTGCTGGCTCACACCGAGCACTGTGGCCATGGTGCTGACGGTAGGCGTAGTGTTTTTTCCTTGTACGACAGCGCTCGCCACAAAGCGGTAGATGCCAGCGGGCAGCGCGTTGCCGGTGTCGTCTTGACCGTTCCAGTTAAACAGCATGTCACCAGCCGTCTGCGCGCCGGCAGTTTGGGTGCTCACCAGAACACCTTTGGAGTCGTAGGCTTGAAGTTGAATTCCGTCAGCGCCGTTGGGCAATGAAATAGTGGCAGGCACGGTCTGGCCCGAGACCAGCACTGCCGGGCCATCAGGTACCGCGACTTTGGCACCAATCAAACCTGCGCTGCTGGTGATTTGACTGCTGGCCATCGAAGTGGTGAAGTTCGTCAGGCTCGACGCCATGTTCGTCGTCGCTTCAAGCTGTGAGAACTGCGCAAGCTGTGCCACGAAGGCCTCGTTTTTCACGGGGTCCAGCGGATCCTGATTCTTTAATTGGGTAGTGAACAGGGTCAGAAAGTCGCTCTGTCCCATGGCGGATTGGCCGGAATTTGCCGTGAGCGCTGCCTGTGCGGCTCCAGCGGTGGTCTTGATGCTGCTGGGCACGGACGATGCCCACGCGGTGTTGCTCAGTGCCGATGAGGAGTTCAGAAGGTCTAGGTTTGCCATAGGGGTGTATTTCCGAAGTAATCAGCTTTTGATGATGTCCAGCGTGCGCATCATCAGCTGGCGCGCGGTGTTGACGACTTCAACGTTGTTTTGGTAGGAGCGGGCGGCGGCCATCATTTCGACCATCTCGGACATCTCATTAACGTTGGACAGGTAGACGTAGCCATCTTTGTCCGCCGACGGGTTGCCGGGGTCCGACATGCGGGAGATCGATTTGGGATCGTCCGAAATGCCGGATACCTTGACGCCCCCCTTGTTGTCCGCAGGGGCGCCGTTGGGTTGGGAGTCCATGATGGCCTTGAAGGTGACGCGTTTGCCACGAAAGGCATCCTTGTCGGAACCGGCCACCGTGCCGGCATTGGCCAGATTGGAAGCGGTGGCATTCATGCGCACGGTTTGCGCATTCAGGGCCGAGCCGGCGATGCCGAAAATATTGTCAAGTGCCATGGCTTAGTCTCCGCGCAGTGCTTTGCGAATGCCGCTGATGCGGTTTTCCAGAATGCTCAGGGTGGTCTGGTATTCGGCGGCGTACTGGCCGAACTTGGCCTGTTCCACCGGCAACTCGACCGTGTTGCCGTCAAAGGCCACGTTAAAAGGGGTGCGGTATTTCAGGCCGCTGGCCTCGCCCGGGTCGCCCAAGGGGATGTGCGCCGCGTTGGTGGTGCGCATGGTGGTGTCTTGGGTGTCCTTCAAGACCTGGCGGAAATCAATGTCCTGGGCCTTGAAGTTGGGCGTGTCGGCATTGGCAATATTGCGCGACAGCACTTCCATGCGCTGGCTGCGCATGCCCAAGGCCTTTTCGTGCAGGCTAAAGGTGTTGTCAATGATGTTCATGCGCTCTCCATTGCTCCAGGTTGAACTGCCGGTTTGCCGACATCGTTGCCGCAAAACCCTTCTCGTATAGACCCTTCTCGCAACTTGCATGCCATGCACAAATTGCCGTTTTTTTGGCCACTTCTAGGGCCTGCGAAGGCGCTGCACGGCAAGGGGCTGGGCGTCTGCGCTTACCGGGCGGCAAACTCTTGCCGCTGTCGGAAAAAGCGTGGTTGCCGGGTGCTGCAGGTGCGCGGCGCTGCGGCGGAGCGCCAGCTGCTCAGGGCAAAGTGTTTTCGACGTACTGCTGCGCACGCTGTGCTTGCACGCGCAAGCCAGATGGCAGCATTTGGCCCAGGCGGGCGGCTGCGTTTTGCAGCAAGCCCTGGCGGATCGATTGGCGGGTAATGGGGGCGGCGGTATCGCTGCCCACGTGCAATGCCCGAGCCTGCTGGCCTCCGATGTTGAGCGGCGCGTTACTTTGTGCTTCTGCGCGCGAGGCGGGGTTGAGTACCGACAGGTACAGGTCTTCCAGTCCGGCGGGCCCCTGGCTTTTGAGGCCCACGTCGTCAAAGTACTTGTCTACCAGGCTGAGCTGCTTGTGCACGCTTAAGTCCAGAATGGCCCGTGGGTTGGCGGCATAACCGGCAGAGGCCGCGCCGCGCGCGGGGCCGTCGCAAAACTGGATGATGCCGTGGCAGCGTTGGTTACTGGCGCGCGGGTTCATGCCGTCGCTTTCCATCAGCGTCATGCGGGCAAAGTCGTCGGGGGAAAAACGGTGGTTTTCCGCCATTTGCAAAATCTTGTCGTACACGGCTGTTTTTTCGGCTGCCGGAATAAAGCCCTTGGCCACCGCGCGGTCCAGGGTTTGCTGCAAGACCGGATGGGCGGCTCCTGCAGCCGGTCCGGCGATGTTGGTCTTGGCCACGGCCTGGGCTGCTGGTGTGAACTGGGGTGAGCGCACGTCGTAGCCCAAGGGGGCGTTGCGCAGGGCTGCAACTATGGGCGCTGCGGGTGCTGTTGGGGTAACAGACGGTTTAAACGGTGCTGCAGTGCTCTGAACAGCCGTGTCGACACGCCGCACCGAAGCCGCAGGTAGGCTTTGCAAGTCGGCCTGAATAGACGAGAGTTTGATGCTTTGGCCCGGATAGACCAGGTCAGCGTTGCCAATGCCATTGGCGCTTGCCAGTTGCTGGGCCAGTCGCATTTCCTGGTTGCTGTCAAGTTGCACGCCGCGCGCCTGGGCCTGGTCACGCACTAGGCCAATCAGGGTGTCGCCAGCCGCGACGGTGACAGCACTGGTAAGTTGTTGTGGGCGGGCTGCGGGCGCAGCACTTTTGCCCTGCACTTGTTGCAAAACCTGCGAAAAAACCGTGGTCCTGCCACTGGCGCTGGTGGACATCGGCGCAGCAGCGCCCGCCGCTGGCAGAAGCGGTACGGTTGCGTTGGCCTGGGCTGCGTTGCGGGTCCACATGGGTAGTTAAGCTTGCTAAGTGAGTCAAATGCCGGCTAAAAAATGCCTTTTGTGGGGCCGCCTGCGCTGCGTGGCACTGATCTTGCGCTGCAGGTTGTAGGGCACTTGGCCCTGTCATTTTTTTAACAGATAAGATCCTTCATGCAATTGCTGTGCCACTCACGCCCAACGCCCTTCCAACGCCGGGTGGACGCCAGCGTGCGGCGCGTGGCGGTTTGGCTGCTGTCGGTTTTTTGCCTGACCACGGCGGCCCAGGCTCAAAACCCGGCGGCTCCAGACAAGCTTTTGACGGAAGTGGGCCAGTGGGTGCAAAAGTCGCAGCAGCTCGACGCCAACCAATTCAGCTTTGCGCCTTTGGACAGCCGGGTGCAATTGCAAAGCTGCGACCGCCCCCTGGTGATGGACACGCCATTTGCCTCGCGCGAGACGGTGCGGGTGCGCTGCCTGGGCAATCCGGGCTGGCAGCTCTATTTGCGCGTGGTGCTCAAGCCCGGCATTGCACCGGGCCTGGCCGCACCGGGTGGGGCGGCGCCTGCAGGCACCGCCAGCGGCCCGACCACGGCGGCGTCCGGCGTGGGTCCCTCCCGCCGGGTCGTGGTGGCCAGCCAGACACTGCGCGCAGGCAGCATTGCCACGCGCGACCTGCTGCGGGAGGTCGATGTTCCTGCACAAGGGGTGGAATTGCAGGCGGTTGGCTCCATCAAAGAGGTGGAAAACAGCGAACTGGTGCGCGACGTGCAGGCGGGCGTGCCACTGCGTGGCTACGATCTACGCCGCGCCGTGGTCGTCAAACAGGGCCAGTTGGTGATGCTGACGGTGGGGCAGGGCAACGGCTTTAGCATCACCGCGCGGGTCGAAGCCATGCAGGACGGCAAAATAGGTGACCAAATTCGCTTAAAAAATCCCGAGTCGGGTCGATTACTAACGGGCATAGTCACCGGACCGAACGCCGCACGCGGCCTTTAAAAGTTTTTTAAATATTTTTCCGATTTGCCCTCAAGTTCTTATCTGTCGATCCGATTCTGTGAGTAATAAATCCTTTTGACCGACTGAAGTTACCAAAGCGAGCCCACCATGACCGATGCCATCAACCCCCTTTCCCGGCAGGTACCGTCAGATACCCTGGCCCGTAAGGCTATGGAAAAGTCGACCAAGGCGGCTACCCTGGCTCCATCGGCTGCCGGTGTGGCAGCGATGCCCGAGGCGGAAATTGCCGCGAGCAAGTCCGCCGCCGCAGCCAAGGGCGCCGATGTGGCCGGCTTTAACGCGATCAACGCGCGCCTCAAGCAAGAGCCCGACTTTGACCGAGCCAAGGTGGACGCCATCAAGCACGCCATCGAAAACGGGCAATACCCCCTGAACCCGCGCCGCATCGCCGAGAGCTTTGTGGCCCTGGAACAAATGATCAGCAACTAAAAACTGCCCACGAGACCGCACTTTGAACGACCCCGTTGCCTACGCCGCAAAACTTGCCGACCAGCTCTCACAGATGCTGGAGCAGGAATTTGAGGCTTTGCGCAACCAGGAAATCGACCAGTTCGAGCAGCTCCAGCCGGTAAAAACCGAGCTGCTGGCAGAGATCACCCGCCTGGCGCCCTCAGCGGCCGACATCCAGGTGCTGCCCGAGTGGCAGGAATTTAGAAACACCATGGTCAACTGCCGCGATCTGCACCGGCGCAACACCGTGCTGATGGAGCGCAAGCTCGAAGCCATCCGCGGCACCTTGGAAAGCCTGCGCGTGGAAGACGCGGCCAGTTCGGTCGAGGTGTACGACCGGCTAGGCCATATTTCCCGCTTCGGCCGCAACTCCGGCTACAGCGACGCCTGAATTTCTTCGGGCGGGGCCACACCCTGCGCCGAAGCGGATTTTTCGTCGCCCGGGCGCATGCCCTTGAGCCAATACACCCACGACAGAATCACCGCCACGGCGGTAAACAGCTCCGGCGGCACCTCTTGGTCCACGTCCAGGCGGCTAAGCAGCGCCAGCAGTGCCGGGTCTTGCGTGATGTAGACCCCGTGCGCTCGTGCCTCGGCAATCATTTCCAGCGCCAGATCGTCTTCCGCCTTGGCCGTGACCATGGGGGTGGCGTAGCTGCCGTACTCCAGGGCGATGGCTTGGCGGCGCTGGCTCATACCCGAAAGTCCAGTACCGTGCCGGGCCGCGCCTGGGGCTGAATTGCCGCAGGTGCTGTCGGGCGCGCGCCCGGATGGGCGTGAAAGCTGCGCATGGACAGGCCCACTTCGCGCAGGTTCTCGCGCAGCGCCTGCGCTCCTTCTTGGGCCAGCGCCACCACGGCCGGACGCAGCGCCCACATGGACAAATCGAGGTCGGTGTCGCCATGCAGGTCGGCCTTGAGCCACAGCTCGCCGTAGTCTGGGCTGTTGGAATGGGCGTTGACCGTGTAGACCGATTCCTGGCCGGGCGTCTGGGGTTGGCGCTCAAAGCGCAGTTCAATAGGCGCCTGGTTGGCAAAAGGCAACACCACGGACATGGCCATCGCACCATCAGCCTGGGCCTTGACGGCGCCAATTTGCGCGGCGTCCAGGTCGCCCAGCGCGCGTTTGATGTGCTGCGCCTCGGGGCCGTCTTCCTCACCCGCGTCGTTGACCGCCTTGAGCAGCTGGTGCAAGAGCTGCTTGGGGTCCAGCGGCGCGGGGTTGCGGATGCGGCCGATGCTGGTTTCTGAGCCCATGGCGCTGAGCACGGCCATGCGAATGCCCTCGGGCGTGAGCCGCTCGGCCGACAGGCGCATGGCCTGCCACTGGGCCTGCATCTGCATTTGCGCCTGGGCCTGTAGTTGCGGGGAACTGGAAATCTTGGCCAGCACCGCGTCCAGGCCTTCGCCGGGCTCAAACAGCTGGCGCAGGTCGGGCATGCCGGGTTCGCGGTAGAGCAGGCTGCCCAGGCGGGAGAACACGCCGGCAAAGCCGGCAAACGGCAGGCCAGTCATGGCGCTGGCGCCGCCGATTCCAGAGAGCGCGATGGCGTTTACTGCGCTGGTGGCCGGCGTGGCCACGGCGGCCGATGCAGGGGACGCCGCCGTTTTGGCGCTGATCTCCGGCGCATACGGCGTGGCGGTTTGGGCCGTGGGCGCGCCAGACGCATTGCTGGCCAAAGGAAAGGGGGTCTTGGCGCCAGGCCCGAGCAGCTGCAAGGTCACGCTGCCGTCGGCGTGCGACTGGACCTGAAAGCTCAGGCGCTGGCCCACCTCCCAGCCGTTGGCGTGCGGCACGCCAATTTGCCGCCCGCGCAGCAGCAGTGCGAGCTGCTCGCCCTGCGACTGCACCGTGGCCTGCACGATTTGGCCGTCTTTGAGCTCCAGCGCGCGGGCTGTGACCGCCTCGACCAGCGGCACCGAGGCCTGGCCCTGCAAAAACAGCGGGCTGGGCCGGGCGGGTGCCGTGCTTTCGGCGACCGCAATCACGGGAACTGAACCCAGCGCTTGCGTTCTTCGCTGGTAGACGGGCTAAAGCGGGCGTTGGCTGGGGCTGCTTCTGCGGGCGCAACCAGGCTACCCAGGTGCATGCGCAGCAGCGCGTCGTGGTCGGGCACCAGCAGCGGCACGCCTTTGCGCAGCTTGGGCACCTTGCCTGGCGCGATAGCCTGCGGGTTTTGCGCGATAAAAGCCTGGCGCAGCAGCTCTATCTTGAGCGGGCTGTCGGGCAGGGTGCGGGCGATCACCTGGTCGAGCGTCTCGCCAGTCTTGGGCAGGTAGCTGCGCGCGGGGGCCGGGGCCGGGGCCGGGGACGTGGCGCTGGGCGCTGCGGGCTCAGGTGTGCTTTGGGACGCATGGCCTGGCGCCGGCAGGGCCAGCCAGCAAGCCGCCAGCAGCAACACGGACCCGACAGGGTGGCTGCAGGCACCGCGGTGGGTGGCGTGCGAGGTCTGGCGGCGTGGGGCGGGCATGGCGTATTTCCTGAAAAAATGGGTCGCTGGGGGCGCAGCGCCCTAGTGCGATGCCTCGGCCGACCAGGCGGTCCAGGTGTTGCTGACGTTTTTGGTGGTGCCGCTCACGGGGCGCAACTGGGCGTAGTACTCGCCCACCGACTGCACCTTGGCCAGCACGGTTTGCGCTGCCGCGCCGGGCTCCAGGGCGCGCTGCACGCCGTTTTGGTCGTGCGCGATCACCCATTCGTCACCCACCCGCACCCCGGCGGCGCTGCCGGCATTGATGCGCACCTGGGTACCGGCGGCTTGGGTCACATCGGCCATGACGGTTTGGCAGACCAGTTGGCGTTGCAGGGCCTGGCTCCAGGCCTGCACCTGTTTGGCCACCCGGGCCTGGGCTGCCGGACTCAGGCCGGGGCTGGCCCAGTTGTCATCGGTGGCGGACAGGGTCAGGTTGGCGCTGGACTGTAGCGCGGGTGTGTGCTGTTTGCGTGCAGTCAGCGTCATGCGCAACTGCACTTGCAGCCCGCTGGGCTCCAAGGCGGGGCCGGCGGGAGATGGCACATTGGATCGTCCGGACTTGGCCGGCGGGGGCAGCGGCACATCCAAGGCTTGGGCGCTCGGGGCGGGACTGATGCTGACGAGCTGAAACTGGAGTTGCCAAGGCATTTCGTCCTGGCTGGAGCCCAACAGCGCTTGTTGGTAGCTCGAGCGCCCCTCGGTGCGGGCGCGCTCCACCAGGCGCCACTGCGCGTTGGATGCGCCGGCTTGCTGCAACTGCGCCAGTACGCTGGCCTGCAAGGCGTCGATCACAGGCGCGTTGTCGGCGCTCAGGGGCGATTGCGTGGTCCAGTTCCATCCCAGCACGTGTTGCAGGCGTCCACTGGCGGGCGTTTTGCATGCAGGGGCCGTTTTGCCGCTGCCCGTGGGGTCGGAGCCGTCGGCACTTTGCCACTGCAGTTTGGCGGTGGGTTCGCCCTGGGCATCAGCGCCGTAGGCCAGCACGCGCACGCCGCGCACTTTCATGCCCGAACGAAAGGCGCTGAGTTCTTGCAGCGCGCCGTTGCCGTCAATCCACTGGGTAGCCGACACCTGGGTCGGGCCATCGAGTGCGGCTTGCACCAGGCCTTTGCGGATGGCGGCGAGCTTTTCCTCCGGCGAGAGCGTGTCTGCCCACAGCGCGCCCGCGCTCAGCAGCAGTGCGGCTGCAGCGGCAGAACGCCAGACGTGAATGGGGGCAAAACGCGTCATGGCGGCTTATTTGTTTTTGGCAGCCAGTTGGCCCAGGTAGAGCATGCGCAGGTCTTGCACCGTGGCTTTGTCCAGGGACAGGGTGGTCTCGTAGGTGTCGTCGCCCGAGGGGGTGATGCTGACCAACGTGGCGCCATAGATCACGCCTTCGACCCGGCTGCGGAAGGTGTCGTTTTGCACCACCATGTCGGCCACCGTGGCGGTGGCGTCCATACGCAGGCCGTAGACCTGCTCGGTCAGCGAGCGGTAGGCGTCAAGCTTGGCCGCACGGATGGCCAGCAGGCGTTGCTGCGCGGGCAGGCGGTGGTTTTGCACGCTGATCACCGCGTAGCCGGTGGCAGTGAGCGACTCGCGCCGCTCCACCAGCGGCAGGTTGGCCATAGGGATTTCGACGTTGGCCGTGGCTGTGCCCGTGGCGGCAGTTGCGGGTGCAGCGCTAAAGCCCGACAGCGTGGGCAGTGCCTGGCAGGCGCAAAGCAGTGCCGCAGACAGGGAAAGTGCCAGTTTGAGGGGGCGAAGGCGGTTCATAGCGGTGTCCTTAGAGGTAGTCCATAGCAGTATCGGCAGCAGGAGCCAAAGCTTGAGTCGTCGTTTTCGACCCTGTCTATGCCGGCGTGTCTGCCGCTGCCTCGGGTGGTGTCTTGGCGGGCGCTGTCTGCGGGCCCGCCTTCAGGCGGCGCGGCGCAGGTCTTTGGGAGCGGCTGCGTCCGCTGCCGGGGCCGCAGCGGGTGTGGTTTGCAGCACGGACGCCGAATTGGGCGCCTGGCCAGCAGCTGCCTGGTACCAGCGCAAGGCCTGCCCGTAGTCTTGTGCGGTGCCCTGGCCGTTGGCGTACATCGAGCCCAGGTTGAACTGCGCTGCGCTGTCGCCCAGTTCAGCGGCTTGCAAGTAGCAATGCAAGGCCTGGGCGGCGTCTGCTGCCACGCCTTCACCCAAAAAGTACTTGCGCCCGAGCTGTGCCCAGGCGCTGGCTTCGCCCAGGGCGCTGGCCTGTTGCAGCAGCGCCAGGGCCTGCGCTGGGTTGGCTTCGCAGCCCTCGCCGTCGTTCAGCAGGGCGGCGAGCTGCAGCATGGCCGGGGCGTGACCCAAGTGTGCGGCGCGCTCAAAGTGGGCATAAGCCTCGTGCGGTGCGGCGGCCACTGCCTGGCCATGCAGGCGCAACTGGCCCCAGTTGAAGTGGGCCAGCGCGTCGTCCTGGTCGGCCGCGGCTTGCAGGTGTTCGAGCGCCTGGCGCGTGGCGACGCCGTCACGGGCGCTGGTGGGGTTTTGCAGCGCCAGGGTGGCGAGGTTGTTGTGCGCCTGGGCAATGCCGGCTTGTGCGGCGCGCTCAAAGCACTGGGCCGCCAATGCCAAGTCGCGCACCGTGCCCAGGCCTTGCGCATGCAGCAGGCCCAGGTTAAAGGCAGCGCTGGCGTCGCCCTGGTCGGCGGCTTGTTGGTAGGCCAGCAACTGGCGACCATAGTCGGGCGTGGCTTGCAGGCCTTGGGCTTGCAGCAGGCGCAACTGGTATTGGGCGGCGGGGTGGTCTTGGGCTGCGGCTTTTTGCAGCCAGAGCAGGGCACCCATTTCGTCGGCCGGCACGTCGCCGCCGGCGTGCAACAGCATGCCGGCGGCGTACTGGGCCAGGGCGTCGCCCTGTTCGGCGGCTTGCAGGTAGTAGGCCAGCGCTGCGCTCAGGTCTTGTGCTACGCCTGCGCCTTGGGCGTGCAGCACGCCCAGGTTGTGCTGGGCCCAGGCGTTGCCCAGGTCGGCGCTGGCCTGGTAGTCGCGCAGTGCGCTGTTGCGCGCAACCGGAGCCACTTCGGCACCCGCGTCGGCGCTGGAGGCCAGCCGCAGCGCCGTCTGGGGGGTGAGCAGTGGGTCTTGCAGGCAGGCCAGGTTGAACAAGGCGTCGCTCACGCCTTGGTCGGCGGCGCTGTGCAGCCAGACCAGCGCTTGTGCCGGGTCGTCGCTGTTGGAGGAAGTGGCGGGCGCGCCCCAGGCGTCGGCCATGGCGGCGTTGAACTGGGCCAGTGCGTTGCCTTGTTCGGCCGCCAGCACAAACCAGTGGCGCGCCCGTGCCAGATCGGCGGTGGCTCCCTGGCCTTGCAGGTGCATCAGGCCCAGGTTGTACTGGGCCAGCGCGTCGCCCTGGTCGGCGGCAAGCTGGTACCACTGGCGCGCCAGCGTGAAATCTTTGCTCACACCCACGCCACCCTGGTACATCACGCCCAGGTTGCACTGCGCGCGCGCGTCGCCCTGGTCAGCAGCGTGGTGAAACCACTGGCGCGCTTGGGCCTTGTTTTGGGCCACACCCTGGCCCGCGCTGTACATGGCGCCGAGCTGAAACTGAGCGACTGCCAGGCCCCGGTCAGCGGCCATCTGGTACCACTGCAGCGCTTCGGCGTAGTCTTGTGCCACGCCAAAGCCATTGGCGCTCAAGGTCCCTAAGTTGAACTGCGCCGGCGCGTGGCCCAGGGCTGCCGCAGTGCGGTAGTGGTTTAGCGCGCGGTCAAAGTCGGCACCACCGCCGTCACCTTGGCCGTGGTCTTGGGCGTACCAGACGCCCAGGTTGTAGTGCGCGTCGCCATGGCCTTGGGCGGCGGCCAGGCCAAAGTAGTGCAGCGCGCCTTCGTCGTCGGTAATGCCGCCCTGGCCTTGCGAGAGCATGAGCGCCAGGTTGTACTGGGCCGGGGCGTCGCCCTGTTCAGCGGCGAGCTGGTACCACTTGCGGGCCAGCGCCGGGTCGTATTCGGCGCTCTGGGGGTCGGCCAGCAAAAGGCCAAGGTTGAACTGGGCGTAGGTGTGACCTTGGGCGGCGGCCGATTCAAACCATTTGCGCGCGCTGGCGCCGTCTTGCGCCACGCCTTCACCGGCGGCGTACATGCAAGCCAGGTTGAACTGGGCGGTGGCGTGGCCTTGCACGGCGGCGCGCTCAAACCAGACGGCAGCTTGGGCCTGGTCTTGCGCCACACCCTGGCCGTTGGCAAACATAAAGGCCAGGTTGGTTTGCACGTCAGGCAAGCCTTGGGCGGCCGCCAATTGGTACCACTCCAGTGCCTGGGCATAGTCTTGGGCCACGCCCTGGCCGTTGGCGTACATAAAGCCCAGGTTGTACTGGGCGGCGGCGTAGTCTTGTGCGGCGGCCAGGCGGTACCACTTCAGGGCCTCAGCGTAGTCTTGCGCCACGCCTTGGCCGTTGGCGTACATGAAACCGAGGTTGTTTTGTGCCGCGGCGTAGTCAAGCGAGGCCAGCGGGCGCGAGATGCGCAGCGCATTGGCATAGTCGCCCCGGCGGTAGGCGGCGTCGGCGTCGGCCAGCAGATTATTCAAAGCGGGTCTGTCTTATTGCTGGGGTTCGCGCAGTTGCGCGAGCGCATGGTGTTGCACCGGATGGGCTTGGTGTTCGACCGCGTAGAGCTTTTGCCCATGCGGTACGTGCGCCTGGTGCGCGACGATGGGCGTGGTGTGCGACACCAGACCCATGCGGGGCGCATGTGGGCCGTGGGCGGCAGCTTCGAGGTGCTGGGCGCCGCTGGGGCGGTGTTTCACATCATTCATGGGCAGGTCCTGGTGCGGTCGGGGCGGCGGGTGCGGTGTCCGAATGGTCTGATTTCTGACGATTTTCGCGGTATTTTTAGATTACGCAAACTGTATGCCACTTTTCTTTTTGCCACTGATGCGCCATCAGGCCGCCGCCATGGCGCCCAGCAGGCCTTGCACTTCGGTTTGCGACAGCGTGGCGACGCCAAAGTGCTGGTGTTCGGCCAGCAGCGGCACAAACCAGTGTTCGGCAAAGGCGCTAAAGAGTTCGGCGCTCCAGGGCAGCTGTTTTTGGCTGCTCAGGGTGGCCCAGTTCCAGCGCGCGGCGTGCGGGGCGATCCAGGCCGCGCTCCAGGGCAGGTGGGGGTTGGCGCTCAGGCGTTCCCAGTCCCAGGCAAAGTCGGGCCTGTGCAGCAAATCGGCGCTCCAGGGCAGTTGAGCGCTACTGGAGAGGCCCGCCCAGTCCCAGTCGGCGGCAAACTGCGCGATCAGCGCTTCGCTCCAGGGCAGGCCGGGGTTCCAGCTCAGGCCGTCCCAGTCCCAGTGGTTTTGGTAGCGTTCGACCAGCGCGCCAGACCAGGGCAGGACCGGGTTGGCGCTCAGGGCGTCCCAGTCCCAGGCGTCTGCTGGTGTGGCGGCCAGCAGGGCTTCTGTCCACGGCACAGCGGTGTTTTTGCACAGGCCAGCGCGGCTCCAGCGCTTGCTCCAGGCTTGCAACAAGGCGTCATTGAGCGGCAGATGGGGGTTGGCGCTCAGGGCCGGCCAGTCCCAATGCGCGGCGTAGCGGGCAATCAGGGCCTCGCTCCAAGGCAAGTGGGCGGCGCTGCTCAGGGCTTTCCAGTCCCAGTGTTGCACGTGGGTGTCGAGCAGGCCTTCGCTGTAGCGCAGGCTGGCGTTGCCGCTAAGCCAGGGCCAGTTCCAGTGGTCGGCAAAGGCCGTGACCAGCGCCGCGTCCAGGGGCAAGGACACATTGGCGCTCAGGCCAGTCCAGTCCCAGCGCTCGGCGTAGGCGCGCAGAACCGCGGCCGTCCAGGGCACGCCGGTGTTCCAGCTCAGGCCGGTCCAGTCCCAGCGGTGGGCGTTGCTGTGGATGAAGGCCGCCGTCCAGGGCAGGTCGGCGTTGCTGCTGAGCACCGCCCAGTCCCAGCGGTAAGCGTTAGCGTCCAACAGCTCTGCGCTCCAGGGCAGGGCCGGGTTGGCGCTCAGGGCGCGCCAGTTCCAGCGCTGTGCGTGCTGCTCGATGAGGGCGTCGCTCCAGGGCAGGCTGGGGTTTTTGCTCAGGGCGTCCCAGTCCCAGGCGTCGGCGTGCTGGGCCACGAGCTCGGGCGTCCAGGCCAGGGCGCGGCTGGCGCTCAGGCGCTTCCAGTCCCACAGAGGGGCAAAGCCCGCAAGCTCGGCGCCTGAGAGCGGGTAATGGGTTTGCAGGCAGCCCAGCAACAGCGCCGGGTGCGAACGGAAAAACGCCAGAGTGTGCGCCTCCTGGATCAGCGCCAGCGCGCCCGAGGCGGCGTCTAGGCGCTGCTGCGTGGCCAGCGTAAGGGCGTGCTGCGCCGGGGCTTGGACAGTGAGCTGGTTCATGGCGCGGGGGCGGCGGTCGGGGCTGTGGCACTGGCGGCGTCAGGGGCTTGGTGCGCTTGGGGTGCGCTGCTGGCGCCCAACGCCTGCGCGTAGCGCTGCAGTTCGGCCTGCAGGTAGCGGGCTTGCTGGCTGAACCACAAGGTCCAGTTGCTTTGGGTGCTCAGGGTTTGCCAGGTGGCGCTGCGCAAAATGCCGGCCCGGTCGCGCTGGTGTTGGGCCAGGCGTTCTTTGAGCGCGGCGACTTGCTGCGCCGGGCTGCGCTTGGCGCCCGAGTTGCTTGCGCCCGCGCCTGGTGCAAGGCTGGCCTGGGGCGTGAGCAGCACTTGTTGCTCTAGTGCCAGCAGGGCGGCAAAGTCGTTGTTCTCATAGCCCGCCTGCAGGCGCTGGAACAGGGCTTGGGCCTCGGCCTTGTCGTCTTCTTCCACCCGGTCCGGGTGCAGGCGCATGGCGAGCTTGCGGTAAAGCTGCTTCATTTGCGCCTGGGCTGCAGCGTCCAGGGCCGGGGCGGCGGCAGGTTTGGCGTTCTGGTCTTGGGTGTAGCGCTCGAACTGCGCTTGCGCATCGTCCGCCTGGGTGCGCGTCTCGTCGCTGCCCGACTGCGCATGCAGCGCTTGCAGGTGCTGGCGCTTGGCGTCCAGGCAGTCGCGCAGCAAGGGGCCGATGGCTGCGTCCTGGGCCTGGTCAAAGGCGTTGATGGTGCGGTGCATGTCGGCCAAATCGGCTTGCAGCGCCAGCGCGTGCGCTTGCAGCAAAGCGGTTTGCCAGGGCGGGGCCCATTGCTGGGGGTCGTCAAAAGTGGTCAGCGCGGTGGCGGCTGTGGCAGGCGCTGCGGACAAGCCTTCGGGTGCAGCAACTTGCGCCTCGGCGTGTTGGACGGCGAGCTGGCTCAGGCCGAGCGCGCAGTCGTCGGCCAGGGCGGAGTTGGTTTGCAGCAGCACTCCGGCCGATTGGGCGTCGGGCAGCACTTGCAGGCGCGCCAGGTCGCCACTGAGCACTACTGAGCCGTCCACCACGCAGACCGAGGTGTGCAAGCGCGGCGCCCCCGCGCGCAGCCGGTGCAGCCTGGCACCCAAGGCGCCCAGCCGCTCCCAGGCAATGCCCGGCGCCTGGTCTTGGGCCTCGCCCGACACCACCAGCGTAAGCGCAACGCCCTTGCGGCAGCAGCCCAGTAGCAGCTCAAACAGGGGCCGACCGCAAGGGCCGGCCAGGGCGCACAACACCTGCTGGCGGGCGCTGCCGAGTTGCTGCGCCACCACGGTGTGGGCGTCAGCAAAGTGGAGCGAATCAGAAACGTCGGTCATGGCGTGTGGAGGCGGAGCGGGCGGCCGGGGTTTGGGAGGGCGGGGCGCAGGCCGTTCAAGCGCTGGGGCGCCGGGCTGTGCGCACGGCGGCCACCGACCCTAGTCAAAGTCCTTGAACTGGTTTTTCTGGCAGGCGCGAGCCATGTCCTGGGCCTGGGCGATTTGGGCGGGCGTCATCTGCTGGGTGACAAAGTCGCGCCCGTTGGCCGCTGCCGCGTGGCCGCCCACGGCGCCCAGGTTGAACCACATATGGGCGCGCACAAAGTCTTGCAGCACGCCCGCGCCGTTGGCGTACAGCCAGCCTAGCGCGGCTTGGCCGTCGGCGTGGCCTTGCGCCGCAGCCAGGCGGTAGCAGGCCAGGGCCTGGGCGTAATGGGGCGGGGTGCTGGCCTGGTGCAAGGCGCCCAGGTCGTACTGGGCTTGGGCGTCGCCCTGGTCGGCCGCCAGTTGCAGCCATTGCATGGCGACTTCGGCGCTGGCAATCGTGCCCTGGCCGTTGGCGATCATCACTCCCAGGTTGTACTGCGCCAGCGCGTCGCCCTGGTCGGCGGCCAACTGGTACCAGGCCAGGGCTACCGACTCGTCTTGTTCGATGTCCTGGCCGGTGGCGTACATCAGGCCCAGGTTGTACTGGGCAGCGGCGTCGCCCTGGTTGGCGGCGGCCAAATACCAGTGCAAAGCTTGTTTGGGGTCTTTGGCCGTGCCCTGGCCCAGGCTGTACATGACGCCCAGGTTGTACTGGGCAGCGGCGTCACCGGCGCTGGCGGCGCGGCCGTACCACTGCACCGCGCGCACAGGGTCCAGCGGGCCGTCCTGGCCGCTGGAAAACATGAATCCCAAATTGAACTGCGCGTGCACGTGGCCTTGTTCGGCGGCCAGGGTGTACCAGTGCTCGGCCTGGGCCGGGTCGCGCGGCACGCCGTGGCCGTTCGCGTACATCACGCCCAGGCCGTATTGCGCTGCCGGGTCGCCACTGGCCGCGCCCGTCTCGTAGCAGGCCAGCGCCTGGCTGAAGTCTTGGGCTACGCCCTGGCCGTTGGCGTACATCACGCCCAGGTTGCGTTGCGCCGTGGTGTCGCCCTGTTCGGCGGCGGCGCCGTACCAGTGCAGGGCCTGGGCAAAGTCCACTTCGCCGCCCTGACCGTTGGCGTAAAGCGCTGCCAGGTTGGACTGAGCATAGGCCAGGCCCTGGGTGGCGGCCGCGCCGTACCACTTGCGTGCCTGTACAAAGTCTTGCGCCACGCCCTGGCCGTGGGCGTACATCACCGCCAGATTGGACTGCGCCTGCGCCGCGCCGCGCTCGGCGGCCTGCTGGTAACACTGCAAGGCTTGGGCGAAATCCTGCGGCACGCCCTGGCCGTTGGCGTACATCAGGCCCAGGTTGTTGAGCGCTGCGAGTTGAAGATCGGGGGCGTTGTCGGTCACGGGCTCAGGCTTGGATGTGGCGTGGAGTGGCTGCAGCGCACCGGCGCCACAGTGGCGAAAACGCCCTGCGCCATTATGCCGTTTGCACCTGGATCGAAGTGGAATCCACATTAAGAAATCAAATAACCTGTTTGTCGTGTTTTTCACAAAAAAATGAAAACATCTGTGTACTGTCCGAAAAACGACACTTTTTGTGACCATAATGGCCGCGTTGGCTTGTCCGTCCGCGCGGCATGCAGGTCGGCCACTTTGCCCCAAGCCTGCGGCTTCTCCTCCGCCAACCCTTTTTTGCACCGATAAACACCTTGTCCACGTCCCGAGTTCCGCTGCGATTTATCGGCGAAAGCGATGCCATCCGGGCGATCCGCGATTTGCTGCCCGTGGTGGCGGCGTCGAGTTCGACCGTCCTGATCACGGGCGAGAGCGGCACGGGCAAGGAGATTGTGGCGCGGTCCCTGCACGATTTGTCGCACCGCGCAGGCGCCAACTTTGTGCCCATCAACTGCGCGGCCATCCCCAAGGACCTGATCGAGAGCGAACTCTTTGGCCACCGCAAGGGCGCCTTTACCGGCGCCGTGACCGACCGGGTCGGGCGCTTTGAGCTGGCACAAAACGGGTCGATCTTTTTGGACGAAATTGGTGACTTGCCGCTGGAGCTGCAAGTCAAACTGCTGCGCGTGCTGCAAGAGCGCGTGGTGGACCCGGTAGGCAGCACCAAACCCGTGGCCGTGGACGTGCGGGTGATTGCCGCGACCCACCGCGACCTGGAGGCCGAGATTGCCGCCGGGCGCTTTCGCGAAGACTTGTATTACCGCCTCAATGTACTTCCCCTGAACACGCCGCCGCTGCGTGAGCGCGCCACCGATGTGCCGCTGCTGCTGAACTTTTTTGCCAAGCAGCATGCCGCCACAGGCGAAAAGCCCATCACTTTTGCCCCAGACTTTGCCTACGCCCTGCAGGCCTACCCTTGGCCGGGCAATGTGCGCGAATTGTCCAACCTGATTGACCGCTTTAGCACCTTGTTTTCTGGCCAGTGCCTGCAGCTCAAAACCTTTTCGTCTTCGCTCTTGCCCAAGGGCCTGGCCGCGTTCAAAACCCAGGCCGAGGCCGGGGAATTGCCCTTCATCGACCCGTCCATGCTGAGCACGGCTGGCGCTTGGGTGGATTCGCCGGGCAAGGGCGGCATGTTTGACGATGCGTCCGACGACGAATCCGGCGAGGACGCGCCTAATGCCGTCGAGCAGATGACCTTTATGTCGCAAGGCCTGCCCGTGTTGCCGCCCGAGGGCTTGTCGCTCAAGCACCGTTTGGCGGAAATCGAGCGCGACCTGATCTCGCAAGCGCTGAGCCGCACCAACGGCAATGTGTCGCAAACCGCGCGCATATTGAACGTGCAGCGCACCACGCTGATCGAAAAAATCCAGAAATTCGGCCTGCGCGAGGGCTAGTTCCCGCGCTTCGCCACCGCTCCAGCGCGCCAGGCGCTGTGGCTCAGGGCGCTTCTTTGCCCTGGGGCTGGGTGCGCGGGTATTGCACCAGTGTTTCCTTGGGCTTGGGCGGTGGGGCAGGCGGTGCCACGGGCGCAACCACCACCGGTTTGCTGGCCGCTTCGGCCGCTTTTTGCTGGCGCAGGGCGGCGTCGATTTCGCGTCGCACAGCGGCCGGGTCGGGGCGTGCTGCCGCAGGCGCGGCGCGCACTTGCGAGGACAAGGCATTCAAGGCGGTGGATTGGCTTTGGATCTTGGCGTCCAGCGCCTGGATCAGTTTGGCCAGGTCGGGTGCGCCTTTGCTGTCGGCCGGCTTGGACGCTGCCTGGGCTGCGGCTTGGGCGGTGGCGGACACCACCTCGTCGAGCCGGGCGTCAAGCTTCATCTGGCCGCCCACGATGGTGTCCTGGCGTGAAGAAATGTCGCGCAGGGTTTCACCTGCGCCGGTGATCAGCTCCATGGCCTCGTTCATGGCCACAATGCGTTTGCCCACGGCCAAAAGCATTTCGTCAGCCTGGGTGATGCGCGACTGCAGGCGGTAAGACATGATGCCAAACAAGGCCATGGAGGTGAGCATCAAGGCGCCAAAGGTGGCCAGCACCACGATGCCGTTGATACGTTGCTTGCCGTGCGACTCCACCAATGCCGCAGACGCTGTGTGCATCTCGCCTGTCACGTGGTGTATGTCGGAGGTCACACTGTGCATGTCGGCGGCAGCTTTGGCAGCCATGCCTGCAGCGCGATTGGCCAGTTCGGCCGAGTCCAGCATGGCCGAGCGCATGGCAAGCATGTCCGCGTCGTCGCCTTCGGTTTCGCCATGCACTTCGTGCGCATGGTCGTGCTCGCCATGTTCGCCTGTGGGTGCATCGGCCGCGCCGATGTAGCCCTGGGACGCGGGACTGTCAACAGGCAGATCAAACTGGGCGTCGATCGGGTTATCGGTGTCTGCTGCGGCACTTTCCGGATGGGCGTCGGTAGCGGCGGCGGAAGCCCCTTGCGGCGCGGGCGTCGCGACGCCCGAGATGGCTTCAATGGCCTGGGCCTCTTCGGCGGAGAGTTTGGATGTGGTGTCAGTCATGGCGGGTACCCGGTTGGCTGTGGTGTGGGGCTAGGTGGGGTCTTGCAGCATGGACTGCAGGGTTTCGAGTTGCGCGCGTACGGCGTCGTTCTCCACCTTGAGGTGAATCAGGCGGGCGGGGAAATTCATCTCGGGCATCTCGGTGTCATAGACCACTTGTTCGGTTGCTTGCGGGTCTTCATCGCTAGCCGCAGTGTTAGGCCCCTTGGCCGCAGAGGCTGGGTTCAGCGCCTTGGAGGCGCGTTCGATGTTGTCGCTGCGCGGAATTTTGGCCAGGTTGTCGGTCACGGCGGTGCTGGTGAGCAGCACCTGGTTGGCATCGACCGCGATTTCCTGGTCTTGCGCAAAGTGGTCTTGTTCGTTGCGGCGCACTTCGGTGCCGGCCTGGCCGGACTTGCTTTTGGCCACGCGGCTGCCCTCGGGCATTTCGACCGAGTGCGGCATGCTGCTGGGGATGAATTGGGGTTCGCTCATGGTGTCAGGGTGCGCGGTTGGACTCGGGCGCGAAATGGTCTTTCATTGAGCGGGCTGAGCGGATTTGCGGGTCTTTGGGAATGCCGCTGCCTGCAGCAAAGCTGTTGGCGTCGGCCAGCGAGGCAAAGGGGCCCGACACCACCGCATATTGCACCGCCGCCTGGCCGTTGAGGTAGGTGGCCACAATGCGCGCCCGGCGCAGGTTGGCGTGGGCTTGCAGCCACAGGGTGGCTTCGCCATAGCTCGGCACGATGGTGTGCTGAACCATGAAGGTGCCTGGTGGCATTTGCTTGACCCAAGACTGGCCGGCCTGCGCTTGCGCGGGGGTGGAAATGATCTCTTCGACCTCGGTGGGCGGCGCCACGCTGCTGCTGCGCGGGCCCAGGGCTGCGGTGGGCTCTGCCGCTTTGGCCGGTGCAGCCACGGGTGCTGCGCCAGCGCCCAGTGCGTTGGTGGCAGTGGTCGGCGCCATCGCCGATGCGGCGGGGTTGGATGCAGGCAAGGCAGCACTGGCGTCGGGCAGGGGTGCTGTAACTGGAATGGGCGCGCTGGCCGCAGGCAGCGGCTCGGGCGCTTTGCGTGGGCCGATGCCCAGCAGCGCCGCGGTTTGCTGGCTGCCGTAAAGCGTCAGCACGGCCAGCGCACAGGCGACCAGCAAAGCGGTGATGCCCGCCAGCCACAGCAGGGTTTTGCGTACGCTGCCCTTGGCTTTTTTCTTTTTGGGTGGCGCCTCAGGGGGCGCAACTGGGGCGGGAGCCACCGGCTCGGCCGCCGGTGCGGCCACCGGCGTGGGGCGAGCGGCGGCGGCCACCGGCGCGGTGGTAGCGGCGTGCCAGGGCGTGATTTTTTTCAGCAGCGCGCTGACCGCACCCTCGCGCCCTTGGGCGCGGGCTTGTTCGAGCAGTGCTTGGGCCTGTTCGTCGCTGGGCGGCTCGATTTCCCAGTTCAGGATGCGCCGGCCAAACGAGGCGAGCAGGCGCTGTTTTTTGCTGGCCGTGGTCAAGAGCATCACCACGCGGATATTGGCCGCCGGAAAGTGCTGCACCAGGCGCGCGAGCAGCTGGATTTCGTGGTCGGGCAGGGCGGAGGCGTCGTGCACGATCCAGATCTTGGGCGGCGCCACCGGCGCCTTGGTGCCCATGGCGTCTTCGATGGAATAGGCTTGCAGCACCTCGTTAAAGCGCGCAATCAGCGCTTCGGCGCTGGCGGGGAAATACACCTCCAGTCCCATGTGCGGCGCGGCTTCGCGCAGGCGGGCCACTAGCAGCTTGCCGTAGTGGTCCAGGATGGCGTCGTGGCTGCTAACCACCGAGAGGCTCATGTTGTCGTCGATCAGGGCGGCGACATAGCCTTCGAGGCGCATGCGGTCGGCCACCCGGAAAAACAGGGGCTGCACGCCGGCTTTTGTATCGTCGCCGTAAGAGTTGAAGTCGTTCATGCGGCAGCGGCTGCGGTTTGTTGTTTGCCATCGGCGTCAAACAGCATGGTTTCGGGAATTTTCGGGTTGGGGCGCGCCATGGGCTCTACGCCGGGCTGCACCTGCGCCAGGCTAAACACATAGGCGATCACCTGCGCCACGGCAAAGTACAGGGCCTCGGGGATGGGCTGGTCGAGCTCGGTGGTGAAGTACAGGGCACGCGCGAGCTGCGGCGCCTGGAAGATTTCGATGTGGTTGTTCTTCGCCTCTTCGCGAATGCGCGCCGCCACAAAGTCGGCGCCTTTGGCCAGCAAAATAGGTGCACCGTCGGCGGTCGGGTCGTAGGACAGGGCGATGGCGAAATGCTCGGGGTTGGTGATGATGACGTCGGCGTCTTTCACCTTTTGCATCATGCGCACCGTGGCCACTTCGCGTTGGCGGCGGCGAATCTGGGCTTTCACCTCGGGCCGGCCTTCCATGTCCTTGTGCTCGTCGCGGATTTCTTGTTTGGACATGCGCATGCGCTTCATGAAGGAGTAGCGCTGGTAAGGCGCGTCAATCAGGGCAATGAGCACCAGACTCAGGGTCAACCACAGCAGCGACTCCGAAATCAGCGAGCCAGCAATGGCCAGCGCTGGCTCCAGCGCCATGCCGCCGAGCGACATCAGGGCCACAAAATGGCGGTCCAGCATCATCAGCAGCACCACGGCAATGAGCGTGAATTTGAGCACCGACTTGAGCAGCTCCACCACCGCGTGGCCGCCAAACATGCGCTTGACACCGGCGATAGGGTCCAGTTTGGACAGCTTGGGCATGATGGCGTCCCAAGAGAACAAAAAGCCGCCGGTGGCCCCCGAGGCCAGAATGGCCACCACCATGGTCACCAGCATGAGCGGCAGCACTAATAAAAAGCCGTGGCTGGCCTGGATGGCAAAGGCCTGGGGCAGCAGTGCGGGCGTGTCCAAAAATTTGCGGTCCAGGGTAAAGCCCGCAGCAAAATACACCGAGAGCTGGTGAAACCAGACGCCGCCCAGCGACATGAGCATGAGCACGGCGCCAATCATCACGCCCGCAGCCGGCAGTTCGGCCGAGCGCGCCACCTGGCCTTCATCGCGGGCGCGCTTAAGGCGCCTGGCGGTTGGTTCTTCGGTGCGTTCGGCGCTGTCGTCAGACATGGTGCTTCACTGCCTTATTGCAGGCCAAACTGGCCGCGAATTTCAACAAAACCCTGCAGCCACAGCCACTGGATGCGCGCGCCCATGCTGGGAAGGGCCACCATCAATATGCCAAATCCGGCCACGATCATGACCGGCAAGCCGAGGGAAAAAATGTTCAGACTGGGTGCGGCGCGCGTGGCCACGCCCAGGCCGATGTTGATGAACAGCATGGTCACCATCACCGGCAAGGCCAGCAACAAGGCGCCCAAAAACATCATCGAGCTCCACTGTACAAAATGCGCCCAGGCCCCGGCCGTGACCAGGCCCTTGCCAATCGGCATGGTGGCGAAGCTGTCAATCACCAGGCCCAACAGCATGGCGTGGCCGCCCATGCCGACAAAAATCAGGGTCGACAAAATCAGCAGAAACTGGGCCAGCACCGGCACATTGCCCAGGTTGGGGTCCATCAGATTGGCCATGGACAGGCCCACGGCGGTGGACACCGACTGGCCGGCCAGCAAAATCGCCGCCGTGATGATTTGCAGCGTCAGCCCCATGACCAGGCCAATCGTCACCTGGTTGAACACTTCCACCAGGCCCGAGGGCGACACCGGGTCTATCACCGGCCAGGTGTACACCGGGTAGACCATCCAGGTGAGCGCCACGGCCAGCAGCACGCGCATGCGCACATTGAGCGCGCGCAAGGAGAAAATCGGTGCCGACATCAGCAGCGCCGAGATGCGCAGCATGGGCCACAGGAACGTATAAAAACGCTCAATGATGTCGTTGGCCAGAAGGTTCATGCGGCGTTCGGTGCTTGGCGGCGTATAGCGGCGTTCAGGCAAACAGCGTGGGAATGCGCTGAAACAGGCTGCGGGTGTAGTCCACCAGCGTGGCGAGCTGCCAGCCGCCCACCACCGCCAGGGTAATGGCCAGCGCCGCGAGCTTGGGGATAAAGCTCAGGGTGGATTCGTTGATCGATGTGGCAGCCTGGATGATGCCGATGAACAGGCCCACGGCCAGCGACACGCCCAACAAGGGCGCCGAAATCAGCACAATCATCCACAGTGCTTGGTGTCCGATGTCTACGACGGCTGCAATGTCCATGGTGGGTTTTCCGTTAAAGAGTGGGGCGCGTAGCGGGCGCTAGTGCACAAAGCTGGCGGCCAGCGAGCCCATGATCAGGCTCCAGCCGTCCACCAGCACAAACAGCATGAGCTTGAAGGGCATGGAAATCATCATGGGCGACAACATGGCCATGCCCATGGACATGAGCACACTGGCGACAATCAGGTCAATCACCACGAAGGGGATGTAGATTAGGAAACCGATGGTGAAGGCGCTTTTGAGCTCGGACGTGATAAAGGCCGGCACCAGCGTGGTGAACGGCACCTGGGTGGCGTCGGTCACATCGGCCTTGCGCGCCATTTGCATGAACAGGCCGATATCGTCCTCGCGCGTTTGCTTGAGCATGAAGCTGCGCAGCGGCGCCTCGGCGGCAGCCAGGGCCTTGTCAAACTTCATGCCGTTTTCCATATAGGGCACCACGGCGTTGGTGTAGACGTCGGTGAGCACCGGCGACATGATGAACAGCGTCAAAAACAGCGAAATCCCCACCAGCACGTTGTTGGGCGGCGTCTGGCCGGTGCCCAGGGCCTGGCGCAGGATGGACATGACGATGATGATGCGCACAAACGAAGTCATCATCAGCAAAAGCGAGGGCAGCAGGCTCAGCGTGGTCATCAGCGCGAGCAGCTGCAAAGACAGGCTGTACTGCGAATCCTTGCCGCTGCCGGTCACGTTGACCATGGGAATGCCCTGGCTCCAGGCCGCAGCCGGCACCACAAGCAGCATGGCCGCAACAGCGGCCCAGATCCATTTAGTTTTCACGCACGGCTTCCTGTTGCGGGTCGGGGTCGTCCCATTGGCCCAAGGCGGTAAATTGGCTGGCGGTCATGCCCACGAGCACCAGGTGGGTGCCTACGCGCACCAGCGCCATTTTTTGGCGGGGCCCAACGCTGATGGTTTCCAGCACCTGCAGCATGGGCGGACCTTTGTGCTGGATTTGAAGGCCCTTCATGCGCTTGAGCGTCCACAAAAGTGCACCCAGCAAGCCCAGCACCAGCAGCATGCTGGCGCTCACGCGCAGCCAATCGATGCTGGTGGCGGCGGTACCCATGGCAGATTAGAGGTTTTTCATCCGCTCGGAGGCGGGCACCACACGGGTCAGGCGAATGCCATAGCGCTCGTTGACCAGCACCACCTCGCCCTGGGCGACCACGGTGTTGTTGATCAGCAGGTCCAGCGGCTCACCGGCAATGCGGTCCAGCTCGACCACGCTGCCTTGGGTCAGGCGCATCAGGTCCTTGATCTTGATCATGGCGCGGCCCACTTCGATGCTCATGGTCACGCTGATGTTTTGCAGCACTTCGGGGTTGATTTGGTTTTCCGGGTCTTTAGGTCCGGACAGCATGGGGGTATCGGTGTCGCTCATGGCGTAATTCCTCTGAGATTTAGTGGTTGCCGGGAACTACGGCGCGCTGTATTTGCACGGCAGTCTGGGCGCCCAGGGTGCCGACTTGCACGTCAAAGGCCGGAATGCCGTTGGGTTGCAGGCTGGCAAATTCGGGTTTCTTGAAATAAAGCACGTCGCCGGGCTGCATGGTCTCGACCACGCGCAAGGTGGTGCTGACCTGGCCCAAGATGACGTTGGCTTCCAGGCAGGCGCCGCCCACGGCTTCTTCGAGGTTTTCGCGCCACACGCGGTCCGAGTCTTCGTTGCCGTCGCCGGTTTGCACCCGGCTGCGCAGCAGCTCGCGCACGGGTTTGAGCGATGCGTAAGGATGAATCACGTCGATGAAACCCAGGTTTTGGGTCGCGGTTTCGGTCTCGAAGCGGCTCAGGATGACCAGGTCGTTTTCGTCGGCAATTTGCGCAAACTGGGGGTTGATCTCGGAGCTGACAAATTCAAAGTCCAGCGGCATGACCGGGGCCCAGGCTTCGCGCAGGTTGCGAAAAGTCACGTCCAAAATCATGTTGATGATGCGCGTTTCCATAGGCGTAAACATGCGCCCGGGCGAGAGCTGGCCTACGGCGCCTTGGCCAAAACCACCAAAAAAGCTGTCCAGCGAGCTAAACACAATGGTCGGGTCAATCACCACCATGGAATACCCGCGCAAGGGGTTCATGCGGATCACATTGACCGACAGCGGCGCGCGCAGCTCCTTGACGTAATCGCCAAACTTGACGATTTGCACCTTGAGCGGGTTCACACGCGGGCTTGAGCGCAGCACGTCCATCAGGCCCGGCCGAAACAGGCGGATGAAGCGCTCGTTGATCATGTCAATCGAGGTGACGTTGACGCCCAGGCTGCTGTCTTCGCTGGCGATGTCGTGCTTGCGCACGCGCGCAGCGGTGTTAAAGCCGGTGTCAACCGCGATGGAGCCGTCGCTGACGCCTTCAGCCAGGGCCGAAAGCTCGTCGGCTGAAAGAAGGTTATCTGCCATAGGGAATTGCGTAGTCAGACCAGATCACTGGACGATGAAGGAGGTGAAGTAAATCTCTTCAATACCGCCAAAATCTTCGTACTTTTCGAGCAGGGTGTTCATGGCATCACGGATCTTGATGGCCAGGTCCTTGCGGAAATCGGGCTTGGCCAGGTCCGGCTCGGTGGTCATGCGCATGGCGTCCATGATGACCGAGCGCAGGGCAAATTCGTGCTTTTTGATGTTTTCGACCACACGTTCGTCGTAGCGCGTCATGATGGCGATTTGCACCGACATGACTTTGCGCGAGCCACTCAAGTTGACCAAAAATTCGCGCTCTAACTGGCTGTAGGTGTATTCAAAGCGCTGGCTGTCGGGGGACTTCTTGTTGAGTTTGGGTGGGCCGCCTTCTTTGCCGCCCTCAGCCTTTTTCTCGCCGTGGCCGCCTTCGGCTTTTTTCTCGCCATGGCCTTCGGCTGCGGGTGCGCCGTGGCCTTCTGCAGCGGGCGCGCCATGGCCGCCGCCTTCGGGCGCACCATGTCCGCCTTCTGGGGCAGCACCTTCGGCCACCATCTGGTCAGCGGTGGGCACGGGTTTGTTGAAAAAGCCGGTGATGAACAAGGTGCCCACCATGGTTCCGGCGATCAGGACCACCAATGCGACCACCGCAAGAATGATTTTGACGATGGGCTTTTTCGGCTTTTCTTCTGCTTCTGGGGCTGCTGCTGCATCAGACATGGGGCACCTTTTTTTCGTGGTTCATTTCAAATATTCGCATGCGCTTGGGGCTTAGGCCAGCACATTCAATCCGTCGGTCGCTGCGGCTGGACTACCCTGGGGTGCTGCAGTTGCTGCACCTGCCAGGCTGCCAACCGGACGCGCTCCAGAGGGAAGGCCGCGTCCTTTACCGGGTGTCGAGTTTCCGCCGGATTGGCGACTTTGCTCTCCGTTTACGGTGACTGAAGCAACTGTCATGCCAGCCTGGGTCAGCGTGTCGCGCAGCTTGTTGCTGCCTTGCGCCATCAGTTCGCGGGTGACTGCATTGTCGGTGCTAAACAGCGCGTCCAAGCCGCCGGCATGCATATCGAGTTCCACATTGACGCTTCCCAGCGCGGCAGGCTGCATGCGCATTTGCATCTTCCACTGGCCGCGCTCTATCTGGGCGATCAGGCGCTGGGCTGCGGCCTGGCCCATTTTGTCGGCCAATTGCTGGAACTGTTGGGCACGCTGGTCGGCCTGGGCCTGGGCGGTATCGGCGTTGTTGCCGCTGCCCGCGCTGGCGGCGGCAGATGCGGGCAGCGCCCCTGCAGCCCCGGCTTGCGTCGACAGGTCGCTTGGTGTGGGGGTGTTGGCGTCGGTGGCGCTGGCCAAAAGGTCGGCATCGAAGCCGTCGGGCAGCTCCAGGGTCAGCGTCTCAACTGCAGCGGGCAGGTCTTTGGCCGCCGGGCCGGATGTCAGCAGTGCGGCCCAGGTCGTCTCTTTGCCGGTGCCTGACATTTGCGCCAGGCGTTTGGTGATCTCGGGCGCGGGCATGGCCAGCGTCAGGCGCACGGCGTCTTGCGCCGCCAAGGGTGGCGTGGCGGCGCTTGCGTCCACCGGGGCCACCGGTGCGCTGCCCATCCAGGCTTGCGCGGTCATGGGCATCAAGCTGGTTTGCGTTGCGGTGGCTGTTGCGGTTGCGGTTGCGCTGGCCAGGGCCAGGGTGGCGGGCGGTGCCGCTGCCGCCAACTCAGGTGTTCTGGCGACCAGAGCCAGTGCGGGCGGGGCTGCGCCCAGCGCAACGCTGATTTCCTTGACTTCCAAGGACGCGGGCAGGTCCAGCTTGGACGTGGGCGTTGGTGCGATGACTGGCGCAATGAGAGAGGCGACCGTGGACGAGGGCGCCGCCAAAAAACCCAGGGTGCTGAGGGTGACCAATGCGCTTGCGCTGGCGTCCTCAGCCGCAACCGCTGATTCCTTGTCCTTCACTGGGGCTGCGCTGGACATTTCGGCAAGCGCAGGCGCAAACGCCTTGAGGCCTGCCAGCGCGGAAAGGGGTGCCAAGGCGGCGCCGATGCTTGCGGCTGGCGTTGGCGTTGGCGTGCTGGTTGTTAGCTGGTCGGCCAAGGTCGCAGCTATGGCCTTGGGTGCGTTCAAGCTTACGGGTGCGTTCAAGGTGACGGTAGCGTTCAAAGCCGCGCCGCTGGGGACCGCCACCGTGGCGTTGCCCGGGGCGCTTGCCAGCCCTTGGGGCGCGGTCGTGGCTAAGGAGGCCAGCGCGCCCAAGCCCAGCGCAACACCCGGGGCTACGCTGGGTGTGCCAAACAGGGCTTGCACGGCGCCTTCGTCCAGGCCTTGCATGCGGGCAAATTGCGCGAGGCTGTCCATGTCGGGCAGCGGCGCGTCACTGGTAATGATGTTGAGCTTGCTGCCCAGGGGCACGACTTGCAGACCCTGGCCGGGCACATCTGGGGTGGCAAGTTGTTGCCGCTGCGCCTTCAAGGTTTGTCCGTTGAGCACCTCGGCAAAGTCGCCCTGGCCAGAGGTCGCTTGCGCAGGCGCAGCAGCCGGGCTGGCATCTGCTGCCGGGGCCGAAATGGCACGGTTGGCCAAAAAACTGAGATTCGATTCCATGAAAACACCGCTCTAATAAAGACCACACGTCGTGGCGAATGCCAGCAGTGACGCAAGAACCGTGACAGGACAAAGCTTGCCACCCACGCATCGCGCGGGGTCATTGTTTTCTGTCGGAAAAGAGTGGCATGGAGCTTGCATTCAAGGCGTCTATGCAAGCGCATTTCCACCATATCCCGACTTAAGGTCCTGATTTTCATGAATATCCGTCCATGAGCACGATGACCCTGTCAAACATTCGACAAAACCTGTCGAAGTTCAACTTCAATGACCTGAGCATTCCGGCTCTGGTGTTGTTGATCATGGGCATGCTGGTGATTCCGCTGCATCCGATGCTGCTGGACGTGTTGTTCACCTTCAATATTGCGTCGAGCGTGCTGATCATCATGATCGCCATCAAGATCCGCAAGCCGCTCGAATTTTCTGCCTTCCCTTCGGTGCTGCTGTTTGCCACCATGCTGCGCCTGGCGCTCAATGTCGCTTCCACCCGCGTGATTCTGGTCAACGGCCATGAAGGCCACGAGGCTGCGGGCAAGGTGGTGGCGGCCTTTGGCGAGTTCGTCATTGGCGGCAACTACGTGGTGGGTTTCATTATTTTCGCGATCCTGATGATCGTGAACTTCTTTGTGGTGACCAAGGGCGCAGGCCGCGTCTCTGAAGTCAACGCCCGCTTTACCCTTGACGCGATGCCCGGCAAGCAAATGGCCATCGACGCCGACCTCAACGCCGGCGTGATCGACCAGGAAACCGCCAAAACCCGCCGCTCCGAGCTGGCGCAAGAATCCGACTTCTTCGGCTCCATGGACGGTGCCTCCAAATTTGTCAGCGGTGACGCCATTGCCGGCCTGATGATTCTGATCATCAACTTGGTGGGCGGCTTGGCTATTGGCATTGGCCAGCACGGCTTGTCCTTGAGCGACGCCGGCCGTATTTATTCGTTGCTGACCATTGGCGACGGCCTGGTTGCGCAAATCCCGTCCTTGTTGTTGTCGCTGGCCACCGCCATCGTGGTGACGCGTGTGACCACCACCGAATCCATGGCCGAGCAGGCCGGCACGCAGTTGGGCAACCCCACGGCGCTGTTTGTGACCTCCTCCATCATGGCCATTTTGGGCCTGGTGCCCGGCATGCCGCACCTGGTGTTCATCGTCTTGTCGGCCGGCGCTGCCGCCCTGGGCTTCATGGTGCTGCGCCGCTCGGCCGCCGCCGGTGATTCGCCTGAGCAACTAGCCGCCGCCGCTGCCGCCATGCCCGAACAACCCAAGGAACTCGACTGGGAAGACCTGGACCAGGTGGACCTGGTGGGCCTGGAAATTGGCTACGGCCTGATTCCCCTGGTCAACGCCGAGACCGGCGGCCAACTGATGACGCGCGTCAAAGGCGTGCGCAAGAAACTCTCGGCCGAACTGGGCTTTTTGATCCAGCCGGTGCGCATCCGCGACGCCCTGAGCATTGACCCCGACAGCTACCACATCGTGCTCAAAGGCGTGATCCGGGGCCGTGGCAAGGTCAAAGTGGGCCGCGAAATGGCCATCAACCCCGGCCAGGTCTATGGCCCGCTCGAAGGCACGCCCACCCAGGAACCCGCGTTTGGCCTGGAAGCCGTGTGGATCGAGCCCTCGCAGCGCGACCATGCCCGCGCCCTGGGCTACACCGTGGTCGATGCAGCCACCGCCGTGGCTACCCATCTGAACAAAGTGCTGCGTGACAACGCCTCAGACCTGCTCAGCCACGACGAAGTGCAGCAGCTGCTCGACAAATTGACCGCCAAATCGCCCAAACTGGTGGAAGACCTGGTGCCGGCCAAGCTCTCCTTGGGCGTGTTGACCCGCACCCTGCAAAGCTTGCTGGGCGACGGCGTCTCGATCCGCGACATGCGTACCATCGTTGAGACCCTCTCCGAAGTGGCCGCCCGCACCCAAGACCCCGAACAACTCACGTCGCTGGTTCGCCCCCGCCTGGGCCGCATGATTGTGCAAGGCCTGGTGGACGACAAGGAAACCCTGTCGGTGATGACACTGGACCCCGGCCTGGAGCAGTTGCTCCACAACGTGCTGCAGCAGCAAGGCCAGGGCCAGAACATGGTGATCGAACCCGGACTGGCTGAGCGCCTGTTCAGCGCCCTGCGCGACGGCGCCAAGGCGGTGGAAGACCTGGGCCACAACGCCGTGCTGGTGGTGTCGCCCGCGATTCGCCCCTGGCTGTCCAAGTCGGTTCGCCACCGCGTGAGCGAACTGGTGATCCTGTCCTACGGTGAAATCCCGGACGACCAGTCGGTCAAGGTGATCCACACCGTGCACGCCGAAACCAAACCTAACGAGGTTCGCCGCTAGGGGCGCGAGGCCCCCGCCGCCGCCCTGAGCCAGACCCCCTACATTCCAACCGAAGACCGCCATGGAACTAAAACGCATCCTCGCCAACGACACCAAGAGCGCCACCGAGCGCGCCATGGCGCTGTATGGCCGCAACGTGCTGGTGATTTCCAACCACACCGTGGGCGGCCAAACCGAGCTGGTGGTGGCCCTGGACATTGACGAACAAACCCTGGACTCCACCGTCTCGCCCGCCCATCAAGGTGCCCCAGTGATTGCGCCTGCGGCTGCGACCGTGGCGTTTGCGCAGCACCTGGCCCAAGCCCAGACACCCGGCAAAGAACTGCAAACCACACGCAAAGAGCCCGCTCTGGCCAAAGTGGACGACGAGCGCGACTACCTGCGCAGCCGCGAAATCATGGACCTGATCCGTGACGAACTCGCCAGCCTGCGCCGCGAACTCAGCCTGAGCCAAAAAACCACCGGTTGGCAAGCCAGCCTGAACCTGTCGGCTGAAGTTGAAGACCTGATGACCTCGTTCACCCAGGCTGGCATGCCCACCGGGCTGCGCACCTTGCTGCTCGACACGGTTAAAGACATGCGCAGCGAGCACGAGGCACTGTCTGCCGTGCGCAACCAGCTTGAAGACATTGCCCGCCGCCCCAGCGTAGCTATGCCGCAAACCGGCGTGCACCTGATTGCCGGCCCCTCGGGCTCGGGCAAAACCATGATGGTGATGCGCCTGGCCACCCAAGCCGCCGCCCAGTTGGGCGCCGACAAAGTGGCCATCGTCAGCTACCAAGATGACCGCACAGGCGCCTGGGCCCACACCCAGACCCTGGCGGCCCAGTCGGGCGTCGAATGCTTTCGCGCCGACACGCCCGCCGCGCTGGTGGCGGTGCTCAACCGCCTGAGCGCACGCGGCCTGGTGCTCATTGACAGCTCCGGCAGCCAGATGGCCGAGCGCATTACTGAAGTGCAGACCGCTTGCCCGGCCTGCGAAACGCATGCCGTGGTTTCGGCCGATGCGTCTTCGGCCACCTTGCGCCGCGTGCTGCGCAACTCCGGTATCCGCTGGAACAGCCTGATGGTGAGTAAATTGGACGAGTCGGTCCAGCCCTGGCCTTTGGTCGAATTTCTCTGCGATAATTTTTTGTCGCTTTCTGCAGCGAGCGATGGGGCCCATGTCAATGCATTGAAGCGTGACCTCAGCACCAGTGCTTTGGTAGAGATGGCAGTGGCCCAGTTGTCCCGTGCGCCCGAGTCCATTGCCCCTATTCAGGTGGCAAAACCCATGCCCATCAAGCTGCAGCCACCGACACCGCGACTTTCTGCACCCGCGAGCCCCCGTGGTTTGCGTGGGCCGTTCAATTGAGAAACTAGAAAAACACAATGCAAAAGTCAGTTCGTACAGAGGTCATTGGCATCGCCAGTGGCAAGGGCGGTGTGGGAAAAACCACCGTGGCGGTGAATCTGGCCATTTCCCTGAGCATGATGGGCCACCGCGTCATGCTGTTTGACGCCGATCTGGGCTTGGCCAATTCGCAGATCGCCCTGGGTTGCGCCTGCCCGTTTAACCTGAGCCACTTCATGAGCGGCCAAAAGACGCTGCAAGAAATCACCGTCACCTCGCGCCACGGCGTGATGCTGGTGCCCGGCGCCTCGGGCGTCAAAGAACTCGCTGCGCTGACGCGCGTGCAGGCTTCGCGCATCGTGCAGGCCTTTAGCGCCCTGGAAGACGATATTGATTACCTGATTGTGGACATGGCTGCCGGCATTTCGCCCTCGGTCCTGGCCTTTATGGGTGCTTGCCAGCGGCGTTTTATCGTGGTGCGCGACGATCCGTCGTCGATTGCCGACGCCTACGGCACCATCAAAGTCCTGATCCAGGACTACGACCTCAACGAGATTTATGTGATTCCCAACGCGGTCAACAGCCAGGCCGACGGGCAAAACCTGTTTCGCCGTATGAACCAGGTGTGCGCGCAGTTTTTGAATTTCACCACCCACTACCTGGGTTCGATTGAAAACGACGAGCAGATTCTGGCCGCGCACAAGAAATACGAGCCGGTGATGGAGTTTGCGCCGCGCAGCAACAGCGCGCGCGACTTCAAGCGCCTGGCCAAGGCGGTCACGCAGATGGCGCCGATTGCCAACTTTTCGGGCGGCATGCAGTTTTTCGTCGAACGCCTGGTGCGCTACCAGGCCTGATTGCCCATGGCCGTTTCCACCCGCCTGTACGAGGACGCGCACGACAACAGCGAAGCGCTGGTCTTGGCGCACCTCGGCCTGGTCAAACGGGTGGCGCTGCACCTCAAGGTGCGTATTCCGCCCTTTATGGAGCTCGATGAGCTGATTCAGGTCGGAATGATTGGCCTCTTGGAGGCCGCCCGCGCCTACAACCCGACCAAGGGCATCGAGTTCGAGAGCTTTGCCCTGAGCCGGGTGCGCGGCGCCATATTGGACGAGGTGCGCCAGTTGTCCTACCTGCCGCGCTCGGCCGTGGCCTTTAATAAATCTGAAAACCAGGCGACCAACGCCTTGGCCAGCGAACTCGGTCGCGCGCCCACACAGGCCGAACTGGCCGACCACATGGGTGACGATCTGGATTTGTTCCAAAAGCGCCGGGGCAACGCCAAGCGCTTTGAGACGCTCTCTATGGAAGTGATGACCGACGAGGTGCTGGGCATTGCCGACGAACGCGCCCGCCAGCCCGACGCCATCGTCGAGCACCAGCAATTCATGCGCGCGGTGACCGACGCCATTGCCGAGTTGCCCGAGCGCGACCAGTTGCTCATGTCCTTGTATTACGTGGAAGAGCTCAATCTCAAGGAAATTGGCGAAATTTTGGGCGTGACCGAGTCACGCATCAGCCAGTTGCTCACCGCAGTGGTGAAAAAATTGCGCGAGAGCCTGAAAATTGAAGTCGCCGCAAAACCGACCGCTACACGGGCGCGCCGCGATGCTTAGCGCGCATCGGGCGCAAGCCCTCAAGTTTTTTCCGACCGGGCCGATACCTAAAGGGTACGCAAACCCAGCAGGAGAAACCGATATGCGACTTCAGTTCAAAGCCATGGAATCTTATGGCTCAGACAATCTGGCATCCCAAGCCTCTGTGGCCAACAACGTGGCCCTGATCCAGATGCTGTTTGATGGCCTGACCGACACTTTGGTTGCAGCCCAAGGCCATCTGGCCCACGGTGCGATCCAGGAAAAAGGCAAATGCATTGCCCGCGCCAGCCGCATCGTCATCGGTTTGCAGGGTTCGCTCGATTTCGCCAAGGGCGGCGAGCTGGCACAGAACTTGAATGACCTTTACAACTACGTCTCGCGCCGTCTGATTTTCGCCAATGCCCACAACGACATGGCGGTATTGCAGGAAATCCACGGTCTGATGGCAGAAATTCGCAGCGCGTGGCAAGAGGTGCCCGCGCTTTTGCCCACCCAGGCAAGCGCCCAGGTTCACTAGCGCGCAGCAAGGCGCTGCGACCCAGTGGGGCGGCGTCGACAGTATTTTTATGCACCTGCCCGCTAAGGGCGGTGTTTACCAGGTGGGTAGATCTAGAAATGGGTCGCCCGCTGTCCTTTTTTGGGAACGACTATGTTTGGCATCATCGGTATCGTGTTTTTGAATGTCTGCGTGTTCGGCAGCTTCGTCGTAGGCGGCGGCAATCTGCACCCGTTTATCCACGCGGCACCTATTGAGGGGTGGTGTATCTTCGGCTCTGCCATCGGCGGCATGCTGATCGGCAACAGCCCGGACGTAGTCAAGGCGGTTATGTCGGGTATCGGACGCTGCTTCAAAGGCTCCAAATACCACAAGGACGACTACCTCAACACCATCTTCTGCGTCTCCAAGGTCATGAAGACGCTCAAGTCCGAAGGCGCCGTGGCCCTGGAAGCCCATATCGAAACCCCCGAGTCCAGCGCCATCTTCAGCGAATACCCCAAGTTGCTGGCCGACCATGCCTTGTTGCACCTGATCACCGACACCGTGCGCCTGATGGTGGTGTCCCAAGGTACGCTCAGCCCCATGGCCGTGGAAGAGGTGATGGACAGCGCCATCAAAACCCACCACCACGACGAACTCAAGGCCTCAGACGCCATTGGCACCCTGGCTGGCGCCTTGCCCGCACTGGGAATCGTGTCCTGCGTGATGGGTGTGGTGAAAACCATGGACGCCATTGACCAGCCGCCCGCCATTCTGGGCGGCCTGGTGGGCGCGGCCCTGGTGGGTACCTTTATCGGCGTGTTCTTGGCATATGGATTTTTCGAGCCCTTTGCCAAGCGCCTGGCGCAGATCATTGAGGACGAGGCCTGCATGTACGGCGTGGTCAAGCAAATCATCATCGGCACCATGCACGGCCACCCCATGCCCCTGATTCTGGAAGCCGCACGCGTGTGCATCAGCCACCATAACCAACCCAGCTTCGCCGAAGTGTTTGACGGTTTGCGGGGTAAATAAGCATGGCCACTGAGGCTGCTCCCGCGAGCGAAGAAGAAAAACTGGCAGCCGACGCTGCCGCCGAAGGTGCGCCAGCAGCGGCGCCTGAGGACGTAGAGGCGCCTCCGGCCGAAGCGGCGCTTGCGCCCATCATCGTCAAGAAAATCGCGGCCGGCCACGGCGGCGCCCATGGCGGCGCCTGGAAAATCGCGCTCGCCGACATGATGACGGCCATGATGGCCTTCTTCTTGCTGATGTGGATTTTGGGCGCCACCAACGATTCGCAGCGCAAAAGCGTGGCCGATTACTTCAAACCGGCTTCGCAAAGCCAGATCACCATGGGCGCGCTGGCCGGCTCCAACGGCATTTTGGGCGGACGCTCCATCATTGACCCTGACGGTTTCCCCTACACCGCCAAGCAAACCGCCGCCATGGAGCGGCTGACGCCGCGCTCAGAAGGCGGCCCGACCGAGAATGACCCTTCGCCCAACAGCGAAAACGCGCGCGAAAACGACGCCAAAAACCAAAATCAGACCGAAGGCCAGGGCGGTAGCCAGGCCAAAGACAGCGCCAGCTTCGACCAGTTGGAAAAAGAAGTCAAAGAGCAACTCGCTTCCAACCCGGCACTCGACCAGGTGAAAAACCAGGTGCAGTTTGTGCGGGACAAAGAGGGTTTACGGATTGATGTGATCGACAAGGCCGATTTCTCCATGTTCCCGCTGGGCACTACCAAACTGCAACCCAAGGCGGTCGCGCTCATGGGCGAAATTGCCAAGTCGCTGGAGGCCATGCCCAACAAAATCAGCGTGCGCGGTCACACCGACAGTGTGGGTTTTGCCAACAAGGACGGCAAAAACAACTGGTCATTGTCGGCCGACCGGGCCGAAACTACGCGTGCTACGCTAGAAAAAAATGGCATCAAGCCTGAGCGCTTTGTGCAAATTGAGGGCGTGGCCGACACGGCTCCGTTCAATCCCAATGACCCTAAAGACCCGCGCAATCGCCGGGTGAGCATCACGGTCAAGTTCAAAGAAGGCCAGTAGCCCAAGGCTTGGCAGGCGGTGGGCTAAGCCGCGCTATTCGCAGCCCTGAAATTCCCGTTTGATGCAGGTCTGCGCCAGGCGCTTGGCTGTGGCCAGTTGGCTGTCGCTCAGTTCGCTGGCGGATTTGGCTAGCTCTTTCTCCGCCTTGGCGTTGCCTCCGTCGGCGGCCATGACAAACCACATGGCTGCGCGCTGGTGGTCACGGGTAAAACCCTGGCCGTTGGCGTACATGCTGCCGAGTTTGAACATGGCTTTGGGCTCGCCTTGCGCTGCCGCCATGCGCAGCCATTGGATGGCTTGGGGGTAGTTTTGTGGCACGCCCTGGCCAAAGGCATACATGATGCCCAATAAAGACTGCGCTTCGCGGTTGCCTGATTGCGCCACGCCGCGCCACTTGGCCACGGCGGCGGCATAGTCTTTGCGCTGGTAGTCGGCGTAGCCGTCCTCCCAGGCCCCGGCGTGGGCGCTTGACGCCATGATGGCCAGTGCCGCTCCGGCGGCGCGTATCCAAGTTCGCATGCGGTAGTTCCTTTAGTTGCGGTTTGCGGCAGTGAGGCCCGCGTCCGTTAATGCAGCCGGTGCGGACCTGGCGCTGGCCAAGGGCGCGCCGACAATGTCCACGGTCGTGGTGTCCTGATTATCCGGCGAGGCGCGGTACCGCGTACGCAGGTGCGGCAGGCGTTACATCTTGTCCACCCATTCCAGGTCAAACCGAAGGCCCGGCACGTCGCCAGCGCTCTTCGCCTAGGGGCCAGACTTTGTGGCCTTTGTGGCTTCAGCTAGTAAAAAAACCGGTCTCCAGCAAGGTGGCGAGGAAGAAAAAGACAAGCATAACCAGTGGGGTGTTTATGACGGTGTCCGCTTCAATGGCAGGAGCACCAAGGAGCGCTGCCTTTTTGGGACTTTTCTTTTTTGGCCCGCGCGCCCACGAAGGCACAATAGCCACATGCTGATCCACCCCCAAATTGACCCTATCGCCCTGCAAGTCGGGCCCCTGGCCGTGCACTGGTACGGCCTGACCTACCTGGCCGCCTTTGGCCTGTTTCTGTGGCTGGGCAGTCGCCGACTGCGCCACGCGCCCTTTGCCAGCAGCCAGGGACAAACGCCCTGGGCCTACCGCGATGTGGAAGACATCCTGTTTTTAGGCGTGATGGGCGTGGTGCTGGGTGGGCGCCTGGGCTACTGCCTGTTTTACAAGCCGCTGTACTACGCCAGCCATCCGCTGGAAATATTGGCGGTCTGGCAGGGGGGCATGAGTTTTCACGGCGGCATGTTGGGTGTGATTGCCGCCATGGTCTGGTTTGCCCATTCGCGCCAGCGCTCGTTTTGGCAGGTGGCGGACTTTGTGGCGCCCTGCGTGCCCACCGGCTTGGCGGCCGGGCGGGTGGGTAACTTTATCAACGGCGAACTTTGGGGCCGCTTGGCCGACTCCGGCTTGCCCTGGGGCATGGTGTTTCGCGGCGCTGGGGACGCGCCGCGCCATCCGTCACAGATTTACCAATTTTTGCTGGAAGGCCTGTTGCTGTTTGTATTGCTCTGGTGGTATGCAGCCAGCGCGCCCAAACAGGGGCGAGTAGCGGCGGCATTTTTGTTCGGTTACGGCGTGTTTCGCTTCATCGCCGAATTTTTCCGCGAGCCTGATGCCCACCTGGGCTTGTTGTCCTTGGGCATGAGCATGGGGCAGTGGCTGTGTGTACCCATGGTCTTGGGTGGCGCGCTCTTGTGGGTGTGGGCCGGACGCCAGAACGCGCGTGCTTGAGTTGGCGTACGAACCGGCAGGCTACCCGTGCTGCAGCAGGCGGTATGCTCTGGCGCGCGCAATCCCTGCCGATTCTTGAATCAACTGCCTGAAAGACCGCCCCTGTGAACCAGCGAGTGCTGATCGTCGACGACACCGAAATCAACTTGCAACTGCTGGGCACGCTGGTCCAACGGCTGTCACACACCCAGGCGCACAGTTTTAACGAGCCGCTACTGGCGCTGGAGTTTGCCCGCCACACGCCGGTGGACTTGGTGGTGGTGGATTTCATGATGCCGACCATGGATGGGCTTGAATTTGTGCGCCAGTTCCGGGCGATTCCCGGCACGCAACTGACACCGGTGCTGATGGTCACCGCCAACGACGAGCGCGCCGTGCGCTACCGGGCGCTGGAGTCGGGCGCAGACGATTTTTTGTCCAAACCCGTAGACCCGGTCGAATTTCTTGCCCGCGCCAAAAACCTGCTCAAGCTCAGCGACGCCACCCGCAAGCTGACCGACCAGGCGGCCTGGCTGGCCGAAAGTGTGCGCGTTGCCACGCAAGAGGTGCGCGAGCGCGAGCGCGAGACCGTCATGTGCCTGGCCAAGGCGGCCGAACACCGTGACGCCGAAACCGGCATGCACATCTTGCGCATGTCGCACTATTCAAGGCTGATTGCGCGGGAACTGAAGTTGTCTGACTACGACCAGGAGTTGCTGCTAGACGCTGCCGCAATGCACGACATTGGCAAGGTGGCCATTCCAGACCGGATTCTGCTCAAGCCGGGCACGTTGGACCCGGAGGAGCAAGAGGTGATGCGCCAACACGCGGTACTTGGCTATGAATTACTCAAGGAAAGCAGTTCGCCCCTGTTGCAGGCCGGGGCGGCGATCGCCCTGGGGCACCACGAAAAATACGACGGCAGTGGCTATCCGCAGGGACTCAAGGGCGAGGAAATCCCAATTTTCAGCCGTATCGTGGCGGTGGCCGATGTGTTTGACGCGCTGAGTTCAACGCGGCCCTACAAGCGCGCCTGGTCGCTTGACGCGGCGGCTAATTACTTGCGTACGGGTCGGGGCGGCCACTTTGACCCCCAATGCGTTGACGCATTTTTAGCCGCCTGGCCCGAAGTGCTGGAAATCAGTGGGCGGTTCAAGGACGCCGACGTCGAGCCCAACACCTCCAACCTGGCCGCCTTCGCAATTTAAGCCCTCAGCGCACCACCAGTACTGCCGTGCTGGCGTGGGTCAGCACCTGCTGGGTTTCGCTGCCCAGAAGCAGGCGCGACAGACCCCGGCGACCGTGCGAGGCCATCACAATCAGGTCGCACTCGTGCTTTTTGGCTGCGGCGATGACGGCGTTGGACACCACGTCCGAGCGGCTGGTCACGGCCTGCGTCTTGACACCCTTGGCCAGCGCGGTTTGCGCAATGGCGGCAACATTGGCTTTGGCGCTTTCGGCCCACAGCGCTTCGATGCGCTGGATTTCGGCGCCGTCAATGGCAATGCCGCCTTCAAAGTAGCTGATCGGGTAGGGCGGCACCACTTGCAGGGCTACCAGTTCGGCCTTGCAGGCGGCGGCCAGGTCAATCGCGCTGGATACGGCTTTTTGTGACAACTCGGAGCCGTCGGTGGCAACCAGGATGCGTGAATACATAAAAAGAGCCCTTTCGTTATGGTCGAAACAAGACTAGCAGTGAAAAAATTTTCGCTTTTGACATGGATCAAGATCAGGTCTTGCCGCTCAGGCACACTCAGCCCCATGTTCTTGTTTTTGCCAGCGCAACCCCCGGCGCGCCTGCGCCCCGCCTAGATGCCGCCTGCTGCTGACCTCCAACTTCTCGATGATCCCCAGGAATGGAGCGCGTTTAGCCGCCTGATCGATGCCGGCGCCGGGCTTTGGGAGTCGCAGGTGGTGGTGGGCGGCATGCATTGCGCGGCCTGCTCGGTCACGGTAGAAGACGCCTTGCGCCAGGTGCCTGGCGTGCAAACGGCCACAGTCAGCACTGGTGGCCAGCGCGCCACGGTGCAATGGCGCGCGGGCGCCGTGCTGCCGTCGCGCTGGATGCAGGCTGTGATCGGCAGCGGCTACCAGGTTTTGCCGGCCAACGACGCTTTTGCCGCCGGCCAACGCAAGGCGGAAAACCGCGCCGCCCTGTGGCGCTGGCTGGTGGCGGGCCTGTGCATGATGCAGGTGATGATGTACGCCTACCCGGCCTACACCGCGCGGCCAGGCGACCTGAGCGCCGAGATGGAGGCGCTGTTGCGCTGGGCGTCCTGGGTGCTGACGCTGCCGGTGGTGTTCTTTTCTTGCGGCGGCTTTTTTCGCAACGCCTGGAACGATGTGGTGCAGCGGCGCGTGGGCATGGACCTGCCGGTGGCGCTGGGGATTGCGGTCACCTTTGCGGTGAGCACCGCAGGTACCTTTGAGCCCAACGGCATTTTTGGGCGCGAGGTGTATTTTGATTCGCTCACCATGTTTGTGTTTTTCCTGCTCAGCGGCCGTTGGCTGGAGTTGCGCTTGCGTGCGCGCACGGCTGGGGCGCTGGAGGCGGTGATGAACCGCCTGCCCGAAGGCGCTGAGCGCCAGTTGGCCGACGGTAGTTTTGAGCGCGTGGCGGTGCGCCGCATTGCGGTGGGCGACTTGCTGCGGGTGCAAAGCGGCCAGTCTTTTGCCGCCGACGGCGTGGTGGAGCAGGGCGCCAGCAGCGTGGACGAGGCACTGCTCACCGGCGAGTCGCGGCCCTTGCCTCGGGGCGTGGGCGCGCAGGTGCTGGCCGGCAGTTTTAACCTGGGCGCCACGCTGTGGGTGCGGGTGCAGCGCGTGGCAAATGACACGCGCTTTGCCCAGATCGTGGCGTTGATGGAGGCGGCATCAAGCACCAAGCCGACGCTGGCGCTGCTGGCTGACCGCCTGGCCAAGCCATTTTTGGTGGGTGTGTTGCTTAGCGCTGCGGGCGCTGCCCTGTGGTGGTGGGACCGCGACCCGGAGCGCGCGCTGATGGTGGCCGTGTCCGTGCTGGTGGTGACTTGCCCTTGCGCGCTGTCGCTGGCCACGCCGGCGGCCATGCTGGCGGCGGCCGGGCGCCTTGCCGGCGGCGGCATTTTGGTGCGCCGCTTGCAGGCCTTGGAGGCACTCGCGCAGGTGGACACGGTGGTATTTGACAAAACCGGCACCCTGAGCCGCGACCGCCTGTGGGTGCAAAGCGTGCAAACCCGCGCGGGTGTCTCAGAAGCGCAGGCGCTGGGCTGGGCTTGCGCGCTGGCGGGCCATTCGCAGCACCCGGCGGCACGCGCTTTGAGCGAGCGTGCGGCGGACCTGGGCGGCCACTGGGTTTGCAGCGGCGTGACCGAAAGTCCAGGCCAGGGTTTGGCGGGCTGGGTGACGCCTGGCGCCACGGCTTGCGATGTTGCCGGTGCACCTGCTGCAGGCGCGGGCCTGGATTTGCGCCTGGGGTCGGCCCAGTTTTGCGGTTTGGCGTCGGACGCCGACGCGGACAGCGAAGTCGTTTTGTGCGACGCGCAGGGTTGGATCGCCACTTTTGCGCTGGCCGAGGCACTGCGCGGCGACGCACAAGCCTGCGTGGATGCGCTCAAGGCGGCGGGCCTGGGCGTGCAAGTCTTGTCGGGTGATGGCCAGCGCGCTGTCAACCGCGTGGCCCAGGCCTTGGGGATAAAGGATGCCCGGGGCGGCTGTTCGCCCGACGACAAGCTGCGGGCGCTGCGCGCCTTGCAGGCCCAGGGCCACAGCGTGGCCATGGTGGGTGACGGCCTGAATGACGCGCCCGTGCTGGCCGGGGCGCAGGTGTCGTTTGCGTTGGGCCAGGCCGTGCAACTGGCCCAGGCACGGGCCGACTTTGTGGTGATGGGCGCGCAATTGCTGCCGGTGGCGCACACCGTGCTACTGGCACGGCGCACCATGGCCGTGGTGCGGCAAAACCTGGCCTGGGCGCTGGTGTACAACGCCGTGTGCGTGCCGTTGGCCGTGGCGGGCATGTTGCCGGCCTGGGCTGCGGGCCTCGGCATGGCGGGCAGTTCTTTGCTGGTGGTGGGCAACGCTTTGCGTTTGTCGCGGACCACGCACGGCGAATTGCCCCTGCTTGAAGCCCTCACTGCTTAAATTTTGGAGACCGTCCGTGGACATTCTGTATTTGCTGATTCCCTTGTCGGTCGTGCTGGTTTTTGCGATCTTGGTCGGTCTGTGGTGGGCCATAGACCGGGGTCAGTTTGAAGATATTGAGGCGGAGGGCGAGCGCATATTGCGCGAACCTTGATGTTTTTGGCATCGAACATGGGTTCATTGCCGCATAGTTGACTTGTGTCAAGTCAGGTGTAAGGGTTTCCCCGCACACTCGTGCGTAAGGTCATTTCAAAGGATGTAGGTATGGCAATTGCGAATCAGCGGGCAGCGAGCTACAACGACACAGTCGTTCGGCAATTTGCCATCATGACGGTGGTCTGGGGTGTGGTCGGTATGTTGGTGGGCGTAATCATTGCTGCCCAACTGGCTTGGCCCGAGCTCAATTTGGGTATTCCATGGCTCAGTTATGGTCGCTTGCGGCCCCTGCACACCAACGCGGTGATTTTTGCGTTTGGCGGTTGCGGCCTGTTTGCGTCAGCCTACTACGTGGTGCAGCGCACTTCGCAAGTGCGCCTGTTTGGCGGCAGTTTGGCCAGCTTTACCTTCTGGGGCTGGCAACTGGTGATTCTGGCGGCCGCCATTTCGCTGCCCCTGGGTTACACCCAGGGCAAGGAATACGCCGAGCTGGAGTGGCCGATTGATATCTTGATCACCCTGGTCTGGGTGTCGTTTGCCATTGTGTTTTTCGGCACCTTGGGTACGCGCAAGGTCAAGCACATTTATGTGGCCAACTGGTTTTTTGGTGCCTTTATTCTGGCGGTAGCCTTGCTGCATCTGGTCAACAGCGCAGCCATTCCCGCCGGTTGGATGAAGTCGTACTCGGCCTATGCCGGCGTGCAAGACGCCATGGTGCAGTGGTGGTACGGCCACAATGCGGTGGGCTTTTTCCTGACCGCAGGCTTTTTGGGCATGATGTATTACTTCATCCCCAAGCAAGCCGGTCGCCCCGTTTACAGCTACCGCTTGTCCATCGTCCACTTCTGGGCGCTGATCTTTACCTACATGTGGGCGGGCCCGCACCATCTGCATTACACCGCCTTGCCTGACTGGACCCAGTCGGTGGGCATGGTGTTTTCGCTGATTCTTCTGGCTCCGAGCTGGGGCGGCATGATCAACGGCATCATGACCCTGTCGGGCGCCTGGCACAAACTGCGTGACGACCCGATCCTGCGCTTCCTGATCGTATCTCTGTCCTTCTACGGTATGAGCACCTTTGAAGGCCCGATGATGTCCATCAAGACGGTCAATGCTCTGAGCCATTACACCGACTGGACCGTGGGCCACGTGCACTCCGGCGCCTTGGGCTGGGTGGGTCTGGTGACCATGGGCTCCATGTACTACCTGATTCCCCGCCTCTTTGGCCAAAAGCAGATGTACAGCGTCAAAGCCATTGAGGTCCATTTCTGGACGGCTACCGTGGGCATCGTGATTTACATCGCCGCCATGTGGATTGCCGGCGTGATGCAGGGCCTGATGTGGCGCGCCATCAATGCCGACGGCACCCTGACCTACACCTTTGTGGAATCGGTCAAGGCTACTTATCCCTTCTACGTGTTGCGTCTGCTGGGCGGCTTGCTGTACCTCAGTGGCATGCTGATCATGCTGTGGAACACCCTGAAAACCGCCACCAATGGGCGCGCTGAGACGGTGATGATTCCCGCTGTCGCGGCCCACGCTTAAACCCGAAGGACCGAACCATGGCAAAAGACACTTCCACTTCGAGCCTGTCGCACGAAAAAATCGAAACCAGCAACTTTCTGATGATTGTGCTGATCCTGCTGGTGCTGCTGGCTGGCGGTATGGTCGAGATCGTTCCCCTGTTTTTCCAGAAATCGACGACCGAACCGCTCAAGGGTGTGGCGCCTTACACCGCGCTGCAACTCGCTGGGCGCGACATTTACACCCGCGAGGGCTGCTACAACTGCCATTCGCAGATGATTCGCCCCTTTAGGGCCGAGACCTTGCGCTACGGTCACTATTCAGTGGCGGGCGAGTCGGTGTATGACCACCCCTTCCAGTGGGGCAGCAAGCGCACCGGGCCTGACCTGGCCCGCGTGGGCGCGAAGTACAGCGACGAATGGCACCGCATCCACCTGACCAACCCGCGTGATCTGGTGCCTGAGTCCAATATGCCCGCCTACCCCTGGTTGGCAGCAACCCCCGTGGACGCCGCAGTGATGCCCGCCCACATGACGGCGCTGCGCCGCGTGGGCGTGCCCTATACCGACGCTGAAATTGCCAGCGCTGCCGAAGATGTCAAAGGCAAGACCGAACTTGACGCCACCATCGCCTATTTGCAGGTGCTGGGCTTGGCGCTGAAATAAGCACTGGAGACCCCTATGGACGTCAACACCCTGCGCGCACTGGTCACCGTGGTGAGTTTTGCGATCTTTATCGCCATCATGGGCTGGGCGTGGTCCCGCCGGCGCGAAGCTGATTTCACCGAAGCGGCCAACCTGCCTTTCGAGCAGGATTGATGGCAAACGCATGCACAAGGAAGCAATATGAGTGATTTCACCAGTAATTTTTGGGCCATCTATGTGGCCGCCATCACCGTCATCAGCATGCTGGCTTGCTTGCTGCTGTTGTGGTTTAGCGGCAAGGCGCGCGCCATGACGGCCAACGACAACAGCACCGGCCACGTCTGGGACGGCGACCTGCGCGAGATGAACAACCCCCTGCCACGCTGGTGGGTATGGCTGTTTGTCATCACCGTGGTGTTTGGCTTTGTGTACTTAGCCCTGTACCCCGGCTTAGGCAAATCGACCGGCCAACTGGGCTGGACTGCCATCGGCCAATACGAAGCCGAGGTGAAAAAAGCCAATCTGGCTGAAGCGCCGCTGTACGCCAAGTTCACCGCCATGGCGCCAGAGGTAGTCGCCAAAGACCCGCAAGCCCACGCCATTGGCGAGCGCCTGTTCATGAACAACTGCTCGCAGTGCCACGGCTCAGACGCACGCGGCTCCAAGGGCTTTCCTAATTTGACCGACGGCGACTGGCTGCACGGCGGAACCCCGGACAAGATCAAGGAAACGCTGACCCTGGGCCGTATTGGCCAAATGCCTCCCATGGCGGCCGCCGTGGGCACGCCTGACGACGTGAAGAACGTCGCCAACTACGTGCTGAGCCTGTCCGGCAGCCCGCACGACTCGGTACGCGCCGCCTTGGGCAAGTCAAAGTTTGCGGTATGCGCAGCCTGCCACGGTGCCGACGGCAAGGGCAACCAGGCCCTGGGCTCGCCCAACCTGACCGACAAGATCTGGCTGCATGGCTACGGCGAGAACGCCATCATCGCCATGGTCAACAACGGCAAGGTCAACCAAATGCCTGCGCAGGGCGAAAAGCTGACCCCAGCGCAGATCCATGTACTGGCAAGCTATGTCTGGAGCCTGTCGAATCCCTGATACAGCGTGGCGTCGGCCCTGTGGGTCGGCGCCTGCCTGTGCGCAGCCGGCAGCGGCTGCTTCGGCTGATTGGCTCAGCCGCCCCCTTTTTTAAAGTGCTTCGCCCTTGACCTCTGATTCAACGCCTGGCCGCAAGACCATCCCGATTGCGGTGTCGTCGGACACCAGTCCGATCACGCCACCCGAGGGCGCCAGCCCAGAGCTGATCTCGCTCTACGAATCCCACCAAAAGATTTACCCGCGCAGCGTCTCGGGTTTTTTCTCGCGCATGCGTTGGGCCACCGTGTTTCTGACGCAACTGGTGTTTTACGGTCTGCCCTGGTTGGACTGGGGCCAGCGCCAGGCGGTGTTGTTTGACCTGGGCACGCGGCGTTTTTATATCTTCAACCTGGTGCTGTACCCCCAGGACTTCATTTACCTCACGGGCTTGCTGGTGATTTCGGCGTTATCGCTGTTTTTGTTTACCGCCGTGGCCGGGCGCCTGTGGTGCGGTTATGCCTGTCCGCAAACGGTGTACACCGAAATTTTCTTGTGGATAGAAAAGCACACCGAAGGTGACCGCTCCGCGCGCATGCGCCGCGACGCGGCAGGTTTTTCCTTAGAAAAACTGGGGCGCAAAACCGCCAAGCACGCCATCTGGCTGGCGGTGGGCGTGTGGACCGGCTTTACCTTTGTGGGCTATTTCACGCCCATTACCGAGCTTGCGCGCGAATTCTTTACCTTGAACGTCGGCTCCTGGGAGGCGTTTTGGGTGTTCTTTTATGGCTTTGCCACCTACGGTAACGCTGGCTTCATGCGCGAGCAGGTGTGCAAACACATGTGCCCATATGCCCGCTTTCAAAGCGCCATGTTTGACAAAGACACGCTGATCGTCACCTATGACGCAGAGCGCGGCGAGCCCCGGGGCGCTCGCTCCAAAAAACTCGATTTGTCGCAGTCCAGCCTGGGCGCCTGCGTGGACTGCAGCCTGTGCGTGCAGGTGTGTCCCACCGGCATTGACATCCGCAAGGGCCTGCAATACGAGTGCATTGGCTGCGGTGCCTGCGCCGATGTGTGCGACGAGGTGATGGACAAAATGAACTACCCGCGCGGTTTGGTGAAGTATTCCACCGAAAACGCCGTCAACGAACATTGGACGCAGAGCCAAACCCTGCGCCACGTGTTCCGTCCCCGTGTGCTGGTCTACACCTTGATTTTGTGGACCATCATTGGGCTGATGTTGTTTAGCTTGGCGCGGCGTCCGCCTTTCAAGGTAGACGTGGAGCGTGACCGCACCTCGCTGGCGCGCGAAGTGGACGGCGGCCTGATTGAGAACGTTTTTCGCCTGCAGATCATGAACGCTTCCGAGGCGCCGCAGCGTGTGCACATCCAGGCCGATGGTTTGACCGGTTTGACCGTGGTTACCGACCCGGATCTGGTGATCGATGCCGCCCAATCGCGCTGGGTGGTCGTGCGCCTGCAGGTGCCGGTCGAAACCGTCACCCCCGGTTCGCACCCCATTCATTTTGAAATCGACGGCCAGGACAGCCAGGCTGTGGTCATCGAAAAATCCGTATTTATTGTTCCGCGCTAAGGATTCTTATGCAAAACATGCCCGCTACCTCTTCTGCACCCTGGTGGAAATACGGCCACGTCTGGATGGTGCTCTCGGGCCCCGCCGTGGTGGTGGTCGCCAGCTTTTTCACCTTTTATCTGGCCTATATCGGAATGGATTCGCTGGTGGATGAGGACTATTACCGCAAGGGCATCGAACTCAACCAGACCCAGGGCGCCGTTGCCACAAATCTAGCCCCCGCATTGCAGGCCCGCAACCACGCCGCCACCGGTGTGGTGGTCAAGCCCAAGCAGTAGTTGTTGTGCCCAAACGCGCTCCACCAAGGACGCGAGCGAGCGCGTCAGGCGCAGTCTGGGCGGCCCAGAATGTCGCGCAGCAGGTCGCTGCGCAGAATGCGGATATTGCGCTTGTCCACTTCCACCAGGCCGTCTTCGGCAAATTTGGAAAAAGCGCGGCTCACCGTCTCTAGTTTGAGGCCCAGGTAGCTGCCGATTTCTTCGCGCGTCATGCGCAGCACCAGTTCTGACTGCGAAAAGCCCCGCGCGTGCAGGCGGTCCACCAGGTTGAGCAGGAACGCCGCGAGACGCTCCTCGGCGCGCATGCTGCCCAAGAGCAGCATGATGCCGTTCTCCCGGACGATTTCGCGGCTCATGATCTTGTGCACATGGCGCTGCATGGACGGAATGTCGCGCGAGAGCTCCTCAATGCGGTCAAAGGGCATGAGGCACACCTCGGCGTCTTCGAGCGCAATGGCGTTGCAGGTGTGGTGGTCGCTGGCAATGCCGTCCAGCCCCAGCACTTCACCAGCCATTTGGAAGCCAGTGACCTGCTCGTGCCCGTCTTCTGACGCCACATACGACTTGAAAAATCCGGTGCGGATGGCAAACAGGCTGGTGAATTTTTCGCCGTTGTGAAACAGCAAACTGCCTTTTTTGACCTTGCGCCGCAGGTTGACCACCGAGTCAATCTGGTCGAGTTCGTCTCGGTTCAGGCCCAAGGGCATGCACAGTTCGCGCAAATTGCAGTTGGAGCACGCCACTTTGATGTTGTGGCTGTTGATAGGCACTACCGTGGCGCTGCGCGCCGGGGGCATGGCGGCGGCGGGAGGGCTTGCAAGGGTCTTGGGTGCGGGATCAAACATGGCTGACTACTCCTGGTGAACCGATTTTCGGGTCTCTCCGTGGATGTTGACACATGTCAAATACACAAACCGTTGGCTGGTTCACATTATGAGGCTTGTCAATATATTACCTTGAATGAACCCCATGCCAATTCCGGTGTCACTTGGTCTGCTCCAAAAATTTGACGTGGCGGGTCCCCGCTACACGTCCTACCCCACAGCCGACCGCTTTGTGGAGGCGTTTGGCGACGAGGAATACAAACGCACGCTGGCGCAGCGCTTTAACGAAGAGGGCGCACGGCCCCAGCCACTGTCTTTGTATGTGCACATCCCGTTTTGCGCTTCGCTGTGCTACTACTGCGCTTGCAACAAGGTCATTACCAAGCACCACAGCCGCTCGGCCGAATACCTGCGCTACCTGGCGCTGGAGCTGGCGTTGCACACCGATTTGATTGGCAAAGGCCGCACGGTGAGCCAGTTGCACTTGGGTGGCGGCAGCCCCACTTTCATGAGCGATGACGAACTGCGCGAGTTGATGGCCTTGCTGCAGCAGCATTTCCAGTTGGCGCCGGGCGCCGAGCTGTCCATTGAGGTTGATCCGCGCACGGTGGATGTGGCACGTATTGATGCGCTGGCGACTATGGGCTTTAACCGCCTGAGCTTTGGCGTGCAGGACTTTGACCCGGCCGTGCAAAAAGCCGTGCACCGCGTGCAACCGGCCGAGCAGGTGTTCTCACTGGTCCACGCCGCCCGCGAACGCGGCTTTGACTCGATCAACGTGGACCTGATTTACGGCCTGCCCCTGCAAAGCCCGGCGTCGTTTGACCGCACCTTGGCCCAAATTACCGAGCTGCGCCCGGACCGTATTGCCTTGTACGGCTATGCGCACCTTCCCTTGCGCTTTAAGCCCCAGCGCCGCATCAACGACGCCGAACTGCCCACAGCCAGCGCCAAAGTGGCGATGCTGGCGCGGTCGCTCGAAGCCTTGCTGGCGGTGGGCTATGTCTACGTGGGCATGGACCACTTTGCCCTGCCTAACGATCCGCTGGCAGTGGCCAAACGCCAGGGCCGCTTGCACCGCAATTTTCAGGGCTACAGCACCCAGCCCGACTGCGACCTGATCGCTTTGGGCGTGTCGTCCATCGGGCGCGTGGGCGCCACCTACAGCCAAAACGCCAAAACCCTGGACGAGTACTACGACCTGCTCAATCACGGCCGCTTTCCGGTGGTGCGCGGACTCGCACTCACGCGTGACGATTTGCTGCGCCGCGCCGTCATCATGGCCATCATGTGCCAGGGTGCGTTGCACTTTGAGTCGATTGCGCTGGCCTATCTGGTGGATTTTCAGCGTTACTTTGCCACCGAGCTGGAGGCGCTCAAACCGCTGGCCGAGCAGGGTATGGTCAAGGTGGACGCCGACAGCATTGAAGTCACCGACACCGGTTGGTTCTTTGTGCGCGCCGTAGCCATGGTGTTTGACCGCCATTTGCAGGCCAACCTGCACCTGAACCGATTCTCCAAAATCTTGTAGGCGCGGCTACCATCACCGGGTGAACAACCCCCTGATCTCCCTCGCAAGCACCGCCCTGTTGATGGGGCTGGTGGGCGGCCCGCATTGCGTGGCCATGTGCGGCGCTGCCTGCGCCGGCCTGGGCCAGGCGGCGGGGCCGCGCAAAAACCAGGCAATCTTTACTTTTCAGGCCGGGCGCGTGCTGGGCTATTCGGCCTTGGGTGCGCTGGCGGCGGCGTCCATGCAGGGCCTGGGCTGGCTTACGGTGCAATCCGCTGCGCTGCGCCCGGTGTGGAGCTTGCTGCACGTGGCGGCCCTGGTGCTGGGTTTGCTGCTGCTGTTCAAAGCCGAGCAACCGCGCTGGCTGGAGCGCGTGGGGCGTGGCGTTTGGCAGCGTGCGCGCGCGTTTGGCCAGCGCAGCGGCAGTGCGCCGCTGCTCTTGGGCATGTTGTGGGCCTTGTTGCCCTGCGGGCTCTTGTATTCGGCATTGTTGGTGGCGGCTTTGGCCGGTTCGGTGGCTGCTGGGGCCATGGTGATGGCGCTGTTTGCCCTGGGCACCAGTGTGTCCATGGTGGCGGGGCCCTGGCTGTGGCTGCGGCTGCGTGGCGACGCCGCTTTTGGCGGCCACAGTAGTTTGGGCGTACGTTTGGCGGGCGCGGCGCTTGCGCTGAGCGCGGCCTGGGCGCTTTGGATGGCTTTTGCCCGCAATGCCGCACCTTGGTGCGTGGGCTAGTTTGCGCTGGCCGAGGGATGGCCGACGCGTCCGCAACCGGCCATGGATTGACGGCTAAAGCGGTTGCGGTGTCGCCAGCTCAACCAGTGCTTCGTGGCGCAAGACGCGCACGTTGCGATTGTCCACGCTGATCAACTGGCTTGTGGACAGCTTCGAGAACACACGGCTCACGGTTTCTAGCTTCAGGCCCAAATAGCTGCCAATGTCCGCCCGCGTCATGCCCAACACCAGTTCAGAGCCCGAATATCCAAGCGCCTTGAGTCGTTCCAACAGATTGAGTAGAAAAGCCGCGACCCGTCCTTCGGCGCGCAAGCTGCCCAGCATGATGATGGCTTGGCTTTCGCGCAATATCTCGTTGCTCATCCATTGGTAAAACAGGTGTTGCACCGAGGGCAATTCGCGCGCCAGTGACTCGACGTGCTCAAACGGCATGGTGCAGACCTCTGCGTCCTCAATGGCGCTCACTTCGCAGGTGTGGCGCTCGCTGGCTATTCCCTGCAGGCCCAAGAGATCACCCGGCAGGTGAAAGCCAATGACCTGCTCCCTGCCTTGGCTGGACCTTATGCAGGACTTGAAGCCGCCTGACCGCACCGCATAAATATCCTGGAACGGCTGGCCGTGGCGGAACAGGCGCTCTCCCTTTTTTACCGACCGCGGCACAAATATCAGCTTTTGCACCCGTTCGAGTTCTTTGGCGGTCAAGCCGATGGCGCCAAACAGTTCGGATGGAATACAGCGCGGAAAAGGCGGTGTGGCACTGGTTTTGGGCATGGTTTATGGTGTTTTGTATTGCAATGGTGTGGCGATTTGCATGGCGTACCCCATGAACGCCCTAGCGCAAGCAGGAGGCATTCATTGGTAAATAGTATCAAATAAATTATTTTTATGTTAATAAATGCATTCTAATTTGGTAGCTCATGTGAACTGTTAACCGATATCTTGGCTATTTGGATCACCTCAAGCCCGTCCGAGGTGTGCGCCCCGGGGATAATGGACCAATGACGATATCCCCCTTGGCTTCGCCCTGGCGCCTGTCGGTTGCGCCCATGATGGACTGGACGGACCGCCATTGCCGCTTTTTCCACCGCCTGCTGAGCCGCCACACACGGCTTTACACCGAAATGGTCACGACCGGCGCCTTGGTGCATGGCGACGTGCAGCGCCACCTGCGCTTTAACGCCGAAGAACACCCCGTCGCGCTGCAGCTCGGCGGCAGCGAGCCCGTCGATCTGGCTGCTGCTGCCCGTCTGGGCGTGCAGTGGGGCTATGACGAGATCAATCTCAATTGCGGCTGCCCGAGCGACCGGGTGCAGCGCGGCGCTTTTGGCGCCTGCCTGATGAACGAACCCGCGCTGGTGGCCGATGGCGTCAAAGCCATGCGTGACGCGGTGGATGTGCCGGTGACGGTAAAGCACCGCACCGGCATTGACAAAGAAGAGAGCTACGGCTTTGTGCGGGACTTTGTGGGTACGGTGAGTGAGGCGGGGTGCGAGGTGTTCATCGTCCACGCCCGCAACGCCTGGTTGCAGGGCCTGAGCCCCAAAGAAAACCGCGAGATTCCGCCGCTGCGCTACGACTTGGCCTACCAGCTCAAGCAAGACTTTCCGGCCCTCACCATTGCTGTTAACGGCGGCATCAAGACCAACGCCCAGATTGCGGAACACCTGCAGCACGCTGACGGCGCCATGCTCGGACGCGAAGCCTATTACAACCCCTGGTTGTTGAGCACATGGGACGCCACCTTTTTCAACGACGCGCACCTGCTGCCCACCCGCGAGGCGGTGGAAGAGGCCATGGTGGACTATATGGAGCGCGCCTTTGCCGAGGACGGCTGCCCCTGGTACGCGATTGCGCGCCAGATGCTGGGCCTGTACCACGGCGAGCGCGGATCGCGCCTGTGGCGTCAGGTCTGGAGCGACCACCGGCTCAAGCCCCTGGCCCCCCGGGAGGTGTGGCGCCAGGCACGCGAGGCGCTGGAGCGTGGCGCCCTGGTGCCCGCCGACACCCGCGCCCTCAGCGCGTCTGAAGGCGCCTGATGCAAGAGGCACCGCTGCGTGCACAAGTGCGCATTGCCAAAGTCCTGTTTTGGGTGATTCCGCTCTTGTGGATCGTCAACTCGGTGATTGCCCGGCGCGCACCGGGGGTGATTACTCCGCATGTGCTTGCCTTCGGGCGCTGGACGCTGGCGGGTGTGCTGCTGGGCTGGATGGCGCGGCGCGAGCTGTGGCAGCAACGCCATGAACTGCGCCGGCACGCTGGGCGCTACCTGGCGCTGGGCGCCTGCGGCATGTGGATTTGCGGCGCGGCGGTGTACTTTGCCGGCCAAAGCACCAGCATGATGAACATCTCGTTGATCTACGCTGCGTCCCCGGTGATGATTACGATAGGCTCGGTGCTGTGGCTGGGCGAGCGCTTTTCTGCGCGCCAGGCGCTGGGTGTGGTGATGGCGCTGGCCGGGGTGGTGCACGTGGTGGTGCAGGGGGAGTGGTTGCGCTTGTCCGCCCTGGAGTTCGTGGCCGGTGACCTATGGGTGGTGGCGGCCGCTGCCGCCTGGGCTGCGTATTCGCTGCTGCAAAAGCGCTGGCCCAGCGCCCTGGGATCGACCGCGCAATTGGCCGCCATTTGCGCCGGTGGCGTGGTGGTGTTGTTGCCCTTTGCGGCCTGGGAACTGACGCACGGTGAACCCGTGCTGGGCGCGCAGGCGCTGTGGCTGGTGGTGGTGGCCGCGCTCATTCCGGGCATCGGTTCCTATTGGATTTATGGCTGGACGCAAAAAGTGCTGGGCGCCGGGCCCGTGGCGATGACCATGTACCTGGGGCCGCTGTACGCCGCCGTGGTGGCCTGGTTGCTGCTCGATGAGGCGCTGGGCCTGCACCATTTGGTGGGCGGAGCGCTGATTTTGGCGGGGGTGGCGCTGGTGATGGCGGGTAAAAAGGCAGCCCTTATCGGTGGGGATTGAGCAGCAGCAGCGCCGCTGCGCCCCAAACGCAGGCGCCTAGCGCGCCGCTTCTAGCCCATTGGCAAAGTGCTCGCGCATGCGCTGCACGCTCAAGCCCACGTCGTGCGCCAGCAGCGCGTCCATCAGCGCCTGGTGTTCACGCAGCGACTCGGCCACCCGCCCGCTTTTGAGCAGGGAATGGTGGCGGTTGAGCTTCATCACCTTGCGCAGGTCGGCCACGAGTTGGTCGCGCCAGCGGTTGTCGGCAATCTCCAGAAGGCGCATGTGAAAGCGCTCGTTGATTGCAAAAAACGTATCGGTGTCATCCATCGCCGCCTTGAGCGCCTGGTGCAGGTCTTGCAGATCCTGTAATTGCGCCTCGCTGGCGCTCCCCGCTACCACCCCGGCGGCATCGGACTCCAACAAAGACAGCAGGTGGTAGACATCGCGCTGGTCTTTGGCGTTGATTTCGGTCACATAAGCGCCCCGGCGCACCTTCATGGTGACCAGGCCCTCGGTGGCCAGCACCTTGAGCGCTTCGCGCAGCGGCGTGCGGCTGATGCCGTATTCCTCGGCCAGCTTGAGCTCATCAATCCAGCTTCCCGGGGCCAACTGGTTGGAAAAAATACGCTCGCGCAGCAGCTCAGCCACTTCTTCGTAGAGCGCGCGCGGGGTCAGGGTGAGGGCGGACATGGCTGAAATTGTAAGCCTTTTGAAGGTTTTGAATTAATAATTATGAATGATATGATGCGGGCAAACCCCTATCCCGCGTATTCAGAGACCCTGCCATGACCGACAAGAACCCAGAATTCAAATCCGCCACCCTGGACGCCTGGCACAAAGCCGCCGCCAAATCAGCCCCCGGCGGTAATGTGGACGCGCTGAACTGGATCACGCCTGACGGCATCGCGGTCAAGCCTCTCTACACGGCGGCAGACACCGCAAACCTGCCCTACGCCGACACTTTGCCCGGCTTTGAGCCCTATTTGCGCGGCCCGCAGGCCACCATGTACGCAGTGCGCCCGTGGACGATTCGCCAGTACGCGGGTTTCTCCACCGCCGAAGAGTCCAACGCTTTCTACCGCAAGGCGCTGGCCGCCGGCGGGCAGGGCGTGTCGGTCGCTTTTGACCTGGCCACGCACCGAGGCTACGACTCCGACCACCCGCGCGTGACCGGCGACGTGGGCAAGGCCGGTGTGGCGATTGACTCGGTCGAGGACATGAAGATCCTGTTCAACGAGATTCCGCTGGACAAGGTCAGCGTGTCCATGACCATGAACGGCGCGGTGCTGCCGGTGCTGGCCGGTTACGTGGTGGCCGCCGAAGAGCAGGGCGTGGCCCAAGACCAACTATCGGGAACGATTCAGAACGACATTCTGAAAGAGTTCATGGTGCGCAACACCTACATCTACCCGCCCGCACCCAGCATGCGCATCATCGGCGACATCATTGGCTACACGGCCAAGAACATGCCCAAGTTCAACTCGATCTCGATTTCGGGTTACCACATGCAAGAAGCCGGGGCCAACCAGGCGCTCGAACTCGCGTTCACGCTGGCCGACGGCAAGGAATACGTCAAAACCGCCATTGCCACCGGCCTGGACGTGGACGAGTTTGCCGGACGCCTGAGCTTCTTCTGGGCGATTGGCATGAACTTCTACCTGGAAGTGGCCAAGATGCGCGCGGCGCGCCTCTTGTGGTGCCGCATCATGAAGGGCTTTGACGCCAAGTCACCCAAGTCGCTGATGCTGCGCACCCACTGCCAGACCAGCGGCTGGAGCCTGACCGAGCAAGACCCCTACAACAACGTAGTGCGCACCACCATCGAGGCCATGGCCGCCGTCTTTGGCGGCACGCAAAGCCTGCACACCAACAGCTTTGACGAAGCCATTGCGCTGCCCACCGAGTTCAGCTCGCGCATTGCACGCAACACCCAGCTCATCATCCAGGAAGAAACCCACATCACCAACGTGATCGACCCCTGGGCTGGCAGCTACATGATGGAAAAGCTCACGCAAGACATGGCCGACGCTGCCTGGAAGATCATTGAAGAAGTCGAAGCCATGGGCGGCATGGTCAAGGCCGTGGACAGCGGCTGGGCCAAGCTCAAAATCGAAGCGGCAGCCGCTGAAAAACAGGCCCGCATTGACAGCGGCAAAGACGTGATCGTGGGTGTCAACAAATACAAGCTCAAGACCGAGGACGCGATTGAGGCGCGCGACATTGACAACGTGGCGGTGCGCGAAGGCCAGATTGCCCGCTTGCAAAGCATCCGCGCCAGCCGCGACAGCGCCGCCGTCAAAGCCGCGCTGGACGCGCTGACCTACGCTGCGGGCCACAACGAAGGTAATTTGCTGGACTTGTCCATCAAAGCCATGCGCTTGCGCGCCACGGTGGGCGAGGTGAGCGACGCGCTGGAAGTGGCGTTTGACCGCCACCGCGCTGACACGCACAAGGTGTCGGGCGTCTATGCCGCCGCCTTTGACACCGAGACCACCAATGGGGACACCATGGAATACTGGAACGCGCTCAAAGCCGACATTGCCGCCTTTGCCGAAGCCCAGGGCCGCCGCCCCCGCGTGATGGTTTCCAAACTCGGCCAGGACGGCCACGACCGGGGCGCCAAAGTGGTGGCCACCGCTTTTGCCGACCTGGGTTTTGACGTGGACATGGGCCCGCTGTTCCAGACGCCCGAAGAATGCGCCCGCCAGGCCATCGAGAACGACGTGCACGCTGTGGGCGTGTCCACACTGGCCGCCGGCCACAAAACCCTGGTGCCCGCCATCATTGCCGAACTCAAAAAGCAGGGCGCTGACGACATCATCGTCTTCGTGGGCGGCGTCATTCCGCGCCAGGACTACGACTTTTTGTATGCCGCAGGCGTCAAGGGCATTTACGGCCCGGGCACGCCGATTCCGGTCAGCGCCAAAGATGTGCTGGCGCAGATCACCAAAGCCCTCAAGTAATTGGCGACAGCGCCCGCGTTAACGAAGCGAAGCATGGTGGCACAGGCACATACGGCTCAAGGGGATGCGGCGGCGCCGAACTGGCTGCCCGCCATTCGGGGAAGTGCCGGTTTGCAGCAGCGCCGCGCCATCGCCAAAGCCATCACCCTGCTCGAATCCACCCGCGCCGACCACCGCGCCCAGGCCGACGCGCTGCTCACCGCCTTGTTGCCGCACACCGGCAAGTCTTTGCGCCTAGGCATCAGCGGCGTGCCGGGTGTGGGCAAAAGCACTTTTATTGAAGCGCTGGGCCTGTACCTGATTGCGCGCGGCCACCGGGTTGCGGTTTTGGCGGTGGACCCGAGCAGCACCGTCTCCGGCGGGTCGATCTTGGGCGACAAAACGCGCATGGAAAAGCTGTCCATGGACGAACGCGCCTACATCCGTCCCAGCCCCAGCAGCGGTAACCTGGGCGGTGTGGCCGAGAAGACGCGCGAGGCCATGCTGGTCTGCGAGGCAGCCGGTTATGACATCGTGATCGTAGAAACCGTGGGCGTGGGCCAGAGCGAAATTGCCGTCTCCCACATGACCGACATGTTTGTGCTGATGCAGCTGCCCAACGCGGGTGACGATTTGCAGGCGATCAAGAAGGGCGTGATGGAGCTGGCCGACTTGGTGGTCATCAACAAGGCCGACATTGACGCCGACGCCGCCATGCGCGCGCAGGCGCAAATCACGTCGAGCCTGCGCCTGCTGGGCATCAGCGGCAATCCGCATGACCCGCACAGCGACTTGCACTGGCACCCGCAAGTGATGCGCCTGAGTGCCCTGCAGGGGCAGGGGCTGGATGCGTTTTGGGATGCCGTGACCCAGTTCAAGCGTCTGCAAACCGCCAACGGCCAGATGGCCGAGCGCCGCCAAGGCCAGGCGTTAGCCTGGATGTGGGAACGCATTGATGCCGGTCTGAAGCAATCGTTCAAAAACAACCCGGCAGTGCGCGCGCAGCTGCCACAACTCAGCGCGGCAGTGCAGTCCGGCCATTTGGCCGCAAGCACCGCTGCCCGCACCTTGCTCGCCGCGCTCGATATTGCAGCGCCCGGCAGGACCGATTAACCCGCAACAAAGACAAGCGACCACCCAGAAGGACCCACCATGCACGACATCCTTGAACAACTAGAAGCCAAGCGCGAACTCGCGCGCCAGGGCGGCGGCGCCAAGCGCATTGCCGCCCAGCACAGCAAAGGCAAACTCACCGCCCGCGAGCGCTTGGAGATCTTGCTCGACGAAGGCACCTTTGAAGAGTGGGACATGTTTGTCGAACACCGCTGCGTGGACTTCGGCATGGCCGACCAAAAGATTCCGGGCGACGGCGTGGTGACTGGCTACGGCATGATCAACGGGCGCCTGGTGTTTGTGTACAGCCAGGACTTCACCGTGTTTGGCGGCGCGTTGAGCGAATCGCACGCCGAGAAAATCTGCAAGGTGATGGACCAGGCCATGAAGGTCGGCGCACCGGTGATTGGCCTGAACGACTCGGGCGGCGCGCGCATCCAGGAGGGCGTGGCGTCCTTGGGCGGCTACGCCGAGGTGTTCCAGCGCAACGCCATGGCCAGCGGCGTGATTCCGCAAATCAGCATGATCATGGGCCCGTCGGCTGGCGGCGCGGTGTACAGCCCGGCCATGACCGACTTCATCTTCATGGTGAAGGATTCGAGCTATATGTTCGTGACCGGCCCCGAAGTGGTCAAAACCGTGACGCACGAAGAAGTAACCGCCGAAGAACTCGGCGGCGCCATCACCCACACCACCAAGAGCGGAGTGGCCGACCTGGCCTTTGACAACGACGTCGAGGCGCTTTTGATGCTGCGCCGCCTGTACAACTACCTTCCTTTGAGCAACCGCGAAAAAGCCCCGGTGCGCAAGAGCGGCGACCCGGCCGACCGCCTGGACAAGAGCCTGGACACGCTGGTGCCCGACAACGCCAACAAGGCCTACGACATGAAGGAACTGATCGTCAAGACGGTGGATGACGGCGACTTCTTCGAGATCCAGCCCGAGTACGCCAAAAACATCCTGATCGGCTTTGCCCGCATGGACGGCCAGACCGTCGGCATCGTGGCCAACCAGCCCCTCGTTTTGGCCGGTTGCCTGGATATCAAGAGCTCGATCAAAGCAGCGCGCTTTGTGCGTTTTTGCGATGCCTTCAACATTCCAGTGATCACCTTTGTGGACGTGCCCGGTTTCATGCCTGGTACCTCGCAAGAGTACGGCGGCATCATCAAGCACGGCGCCAAGTTGCTGTACGCCTACGCCGAATGCACTGTGCCCAAAATCACCGTGATCACCCGCAAGGCCTATGGCGGCGCGTACGACGTGATGGCTTCCAAGCACTTGCGCGGCGACGTGAACTTTGCTTGGCCCAACGCCGAAATCGCGGTGATGGGTGCCAAGGGCGCGGTGGAAATCATCTTCCGCGAAGACAAAAACGATCCAGAAAAACTGGCTGCTCGCGAAGCCGAATACAAAGCCCGCTTTGCCAACCCCTTTGTGGCTGGCGCACGCGGCTTCATCGACGACGTCATTCAACCGCACGAAACACGCAAGCGCATCTGCCGCTCGCTGGTGATGTTGAAAGACAAGAAGATCGAAAACCCATGGCGCAAGCACGGCAACATTCCTTTATGACCCACCCCCGAAGCGCCTTTGGCGCTTCCCCCTCAAGGGGGCAACACCAGTGGCTTAGCAAAGCTTGCGCCACGGTGTTTCCCGCACAGAATTGTTTGATGGAGATAGTCCATGTTTAAAAAGATACTGATTGCCAACCGTGGCGAAATTGCTTGCCGCGTCATTGCCACCGCTCACAAGATGGGCATCAAAACCGTGGCCGTTTACTCTGAAGCCGACAAAGAAGCGCGTCATGTGCAACTGGCCGACGAAGCTGTGTTGATTGGCCCAGCGGCCTCGCGCGAGTCTTACCTCGTGGCTGACAAAATCATCGCAGCTGCCAAGGCCACGGGCGCACAAGCCATTCACCCTGGCTACGGCTTTTTGAGTGAGAACGCCGAGTTCTCCAAGCGTTGCGAAGACGAGGGCATTGCCTTCATCGGCCCACGCCACTTCTCGATCTCCGCCATGGGTGACAAGATCGAATCCAAGAAGTTGGCTGGCGCTGCGGGCGTGAACTGTATTCCTGGCTACAACGAAGCTATCGATACGGCTGAACAAGCGGTTGAAATTGCCAAGGGCATTGGTTACCCCGTGATGATCAAGGCTTCGGCCGGCGGTGGTGGCAAAGGTTTGCGCGTCGCATTCAACGACAAAGAAGCCTTTGAAGGTTTCACCTCCTGCCGCAACGAAGCGCGCAACAGCTTTGGCGATGACCGCGTGTTCATCGAGAAGTTTGTGGAAGAGCCTCGCCACATCGAAATCCAAGTGCTGGGCGACAGCCACGGCAATGTGGTGTTCTTGAACGAGCGCGAGTGTTCGATTCAGCGCCGTCACCAAAAAGTGATTGAAGAAGCACCGTCACCTTTCATCAGCGAAGCCACACGCAAAGCGATGGGCGAGCAAGCCGTGCAATTGGCCAAGGCGGTGAAATATCAATCAGCCGGTACGGTGGAGTTTGTGGTCGGCAAAGACCAAAGCTTTTACTTTCTTGAGATGAACACCCGCTTGCAGGTGGAGCATCCCGTGACCGAAGCCATCACCGGCCTCGACTTGGTGGAGCAAATGATCCGCGTCGCCGCGGGTGAAAAACTCACACTCACACAAGCCGATGTCAAGCGCAATGGCTGGGCCATCGAGTGCCGCATCAACGCCGAAGACCCGTTCCGAAATTTCTTGCCTTCCACAGGCCGTTTGGTGCGTTTCCAAACGCCTAAACAAACCATGTTCCAAGGCAACACCGCTGACTTGCTTGGCGTGCGCGTGGACACCGGTGTGCAAGACGGTGGCGAGATTCCAATGTTCTACGACTCGATGATCGCCAAGCTCATCGTGCACGGCAAAGACCGCAATGACGCCATCGCCAAAATGCGCGAAGCCCTGAACGGCTTTGTGATTCGCGGCATCAGCTCCAACATCCCATTCCAAGCAGCCTTGTTGGCTCACCCACGCTTTGTGTCGGGCGACTTCAACACGGGCTTCATCGCCGAGCAATACAGCAAGGGCTTCCGCGCCGAAGACGTGCCACACGAAGACCACGACTTCCTCGCCGCATTGGCCGCGTTTGTGCGTCGCAAATCACGTGAACGCGCTGCAGGTTTGAGTGGTCAGTTGCCAGGCTATGACGTGCAAATTGGTCAAGATTACGCCGTGGTCGAATTGGGTCAAGGTGGCGACAACCGCTATGTGCAGGTGCATGTGGATGAGTTCATCGGTAAGCCCGGCGTGGCACAAATCACCATCGCTGGCAAAACCTATGCGATCGAAAGCAAGTCCCGCTTGAATGACATTCGCATTGAGGGCACTTGCAACGGCAAGCCTTTCACGGCTCAAGTCGAGCGCGGCACTTTGAAGAACCCATTGGTCTTGCAAGTGCAGCACAACGGCACGCGCATTGAAGCTTTGGTGATGTCGCCACGCATGGCCGACTTGCACAAACTGATGCCTTTCAAAGCGCCACCCGACTTGAGCAAGTTCGTGTTGTCGCCTATGCCTGGCTTGTTGGTTGAAGTGTCAGTGACACCTGGCCAAAAAGTGCAAGCGGGTGAGCGCGTAGCCGTGATCG
>CANBVJ010000002.1 GCA_947372865.1 Comamonadaceae bacterium
CAAATGGCCATGCGAGCGGCTTGCTTTTCGCCGCGCGCGGTGAGCGAACGCTCCATGTCGTTGCATCCTTCTTGCCACTCTTGCGCTTCGGCGTGCCGCCACAAAATCAAGTCCATGCTTGCTAGCCCGCGGTGGTACTGCGTGGGGAAGTGGCTACACCGTGCAATGCCATCAAAGCCTCTTGGGCGCCGTGCACTTCGGCGCTGCCATCGGCATTGACGCGCTGGTAATGGCCGTTGGCTTGCAGGCTCCAGGCGTCTTTGGTGTCGCACAAATAGGCGGTCAGGCATTCGTCCACTATGCGTTGTCGAATGCGCGCATCGGTCACTGGCCAGGCAATTTCTACCCGGCGCAGCATGTTGCGGTTCATCCAGTCGGCACTGGACAAATACAGCTCGTCCTCTTGGCCAATGCGAAAGTAAAACACCCGTGAATGCTCCAGCATGCGGCCAATCACCGAGCGCACGCGGATGTTGTCGGTCCAGCCCGGCACTTGCGCGGGCAGCATACAAGCGCCGCGCACGATCAGGTCGATCTGCACACCTTGCTGCCCTGCTTTGATGAGGGCGTGCATCAAAGCCTCGTCGGTAAGCGCATTCATTTTGACGACGATGCGGGTGTCTTTTTGCAGCGCTGCCGCCTGAGCGACTTGCTCAATTTTTTCGATCAAACGGCGGTGCAAATAAAAGGGCGCCACCCACAGGCGCTGCATGCGCGGCAGCTTGATTTGGCTGGCCACATTCAAAAACACATTGTCGATGTCAGCGGTGAGTGCCGGGTCGGCCGTGAGGTAGCTAAAGTCGGTATAGAGTTTGGCGGTGCGCGGGTTGTAGTTGCCGGTAGACAAGTGGGCATAGCGTTTGAGTGAGCGGCCTTCGCGCCGCGTGACCAGTAGCATTTTGGCGTGCGTTTTCAAGCCAACAATGCCGTAGACCACCTGCGCGCCAATCGACTCCAACATCTCGGCCCAGTTGATATTGGCCTCTTCGTCAAAGCGGGCCTTGAGCTCCACCACGACCGTCACCTCTTTGCCCTTGCGCACTGCTTCGCGCAGCAAGTCCATCATCGTGGAGTCGGTGCCGGCGCGGTAAATTGTCTGTTTGATGGCCAGCACGTCAGGGTCGTTGACGGCGGCTCGCAAAAAAGCCAGCACGCCATCAAAGCTTTCATACGGCTGGTGGAAAACGACGTCGCTATGTTTAAGCTGCTCAAAGACATTGACTGCCAGGTCCATCTGCCGGGGAAAGCAGGGTTTGTAAGGTGCAAAGCACAAGTCCGGGCGGTCCAGCAGGTCAATCATCTGCGTCAGGCGCACCAGGTTGACCGGACCGGAAACGCGAAACAAGGATAGCTCGGGCAAATCAAACTGCTTGAGCAAAAAGTGCGAAAGGTGTTCCGAGCAACCCGACGACACTTCCAGGCGTACCGCCTCGCCGTAGTGGCGGTGCACCAGGCCCTGGCGCAACGCGGTGCGCAGGTTTTGCACATCGTCCTCGTCCACCGCCAGGTCCGAGTGGCGTGTGACGCGGAACTGCGAAAACTGCCCGACCGTGCGACCCAAAAAAAGTTCGTTCAAGTGCGCGCGTATCACGCTGGTCAGGGCCACGAACACCGCTTTGCCACCCGCGAGTTTGTCAGGCAAGCGGATGATGCGCGGCAACACGCGCGGCACCTTAACGATGGCGATTTCATTGCTGCGGCCAAAAGCGTCGTGGCCGCCCAGGCGCACGATAAAGTTCAGCGCCTTGTTAGCCACCTGCGGAAACGGATGCGCCGGATCCAGCCCGACCGGGATAAGGAGCGGGCGCACTTCGCGCAGGAAATACTGCTTGACCCACAGGCGCTGCGCCGCATTGCGGTCACCGTGCGAGATGATCCTGACGCCGTTTTGCTCCAGCGCAGGCAACAAGGACTCGTTGTACAGCGCATATTGGCGATGCACCAGTTGGTGCAAGGCCACTGACAGGCGCTGGAAGGATTCAACCGTATAGGTACCGTCCCGGTCGTCGGCGCGCTTGGCCGTGAGGTGGGGCTCGGCGCGCACTTCAAAGAACTCATCCAGATTCGACGAGACGATGCACAAGTAGCGCAAGCGCTCGAGCACCGGAACGTCAGGGCGCGCTGCCCAACTGAACACCCGCTCGTTAAACGCCACCAGGCTGTGGTCGCGGTCCAGCAGATGGCTGCGCCCGGCGTCGTGAAAGGCCTTGGACGTCGTCCAATGCGACACGCTGTCTGAAGAACCATGAACCGTCATGAAACCCACTTTCGAACACTATTGCAAGCCGTCCACTGTAAGCCGCCAAGCCTTGGCACGACCACACAAGCATCAAAGAACATTGAAATAAAAACTAAAACTTTTGCTTAACTGCGCAGCTCCTCTGCAGGCGGCCAGGCCAACGCCAGAACGCGTGTCGCCGCAGACCCATCCTTGGCGCACGCAGTCAGGTACCGAGAAAATGCTTTCGGTAGCGTGCAGGCATGTCAGCCAGACGCATCATCATAGGCAGGTCGGCTGAGTTGAAATCGGGATCCCAGGCCGGAGCGCCGAGAACTTTGGCACCCAGGCGCAAATAGCCCTTGATCAAGGCCGGCGGCTCCACAGCGAGATTCAGGTCCAGGCGATCTAAAGGCAAGGGCAAGCGCGGGCGCACCTGGTGTTCAATCGGGGCCAAATGTGTGGCCTGCAACTGGTGCCAGATGCTGGCGGCGGCGTCACCGCACACCATGCCCTTGTGCAACATAGGAATGCTGGCGCAGCCGATCATGGTATCGAGTTGGTTGCGTGCCATGAACTCGGCCAAGGCGCTCCACAAGGCCAGGATCACGCCGCCATGGCGGTGGTCGGGATGCACACAACTGCGGCCCAGCTCAACCATGCGTTCACGCAGGCTGCGCAGCCGGGTCAGGTCAAACTCGGTGTCGCTGTAGGTGCTGCCCACGCGTTTTGCCTGCACCGGCGTGAGCACGCGGTAGGTGCCTATCACCTGCGCGGTGGCGCTGTCGCGCACCAGCAGGTGCTCGCAGTAGTTATCAAACAAGTCAATGTCGTGGCCGGGCAGCGGCGAGTTCAGACGCGCGCCCATTTCTCCGGCGAACACCTCGTAGCGCAGTCGCTGCGCGGCGCGCACTTCGTCTTGGTGGCGCGCCCAGGACACGGTAATGCCACCTGGCGCTGGCCGTGCTGGCCGAGCCGTAACACCTGCAAGCGTAATCGGCATGTGCGACGCGATCCGCTCTTGTGCGACTCCAAAACTGCGCGATTGGCCCGAATATTCCATACATCACTCCATCCATGCAGCAGCGCTGCGATAGTCTGGAAGTGTGCAAAATCACCATGACAAAAATAAGTCTGAATGGTGAAAAATTTTTTAAATTCCGCTGCACTGCGCTTGATTCGCGCGTCACGGTGCTGACGGCTACTCTGACTATCATGCAGCTCGGCGCGTTCCTAAATTTCCTGCCTGCGCCATGAGCACACCCGTCCTTGATTGAAATGCCCCTGACCATTCCCGCCGCGCAAGTCCGTGCATTTGCGGCCGCACTCGCAGCCCCAGAACGTCTCGCCCTGGAAACGCTTTGGGGGAACGCGCGGCAAAAACCGCCCGTGGACTGCGTCACGCTGCGCTGCGGCGCGCAAATACTCGGGCAGCTGTCACCCGACCACGCCCGTGCACTTGCGGCGGTGCTGCCTCACTGCGTTTTTCAAGAGGGCGCGCTACTGTGGGACGCCGCACATGAAAGCCCCGTGCGCCGCAGCGCACAACTACAGGCCGCGCTGCAGCGTTTGCGCGACCAAGGCCACGTCCAAGGCTGGCGAGACGAAGCGTTTTGCTTTTGGCCAGGGGCCGACGCCAGCCCGGATGCGCAGCAAGCCGCCTTCCTGCAGATGGAGCGCGCAGGTTTTCGGTTTTTGGGGATGATGAACCACGCGGTGCACATCAACGGCTTCACATCCGACGGACGCATGTGGTGCGGCCAACGCAGTGCCAGCAAGGCCACCGATCCGGGAATGTGGGACAACGTCACGGCCGGAGGCTTGGCTGCGAACGAGACCTTGGCCAGTTGCGCCCAGCGCGAGCTGTGGGAAGAAGCGGGTTACCACTTACAGGGGCCAGAACAACTGGTCCCGGTCGGTCGGGTGCGCATCTCCCGCGCCACGCCCACCGGCTGGCATGACGAAATGCTGCATGTTTTTAACCTGGCATTGCCCGCCGACTTTGTGCCCTGCAACCAGGACGGGGAGGTACAGTCCTTCGCCTGCCTGTCGGCGCCCGAAGTGATGGCGCGACTCTCCGCAGGGCAATTTACGGCAGACGCCGCCTTGGCCTTTGCACAAGGCGTCTTTCCCGCAAATCCTCCATGAACGCATCCAAACAAACCATTCCCGGCGACACCTATGGCGCCGACCAGCACGGCTTGATCTGCGGCTTTGTATTCGGGCCCGATGGCGTTGGGCACACCCTGGGTACTGAGCAGGCCTTGCAGTGGCTGGCGCTGCCTGCGCAGCAGAGCGGCTTTGTCTGGCTGCATTTCAACCTGGCCCAGGTCAATGCCGAAAAGTGGCTGCGCCAGCACCTGGCCTTATCTGACGTTTTTTATGAAACCCTGCGCGAGGCCTCGCGCTCGACCCGGGTGGAGCTCGATGACGGCACGCTGGTGGCCGTGGTCAACGATGTCCATTACGACTTTTCCTTCGAGCCCTCCGATATTTCCACGTTGTGGCTGTCGGTGAGCGAAAAGCTGATCGTCACCGCCCGCATGCAGCCGCTGCGCTCGGTGGACCGCCTGCGCGACGCCGTGCGCCGGGGCGCGCCCATCGCCTCATCGGTGGCGCTGCTGGTGCATCTGATGCACGACCAAGGCGACGTGCTGGCCAATATCGTGCGTGAAATCACCACCCGCATCGACACCATTGAGGACAAGCTGCTGGCCGGCCGGCTGGAAACCAAACGCGCCGACCTGGGCGTGTCGCGCCGCCTGCTGGTACGGTTGCAGCGCCTGCTCGCGCCCGAGCCCGCCGCCCTGTTTCGCCTGCTCAAAAAACCCCCAGCATGGATCAGCGAGGCGGATATCGAAGACCTGCACCAATCGTCTGAAGAGTTCAACGTGGCGCTCAGCGACATGGCGGCCCTGCAAGAACGCATCAAGCTGCTGCAAGAAGAAATTGCCGGGCGTGTGGCCGAGGCCAATAACCGCAGCCTGTTTGTGCTGACGGTGGTTACTGTGATGGCGCTGCCCATCAACATCATCGCCGGCCTTTTGGGTATGAACGTGGGCGGCATTCCGCTGGCCGATCACCCGGCGGGCTTTTGGATCGTGGTGGCGGTGATCGTCAGCTTTACCGCCGTGGCGGCCTGGATCGTATTCCGCAAGGACCGGGACTAGCGCGGGCAAAAAAAAGGCCGCTGGCACCCATGGGCGCCAGCGGCTCGGTGCCAGTGCCGGCTTAGGGCTGGCGAACGATCACCGGCTGGATAGTAAACACCTGGTCTGAGGCAGCATCCACCGTCACGCGCACCCAATGCAAGCTGGGGCTGCCAAAGGTTTGCAGGCGGGTGAAGTTGGGCAGCAGCTTGGTAGGGCTGTACAAGGGCTTGTCCATCTTGAAGAAGTGCGTGTCACCGTGCACAAACAAGACCTGGCCTTTGAACTGCTCGGTTTGCGCCGTCAGCTTGGACATGAAATTGCGAAACCCGCTGAAGGCCGGGTCCAGGCTTTCGTTCACTTCTTCGGTCTCGGGCCAGTCAAAGCCGGGGTCGCCTTGGGTGACCACCACAATGCCAGCGGCTTTTTGGGCCTTGGCGGCTTCGAATGAGGCCACCATCCAGCCCACGTTGGCCGTATCGCGTTCCAGGTATTCCGCATTGGCCGCGTCGCACTGGGCGTTGTCGCGGGCGCTCTTGCTTTTGCATTCCTTTTCGGTCATCACCACGTTGTTGTTGCTGCCGGGCTGGTTGATGCCGACAAACACCACGCCACCATGGCTAAAGCGCGTGTTTTCCACAAACTTCTCGCCCAGCTTGCCCTGGTGCTCCAAGGGCAATGTGGTCTGGCCCAGGCTGTTGGCGGTGGGAAACATCACCTTGCGGATGTGCGCCAGTCGCTCCAGCGTATCAAAGCCACCGTTATTGCTGCGGTGGCAATCGGTCCACTCGTTGTCGCCGGGCACATAAACCACGGGCTTGACCAGCGTGTTGAACATTTTGAGCGCGTCGGTATAAACCTCATCGGTGCATTTGGAGCTACCGTCCTTGATGTCACCGTCGTACAGCGAAAACAAGATGTCCGACTGGTTGATGCTTTGCAACACAGCGGGCAACTTGGGGTCGTCGCCCGCTTTTTTGTAGGGCATATCACCCCACAGGCCAAAACTAAAGGGCTTGGCCGTTTGCGCAGCACAGGGGCCCGCTAGCAGAGCCAAGGACACCAAAGACAAAGCGGCAATCCGAACGAACATAAATAGCTCCAAGAGTGAAAAGACCGCTCAACGCTAAACCCCCTTTGTGACCGCGTGATGACCCAGACGTTGGTGCAACACAAACCGTTCCATTGCCGCAACAGCGTAAAAGCTTCACGAAAAATTCACGGGATCGTCACCCAAAAATTCAACACTAGGCGCTGTCGATTCAAAACTTTTATGTTTTTTTGAATTTTGGCAATACGTTTTAACCCTTAGAAAGTCTGATCCATGAAATTTATCGCACGCAAATCCCTGTTGGCCGTCGCCGCAGGCATGACCTTGGCTTCTACCGCCTTCGCGCAAACCGCTCCTTCGGTGACCTTGTACGGTCGCATGGACCTGGCCGTTGAGAGCGCAAACGACGGCGCATTGACCCGCACCATGCTGCAAAACTATGCATCGCGCTTTGGCATCAAGGGCGACCGCAGCTTCGGCGGCGACCTAACCGGCATTTTCCAAGTGGAAACAGCGTTTTCTCCTGAAGATGGCAAGAACCAAAACGTTTCTACCGCTACGACTGGCACCAACGCCGGCATCACCGGCGGCTCAGCTCCCTCCGGCGGCGGCAGCATCACTGGAACTCCTTCGACCCAGTCAGTGGTCACCAAAGTCGGCACCACCACCGGTTACCTTGCCAGTCGCAATACATTTGTTGGTTTGAAGAGTCTTTCCAAGGGAACCATTCTTTTTGGAAACTATGACACACCATTGAAGTCATTGGATGGCGCAGGCCTTGCATCCACCTTGTGGGCTGAAGGCGACGCCATGGAAGTAATCATCCATGGCAAGGGTACTAAAACGGCCGGCTCCAACTTTGACAATGTACACACCCGTCAAAACAACAATCTGGTCTACATCAGCCCCAAATTTGCGGATATCGTGGTGAAGGCCTCTTACTCGCCTGACGAAGCGCAAACCACCACTACCAACCAGCCTCTTTACAGCCTGTCTGCCGAATGGGATAACGGCACTTACAACTTCGGCCTTGCAACCCAAAAGAAAGATGTGTCTGACCAAGCGTTTGGCATGAGTGCAACTAAAGTCACCATGGGCGCCAAAATGGGTGATTTCACCGCAGGCTTGGCATTCAGCACTCTAGACAACAACGCTGCAGCGTCTGCCAACGCACGCAAGACCAACAACTCCTTGGTGGTTTTGGGTTACACCATGGGCGCTACCGTGTTCAAGTTCAACTACGGCATGTCCGGCGAGTCGGCGGCCAATGCCAAAGACGATCTGACCATGACTTCGGTTGAAGTGGGCTACGCACTGGACAAGCAGACCACGCTGTACACCAATTACGCGCAGATCATGAACAACAGCAACGCCAAGGGTACGTTTACTGCTGCTGATAACTTCCCAGCAGTTGGTGTGGCCGGCAACGACCCCACCGCCCTGTCTTTCGGTATTCGCTACAACTTCTGATAGCGGCCGACTAGGTCGGGACAAAGCGGCCTCTGTTACCAGAGGCCGCCCAGGTTTTTTTCATTTTCCAGAGTTTTACGGCCGCCTTCACAGGCGGCCGTTTTTTTTGGTTTGGCAACTCCAAAACCATGCAAACCAAGGTTCGCCCGCGCAAGCACGCTAAACGGCGATCAGTCCAGCCACTTCTGCAAAAACTGCGCGCTACCCGCCGCCGGGTCGAGCTGGTATTGGGCAAAGCCCAGGCGCGTATACAGGCGCAGCGCTCCCAGATTCCCAGACAAGACCTCCAAGGTCAGCTTGCAAGCACCGCGCTCCTGCGCAATGGCTTGCACCATAGTAAACATGCGCTCGGCCACGCGCTGACCCCGGTAGGCCGGCAATACCACCACGTCGTGCACATTGACCAGTGGCTTGCAGGCAAAGGTGGAGAAACCCTCAATGCAGTTGATCAGCCCCAGCGGCTGCGTCTCGTCCTCGCCCGCAAAGGCCAGCACGCTAAACGCTTGCGAGCGTGCGGCCAAACAGGCGACCAGGTTTTGTTTGGCAAAGTCGCTCAGCGGCTCAGCCCCACCCATCGGGTCTTGCGCATAGGCGTCCAGCAATTCGACCAACACCTGGGCGTGGCGCGGATTGGCGTAGTCGGCGCGGCAGACATGCAGCATTTGGCGACTCATTGCAGCGTGTCCGCAATACGTTGCGCGCAACGAAGGGCTTGCGCCGGGTCACGCGCCTCCACCATCACGCGCACCAGGGGCTCGGTGCCGCTGGCCCGGATCAGCACGCGGCCGCTTTGCCCCAACTCTTGTTCCACCGCCAGCGTTTGCTCCTTCATCGCCGCATTGGTCTGCCAATCCATGCACGGGCGCAGACGCACATTGAGCAGGGTTTGCGGAAACAGCGTCACGCCTGCCAGCAAGTCGGCCATGCTTTTGCCCGCTCGCACGCAGGCCTGCAACACCTGCAGCGCAGAAATCAGGCCGTCACCGGTGGTGTGTTTGTCCAGCGCCAGCAGATGGCCCGAGCCTTCGCCGCCCAAAATCCAGCCGCGCGCCTCCATGGCCTCCAGCACATAGCGGTCTCCCACCTTGGCGCGCACCAGATCCACGCCTCTGGCTTTAAGCGCCAGCTCAATGGCCATGTTCGTCATCAGGGTGCCCACTACGCCCGGCAGCGCCTCACCCCGGCCCAGGCGCTCGTCGGCCATCAGATAAAGCAGCTCGTCGCCGTTGTACAGGCGGCCTTGGGCGTCCACCATTTGTAGGCGGTCCGCGTCGCCGTCCAGCGCCACGCCAAAGTCGGCCTTGTGCTCTTTGACCGCAGCCACCAGCGCTTCGGGGTGGGTGGCGCCCACCAAGTGGTTGATATTCAGGCCGTCAGGCGCGCAGCCAATCGCGATGACGTCGGCGCCCAACTCATGGAAGACCTTGGGCGCAATCTGGTAGGCCGCGCCATGGGCGGCGTCCACCACGATTTTCCGGCCCTTGAGCGTCAGGTCGTTGGCAAAAGTGCTTTTGCAAAACTCAATGTAGCGCCCAGCGGCGTCGTCCAAACGGCGCGCCTTACCCAAACCAGCGGACTGCGCCCATTGCGGCGCAAGCTTGAGCGCCGCCTCCACCTCCAGTTCCCAGGCTTCGGACAATTTGGTGCCCTGGGCACTGAAAAACTTGATGCCATTGTCCTCAAACGCGTTGTGGCTGGCGCTGATCACCACGCCCAAAGACGCACGCTGCGCCCGTGTTAAGTAGGCCACGCCCGGCGTGGGCAAGGGCCCGAGTAAGACCACGTCCACACCGGCCGAGTTGAAGCCGCTTTCCAGCGCGCTTTCGAGCATATAGCCCGAAATGCGCGTGTCCTTGCCGATCAGCACCACAGGGCGCGCCTCGGTTTTGCGCAGCACCTGCCCCACAGCGTGTGCCAGGCGCAGCACAAAATCGGGCGTAATAGGCGCCTGGCCTACGGTGCCGCGGATGCCGTCGGTTCCAAAATATTCGCGTTTCATAAGCCTGTCTTCCCTTGTTAGTTTTTCATTGCGGCCTGCGTTGCCGACAACACGCGCAAGGCCTGTACCGTGGCGTGCACATCGTGCACCCGCACAATGCGCGCGCCGTTTTGCACCGCAAGCGTCGCCGCTACCGCACTGGCCACGACCCGGTCGTCCGCCGCCGCGCCTGTCACCGCGCCCAAGGACGATTTGCGCGACCAGCCAGCCAGCAGCGCAAAGCCGGGCGCTAGCAACTCGTGTTGGCGCGCCAGCAGGCTAAAGTTCTGGGCCACCGTCTTGCCAAAACCAATACCCGGATCAATGCAAATGCGCGCTGCGTCCACGCCCTGCGCCACCAAGGCCTGCGCCGCCTGCGCCAAAAATTCGCGCACCGGCGCCACGATGTCGCCCTCCATAGGCGACACCTGCATGGTTTGCGGATTGCCGTGCATGTGCATCAGGCACACGCCGCAGCGGGGGTGTTGCGCCACCACTTGCGCGCCTGTGCGGCCGTTCGCCGTATCAAGCCAGCGCAGCGCCCAAATGTCGTTGATGATGTCCGCACCCATGTCGAGCGCCGCCTGCATCACGCCGGGCTTGTACGTGTCTATGGAAATGGGAACGCCTAACGTGACCGCCTCGCGCAGCACCGGGAGCAGCCGCTCCAGCTCTTGCGCCTGTGACAAAGGCTGCGCCCCCGGGCGGGTAGATTCGGCGCCCAGGTCCAAAATGTCGGCGCCTTGGGCGATCAGTGTCTCGCAATGCGCCAGGGCGGCGCGGGTGCTGGCGTGCTGGCCACCGTCGGAAAACGAATCAGGCGTGACGTTGACGATGCCCATTACCTGCGCGCGCGCCAGGTTAATCCGGGTTCGGCTGGTTTGCCAATGGGGCATGGTGCGAGCCCTGGGGAAAAGGAATGATTGGGGCGCCTGTTCGCAAGGCGCCCCGGCCGGGGCCTTTAGGCGGCCGTCGCAGCCGGCTCGGGCGTGACGGTAGCCGTTGGGGTGCCACCATCGCCAGAACCAGCGCTGGGCACCCGTGGCGACCAGTCTTTGGGGGGACGCGGCTCTTTACCGGCCATGATGTCGTCGAGCTGGTCGCTGTCGATGGTTTCCCATTCCAGCAACGCCTTGGCCATGGCGTGGATCTTGTCCTGGTTCTGTTCAATGAGGGTGCGCGCCTGCAGGTACTGCTGGTCGATGATGCGACGCACCTCCGAGTCCACCTTTTGCATGGTCTGCTCGCTCATGGTGGTGGTTTTGGTCACCGAGCGGCCCAAGAACACTTCACCCTCGTTTTCTGCGTACACCATGGGGCCCAGCGCATCGGTCATGCCGTAGCGGGTCACCATGTCGCGGGCAATCGAGGTGGCGCGCTCAAAGTCGTTGCTGGCACCCGTGGTCATTTGCTTCATAAACACTTCTTCGGCAATGCGTCCGCCAAACAGCATGCTGATCTGGTTGAGCATGTATTCGCTGTCGTAAGAATAGCGGTCTTGCGCGGGCAGGCTCATGGTCACGCCCAGAGCGCGGCCACGGGGGATGATGGTGACCTTGTGCACCGGATCGCACTTGGGCAGCAGCTTGCCGATCAGGGCGTGGCCAGACTCGTGGTATGCCGTGTTGCGGCGCTCGCCTTCGGGCATGACCATGCTCTTGCGCTCAGGGCCCATCAAAATCTTGTCCTTGGCCTTCTCGAAGTCCTGCATCTCCACCAGACGGGCATTGCGACGCGCAGCCATCAAGGCAGCTTCGTTGCACAGGTTGGCCAAGTCCGCGCCAGACATGCCAGGGGTTCCACGGGCAATCACGCCAGGGTTCACGTCTTGGGCCACCGGCACCTTGCGCATGTGCACATTCAGGATTTGTTCGCGGCCCCGGATGTCGGGCAGCGTCACATAAACCTGACGGTCAAAGCGGCCTGGGCGCAAAAGGGCAGCGTCCAAAATATCGGGGCGGTTGGTGGCAGCCACCACGATCACGCCAACATTGGTCTCGAAGCCGTCCATCTCCACCAACATCTGGTTGAGGGTTTGCTCGCGTTCGTCGTTACCACCGCCCAAACCGGCGCCACGCTGGCGACCCACGGCGTCAATTTCGTCAATAAAGATGATGCAAGGCGCGTTCTTTTTGGCGTTGTCAAACATGTCGCGCACGCGAGACGCGCCCACGCCAACAAACATTTCCACAAAGTCGGAACCCGAAATGCTGAAAAACGGCACTTTGGCTTCGCCTGCAATCGACTTGGCGAGCAGGGTTTTGCCGGTTCCCGGCGGGCCTACCAGCAGCAAACCGCGCGGAATGCGACCGCCCAGTTTTTGAAATTTGGTCGGATCTTTCAGAAAGTCAACGACTTCCTTGACTTCTTCTTTGGCCTCGTCGCAACCCGCCACGTCAGCAAACGTTACGGTATTGGTGTTTTCGTCCAGCAAACGGGCCTTGCTCTTACCAAAGCTAAATGCTCCGCCCTTGCCGCCACCCTGCATCTGGCGCATGAAATACACCCACACGCCGATCAACAGCAGCATGGGGCCCCAGCTCACCAGCAGGGTCATGAGCAAAGAGCCTTCTTCACGGGGTTTGACGTCAAATTTCACACCGTTAGAGATCAGGTCGCCCACCAAACCGCGGTCCAGGTAGGTGGCGGTGGTTTTGATGCGGCGCTCGTCGGTGGTCAGCGCGATGATTTCGGTACCGCCCTGGCCTTCCTGGATCACGGCGCTCTTGATGTGTTTGTTGCGAACTTCTTCGAGGAAATCGGAGTAGCCCAAGGTGGTGGCGTTGGCGCCGCTGTGCGAGTCAAACTGCTTGAAAACGGTAAAAAGTACCAAGCCAATGACCAGCCAGACTGCAATTTTTGAGAACCACTGATTGTTCAAGCGAAGCTCCAGTTAGGGCGCAAGAGAAGATACCTTGCTTACATGCGCCGCATTTTAGAGCTTTCAAGGTGCGGCGATCGACTATTTGCATTTATCAGCCACAAGAGCGCAAAGGCCATAGGACAAGGCGCACACAGCGCGCCAAAGTGCTATCGCAGCCCGATACCGACCAAAAAAGTCTCGGACGAGCGGTCGCGCGAAGCCTTGGGTTTGTAAGGTTTGACGGTGTGGAAGGCCGCTTTAAAGCGCTGGACCACGTCGTTGTAACTGCCACCGTGGAACACCTTGGCCACCAGAGCGCCCTCAGGCTTCATGTGGTTTTGGGCAAATTCGATGGCCAGCTCCACCAGGTATTCAATGCGCGCGGCGTCGGCTGACGAGATGCCTGAGAGGTTGGGCGCCATATCCGACACCACCAGATCAGCTTGGCGACCGGCCAGCGCAGCCTCCAGTTGGGCCAGCACCTCGGCCTCGCGAAAGTCGCCCTGAATGAAGTGCACGCCTTCAATCGGGTCCATGGCCAGCAGGTCCAGGCCGATGATGGTGCCGTTGAGGTCGCCCACGGCGGCACCCTGGGGCGACATGCGCCGGCGCAAATACTGGCTCCAGGCGCCTGGCGTGCAACCCAAGTCCACCACCAGTTGGCCGGGCTTGACCAGCCCGAAGACCTCGTCAATTTCCTTGAGCTTGTAGGCGGCACGTGCCCGGTAGCCTTCGCGCGACGCGAGTTTGACGTAGGGGTCGTTGATATGGTCGTGCAACCAGGCCTTGTTGACCTTTTTTCCCTTGATAGACGGCTTGGGTGAGCCAGCGGCCGCAGCGGGACTGGGCGCAGAGGGAGTTTTTTTCATTGCACCGATAATACCGGTATGCCCCAAATACAACTTACCCCCGCCCAGCGCAAAGTTCACCGCGCCGACGCGCACCACCTCGACCCCGTAGTCATGGTCGGCAACGACGGCCTGACGGCCAATGTCAAAAAAGAAGCGGACAACGCGCTTAACGCCCACGGCCTTATCAAGGTCCGCGTTTTTTCGGACGACCGTGTCGCCCGCGAAACCATGTTCCAGACCCTGGCCGACGAACTCAGCGCCGCGCCTATCCAGCACATCGGCAAGCTGCTGGTGCTGTGGCGCCCGCTACCAGACACGGTTAAAGAAAAATCGGTGGACGAGGACCGCATGGCGGGTCCGCGCGACTTCAAGGTCTTGAAATACAGCAAGCGCGCCGGTCAGCGCCCTGAAGTAAAGACCTTGCGCGTGCTGGGCAACCAGCGCCTCACAGCGGGCGGCAACGTCAAGCGGGCCAAACCGAAGCCCCAGACCAGCGTCAAAAAACGAAGCCAGACCTAAACCGCTATGCGTGCCAGCGCGCCCGGGCCACGGCCTGGCGCCTGACCAGCAACTGAAAAACGGCAACGGCGCAAAGCCATTGCAGCAAGTACATACCGCTGCCAAGGCGATGCCAAAGTTGCAGATCTTCGCGCGCCACGATGCGCGGGGCGACCACCCACTCGGCCAGCACGGCGCACAACAAGCCAATCCCGGCGAGCAAGGGAAGCCACGCAATTTTTGGCCGTTCGTGGGCAAACCCAAGGGCGTCGCGCTTTCGCAGGTTCAGCAGTAGCAAAACTGCGGCGCAGACGCAGGACACCCAGGTTTGCGCGCTGAACAAGTGGGCCGCCATCGCGCCCGCCATCGCTGGCGTGGGCAAATGCATGAACAGCAGGGGCACCACGACAAAACCCAGCAGGCTCAAACTGGCCCACCAGGCGGCGGCAAGCCATAAGCACATTTGAGCTGCCACCTGGCTGCGGCGATCAGACGTAGCGAACCGCCACGATTTCGTAGGCCTTGTCGCCACCGGGCGCAATCACCACGGCGGTGTCGCCCTCTTCCTTGCCGATCAGGGCCCGGGCAATGGGCGAGCTGATGTTGATCAATCCTAGTTTGAGATCCGCCTCGTCTTCACCCACGATTTGGTAGGTCACGCGTTCGCCGGTTTCTTCCTCTTCCAGATCCACCGTGGTACCAAACACGATGCGCCCGCCGGCGTCGAGCGTCTGCGGATCGATGATTTGCGCGGCAGAAAGTTTGCCTTCCACCTCCTGGATACGGCCTTCGATAAAGCCCTGGCGGTCTTTGGCGGCGTCGTATTCGGCGTTTTCGCTCAGGTCACCCTGGGCACGGGCCTCAGAAATGGCGTTGATCACCCACGGACGCTCCACGGTCTTGAGCTTGTGCAGCTCGGCTTTGAGGATCTCGGCGCCGCGCTTGGTCAGGGGGATGGTGGCCATAGGAAAAAGAGGTAAACGGGGAATCAATAAAACAGCGCGGGACAGCACCGCGCGCTAGCGCTGCACTGTCCCGGCATGGAAGCTGCGGATTATGCCAACAGTTGTGCGTGCATTTCCTGCACCGAGATCACGCCCAGGTCATCGAGGTATTTCATGCCCTCCACCGCCGCTTCCGCGCCGGCGATGGTGGTAAACGTGGTTACCCGGGCCAGCAGCGCTGAGGTGCGGATATGGCGCGAATCGGCAATGGCGTTACGCCGCTCTTCCACGGTGTTGACCACCAGCGACACTTCGTTGTTCTTGATCATGTCCACAATGTGCGGCCGGCCTTCGGTGACCTTGTTCACCGTGCGGCAGGCCACGCCTGCGCTGGTGATGGCCAGGGCCGTGCCCTTGGTGGCCAGCAGCTCAAAGCCCATCGCCGCGAGTTTGCGTGCCACTTCCACGGCGCGCGCCTTGTCGCTTTGCTTGACCGAAATAAAGGCCCGGCCCGAGCGCGGCAGCTTGGTGCCCGCGCCGAGCTGCGACTTGACAAAGGCCTCGCCAAAGGTTTTTCCCACGCCCATCACTTCGCCGGTGGACTTCATCTCGGGGCCGAGAATCGTGTCCACGCCGGGGAATTTGACGAAGGGGAACACGGCTTCCTTGACGCTGAAATACGGCGGCGTCACCTCTTTGGTCACGCCTTGCTGCGCCAGGGTTTGCCCGACCATGCAGCGCGCCGCCACTTTGGCCAGTTGCACGCCGGTGGCCTTGCTGACGAAAGGCACGGTGCGGCTGGCGCGGGGATTGACTTCGAGCACATAAATCACGTCTTTGCCGTCCACGTTCTGGATCGCAAACTGCACGTTCATCAGGCCGACCACGTGCAGCGCGTGCGCCATGGCCGCCGTCTGGCGTTTGATCTCGGTCACCGTTGCGGCGCCCAGGCTATAGGGCGGCAGCGAACACGCCGAGTCGCCGCTGTGCACGCCGGCTTGTTCAATGTGTTCCATCACGCCGCCAATCCAAGTGGCGCCAGTGGCGTCACGGATGCAGTCCACGTCGCACTCAATGGCGTCGTTCAAAAAGCGGTCCAGCAGCACGGGTGAATCGTGGCTCACCTTGACGGCTTCGCGCATATAGCGCTCTAGGTCGCGCTGCTCGTGCACGATTTCCATGGCGCGGCCACCAAGCACGTAGCTGGGGCGCACCACCAGTGGATAGCCCAGAGCGGCGGCTTTTTCCAGCGCTTCGGGCTCGGTGCGGGCGGTGGCGTTGGGCGGCTGGCGCAGTTCCAGCGCATGCAGCAGCTTTTGGAAGCGCTCGCGGTCTTCGGCTGCGTCAATCATGTCCGGGCTGGTGCCGATGATGGGCACGCCGTTGGCTTCCAAATCCAGCGCAAGCTTCAAGGGCGTTTGGCCGCCGTATTGCACGATCACGCCGACCGGTTTTTCCTTGTCCACGATTTCCAGCACGTCTTCCAGGGTGAGCGGCTCAAAGTAGAGGCGGTCTGAGGTGTCGTAGTCGGTGGACACGGTCTCGGGGTTGCAGTTGACCATGATGGTCTCGTACCCGTCTTCGCGCATGGCCAGCGCGGCGTGCACGCAGCAGTAGTCAAACTCGATGCCCTGGCCAATGCGGTTGGGGCCGCCTCCAAGCACCATGATTTTCTTGTTGTTGGTGGGCGCGGCTTCGCACTCGGCGCCTTGCGCCTCGTAGGTCGAATACATATAGGCGGTGTGCGTGCCAAATTCGGCCGCGCAGGTGTCCACGCGCTTGTAGACCGGTCGCACACCCAGGGCGATGCGCTTGTTGCGCACGGCGGTGTCGGTGGTTTTGAACTGGCGCGCCAGGCGGCGGTCCGAAAAGCCTTTTTGCTTGAGCGCGCGCAGCGTGGGCGCACCCATGGCGTCCAGCGCCGAACCGGTAGCGGGTTGCGGCAAGCCTTCAATTTCCAACTCAATCTTGACGATTTGCTCGATTTGCACCAAAAACCAGGGGTCGATCTTGGTCAAGGCAAACACCTCGTCCACGCTCATGCCCTGGGCAAAGGCGTCGCCCACGTACCAAATGCGCTCAGGGCCGGGTTCGCCCAGCTCTTTTTCCAGCACTTCGCGGTCTTGCGTCTTTTCGTTCATGCCGTCCACGCCCACTTCCAGGCCGCGCAGGGCTTTCTGGAAGGACTCCTGGAAGGTGCGGCCCATGGCCATCACCTCGCCCACCGACTTCATCTGGGTGGTGAGGCGGCTGTCGGCGGCGGGGAATTTCTCAAACGCAAAACGCGGGATTTTGGTGACCACGTAGTCGATGCTGGGCTCAAAACTGGCAGGTGTTGCGCCGCCGGTAATGTCGTTGCGCAGCTCGTCAAGCGTAAAGCCGACCGCCAGCTTGGCGGCAATTTTGGCAATCGGAAAACCCGTGGCCTTGGACGCCAGCGCCGAGGAGCGCGAAACGCGCGGGTTCATCTCGATCACCACCATGCGGCCGTCCACCGGGTTGATGGAGAACTGCACGTTCGAGCCACCCGTGTCCACGCCGATTTCGCGCAGCACGGCCAGAGAAGCGTTGCGCAGAATCTGGTATTCCTTGTCGGTCAGCGTCTGGGCGGGGGCCACGGTGATGGAGTCGCCGGTATGCACGCCCATGGGGTCCAGGTTTTCAATCGAGCAGACGATGATGCAGTTGTCCGCCTTGTCGCGCACCACTTCCATCTCGTACTCTTTCCAACCCAAGAGCGACTCTTCAATCAGCAACTCATTGGTGGGCGAGGCTTCCAGGCCACGTTTGCAAATCGTCTCGAACTCTTCCGAGTTGTAGGCGATGCCGCCGCCGGTGCCGCCCAGGGTGAAACTGGGGCGGATGACGGTGGGGAAACCCAGCGTCTTTTGCACAGCCCAGGCCTCATCCATGCTGTGGGCGATACCTGATCGCGCCGAACCCAGACCGATTTTGGTCATCGCGTCCTTGAACTTGAGCCGGTCTTCGGCCTTGTCAATCGCTTCGGGCGTGGCGCCAATGAGTTCAACCTTGTACTTTTCGAGCACGCCGTTGTGCCACAGGTCGAGCGCGCAGTTCAGCGCGGTCTGGCCGCCCATGGTGGGCAAAATCGCGTCAGGCTTTTCCTTGGCGATGATTTTCTCCACCGTCTGCCAGGTGATGGGCTCAATGTAGGTCACGTCCGCCGTGTCCGGGTCGGTCATGATGGTGGCAGGGTTGCTATTGATCAGAATGACTTTGTAGCCCTCTTCGCGCAGCGCCTTACAGGCCTGCACGCCGGAATAATCAAACTCACAGGCCTGGCCGATGATGATGGGCCCGGCGCCGATGATCAGAATGCTTTTGATGTCGCTGCGTTTTGGCATGTTCTCTGCTGCTCTCTACTTTTTTTTGGCCGCGCACCGGGCGCCGCCGCTGTTACTACTAAAACCGAAGGTAATTGCCCAATGGCTCAGGCCAGACTGGCATTGGCCAGCTTGACCCCAAACCAGACAAACACCGCGCCCACGGCGCTGGACAAACTGGCCGACAACTTATGGCGCGAGCGAAAGCCTTGCGCCAGGCGTGCGCCGGCAAAAATCAGAACCGACAAATACAAGGCGCTAAAGCCCATGACGATGGCGCTCAAAATCAAAAAAGGCACGACCGGCGTCTCGTAGGCCGGGTCAATGAACTGCACAAAAAACGAAAGCAAAAACAATATCGCCTTCGGGTTGAGCAAACTCACCAAGAGTGCGCGTTTGAACGGCTGCGCCATGTGCGCGGGAATCTCGGGCTCGGCCTGCGCGGGCAAATCCGCACTGCGCCATTTTTTGAGGGCCGCCAGCAGCAATTGCACGCCGACCCAGCTCAGGTAAGCGGCGCCCGCGTACTTCACCACCATGAACAGCGCAGGCGTGGTGCGCAGCAAACCGGCGGCGCCCAATCCCACCAGCGCCAGCAGCACCGTGTCACCCAGGAACACGCCCAAGGCCCCCTGAAAACCCGCCTTGACGCCGCGCACTGTGGCCACCGACAAGATGAACAGCGAATTGGGGCCAGGCAGCAAGATGATGCCAAAGGCGCCAATCACATAGGTCCACAGGTCGGTCACGCCATAAAAACTCATGCCCGCGACTCCATCTCCCGGATAAAGCGGTCAAACAAGTAGCCAATATCGTGCGGGCCGGGCGAGGCTTCCGGGTGGCCCTGGAAGCAAAAGGCCGGCTTGTCCGTGCGCTCCAGCCCTTGCAGCGTGCCGTCAAACAGGCTGATATGGGTGGCGCGCAAATGGGCGGGCAAGCTTTTTTCGTCCACCGCAAAACCGTGGTTCTGGCTGGTGATGCTGACGCGCCCAGTTCCTAAGTCTTTGACCGGATGGTTGGCGCCGTGGTGGCCAAATTTCATCTTGAAGGTCTTGGCGCCAGACGCCAGCGCCATGATCTGGTGGCCCAGGCAAATGCCAAACACCGGCACGCCGGACTCGATCAACGTGGCTGCAGCGGAAATAGCGTAGTCGCAAGGCTCGGGGTCGCCGGGGCCGTTGCTCAGAAAAATACCGTTGGGCTGGAGTTTTTGCACCTCGGCGGCCGGCGTTTGCGCAGGCACCACGGTTACCTTGCAACCGCGCTCGCTGAGCATGCGCAAAATATTCTTTTTGACGCCAAAGTCGTAGGCCACCACGTGGAACCTGGGCGCGGTTTGCTGGCCGTAGCCTTGTCCCAAGGTCCATTCGGACTCGGTCCAGGCATAGCTCTTGTCCGCGCTGACCACACGGGCCAAATCCAGGCCGGCCATGGAGGGTGCGCCTTTGGCGGCAGCCACGGCTTGCGCAATCAGGGCGTCCGTCACGGTTTGGTCTGCGGCAAGTGCCCAGATGCAACCGTTTTGCGCGCCCTGTTCGCGCAGTTGGCGCGTCAGTTGGCGGGTGTCGATGTTGGCAATGGCCACGGTACCGTGGTTTTGCAAATAGGCGCTGAGCGTCTGGGTGCTGCGAAAGTTCGACGCCACCAACGGCAGGTCTTTGATCACCAGACCGGCGGCATGCACCGCGTCAGACTCGACGTCTTCCGGGTTGGTGCCGTAGTTGCCGATGTGGGGATAGGTCAGCGTAACGATCTGCTGGCAATAGCTGGGGTCGGTCAGGATTTCTTGGTAGCCGGTCATGGAGGTGTTAAACACCACTTCGCCGACGGTGGAGCCTGTCGCCCCGATGGAATTGCCAAGGTAGACCGTGCCGTCTGCGAGCGCCAAAATAGCGGGGGGGGTATTACCCTGAAGAGACAAAAGCACTGGGTTCTCCGAATGGGTTACGGGTACGCCCAAGCGCGCTCAAGAGTCCATCTTGGCTGCTTTTATTCGAAGGGGATTGGGCTTTTCGAGCGCTTGGGCGGGCTGGTTTATGGAAAGCCTACCATTGTAACCCAGCGACTTTTTCGCCTTCAGCGCGCGCCAATGCTGCTTGCGTGCAGGCAAATGGCGGCGGCGGCGGCCACGTTGAGCGACTCTTCACCCCCGGGCTGGCCGATGCGCACATGCACCTGGGCGCGCGCCAGCAAACCCGGGCGCACGCCCTGCCCTTCGTGCCCGAGCGCCCATGCGCAGGGAAAAGGCAGGCGCAAGTCCTGAATCAAGCTACCTTGGTGCGAGCTAGTGACCACCAGTGGCACTTGCAAAACGTCCAGCGCAGGCTCTTGCACGCCTTCAAACAGCGCCAAGCCAAAATGCGCGCCCATGCCCGCGCGCAGCACTTTGGGCGACCACAGGGCGGCCGTTTCCTGCAGCGCAATCACCTGCTTAAAGCCAAAGGCGGCGGCGCTTCGCAAAATCGAGCCCACATTGCCCGCATCCTGCACCCGGTCCAAAATGACCGTGGGTGCGTGCGGATCGATTTCAGCATGGGGCGGCAAATCCAATACAAAACCCAGCTTGGCCGGTGACTCCAGCCCGCTGATCTCGGAAAACAGCGCGTCAGGCACCACCACGTTTTTGGCCGCTGCGCTACCAAACTGCGCGGCCGCCTGCGACCAGCAGGATTCGGCAAACACCGCGATCGTTGGCTGCAAGCCGCGCAACAAGGCGGCGCTGCACAAATGGTCGCCCTCCACCCAGAAGCGTCCGGTCTTGCGGTAGGCGGTGTTGCCCTGGGCCAGTTTGCGCAGCTCTTTGAGCAGCGGGTTGTCGCGCGAGGCGATGGGGTGCATGGAAATCATCGCAATAAGTCGGTGACCGGCCTGAAGGTCCGGCGGTGTTGGGGGCAAGGCCCGTGCAGGCGTAGCGCAGCCAAATGGTCGGCGGTGCCGTAGCCCTTGTGCTGGTCAAAACCGTAGTGGGGGAATTGCTGGTGGTATTCCAGGCACCAGCGGTCGCGGGTCACCTTGGCCAAAATAGACGCGGCCGAGATGGCCGGCACCTTGTCGTCGCCTTTAACAATCGCCTCTGCCCGAATATCGAGCACCGGCAGGCGGTTGCCGTCCACCAGCACCAGTTTGGGCGGCAGGCGCAGGCCCATCACCGCGCGGCGCATGGCTAAGAGTGTAGCTTGCAGAATATTGAGCTCGTCAATCTCTTCCACGCTGGCCTGGGCAATCGAACAGCACAAGGCTTTGGCGCGAATTTCGTCAAACAAGGCCTCGCGCCTTCGGGCGCTGAGCTTTTTGGAATCCGCCAGACCTTGAATCGGCCGCAACTCGTCCAGAATGACCGCTGCAGCCACCACGGGGCCAGCCAGCGGCCCGCGACCGGCCTCATCCACGCCAGCGACCAGGCCCGAGACTTCCCAAACCAGCTCCGCTTGCTGCGGCATCAAGGGCTTAGGCACCGAGCACGCTCGCAATCGCCTGGGTTGCCAGCGCGGCGGTGTCGCGGCGCAACAAGTCGTGGAGCGCCGTAAAGCGCGCCTCCAGCGCCTGGATTTTTTCGGGTTGCTGGTGTTTGGCGTCCAGCCAGTCCACAACGGCTGCCGCCAGCGCGCTGGCCGTGGCGGCGTCTTGCAGCAGTTCGGGCACCACAAACTCTTGGCACAGGATGTTGGGCAATCCCACCCAGGGCTGCAGTTTTTTGCGCCGCATGATGCGCCAAGACCAGGCGCCCATGCGGTAGGCGATCACCATCGGGCGCTTGAACAGCGCGGCCTCTAGCGTGGCGGTGCCACTGGCAATGAGCGTGGCGTCGCAAGCGGCCAGCACCGTGTGCGACTGGCCGACCACGATCTGGATCTGCCAGCCCAGGCCGCTGGCGCGCGCTGCTGCCTCAATCTGTGCCTGTAAACCCGGCACGGCGGGCACCACAAACTTGACGCCGGGGCGCAGCGCATGGATGCGCCCTGCCGCCTCAAAAAACCGCAAGGCCAAATGCCGCACCTCGGATTTGCGGCTGCCCGGCAGGATGGCGACCACATCGTCGTCGGGCGCCAAACCCAGCGCCTGGCGCGCCGCTGCCCGGTCTGGCACCACCGGAATCACCTGCGCCAGCGGATGGCCGACATAGGTGGCCGCAATACCGTGCTGGGCCAGCAGCGCCGGCTCAAACGGAAAAATGCACAGCACATGGTCCACGCTGCGGCGAATCACTTCGAGCCGTTCCGGGCGCCATGCCCACACCGAGGGGCAAACAAAATGCACCGTCTTGACGCCTTGGCGGCGCAGGTTTTCTTCGAGCTGCAGATTGAAGTCCGGCGCGTCCACGCCAATGAACAAGCGGGGCTTTTCATTGGTCAGGCGCTTGAGGAGTTGCTTGCGGATGCCGACAATTTCGCGGTAGCGCAACAGTACGTCCCAGCCAAAGCCGTGTACCGACAATTTGTGATGCGGCCACCAGGCCTGAAATCCCTGGGCGGCCATACGCGGCCCGCCAATGCCTGCGGCCACCAAAGCGGGCCAGCGTGCGCGCAGCGCCTGCAGCAGCAGGCCCGCCAGCAAATCACCCGAGGCTTCTCCGGCCACCATGGCCAAAGACCACGGTGTCTGGGCGTCAGTCGCCGGTATTGATGCTGGCGCTGGGGTCACCGCACAATGCCGCGCTGGGGCGAGGCGTGGCGCAAAAACTCCACCATCATTGCCACGTCGGGCGCAGTGTCAGGGCGGGACTCGGCCAGTCCAGCGATCTGAGACTGCGCGCGCTCCAGCGTCAGGTCTTCGCGGTACAGGGCTTTGTGCATGGCTTTGACGCCGGCAATGCGCTCGGGGGAAAAGCCGCGGCGGCGCAGGCCCTCGTAGTTCATGGAACGCGCCGCCGCCGGTTGACCCTGGCACATCACAAACGGGGGCAAGTCGGCAAACAAGAGCGAGCACATCGCCGTCATGCTGTGCGCGCCTAAGCGCACAAACTGGTGCACCACGGTAAAGCCGCCCAAAATCACCCAGTCGCCCACCACCACGTGACCGGCGAGCTGGGAGTTGTTGGCAAAAATCGTGTGGTTGCCGACCTGGCAGTCGTGCGCCAGGTGGACGTAGGCCATGATCCAGTTGTCGTTGCCCACGCGGGTGACGCACAGGTCGCCAGGCGAACCGATGTTGAAGGTGCAAAACTCGCGGATGGTGTTGCGGTCGCCAATGATGAGCTCGCAGGGCTCACCCGCGTACTTCTTGTCCTGCGGAACCGCACCCAGCGAGTTGAACTGAAAAATGCGGTTGTCCGCCCCAATGGTGGTGTGGCCTTCGATGACGCAATGTGCACCGATGGTGGTGCCCTGGCCCACTTTCACGTGTGGGCCAATCACGGTGTACGGGCCCACGGTGACCGACGGGTGCAGTTGGGCGCCCGGCTCAATAATTGCGGTGGGGTGAATCGCCGCCATCTTCAGGCCTTGGGGTCAATCGCGCGCATGGCGCAGGTCAGTTCGGCTTCGACGGCAGTTTCACCCGCCACGCTGGCGCGGGCCTTGAACTTGAAGATGCCCGCCTTCATGCGCAGCAACTCCACTTCCAAAATCAGTTGGTCGCCGGGCTCCACCGGGCGCTTGAAGCGGGCGCCATCGATACCAGCAAAGTAGTACACCGTCTCGTCATTGGGCGAGGTGTTGAGCGCGTCAAACGCCAGCAAGGCGGCGGCTTGCGCCAAGGCTTCAAGCATCAGCACGCCAGGCATCACCGGGCGGTGCGGGAAATGACCTTCAAAAAAAGGCTCGTTCATGGTGACGTTTTTCAGCGCCGTGATGGTCTTGCCCTTGTCCAGCTCCAGCACCCGGTCCACCAGCAAAAAGGGGTAGCGGTGCGGCAGCTGTTTGAGGATTTGGTGGATATTCATCATGGTTGGGGTTCGCTTTCTAGTTTTTTGATGCGGTCGCGCAGGCTGTGCAACTGCTTGACGGTGGCGGCATTGCGCTCCCAGGCGGCGTTGTCGTCCAGCGGAAAAAAGCCAGTGTAATGGCCCGCTTTTTTGATCGACTTGCTCACCACGGTGGCCGCCGAGATGTGCACGTGGTCGGCGATCTGCAGGTGGCCCAGCACCACCGCGCCGCCACCAATCGTGCACTGCGCACCGATGGTGGCGCTGCCAGCAATACCGGCGCAACCGGCAACCGCCGTGTTGCGGCCAATGCGCACGTTGTGCCCGACCTGAATCAGGTTGTCGAGTTTGACGCCGTCTTCGATCACCGTGTCTTGCAAGGCACCGCGGTCGATGCAGGTGTTGGCACCAATCTCTACGTCGTCGCCAATGCGCACAGCGCCTAGCTGTTCGATCTTTTCCCAGCGGTCGCCGTCGGGCGCAAAGCCAAAGCCGTCGGCGCCAATGACCACGCCGCTGTGCACGAGGCAACGCGCGCCCACCACGCAATCTTCGCCCACGGTGACGCGCGCGCGCAGCTCGGAGCCCGCGCCAATCTGGGCACCACGCTCGATGACGCACAAGGCGCCAATGCGGGCGGTTGGATGAACGAATGCCTCAGCATCCACCACGGCGGAAGGGTGAATTGCGACAGCGCCGTGAACAGGACGCGCAGCACGCAAAGTGGCACGCCAGAGTTGCGTCAGGCGAGCGAAGTACAAATAGGGCTGGTCGGTGACGATGCAGCTGCCCCGAAGCGAGGCGGCCTCTAGCAGCGCAGGGCCGACGATGACGCAGGCTGCGCGCGAGCCCGCGAGCTGCTGCTGGTAGCGCGGGTTGCTGACGAAGCTGATTTGTCGCGCAGTGGCCGTCTCCAGAGGCGCCAAGCCCGTGATGCGCTGGTCGCCGTTCCCATGTAATTCGCCGCCCAGCGCGGCGACGATGGCGGCAAGCCTTAGTTCAGACACACCGGCGCCAACATGCACGCTTACTTGACGGCGGCCGAATTGAGAATTTTCAGTACTTTTTCGGTGATGTCATGCTTGGCGCTGCTGTAAACCACCTCCTGGATAACCAGGTCGTACTTTTCGTCTTCCGCCACTTTTTTGACGGCTTTGTTGGCTTTGTCCAGCACTTGTTGCAGCTCTTCGTTGCGGCGACCGTTCAGGTCTTCCTGGTATTCACGCTGCTTGCGTTGGAAATCGCGGTTGAGTTCGGCACCCTCTTTTTGGCGGCTAGCGCGTTGCGATTCGGTCATGGTGGGCGCGTCGCGTTCGAATTTTTCACTGAAATTTTTCAGCGCAGCCTGCAAATCAGCCAGTTCTTTTCCACGTTTGGAAAACTCCTGCTCAAGCTTGGCCTGCGCCGCCTTGGCAATCACCGACTCGGTGGTGATGCGCTGGGTGTTGATGTAGCCAATTTTGGAATCCTGGGCCATCACGCCGGCACTCAAAGAGGCCAGCAACACGGCGACAGACGCCAGCTTGTGTGAGAGTTTCATTAGAAAGAGGTTCCAATTTGAAATTGCAGTGACTGCATTTTATCGCCATCGAACTTGGTGATGGGGCGCGCCACCGCAAGGCGCAGCGGCCCCACGGGGGAAATCCAGCTAATGCCGACGCCAAACGAGGAGCGCAGGTCGCCAAGCTGTATCGCCTCGTCGGCGCCGTAGATGCCGCCCGCGTCGACAAACCCGTACATGCGCAGCGTGCGGTCATTACCGCCACCGGGCAAGGGCGAGAGCACCTCGGCGTTGAACGTCAGCTTCTTGGCGCCACCCGTCGAGACGGCGCCCTGGGCGCGCTGGGTGCCGGTGGTCAGGCTGCCCTGCTCAAAACCGCGCACCGAACCCAAGCCGCCGGAATAGTAGTTCTTGAAGAGTGGATAGGCCTTGTCGGTCGTGGCAGCGCCCACCGAGAGTTCGCCGTTCAGGGCCAAGGTAACTTTCTTGCTCAGCGGAAAATACTGTTGCAACTGCGTGGTAGCGCGGGCGTACAGCAGCTCGCCAGCGATGCTCCACTCCCCGTTGGCCCGCAACAAGCGCCCGGAACTGGGAACCAATCCGCTGTCGCGGGTGTCACGCGCCCAGCCCACCGTCAAGGGAACAGCATTGGACGTGTAGCCAAACTGGTCGGCAAAGTCGCTGTAGGCCGTGGGCAGCAAGGTGCCGGGCACGATGGTGGTCCGGTCTGCACCAACACCAAAGTAGACGGTGTCGGTTTCGGTAAACGGAACCCCAAAGCGCACGCTCGCACCCATGGTTTCCAAAGAGTAGCTGTTCAGGTCCACATAGGGCTTGGTGGTGCGCTGGTAAACGTCGATGGTGCGCGACACGCCGTCATCGGTGAAATACGGGTTGGTGGTGTTGAACACCACGGTGCGGTTCAATTTGCTGGTGTTGAGCTCCACGCCCAGCGAATTACCCGAACCAAAAGCGTTGTCCTGCTTGAAGCCGAGTTGCAGGCCCAATCCATCGGCACTTGACACGCCAGCACCCAGACTCAGGCTACCCGTGGGTTTTTCTGCCACGGTCACGGTCAAATCCACCTGATCGGGGAATCCCGCCACCTCTTGGGTGTCGATGGCCACGTCTTTGAAATACCCCAGACGGTCCACCCGGTTGCGCGACTGGCGGATCTTGTCGCCGTCGTACCAGGCGGCTTCCAACTGGCGAAACTCGCGACGGATCACCTCGTCGCGCGTGCGGTCATTACCCGCCACGTTGATGCGGCGCACATAGACGCGGCGCGACGGATCGGCGCGCAGCGTCACTTCCACCCGGTTGGTCTTGCGGTCCAGGCTGGTAACAGGCTCCACTTGCGCAAAGGCAAAACCGAAGTTGGCATAAAAATCAGTGAATGCCTTGGTAGTTTGGGCTACTTCGTTGGCGTTGTAGGGCTCGCCCACCTGAATGGCAACGAGCGACTGGAACTCAGCCTCTTTGTCCAAAAAGTTGCCCGCCAGCTTGACTTTGGAGACGACAAAGCGCTCGCCCTCGGTCACGTTGATGGTGATGCTGATGTCTTGCTTGTTGGGCGAAATCACAACCTGGGTTGAGTCAACGGCAAACTCAAGGTAGCCGCGCGACAAGTAGTAGGAGCGCAGAGTCTCCACATCGGCGTTGAGCTTGCTGCGCACATAGCGGTCCGACTTGGTGTACCAGCTCAACCAGCCGCCGGAGTCCGAGTCAAACAGGCCCAAGAGCGCGTTTTCAGAAAAAGCCTTGTTGCCGACGATGCGAATACTTTTGATCTTGGCCGTGTCGCCCTCGCTTACGGCAAAGCTCAGGTTCACCCGGTTGCGCTCGATGGGGGTGACGGTGGTGACGACCTCTGCGGCATACATGCTGCGGTTGATGTACTGGCGCTTGAGTTCCTGCTCAGCCTTGTCGGCCAAGGCCTTGTCAAACGGACGGCCATCGGCCAGACCAATGTCCTTGAGCGCCTTGACCAGCACGTCCTTGTCAAATTCTTTGGTGCCGGTAAAGCTCACTTCGGCCACGGTGGGGCGTTCTTGCACTACGACGATCAGCACCTTGTCCTGCACATCAATGCGCACATCGTTGAACAAACCCAGACCAAACAGGGCGCGAATCGAAGCACCAGCCTTGTCGTCGCTATAGGTATCGCCAATGCGCACCGGAATGGAGCCAAACACGGTGCCGGCTTCGACCCGCTGCAGGCCTTCGACACGGATGTCTTCCACTGTGAAAGGCGTCACCGCCCAGGCAGCGTGCGCTAGCGAAAAGGCCAGGACGGCGGCAATCAGACGGAAAAAGTGCATAAACGCGAGGGGCATGGTGAAAACTCGATTGACAAGGCGCAAATTCAAAATCAGCTGTGGTGCCCAAGACTGGCGTTTGGCAGCGAGCGCCATCATAACGAGGATGGGGACAGACGTTGCACCAGGGCTTGCGCAAGCCTGCGGGCTTGGCTGTCGACCGCCAGCAGATCCGCCAGCGATCCTGGTGCGTCAGGAAGGTAGCCTGCCAGGCATTCGGTGTTGACGGCATGAATCTGGTCAAAACGGATGCGGCGGTCCAAAAATGCGGCCACGGCCACTTCGTTGGCAGCATTTAACACTGCGGTGGTACCGGGCGGCGCAGCCAAAACGTCCCAGGCGAGTTGCAAGCCAGGAAAGCGCGTAGCGTGGCCCTGCGTGGCAATGGGCTCAAAACTGAGCGCCGCCATGGAGGAAAAGTCCAGAGCGCTGGCGCCGCTGGTGCGCCGCGTGGGCCAGGACAGGCCGTAGCCGATGGGCCCGCGCATATCGGGCGTGCCCAGTTGCGCCACCACCGAGTGGTCCACGAACTGCACCATGGAATGCACCACGCTTTGCGGGTGGATGATGACTTCAATCGCCGACGGCGCCACGCCAAACAGAAACTTGGCTTCAATCACCTCCAGGGCCTTGTTCATCATGGTGGCCGAATCGACAGAAATCTTGCGGCCCATGACCCAATTCGGGTGGGCGCAAGCTTCTTCCGGGCTGATGGAGGCAAAAGTGGCGGGGTCGCGGGTGCGGAACGGGCCGCCGGATGCGGTCAGGATGATTTTGTGGATCACTTCGGGCCAGCTGTCCGGGTCTTCGGGCAGCGACTGGAAGATGGCTGAGTGTTCGCTGTCAATAGGCAGCAAGGTGGCCCCACCCCGGCGCATCGCATCCATGAAAAACGCCCCACCCACCACCAGCGCCTCTTTGTTGGCTAGCAACAAACGCTTGCCCGCCAGCGCAGCCGCAATGCACGAGGCCAGCCCAGCGGCGCCCACAATCGCGGCCATCACGGTAGTGACTTCTTCGTGCGCCGCAACCCATTCCAGTGCCGAAGCGCCCCAAAGCACTTCGGTGGGCAAACCCAGTTCGGTCAGCGTGCGTTTGAGCTCGCGCCCGTGCCATTCGCTCACCATCACCGCAAAACGGGGGCGAAACTGCACGCACTGCGCGGTCATCAATTCGAGTTTGCTGTGGGCGCTGAGCGCGAACACCTCGTACCGCTCCGGGTGGCGCTGCATGACGTCCAAGGTATTGACGCCAATGGAGCCCGTTGAGCCCAGCACGCTAACGCGTTGGATGGCAGAGTTCATGGTGATATCTGGCCTACAAGGTGCACAACAACATGGCCAGGGGCAAGACGGGCAAGAGCGCGTCAATGCGGTCCAGCACGCCACCATGGCCCGGCAGCAAGACGCCGCTGTCTTTGACGCCTGCGGCGCGTTTGAACAAAGACTCCAGCAAGTCGCCCACCACGCCCATGGTGGTCAGGAAAATCACCGAAACTGTCAAAAACAAAGGATTCACACTAACCAGGCGGCTGTACAAACTTCCCCCCGGCGTAACACCAGCCACGTCAAGCGCGCGCCAGGCAAAGGCCATGCACAACACGCCCACCATGGCGCCTGCCACGCCTTCCCAGGTTTTGCCCGGGCTGATGCTGGGCGCTAGCTTTTGCCTGAAAAACCGCCCGCCCAGGGCCCGACCGGAGAAATAAGCAGCTACGTCAGCCACCCACACCAGCAACAAGACCGAAAACAGAAAATCAATGCCCACCAGCCGCGCCTGCACCAAGGCCAACCAGGCCGCGCACAACAGCGCCACGCCGCCAAGCCAGCGCAAAAACAGGGGCTGGGGTAACCACACAGCCACCCCGGCACGCAAGAGCCACAGTGCCAGCCCTACCCAGGCCGCGCCCGCCAGAAACCACACCCACGGCAAGGCGCTTGCCGCCAGGCCACTCACCCAGAGCGCGCCGCACAGACCCGCGCACAGTGCGGCAGTGGCCAAAGAAGCCGCAGCCGCAAGTCCGTTCAGACGCGCCCACTCCCAGCCGCCCGCGCCCATGAGGAGCACAGTCAGAACAACAAAACCCAGGGGATTGGTGGCCAGCACCGCCGGCACCAGCAAGGCCAGCAGGACGATGGCCGTCAGAATTCTTTGCTTAAGCATGGCGTGCATGCGGCCCGCACAGGGCGGGATCAAGCGAATACAACAGGAAAATAAAGGCGTGAGACATAGCGGAGCAAAGGCCGCTAGACCGCCATGATGTCCTGCTCTTTGGCCGCCACCAGACGGTCGACTTCAACGATGTAGCGGTCGGTTAGCTTCTGGATGTCGGCCTCGGAGCGCTTTTGCTCGTCTTCGGACACCAGCTTTTCTTTTTCGAGCTTTTTGACGGCTTCATTGGCATCACGGCGCAGGCTGCGAACCGCCACTTTGGCGCCCTCGCCTTCGCTGCGCACCACCTTGGTCAGCTCGCGGCGGCGCTCTTCGGTCATCACCGGCATGGGCACGCGGATCAGGTCGCCCATGCTCGACGGATTGAGGCCCAGATCGCTCTCCCGAATGGCTTTTTCAATCTTGGCGCCCATGTTTTTTTCCCAGGGCTGGATGCCCACGGTGCGCGAATCAATCAGCGACAAATTGGCCACCTGGCTCAGGGGCACCATGGAGCCGTAGTAGTCCACGTGCACGTTGTCGAGCAATGCGGGGTTGGCACGTCCGGTGCGGACTTTGCCCAGATTGTTCTTGAAGGCGGCGATGGACTGCTCCATCTTGCCTTCGACGTTGTTTCTGATTTCTTGGATAGCCATGGCATTCACTCCAAATGGTCAAACATGCACCAAGGTGCCTTCGTCTTCGCCCATCACCACCCGCTTGAGGGCGCCGTGCTTGAAGATTGAGAACACCTTGATCGGCAACTTCTGGTCGCGGCACAGCGCAAAGGCCGCCGCATCCATGATGCCCAGATTTTGCTGCATCGCACTGTCAAAAGTCAGCGAGGTGTAGCGCTTCGCGGTCGGAACCTTCTTGGGGTCGGCGTCGTAGACACCGTCCACCTTGGTGGCCTTGAGCACAATTTCCGCCCCGATTTCCGCGCCGCGCAAAGCAGCAGCGGTGTCGGTGGTGAAAAACGGGTTGCCGGTGCCGGCCGCAAAAATAACGACTTTGCCTTCTTCAAGGTACTGCAAGGCCTTGGGCCGCACATAGGGTTCGACCACCTGCTCAATGGCGATAGCCGACATCACGCGTGCGGTCAGACCGGCCTTGTTCATGGTGTCACCCAGCGCAAGGGCGTTCATCACCGTGGCGAGCATGCCCATGTAGTCGGCGGTGGCGCGGTCCATGCCGACCGATCCGCCAGCCACCCCGCGAAAAATATTGCCCCCGCCAATGACCACCGCCACCTCAACACCCAGGCGGGTGATTTCGGCAATCTCGTCCACCATGCGCACGATGGTGTCGCGGTTGATACCAAACTGGTCATCCCCCATCAAGGCCTCACCCGACAGCTTCAACAAAATTCGACTGTAGGCGGGCTTGGCAGTGGTCATAAGGGGTTCCATCGAATATTTAAGAGGTCCGGGCGCCAGGAGCGGCACCCGGAGGGCGCGTCTTGCAACGCGCAGGGCTTAGCCAGCCTTGGCAGCGGCGATCTGGGCAGCCACTTCGGCCGCGAAGTCGTCGACCTTCTTCTCAATGCCCTCGCCCACCACGTACAAGGTAAAACCGTGCACTTTGGTGGCTTTTTCCTTGAGCATCTGCTCTACGGTCTGCTTGTCGTTCTTGACAAAAGACTGGTTGAACAAAGACACCTCTTTGAGGTATTTCTGCACGCCGCCTTCGATGCGCTTGGTCACGATTTCTGGCGATTGCACAGGCTTGCCTGCGGCCACGGCCACTGCGGCGTCCTCGGCTGCCTTGGCGGCTGCTACCGAACGCTCGCGCGCCACCAATTCGGCGGGCACTTCGGCGCTGGACAAAGAAACGGGCTTCATGGCGGCCACGTGCATGGCCACATCTTTGGCGGCAACTTCGTCGCCCTCAAACTTCACCAGCACGCCAATGCGCGTGCCGTGCAAGTAAGACGCCACTTTGGCGCCCGAGCTGCAGCGTTTGAAGCGGCGGAACGTCATGTTTTCGCCGATTTTGCCGATCAGTCCCTTGCGCACGTCTTCGAGCGTAGGACCAAAACCATCTTGCGTGTAGGGCAGCGCGCCCAAGGCGGCGACGTCGGCGGGGTTGTGTTGTGCCACCAACGTGGCTGCGGCGTTGGCCAGGCCCAAGAAACTGTCGTTCTTGGTGACAAAGTCGGTCTCGCAGTTGACTTCGAGCATGGCGCTAGCAGCGTCGGCGCTGGCGATGGTGATCACGCCTTCGGCGGTCACGCGAGCGGCGGCTTTGCCGGCCTTGCTGCCGAGCTTGACGCGCAACAACTCTTCAGCCTTGACCATGTCGCCTTCGGCTTCGGTCAGTGCTTTTTTGCATTCCATCATGGGGGCGTCGGTCTTGCCGCGTAATTCGGCGACCATGCTTGCGGTGATTACAGCCATTTTTCAGTACTCCGTATCAGTTCAAGTGAACAATAAAAATTAAAAAAAAGGGGCTAGCAAGCCCCCTTTTGAGGCAAAAACGGGGCTTAGGCAGCCGCGTCAACCTCAACGAATTCGTCTTCACCTTGGTCAACCACGGCCTTGACCAGATCGTCCACGGCATTGGCGCGGCCTTCAAGCACGGCGTCAGCGATGCCGCGTGCGTACAAGGTGACAGCCTTGGACGAGTCGTCATTGCCAGGAATCACATAGTCGATACCTTCGGGCGAGTGGTTGGAGTCCACCACACCGATCAAGGGAATGCCCAGCTTGCGGGCTTCGGCGATGGCAATCTTGTGGTAACCCACGTCGATCACGAAAATCGCGTCAGGCAAGGTAACCATGTCCTGGATGCCGCCGATGTCTTTTTCGAGCTTGGCCAGTTCGCGGGCGAACATCAGTTGCTCTTTCTTGCTCATGGCGTCCAATCCGGCTTCTTGCTGGATCTTCATGTCCTTGAGGCGTTTGATCGATGTTTTGACCGTCTTAAAGTTGGTCAGCATGCCGCCGAGCCAACGCTGGTCCACAAAAGGCACGCCAGCGCGCTGGGCTTCTGCTGCAACGGTTTCGCGCGCTTGGCGCTTGGTGCCGACCATCAAAATGGTGCCGCGCTTGGCCGAGAGTTGACGCACAAACTTGGCTGCGTCCTGGAACATCGGCAACGATTTTTCCAGATTGATAATGTGAATTTTGTTGCGGTGGCCGAAGATGAACGGTGCCATCTTGGGGTTCCAGAAGCGGGTTTGGTGTCCAAAATGGACGCCGGCTTCCAACATTTCGCGCATAGTTACTGACATATGAATACTCCGAAGGTTAGGTCTTAAAGCCGTTCCGCTTATTCCCGGCCCGGCTTGTGCGGATCGGAGAACACCTTGGTGGGAACGGTTTGCGAATGAATTGCCGAAAACGCTGCAGCGCAACGAGACCAGCAAAGCCAGTCAAGTTTACACCAGAACTTACCCTCTGAGGTCCGGACAGCCGGACCTCAGAGGGCGTAAAGGCCTTAGCCTGCCGTCGTTTCCTCTGGCTTGGCGCGGCCTTCGCGCTTGGGCAAGGGTTGGATATCGAGCAGCACTTCGGTCTTGGACTCGTCCTTGTCGTCCAGATCCACTGTCAGGCGCCCACCGTCGGTCAGGCGGCCAAACAGCAGCTCGTCGGCCAGGGCGCGGCGAATCGTGTCCTGAATCAGGCGCTGCATGGGGCGCGCGCCCATGAGGGGATCGAAACCTTTTTTCGCCAGGTGCTTGCGCAGCTTGTCGGTAAAGGTGACGTCCACTTTCTTCTCGGCGAGCTGGGTTTCGAGCTGGAGCAGGAATTTGTCCACCACGCGCAGAATCACGTTTTCGTCCAGCGCCTTGAAGCCGACGATGGCGTCCAGGCGGTTGCGGAACTCGGGGGTGAACAGGCGCTTGATGTCCACCATTTCGTCGCCCGACTCGCGCGGGTTGGTAAAGCCAATGGTGGCCTTGTTCATGGTTTCTGCGCCCGCATTGGTCGTCATGATCAGGATGACGTTGCGGAAATCAGCCTTGCGTCCGTTGTTGTCGGTGAGGGTGCCATGGTCCATCACCTGCAAAAGCACGTTGAAGATGTCCGGATGCGCTTTTTCGATTTCGTCAAGCAGCAGCACGCAATGCGGCTTTTTGGTGACCGCCTCGGTCAACAGACCACCCTGGTCAAAGCCCACGTAGCCCGGAGGCGCACCAATCAGGCGGCTCACCGCGTGGCGCTCCATGTACTCAGACATGTCAAAGCGAATCAGGTCAATGCCCATGATGTAGGCCAACTGCTTGGCCGCTTCGGTCTTGCCCACGCCAGTGGGGCCGCTAAACAGGAATGCGCCGATGGGTTTGTCGCCCTTGCCCAGGCCGGAGCGCGCCATCTTGACCGCCGAGGCCAAAATGTCGAGCGCCTTGTCTTGGCCATAGACCACGCTCTTGAGGTCGCGGTCCAGCGTTTTGAGCTTGCCCCGATCGTCCTGAGAGACATTGGCTGGGGGAATGCGCGCGATTTTGGCCACAATTTCCTCGACCTCGGTCTTGGAAATGGTCTTTTTACGCTTGTTGGGCGGCAAGATTTGCTGCGCGGCGCCCGCTTCGTCAATCACGTCAATCGCCTTGTCAGGCAGGTGGCGGTCGTTGATGTACTTGGCGCTCAGTTCGGCGGCGGCCTGCAAGGCAGCCAAGGCGTATTTCACCTTGTGGTGCTCTTCAAAGCGCGACTTCAAACCTTTGAGAATTTCCACGGTTTGCTCAACGGTGGGCTCAAGCACGTCGATTTTCTGGAAACGGCGCGACAGCGCGGCATCTTTTTCGAAAATACTGCGGTATTCGGTGAAAGTGGTCGCGCCAATGCACTTGAGTTGGCCCGAGCTCAGGCTGGGCTTGAGCAAGTTGGACGCGTCCAGCGTGCCGCCCGAAGCCGAGCCAGCACCGATGAGGGTGTGGATTTCGTCGATGAACAGCACGGCGTTGGGTCGGTCTTTAAGCGCCTTGAGCACGCCCTTGAGGCGCTGCTCAAAGTCGCCCCGGTATTTCGTTCCGGCCAGCAATGCGCCCATGTCCAGGGAATAGACCACGGCTTCTGCCAGCACTTCGGGTACGTCTTTCTGGGAAATGCGCCAGGCCAAGCCCTCGGCGATCGCGGTTTTCCCGACGCCGGCTTCTCCGACCAGCAAGGGATTGTTCTTGCGGCGGCGGCACAGGGTCTGAATCACGCGTTCGACTTCGTGCTCACGACCGATGAGCGGGTCAATTTTTCCGTCTTTGGCGAGCTGGTTCAGGTTTTGCGTGAACTGCTCCAAGGGCGACGCCTTCTCGTTCTTTTCGTTGCTGGCTTCTTCGCCCTCGGCGGCACCTTCACCCGCCTTGGGCAGCTCTGGCGGCTCGTTTTTCTTGATGCCGTGGGCAATAAAGTTGACAACGTCCAAACGGGTTACGCCCTGCTGGTGCAAGTAATACACGGCGTGCGAGTCTTTTTCGCCAAAGATCGCGACCAGCACATTGCTCCCCATGACTTCTTTTTTGCCGCTGCCGGTGGACTGCACGTGCATGATGGCGCGCTGTATCACGCGCTGAAATCCGAGCGTGGGCTGGGTGTCCACTTCGTCCACACCTGCGACTTGCGGCGTGTTGTCCTTGATGAAATGCGTCAGCGACTTGCGCAGGTCGTCCAGATTGGCCGAACACGCGCGCAGCACTTCGGCCGCGCTGGGGTTGTCCAACAAGGCCAACAACAAATGCTCAACCGTGATGAACTCATGGCGCTGCTGACGGGCCTCAACAAAGGCCATATGCAGACTCACTTCTAACTCTTGGGCGATCATGGCTTTTCCTTTATCTCAAACAAATGTCAGATGCCGCCCGATATGGGTCCTGCAACTCCTAAGCGCTATATGGCGTCATCGCCTCAAAAACCAACCGGCTCACTCACACATTGCAAGGGATGGCCAGCGCGGCGCGCCGCGTCCAGCACCTGGTCCACTTTGGTAGCAGCCACATCCCTCGAATACACACCGCAAACCCCTTTTCCATCCAGATGGATTTTCAACATGATCTGGGTGGCAGTGTCCAGGTCCTTGGCAAAAAACTCCTGAATCACCATGACCACAAACTCCATGGGCGTGAAGTCGTCATTGAGCATCAAAACCTGGTGCATCTGCGGCGGCTGAACTTTGAGCGGCACACGCTCCAGAACCACTGTCCCACCGTCGTCACGCCGAGGAGTCGGCCGGGGAATGGATGGAGGTTTGGGTGGGGGGGATGTCGCCATGATTGCTATTCTAGGGGCCGGGTGCGTGCGAAGGTCTCGCAGGGGTAATTGGTGCTATCGAAGTCATATTCAAGCACATAAAGCAAAAATCGCCAGCCGCAGTCAAGCAGGTCTGGCGATTTTTACCGCTCTGGGCAGCAGGCTGCCCTCAAGAGGATTACATGTGGTCGATCATGACCTGGCCAAAGCCGGAGCAGCTCACTTGGGTCGCACCATCCATCAAGCGGGCGAAATCGTAGGTGACTTTCTTGCTGGCGATGGACTTCTTCATGGAGCTGATGATCAGGTCCGCCGCCTCAATCCAGCCCATGTGGCGCAGCATCATTTCAGCCGACAAGATTTCTGAACCTGGGTTGACATAGTCCTTGCCGGCATATTTGGGCGCCGTGCCGTGGGTGGCCTCAAACATGGCGATGGTGTCGCTCAGATTGGCCCCAGGGGCGATACCAATGCCGCCAACTTGCGCGGCCAGGGCGTCAGACACATAGTCGCCATTGAGGTTGAGCGTGGCAATGACGCTGTATTCGGCGGGACGCAGCAAGATTTGCTGCAAGAACGCGTCAGCAATGCTGTCCTTGACCACGATTTCTTTACCCGTCTTGGGGTTTTTGAATTTGCACCAGGGTCCGCCGTCAATCATCTCAGCGCCAAATTCCTTTTGCGCCAAAGCGTAGGCCCAATCGCGGAAGCCGCCTTCCGTGTACTTCATGATGTTGCCCTTGTGCACGATAGTCAGGCTGGGCTTGTCGTTGTCGATGGTGTATTGCAGGGCCTTGCGCACCAAGCGCTCGGTGCCTTCGCGCGACACGGGCTTGATGCCGATGCCCGAGGTGTTGGGGAAACGGATCTTTGTGACGCCCATCTCGTCTTGCAGGAACTTGATCAGCTTCTTGGCCTTGTCGGACTCGGCTTCGAATTCGATACCGGCGTAGATGTCTTCCGAGTTTTCACGGAAGATCACCATATTGGTCTTTTGCGGCTCTTTCACCGGGCTGGGCACGCCATCAAAGTACTGGATGGGGCGCAGACAGACGTACAAGTCAAGTTCCTGGCGCAAAGCCACGTTCAAAGAACGGATGCCGCCGCCCACGGGCGTAGTCAAAGGGCCCTTGATCGACACCACGTAATCGCGAATGGCATGCAAGGTTTCTTCGGGCAACCAGACGTCGGGGCCGTACACATTGGTCGATTTCTCGCCGGCAAACACTTCCATCCAATGGATCTTGCGTTTGCCGCTATAGGCCTTGGCCACCGCAGCGTCCACCACCTTAAGCATTACAGGCGTGATGTCCAGGCCGGTACCGTCACCTTCGATGTACGGAATGATGGGCTGGTCTGGCACGTTCAGAGACAGATCGCTGTTCACAGTGATTTTTTGGCCTTCGGTAGGGACTTTGATGTGCTGGTACATGGAGCGATCTCTGTTGGATGTCGATTCTTGGAAAGTGGCGGGCAACGCTTTATTGAAGCGCTACCCCTCGGAAGAACCGATTTTAGTCCCAAACAATTACGGGATTCTGTCAAATCTGCGAGGGAGATTGGGGGGCTGAACCGCGTCTGGAGCGCAATTTTCGGCGTCGCAGTGCGGCCAACCCGACAACCACTTGGTTCACAATTGCGCCCATGAAGTACCTTCGCCCTTTCGCCCTTGTATTCGCCTGCGCCGCTGCGCTGTCCGGTCCCTGTGTCGCCCAGCCCGCGCCTCAGATGAACTTGCAGCGCACCACCCTGACCCTGGGCATTCACCAAATCCAGGCGCAAGTGGCACAGACAAACGAGCAGCACGCCACAGGCCTGATGTTTCGCACCGACATGCCGCAACAAGAAGGAATGCTGTTTGTATTCAACGCGCCAAGCCAGCAGTGCTTTTGGATGAAAAACACGCTTATTCCGCTGACCGCCGCCTTTGTGGCCGACGACGGCACCATCGTGAACCTGGAAAACATGCAGCCGCAAACCACCGAATCGCACTGTTCGAGCAAACCCGTGCGCTATGTGTTGGAGGTCAATCAGGGCTGGTTTGCAAAGAAGGGGCTCAAGGCGGGCGCCAAGTTGCTGGGCGCGCCTTTTCAGTCAGCGCAGTAAGCGCGCGCCCCGCATTGCGCCCAATGCTCTTTTTTCTGAAAGAGCATTGCATCCATCGTGCACTTTCGCCACGATTTCAAGCCAAAGCAAAAAAATCCTTGCAAAACGAATAAAGCTGGATAAAAATACAGCCACTGTTTAAGATTACAGTGTCGCCAGGCCTCTTGGCGGCAGCCCACACCCAGGAGCCACCATGCTTGAAACCTTGAAATTGACTGCCCGCCAGCAAGAAATCCTGACCCTGATTGAAAGCGCCATTGCGCGCACCGGTGCGCCCCCTACCCGCGCTGAAATCGCCACCGAACTCGGTTTCAAGTCCGCTAACGCTGCCGAAGAGCATCTCCAGGCCCTGGCCCGCAAGGGTGCCATTGAACTGGTCAGCGGCACTTCTCGGGGCATCCGCTTGCGCGGACAGTCCTTGCGCGACCTGCACGTATCGCGCTCCAAACAGCTTTCCTTGGGCATCCCTGGCCTGGCGCAACTGTCATTGCCCCTGATTGGCCGGGTGGCAGCAGGCTCGCCCATCCTAGCGCAAGAGCATGTCGAGCAAACCTATTACGTGGAGCACAGCCTGTTTCAACGCCAACCGGACTATCTTCTCAAGGTCAGCGGCATGTCCATGCGCGACGTGGGCATCATGGACGGCGATTTGCTGGCCGTGCAATCGACCAAAGAGGCCAAAAATGGCCAGATCATTGTGGCCCGCATAGGCGAAGAAGTAACGGTCAAGCGCTTTCGGCGCAACAAGCACCTGATTGAGCTGCACCCAGAAAACCCCGATTTCCAGGTCATTGTGGTCGAGCCTGGTGAGCCCTTCGAGATTGAGGGCCTGGCGGTCGGCCTGATTCGCAACACCATGATCATGTAAATACATCAGGCCCATCACCATGCTTCCAATGCTCTCATCCCAAACCGTTTCTGCCACCCTCTACCGCCTGGCCGACTGGTTCAAACCCGAAGGCGAACGCCCTGCACAAAAATCCGCACCGGCCGCCATTTTTCCGCTGGTTCGTACATCAAGTTCGGCCGTAGCCATTGCGCGCACCGCCCGTCCAAGCCAAACTCGCCGTCCATTGCGGGTGGTGCGGGTGGTTGATGCGGACCAAACCCGCAAAAATACCGGGCGGATCGTCATTTCTGGCTGCATGGCCGATGTCTGCGCCGAACTCGACCGCATGGTCCAAAGAGAAAGCGCGGCGGCATAGGCCCTGGCACCAAGCAGGCCAGGCGCGTTTTGACGCCCAGGCGACAACCCGGTTTCACAGGCGGGTGCGCACCCGGTCACAATGGGCCGCATGCGATCCTTTGCCCCCCACCGATAGAGTCCAAGCATGGACGAACCGATTCTCACCATCGAAGAGCGAAGCGCCATTAATTCAGGGCGCTGGTTCTCGGCGCTCTCTCCATCGCTCAAGCACGACATCCTGCGCTGTGCCTACGTCAAGCGCCACCGGGACGGCGATCTGATCGCTGCCCGCGGCGAACCACCCGAAGAATGGATCGCCTGCGCCAAAGGCGCGGTGCGCGTGAGTTCGACCTCACTCTCGGGCAAGCAAATCACTTTGACCTATGTTGAGCCGGGCATCTGGTTCGGCGATGTCAGTATTTTTGACGGCGACCGGCGCACGCATGACGCTTATGCGCACGGCGACACCACCACCTTGTGCGTGGCAAAAGCCGATTTCAAAAAAATTCTGGCCTCGCACGTCGAGCTGTATGAGGCGCTTTTGCGCCTGCATTCCCGCCGCATCCGCCAGCTCTATGGCTTGGTGGAAGACCTCAACACCCTGCCTTTGCGTGCCCGCCTGGCCAAACAGCTGTTGCATCTGGTGCGCAGCTATGGCGTGCCGTCGCTCAGCGATGGCAGCGAAGTGCGCATTGGCCTGCAGTTGGCCCAAGAGGAATTGGCCCAATTGCTTGGCGCCTCGCGCCAGCGGGTGAACCAGGAGCTCAAATCCATGGAGCGGGACAACACGATACGCATTGAGCCCGGTGGCCTGGTGGTGCGAGACCGTGCTGCGCTGCTCAAGATTGCAGAAGCCGACATTTAGGCACTTTTCCCATGCCATTTCCACACCCTTTGAGAAGACCATGAGCGACTTTGACCATTTTGTAGGCACCCAAGCGGTTGCAGGCCAGCATGCATTTGACGTGGAGGCACTGTCTTACTGGCTCGAAAAGAACCTGGCGGGTTACGCAGGTCCCTTGACGGTCGAGTCCTTCAAAGGCGGACAAAGCAACCCGACCTACAAGCTCATCACCCCCACGCGCAGTTATGTGATGCGGGCAAAACCCGGGCCAGTGGCAAAACTGCTGCCTTCGGCGCACGCCATTGAGCGCGAATACGCAGTCATGCGCGGCCTGGCCGGAACCGCTGTTCCGGTGCCCGAGATGTTGGTGCTGTGCGAAGACGAATCCGTGATTGGCCGCGCCTTCTACCTCATGGAATTTATTGCCGGGCGCATTCTTTGGGACCAAACCCTGCCGGGCATGGAGCCGTCCGAGCGCAAAGCCATTTACACCGAGATGAACCGCGTCATCTCCGCCTTGCATTTGGTGGACTTTGCAGCCCAGGGTTTGGCCAGCTACGGCCGCCCGGGCAACTATTTTGAACGCCAGATTGCCCGCTGGAGCAAGCAGTATTTGGCCTCCGTCACCCAGCCCATTCCTGAAATGGACCAGTTGATTGCCTGGCTGCCCCACCACATTCCCGACATGGCCAAGTCAGAGACGATGGTCAGCATCGTGCATGGCGACTTCCGGTTGGACAACATGATCTTTCATCCGACCGAGCCGCGCATTCTGGCGGTGCTGGACTGGGAGCTTTCCACCCTGGGCCATCCTCTGGCCGACTTTAGCTACCACGCGATGGCCTGGAATATCCCACCGGGCAGCTTTCGGGGTATCGCCGGCATTGATGTGGAGGCGCTGGGCATTCCCACCCAAGCCGAGTACATCCGAATGTACTGCGAAAACACCCAACTGGTCAGCCCTGAAGCACTCAAGATCGACTGGAACTTTTACATGGCCTACAACATGTTTCGCATTGCCGCGATTTTGCAAGGCATTGCCAAGCGCGTCGAAGCGGGCACCGCCGCCAGCGCACAAGCCGTGAGCTCCGGCGCGGGCGCAAAACCTCTGGCGCAACTGGCCTGGAAATTCGCCCAACAAGCCTAAGCCCCCCCCCTTTCCCCTCCTTCATTCACACAACCCATCGATTGGAAACGCCATGGACTTCGAATACTCAGAAAAAACCAAGTCGCTACAGGCCAAGCTTTTGGCCTTTATGGACGAGCACATCTACCCCGCAGAAGGTGCCTACCACGCCGAAATCGAGGCAAACACCGCCGCAGGCAAGCGCTGGACTCCGCTACAAACCATTGAAAAGCTCAAGGTCAAGGCGCAAGCAGCAGGTTTGTGGAACCTGTTCCTGCCCGTGGACAGCGCTGAAGCCTCTGGCTACCACGGTGCCGGTCTGACCAACCAGGAATACGCACCCCTGGCCGAAATCATGGGCCGTGTCATGTGGTCCAGCGAAGTGTTCAATTGCTCGGCGCCAGACACCGGCAACATGGAAACCATTGCCCGCTACGGTTCTGCCGACGCCAAGGCGCGCTGGCTCAAGCCCTTGCTCGAAGGCAAGATCCGCTCCGCCTTTGCCATGACCGAGCCCGATGTCGCGTCCAGCGACGCCACCAATATCGCCACCAGCATCGAGCGCGATGGCGACGACTACGTTATCAATGGCCGCAAATGGTGGACCTCCGGCGCGGGTGACCCACGTTGCTCCATCTTCATCGTGATGGGAAAAACCGACCCAGAAGCAGCACGCCACTCGCAACAAAGCATGGTGCTGGTTCCCGCCGACACCAAAGGCATCACCATCGTGCGCCCTTTGACCGTCTTTGGATATGACGACGCGCCCCACGGCCACATGGAAGTGCTCTTTAAAAACGTACGCGTGCCCGTGGGCAATATTTTGCTCGGCGAAGGCCGTGGCTTTGAAATCGCCCAGGGTCGCCTTGGCCCCGGACGCATCCACCATTGCATGCGCCTGATTGGCTTGGCAGAACGCGCACTGGAGCTGATGTGCAAGCGCGCTTCTTCGCGCGTTGCCTTCGGCAAACCCATTGCCGCCCAAACGGTGACACAAGAACGCATTGCCGACTCGCGCTGCAAAATTGACATGGCACGTTTGCTGACCCTCAAGGCCGCCTGGATGATGGACATGGGTGGCAACAAATACGCCAAAAACGAAATCGCAATGATCAAGGTTGTGGCGCCTACGATGGCCTGCGAGGTCATCGACTGGGCCATGCAAGTGCACGGCGGCGGTGGCATGTGCGACGATTTCCCGCTGGCTTACAGCTACACCAACGCGCGCACCTTGCGTTTTGCGGACGGCCCGGACGAAGTACACCGCAACGCCATCGCCAAACTGGAGTTGGGCAAGTACGCCGTGAATCCTAAAGAAGTGGAAATGCCCATCACCCGGGGCTGCTAAACGAAGGATAAACTGCAGCGCGCACGAGTCGCTGCAGTCGTCCGGGGTGAATTTAGTGCAGGTGACGCGGTTTACGCCCGCCGCCATGGCCACTGCCAAAGCCACCGCCCGGTCCGCGCGGTGGCTTTCCTATTTCTAGTGAGCTCACCAAGGCGTCAAAGCGTTGCGCAAACAACTTGTCCACTTCGGCCACCACGCCGCCGAGTTCGGCGCCGTCAAAGTGGCGCTCCATCATGCTCACCACGTCTTGCACCAGCAAATCGCGCTGCACTTGCATGATTGCAGCCGGGTTGGGGCCAACAAACAGCATGACAAAGTCGTCGCGCGATTCACCCTCGGGTGCCTGCTCATCGTCGTCGTCGAAATCGGTGTCGTAGAAGGTAACTTCAATCGCAGCCCCGAGTGCGGCGAGTTCGTTAAGGTTCATGCACACCTCGTCGAGCACTTGGCGAAAATCATCATCTCCCGCCACTGTCCAGCACATCTGCAACAGGTGCTCGTCCGCCGAGAACGTGATCCCCGGCTCATCCTCGTAGGCACTTGCCGCAGCATCCGCCAGGTTACGGGCGCCGGCGTACTTCCACAAGGGTTTGAGCGCATCTTGCAGCGCATCAAAGCCAACGTCCGAACGCAAAGCAAGCTGTCCGTGGACGTGGATCTCAAAAGGTGTGTTGTAACGTGGCATGGGCAACTGGTAGAACGGGGAAAGACACGTTGGGTTTGCGCCCAATGAGGCGGTTTCGCATCCAATAGTGAGTGTAGTTGGTGCCCGAGACCGGAATCGAACCGGTACGCCCGTTATTCACGAAGCGGCGGATTTTAAGTCCGATGTGTCTACCTATTTCACCACTCGGGCCCTTGGCTCTATTGTGAACCAGAACGTCTGCACATCATGGTGCGCAAATCGCCGCGATGTATATGGAGGCGCGGTCCGGAGTCGAACCGGACTAACCGGATTTGCAATCCGGGGCATAACCGCTTTGCTACCGCGCCATTTATGACATGGAGCCCGAAAAAGAGCTCCACACCCACTAATAAAAAAGGGAAGCTTTTCGCTTCCCTTTCGGAATGTGGAGCGGGAAAAGAGTCTCGAACTCTCGACCTCAACCTTGGCAAGGTTGCGCTCTACCAACTGAGCTATTCCCGCATTTCAAGCTATAAATTATAGCGACATTTTCAGTGGTTTTCACGCAATCGTTAAAAGAGTGCGCTATCCCACGCAATGCCTCAATGTTTAACGGCGCCCTGCACTCCCTGTGATCCATCCACGGCCGGTGCGGGCACCACCAAAACCTCGTCTTCTGGCAACGGCACGGGCTGAGACACGAGCGCGTATTCCAACACTTGGTCAATCCAGCGCACTGGAATGATTTCCAGGCCCTTTTTGACGTTGTCCGGAATCTCTTGCAAGTCCTTGGCATTCGACTCGGGAATCAGCACCGTCTTGATGCCGCCACGCAGTGCGGCCAGCAGTTTCTCCTTGAGTCCACCAATCTCGGTGATCTCGCCACGCAGAGTGATCTCACCCGTCATCGCCACGTCACCACGCACCGCAATCCCTGTCAGGGCCGACACAAAGGCAGTGGCCATGGCGGCACCTGCACTCGGACCGTCCTTGGGTGTGGCGCCATCGGGTACGTGGATATGGATGTCTTTTTTCTCAAAAAACTCGTCCTTGATGCCCAGGCGGCGGGCACGGCTGCGCACTACGGTGCGTGCGGCCTCGACCGACTCTTTCATGACATCGCCCAAAGAACCGGTGCGGGTGATGACGCCCTTGCCGGGTATCAGGGCTGCCTCAATGGTGAGCAAATCGCCCCCCACCTCGGTCCAAGCCAGACCAACGACTTGGCCGACTTGGTTCTGGTCTTCTGCGCGGCCGAAGCTGAACTTGCGCACGCCCAGGTAGTCATTCAGGTTGTCAGCGTTCACCAAGACTCGGGGCGTCAGTTTCTTGAGCAGCAGGCCCTTGACGACCTTGCGGCAAATCTTGGACAGCTCGCGCTCCAGCGAACGCACACCCGCTTCACGGGTGTAATAGCGCACGATGTCGCGCACCGCGTCCTCAGAGACGAGCAATTCGGCGTCTTTGACGCCGTTGTTCTTCATCTGCTTGGGCAGCAAATAGGTCAGCGCGATACTGGTTTTTTCGTCTTCGGTGTAGCCGGAAAGGCGAATTACTTCCATACGGTCCAGCAGCGCGGCCGGGATCTTCATGGAGTTGGACGTAGCCACGAACATCACGTCGCTCAGATCGTAGTCAACCTCCACATAGTGGTCGCCAAACTTGTGGTTTTGCTCTGGGTCCAGCACTTCAAGAAGCGCGCTACTCGGGTCGCCCCGGAAGTCCGTGCCCAGTTTGTCGATCTCGTCGAGCAAAAACAAAGGGTTGCGCGTGCCGACCTTGCTCAGGCTTTGCAAGACCTTGCCCGGCATAGCGCCGATGTATGTGCGGCGGTGGCCACGAATTTCGGCCTCGTCGCGCATGCCACCCAGCGCCATACGCACGTACTTGCGTCCGGTCGCCTTGGCAATCGACTGGCCCAATGATGTCTTGCCTACACCCGGAGGACCCACCAAGCACAGGATGGGCGCCTTGACCTTGTCCACGCGCTGCTGCACTGCAAGATATTCCAGAATGCGGTCCTTGACCTTGTCCAGCCCGTAGTGGTCCTGGTTGAGCACGGCTTCGGCATTACCAAGGTCGTGTTTGATTTTGGTCTTGGTCGTCCACGGCAGGCCAATCAGCACGTCCAGGTAATTGCGCACCACGGTGGCTTCTGCCGACATGGGCGACATCAGCTTGAGCTTTTTGAGTTCGGCCTCTGCCTTTTTCAGGGCTTCCTTGGGCATCTTGGCCGCTTTGATTTTTTTCTCAAGCTCCTCAATGTCAGCGCCGTCTTCGCCGTCGCCCAGTTCCTTCTGGATCGCTTTGACCTGCTCGTTCAGATAGAAGTCGCGCTGGTTTTTCTCCATCTGGCGCTTGACGCGGCCGCGGATTTTCTTGTCCACATTGAGAATGTCCACCTCACGCTCGATTTGTTCGAGCAGGTTTTCCATCCGCGCTTTGACGTCGGCCAGGCTCAACACCACCTGCTTGTTTTCCAGTTTCAGGGGCAAATGGGCGGCAATGGTGTCGGCCAGGCGACCGGCGTCGTCGATGCTGGCAATCGAGGTCAGAATTTCGGCCGGGATTTTCTTGTTGAGTTTGACGTACTGGTCAAACTGCTGCATCACCGCGCGGCGCAGGGCCTCGATTTCGCTGGTGCTGGTTTTCTCGGCCTCGCCACTCAGGGCTGCGGGCGGCTCAATCGGCGTGACCAGGGCGGTGAAATGCGATTCGCCGTCTTCAATTTTGTCGACGGTGGCGCGCTGATGGCCTTCGACCAGCACTTTGACGGTGCCGTCAGGCAGTTTGAGCATCTGCAAAATCGTGGAAACGCAACCCACCTCGAACATGTCGGTGACCAGGGGCTCATCCTTGGCCGCCGTTTTTTGCGCCACCAACATGATGCGACGGTCGGTTTCCATGGCCGCTTCGAGCGCCTTGATGCTCTTGGGGCGACCCACAAACAGCGGTATCACCATGTGGGGAAAGACCACGACGTCGCGCAGGGGCAACATCGGCAAATCAATCGGGCTGGCAGGCAATGGGGTGTGACCGGACATAGTTAAACCTTGTGTATGTGTTCGATATGGACGGGTTTTAACAAATTTCAAGCCAGCAAAGGCAGAAATCTAGTGCAAACCCGTTCCAGATCAGGGCCTGTGCGGCCCCGCCCTCGCGCCCAAGCGCGAGGCTCAGGCTTTTTTGGCGATCTCGCGGTACACCAGCAGCGGGGGGTGGTTGTCTTCAATCGTGGACGCATCCACCACCACCTTGACCACATCACTGCTGTCAGGCAGCTGGTACATGGTGTCAATCAGTGACTGCTCCAGGATGGAACGCAGGCCGCGCGCACCGGTTTTACGTGCCAGCGCACGCTTGGCAATAGCCCGTAGCGCGTCCGGACGAATCTCCAGCTCGGCGCCTTCCAGAGCAATCAGCTTGGCGTATTGCTTGACCAGCGCATTCTTGGGCTCGGTCAGAATCTGCACCATGGCGTCTTCGGTCAGCTCGGCCAGGGTGGCCACCACGGGCATGCGGCCCACGAGCTCGGGGATCAGACCAAACTTGATCAAGTCCTCGGGCTCCACGTCCTTGAAGACTTCGGTCAGGCTGCGCTGCGCCTTGCTCATCACCGTGGCACCAAAGCCGATGCCAGACGACTGGGTGCGGTTTTCGATGACTTTCTCCAGCCCCGCAAACGCGCCGCCGCAGATGAACAAGATGTTGGTGGTGTCGATCTGCACGAAATCCTGGTTCGGGTGCTTGCGCCCACCTTGGGGCGGCACGCTGGCCATGGTGCCTTCGATCAGCTTGAGCAGCGCTTGTTGCACGCCCTCGCCCGACACGTCACGGGTGATGGACGGGTTGTCCGATTTGCGTGAGATTTTGTCGATTTCGTCGATATACACAATGCCGCGCTGGGCACGCTCGACTTCGTAGTTGCAGCTTTGCAGCAGCTTGAGCACGATGTTTTCCACGTCTTCGCCCACGTAGCCGGCTTCGGTCAGGGTGGTCGCGTCGGCCATCACAAAGGGCACATCGAGCATGCGCGCCAGGGTTTGGGCCAGCAGGGTTTTGCCCGAACCGGTAGGACCGATCAGCAAAATATTGCTTTTGGACAGCTCTACGTCGTCCTTTTTGGCTTTTTCCTGGTGGCGCAGGCGTTTGTAGTGGTTGTATACCGCCACCGCCAGGGTGCGCTTGGCCGGTTCTTGCCCAATAACGTAGTTGTCCAGGTTGGCCTTGATTTCGGAGGGCGTAGGCAGGTCGCCACGGCCTTCGCTGTCGCCAGTGATGGACGGCACTTCGTCCCGGATGATTTCGTTGCACAGGTCAATGCATTCGTCGCAGACGAACACAGACGGCCCGGCGATAAGCTTTTTAACTTCGTGCTGGCTCTTGCCGCAGAACGAGCAATACAGGTTCTTTTCGCTCGAAGCGCCTTTTTTTTCGGCCATGGGACAAATGCCTTTTTAGGTATGAAAACCAATGATAACCAACTAAAAACGGTGTCTCCCGCTTGGAAAGACACCGTTGCTGCTCTGGGCCCGTGGCCAGAAATTTACGGGCGCTTGGCGATCACCTGGTCGATGAGGCCGTATTCCTTGGCTTCGTCGGCGGACAGGTAATAGTCGCGCTCGGTGTCACGTTCGATCTTTTCCAAAGGCTGGCCGGTGCGGTCGGCCAAGATTTTGTTCAACTGCTCGCGCGTTTTCAGGATTTCGCGGGCGTGGATCTCGATCTCGGTGGCCTGGCCTTGGGTGCCGCCCAAAGGTTGGTGAATCATGACCTTGGAGTTGGGCAGCGAAAACCGCTTGCCTTTGGCACCCGCCGTCAGCAAAAACGCGCCCATGCTGGCGGCCATACCGATGCACAGGGTGGACACGTCGGGCTTGATAAAGTTCATGGTGTCAAAAATCGCCATGCCAGCGCTCACCGAGCCGCCAGGCGAGTTGATGTAGAACGAAATGTCCTTGTCCGGATTTTCGCTTTCCAGAAACAGCAACTGCGCCACCACCAGATTGGCCGTCTGGTCATTGACCGGGCCGACCAAGAAAATCACGCGCTCTTTGAGCAGGCGCGAGTAAATGTCGTACGAGCGCTCGCCCCGGCCCGACTGTTCGATGACCATGGGAACCATGCCCAGGGCCTGGGTTTCCAGGGCGCCTGGCATTCCATATTTCACGTTCATAGGATCTCCGAAAAAATGTAAGGGGCTGCACCAAGGGCGGGCCCACCAAACCAAGCTGGGGGTTGAAAACGAAACTGCAAGCCCCGCCCTCAGTCCAAAGCCACCCAACGCCCGGCCTGCAACTGCAACGGCAGCGTCGACTTGTGGCGATTAATTTTGCCCCATCAACTCGTCAAAGGAGATGGCCTTCTCAGAGACCTTCAATTGCGACAGCACATAGGCGGTCACGTTGTTTTCAATCACGATGGACTCGACCTCGGCCATGCGGCGGTTGTCGCCGTAGTACCAACGCACCACCTCGGCGGGCTTTTCGTAGCTGGCAGCGAGCTCTTCCACGTGCGCTTTGATCTGGTCGGCGGTGGCGTGCAGGTCTTTCGTACGCACCAGTTCGGCCACTACCAGGCCCAGACGCACGCGGCGCTCGGCCTGGGCGGTGAACAATTCAGCGGGAATCGGCGCTTTGTCCGCGTCCTTGACGCCGCGCTGCTTGAGGTCGGCGCGTGCGCCTTCGATCAGGCGGTCCACTTCGGACTGCACGCTGGCCTTGGGCAAGTCGAGTTCGGCTTTGGCCACCAGCGCGTCCATGACGACTTGCTTGTTGCGTCCAAGCAAGCGGGCCTTGACTTCGCGCTGCAGGTTTTTGCGGATGTCAGCGCGCAGGCCGTCAACCGTACCGTCGGCGATGCCCAGGGCAGCAGCCAAGGCGTCGTCCACTTCAGGCAGGTGCGCGGCTTCGACCTTCTTCAAGGTCACCAGGAAGTCGGCGGTTTTGCCGGCTACGTCTTTGCCGTGGTACTCGGCGGGGAAAGCCAGGGGGAAGGTTTTGCTTTCGCCAAACTTCATGCCGCGGGTGGCTTCCTCAAATTCTTTGAGCATCTGGCCGTCGCCCAGGATGAACTGGAAGTCTTCGGCCTTGCCGCCTTCAAACGGCTCGCCGTCAATCTTGCCGGCAAAGTCCACCGTCACGCGGTCGGTGTCTTGGGCTGCGGCGTCATGGGGGCGTTGCGAGAAAGTGCGGCGCTGCTTGCGCAGAATGTCGATGGTCTTGTCGATGGCGGCATCGGTCACATCGGCGGTGACGGTTTCCACTTCAGCGCTGGCCAGGTCGCCAATCACCACTTCGGGGAACACTTCGAACACGGCGTCAAAGGCCATAAAGCCTTCGGCGGCGCCGGTGGCCTCGGTGATGCTGGGCTGGCCTGCTACACGCAGTTTGGCTTCGTTGGCGGCGGCAGAGAAAGCTTCGCCGACCTTGTCGTTCATCACTTCGTAATGAACCGAATAGCCGTAGCGCTGGTTGACCACGTTCATGGGCACTTTGCCGGGACGGAAACCGTCCATCTTCACCGTGCGGGCCATTTTGCGCAGGCGTGCGCTGACTTCGGACTGAACGGCCTCAACGGGCAGGTTCAGGGTAATTTTGCGTTCGAGCTTTTCCAGGGTTTCAACGATAACGGTCATTCAAATGCTCCTAAAGGTCAAGGGCAGCGCCCGCCGTGTGCGGCTGTGCGATGCCCAAAAAGTGGGAAATCAAGTACTCAAGGATGGTGCGCGGGGCGGGACTCGAACCCGCACACTGTTGCCAGCGTCAGGACCTAAACCTGGTGCGTCTACCAATTTCGCCACCCGCGCAGTAAAAAATCAGGGTCTAACCTGTCCAGGCGCGCCCTGGGGCGCCGTGTCTGGGTTAGACCTTTGAAATCGGTCAGCTGACTATTTTAGCCTGCGTCGGCACAGCCTCGCGGTGTACCCGAAACCAGGCCGCGTACATGGCCGGCAGCGCCAGCAAGGTCAGCACTGTGGCCACAATCAGGCCACCCATGATGGCCACCGCCATCGGCCCCCAGAACACCGAGCGCGACAGCGGAATCATGGCCAGCACGGCGGCAGCAGCGGTGAGCACAATAGGGCGCAGGCGGCGCACCGCGGACTCCACAATCGCGTCCCAGGCTGGCACGCCATTGGCGCGGTCTTGCTCAATCTGGTCGATCAATATGACTGAGTTGCGCTGAATCATGCCCATGAGCGCAATCACGCCCAGCAGCGCCACAAAGCCAAACGGCCGGCCCGAAATCAGCAGCGCTGCGGCCACACCGGCAATACCCAAGGGGCCGGTCAAAAACACCAGCATGGCGCGGCTAAAACTGTGCAGTTGCAGCATCAGCAGCGTGAAGGTGATGAACAGCATGATGGGCACGCCTGCCGCAATCGAGCTGGAGCCCTTGCTGCTTTCGGCCACGGCGCCGGCCACTTCGATGCGGTAGCCCGCGTCGCTGCCGGATTTCCAGGTGGCTTCCAGGCGGTTGAGCGCGGGCAGCAACTGGGCGGTGACGGTGGCGCCTTGCAGGCCTTCCACGATGTCGCCCTGCACGGTTATCGCGTAGTCGCGGCCGTCCCGCCAAAGCACACCGGGCTCCCAGGCGAAGCTGGGTTTGGCGATTTGCGTCAAGGGAATGGACTTGCCGCTGGCTGTGGGCAAGTAGGCGTTGCCGATGTCAGAAATGGCGTTGCGCTCGCTTAACGGGCCACGCAAGACGATGTCGATGAGCTTGTCGCCTTCGCGAAACTGCCCCACCGTGCTGCCCGAGAGCAGAATTTTGGAGGCCTGGGCGATGGACTGGCTGGTTACACCCAGTGCGCGTGCCTTGGCCTGGTCCACTTCCAGGCGCAGCACTTTGACCGGTTCGTTCCAGTTGTCGTTAACACCGCGCATATTGGCGTTGGCGCGCAGCACGGCCTTGACCTCGTTGGCCCGCTGGCGCAGCACCTCTGGGTTCTGGCCCATCACGCGAAACTGCACCGGGTAGGCCACCGGCGGGCCGTTGGGCAAGATCTTTACGCGGGCGCGCACTTCAGGAAATTCCTGGCCCATCAGCGCTGGCAGCTTGATGCGCAATGATTCGCGCACTTTCAGGTCCTTGGGCAGGATGATGAGTTGCGACACATTGCTTTGCTGAAAGATCGAATCCAGCGGCAAATAAAAGCGCGGCACGCCCGAACCGATCCAGGTGGTGACGCTTTGCACGCCGGCCTCTTGCATCATGCGGGCCTCCACGCGTGCAGTGGTGGCCTCGTTGGCGGCAAATGACGTGCCCTCGGGGTACCACAGCTCGAGCAAGACTTCGGGGCGGCTCGAATCCGGGAAGAACTGCTGCTGCACCTTGCCCATGCCAAAAATGCCCAACCCAAAGGTGGCCAGCATCAACCCGATCGTGATCCAGCGGTGCAGGATGCACCAGTTCACCGCGCGGCGAAAGGCGTTGTAAAACGGCGTGTCATAGAGGGCGTTTTCGTCCTCTTCGTCCACGGCGTGGGCCGGGGTCTTGAGCAGCAAGGTGCCTAAATAGGGCACGAAGTACACCGACACCAGCCAGCTCAGCATCAGCGCCAGCCCGGTCACACCAAAAATGGCGAAGGTGTATTCCCCGGTCACCGACTTGGCAATACCAATGGGCAAAAAGCCCACGGCGGTAATTAGCGTGCCGGTCAGCATGGGCATGGCGGTGATCTCATACGCAAAGGTGGCAGCGCGCACCTTGTCGTAGCCTTGTTCGAGCTTGCGCACCATCATTTCCACCGCAATGATGGCGTCGTCCACCAGCAGCCCCAGCGAAATGATGAGCGAGCCCAGCGAAATCTTGTGCAGGCCGATGCCCCAGTAGTACATGCCCAAAAATGTGACTGCCAGCACCAACGGAATGGTGATACCCACCACCAGGCCCGGGCGCACATCGACGTAATAGCGCTGGAACCAGCGCTGCTTGCCCGGACGCTTGTGAAAGCCCAGGGCCACAAAACTCACCGCCAACACGATCACGATGGCTTCGACCAGCGCGCGCACAAATTCATTGACCGAGCCCGCCACGGCGGTCGGCTGGTCTTGCACTTCCACCAGGCGCAAGCCCGCAGGCAGCGCAGCGTTGATGGCCGCAGTGGACGCCTTGAGCGCTTTGCCCATGGCGATGATGTCGCCGCCCTTGCTCATGGAAATGCCCAAGCCCAGCACCTGCTTGCCCTGGAAATGCATCTTCACCCCGGCTGGGTCAATCACCCCGCGCTTGATCTCGGCAATATCGCCCAAATGCAGCTGGCTGCCCGAGCTGCCGCGAATCGGCATGGCGCGCAGCTCTTGCACCGCCTCAAACTGACCGGCCACGCGCACTTGCACCACGTCCAGCGGCGTTTGCACCGTGCCGGCGCTCTCGATGGCGTTTTGCTGGCCGAGTTGCGCCAGCACCTGGTTCATGTCCAGACCGAGTTGCGCCAGGCGCTTTTGCGAAATTTCGATGTAGATTTTTTCGTCCTGCACGCCAAACAGGTCCACCTTGTTCACGTCGGGCACGCGCAGCAGCTTTTGGCGCACCTCGTCGGCAGCGGTTTTGGCCTCCACGTCCGAGAAACCATCGGCCTCCAACGCGTAGATCACGCCATAGACATCGCCAAACTCGTCGTTAAAAAACGGCCCTTGCACGCCTGCGGGCAGCGTGTAGCGCATGTCGCCGAGCTTTTTGCGCACCACGTACCAAAGATTAGGCACCTCGGCGGCCTTGGTGGAATCCTTGACTTCAAAGAAGACGGTGGTCTCGCCCGGCTTGGAAAAGCTGCGGATCTTGTAGGCAAAGGGCACTTCCTGCAGCGCCCGCTCCATCTTGTCGGTGACTTGTTCGGCCATTTGCTGCGCCGTGGCGCCCGGCCAGTAAGCGCGCACCACCATGGCCCGAAAGGTGAAAGGCGGGTCTTCGTCCTGCCCGAGCTGGAAGTACGAGGCCATGCCCAGCACCAGCAGCACCAGCATCAGATAACGGGTCAGCGCGCTGTGTTCCAGCGCCCAGCGCGACAGGTTGAAACCCGCTTTGGGAGTGTCTTGTTTCATGCCAGGCTCACTTTGCGGCCGACGCGGGGGCCAGCGCGGACGGGGCGGATGGCACCGCCTGCTCCCGGTAAATCGTCACTTTTTGGCCGGGCGAGAGCACATGCACGCCGGCCGACACCACTTCCATGCCCGGCTGCAAGCCGCTGGCCACCACCACGTCGTTGCCGTCGGCCGTGGCAATGGCAATCGGCTGCAGGCGCACCGTCATGCTGGCGCGCTCCAACACCCACACCGCCACCGCCGTACCGTCATGCTGCAAGGCGCTGGTGGGTAATTTGATAACTGCCGGACCCGAACGGTCCAGGGCCTGCGGCAGCACCGACACCGTGGTGCCCAGGGGCAGCACATCGGCACCGGCAAGCGTCACCTTCACCACAAAAGTCCGGGTCACCGGGTCGGCGCTGGCCGACACCTCGCGCACCTTGCCCTGGTAAACAGCCGCACTGGCCCAGGCCCGCACTTCCACGGCCGAGCCCAGTTTCATCTGGCCCACTTTGTCTTCGGGCACAGAAAACACCACATCACGCGCGCCGTCCTGGGCAATGCGCACCACCGGCGTGCCGACGGCCAGCACCTGGCCGGGTTCGGCGTCCACCGACGTGACTACGCCCGCCGCGTCGGCCACCAGCGTGGCGTAGGCGCTTTGGTTGCCCTGGGCAGCGAATTGCGCCTGCGCCTGGTCCAACTGCGACTGGGCGGCCTTCAGGGCCACATCGCGCCGCTCGAGTTCGGCCGCGCTGATGAAGTTTTGGTCGCGCAAGTCTTTGTAGCGCTTGAAATCGGCCGCCGCCAAATCACGGTTGGCCACGGCCGCTGCGAGTTGGGCGCGCGCGGCGTCCACCGAAAGCTTGAAATCTTGCGCATCCAACTGCGCCAGCGCCTGGCCCGCGCTCACGTGCTGACCGGCTTCCACCATGCGGCGCAAGAGCTTGCCGCTGACCCGAAAGCCCAGGCGCGACTCGGTGCGGGGCCGCACTTCAGCGGCATATTCAGCGCCCGAACGGATGCCGTCGGCGGCCACGACCACCACCTTGACGGCCCGCACCGGCTCCTCAGGGGGTACTGGTTTGGTGCAAGCCGCCAGGGCGGCGACGGCCGCAATCAGGGCAAATCGGAAGAGAAAGGGTGATGGATTCATAAAAGCGATGCAAACACGTTGGGAAAAGCGGGGGCGTGCTGGCATATCGGGGAATAATGACCAGCGGGTTATTAATTTTAGCCCAGACGCAGTTTTTGCCAAATCCCCGGGCTTTTCACTTGCGGCCAACAGGGTATCGGGCCACCGCCGCCAAGGCACAATGCCGCCATGCCGCTGTCCCATCCCCCTGCCCCGCCACCGCAGCCCCCGGGTCAGGCGCTCACCCCGGCCGTCGCGCCGATTAGCCATTACGAAAACTTTCCGGTGGCCTCGTGGCTGTGCCCCGCGCACCTGCGCGCGCCGATTGCCGCGATGTACCACTTTGCCCGCACCGCCGACGACCTGGCCGACGAAGGCGACGCCAGCGCCGCGCAGCGCCTGGCCGACTTGCAGGCCTACCGCGCTGCGCTGGACTTGGCTTGCGCAGGCCAGGTGACCGCAGCCGGACGCTGGGCCTGGGTGTTTGGGCCGCTGCACCAAGCCATCGCCGCCCACCATTTGCCGCCCGAACTGTTGCACGCGCTCTTGGACGCCTTTGTGCAGGACATCGAAAAAACCCGCGACGGCACCGGCTACGCCGATGAGGCTGCGCTGCTGGACTATTGCCAGCGCTCGGCCAACCCGGTGGGGCGCTTGCTGCTGCATTTGTATGGCGTGGCGGACGCGCAGGCGCTGGCCTGGAGCGACGGCATTTGCAGCGCCCTGCAACTCATCAACTTCTGGCAAGACCCCAGCCGCGACCTGCCACGTGGGCGCTGCTACTTTGCGCAAGACGCTTGCGCCCAATGGAATGTGAGCCAGCAAGACCTGCAAGACCCGACTCAGTCGCGCCGCGCCGACGGTCTGATCGCCCAATGCGCCCACAGCGCACGCAGCCGCATGGAGCGCAGCGCCGCCCTGGTGCACCGGGTGCCCGGGCGCGCAGGGTGGGAGCTGCGCCTGGTGGTACAAGGCGGCCTGCGCATTTTGGACAAAGTAGAGGCGCTGGGTGGCCGGGTGTTGCACATGCGGCCGCGCCTACGGCCCTGGGATACACCGCTACTGATCTGGCGCGCCCTCTGGATGTGATCTGGTGGACGAGAAGGCCTGAGCGACAATAGGCCAATGACACCGGCGCAGTACGTTGAACAAAAGGCTGCTGCCTCGGGCAGCAGTTTCTATTACGCATTCCTGTTTTTGCCTGCGCCCCGGCGTGCGGCGATCACGGCTTTTTACGCCTTTTGCCGTGAGGTGGACGACGTGGTGGACGACGCAGTGGACCTGGGCGTTGCCGCCACCAAGCTCGCATGGTGGAGCACCGAAGTGACCCAGGCCTACGCCGGGCGCCCCAGCCATCCCGTCATGCAGGCGCTCATTCCGCACACCGGCGCATATGGCATTGCCCAACACCACCTGCAAAGCGTGATTGAAGGCTGCCAAATGGACCTGGAGCAAACCCGCTACCTGGACTACCCCAACCTGCAGCGCTACTGCCACTTGGTGGCCGGCGTGGTGGGCGAAGTGGCTGCCGCCATTTTTGGCCAAACGCAGGCGCAAACCACCACCTACGCCCACACCCTGGGTCAGGCCCTGCAACTGACCAACATCATCCGCGACGTAGGCGAAGACGCGCAGCGCGGGCGCATTTACCTGCCGGTTAACGAGTTGCAGCGTTTTGACGTCAAGGCGCACGAGATTCTCAAACGCCTGCCGTCCGAGCGTTTTCAGGCGCTGATGGCCTTTCAGGCGCAGCGCGCCCATGCCTTGTACGACGAGGCCTTTGCCCTGCTGCCTGAGGCCGACCACCGCAGCCAAAAGCCCGGCCTGATGATGGCCAGCATTTACCGCAGCCTCTTGCGCGAGATCGAAGCCCAGCGCTTTCCGGTGCTGGAGCAGCGGGTGCGCCTCACGCCTTTGCGCAAACTCTGGCTGGCCTGGAAAGTCCAGGCGCTGGGGCGGCTTTGAAAAGCAAAAAAGTCTGCGTTGTCGGCGCCGGTTGGGCCGGTCTGGCAGCAGCCGTGGGTGCCACCCAGGGCGGCCACCGGGTCACCGTGCTGGAAGCCACGCGCACCTTGGGCGGACGGGCACGCACTCTGGCGCCAGACGTGACGCACCGCCTGCCCGACGGCAGCACGCCCTCGCTGGACAACGGCCAGCACATTCTGATTGGCGGCTACCGCGAAACCTTGGAACTGATGTGCGTCGTCGGCTTGGACCCAGCCGCCCTGCTGCTGCGCCTGCCCTTGACGCTGCAGTTTCCCGATGGCAGCGGCCTGCGCCTGCCCGACTGGCCCCAGCCCTGGAACCTGCTCGCGGGGGTGCTGGGCGCGCGCGGCTGGAGCCTGGGCGACAAATGGTCGCTGTTGGTGGCGCTTCGGCGCTGGCAGCGTGCCGACTTTCAGTGCAGCGCCGCCGCCACCGTGGCCGAACTGTGCGTGGGTGTGCGCCCGCAGGTGATGGACAGTTTTATCGAGCCCTTGTGTGTTTCGGCCCTGAACACCCCGGCGCAGCAAGCCAGCGGCCAGGTCTTTTTGACGGTGCTGTACGACACGCTCAAGCCGGTGATCCCACCCAAAGTGCCCGAAGGTGCAGCGCCGGGAACAGCCGCTGAGCGGCCCTGGGCCGGCTCGGACCTGCTGCTGCCACGCGCCGACCTCTCGGCCTTGTTTCCGCAAGCGGCCGCGCACTGGCTGCAAGCCCGAGGCGCTGCGGTGCGCCTGGGCGAGCGCGCGCCCACGCCGCGTTGGACGGCCGGCCAGTGGCACGTCGGCGACGAAGCATTTGACGCCGTGGTCTGGGCCACCGCACCCGCACACGCGGTGCAAGCCTTGGCTGAGTACGCACCCGAGGCGCCCAAGAATCTGGCTATTTACCTGCAGCGCTGGCTGCGCCCGGCCCAAAACCTGAAATACGAGGCCATTGCCACCGTTTACGCCTACGCCGACGGGCTGGTGCTGCCCGCACCCATGCTGGCCCTGACCAGCAGCCCACAGTTGCCTGCGCAATTTGTGTTTGACCGGGGCCAGTTGGGCGGCCCCCTCGGTTTGATGGCGTTTGTGGCAAGTGCTGCCGTCGGCACGCACGACGCTATTGAAGAACAGGTGCTGGCCCAAGCCAACAGCCAGCTCGAACACCTGCTGGGTGGCCAGCGGCTGGTGCCAGTGCAAACCGTGGTGGAAAAGCGCGCCACCCTGGCCTGCACGCCCCGGATGGCGCGCCCGCCCCAGCGCATCGCACCGGGCTTGTTGGCCTGTGGCGACTACCTGTATGCGCCCTACCCCTCTACCCTGGAAGGCGCGGTGCGCAGCGGCTTGATGGCCGCCCTGGCGCTGGACGAGGCCGACGGCTTTTCCTGGAAGCCCTAACAGCTCCCAGGAGCGTCGCGCACCGGACTCCCACCGTGAACTCTCAGGGTCTTGCCCTATGTCTTACGGGGCCGAGAGCCACTAGCATCGTGCTCCTTTTCGCAATATTCCTGAAGCGCGCGACCATGAAAACTTTCCTCAAACTCTTGGCCACCGCCCTTGTTGTACTACTGGCTGGCAGCGCCTGGTATCTGCACGGCAAACAACCGGTGCGCGACGGCAGTATGGACCTGCGCGGCCTGCAGCAATCCGTGACCGTGCGCTACGACGAACGCGGTGTTCCCCACATCACCGCGCAAAACGAGCCCGACCTGTACCGCGCGCTGGGCTATGTCCATGCCCAAGACCGCCTGTTCCAGATGGAAATGGTGCGCCGCCTGGCGATGGGCGAACTCGCCGAAATCCTCGGCCCCAAGCTGCTCGATACCGACCGCCTGTTTCGCACCCTGGGTATCCGCGAACACGCGCAGCGGGTTGCGCAGACCCTGGACATGGGCACACCGGCCAACCAGACCCTGGCCGCCTACCTGGACGGCATCAACCAATTCCAGGCCGGCCACCCCGCGCCGATGGAGTTTGATTTGCTGGGGATTCCCAAGCGCCCTTTCACGCCCCAAGACACGCTGGCGGTGTCTGGCTACCTGGCGTACAGCTTTGCCGCCGCCTTCAAAACCGAGCCGGTGATGACGCTGATCCGCGACCAACTGGGGCCCAACTACCTGCGCATTTTTGACCTCGACTGGCATCCCCAAGGTGCGGTCAAAACCGCCGCGCTAGCCCAACCCAACACCAAAACCGCGCTGGGCCCAGCCGACTGGCAAAGCTTGGGTCGGCTCGCGGCGCTGAGCCAAAGCGCGCTGGAACAAGCCGGCGTGCCCGCTTTTGAGGGCAGCAACGCCTGGGTGATTGACGGTCACCACACCGCAAGCGGCAAACCCATCTTGGCGGGCGATCCGCATATTGCGTATTCGGCGCCTTCGGTCTGGTACGAGGCGCACCTGAGCAGCCCGGGTTTTGAGTTGTACGGCCACTACCAGGCGCTCAACCCGGTGGCGCTGCTCGGTCACAACGCCGAATTCGGCTGGAGCCTGACCATGTTCCAGAACGACGACATTGACCTGGTGGCCGAAAAGGTCAACCCGACCAATGCGGATGAAGTCTGGGACCACGGCACATGGGTCAAACTCACCGAGCGTTCTGAGACCATTGCCGTCAAAGGCCAGACACCTGTGGAGCTGCGCCTGCGCCGCTCGCCCCACGGCCCGCTGCTCAACGACGCCTACAAAGACACGCTGGGCACCACGCCGATTGCCATGTGGTGGGCCTTTCTGGAAACCGAAAACCCGTTGATCGACGCCTTTTACGAACTCAACCGCGCCAACACCCGGGACAAGGCGCGTGTGGCGGCCAGCAAAATCCACGCCCCCGGCCTGAACGTGGTCTGGGCCAATGCGCAAGGCGACATTGGCTGGTGGGCGGCGGCCAAGTTGCCTATTCGCCCCAAGGGCGTGAATCCCACTTTTATTCTGGACGCCGCCAAAGGAGAGGCAGACAAGCCCGGCTTCTACCCCTTCAAGGACAACCCGCAAGAAGAAAACCCGGCGCGCGGCTTCATCGTCTCGGCCAACCACCAGCCCGCAGGCGCGCGCGCCGTGCCGGGCTACTACAACCCCTCGGGCCGCGCCCGGCGCCTGACCGAGCTGTTACAGGCGGCCCAATCCCCAGCCGACACCGCCGCCATGCAGGCCATGCAGCTCGACACCCAAACCGACTTTGCGCCCCAGGTGCTCAGCGGCCTGCTGCCCGTACTCGGCGAAGTCGTCACCGACCCGCAAGAGCGGGGCTTGTTGCAAACACTGCAGCAATGGGACGGCCGGTTCAGCATGGACAGTGCGGCGCCCACGCTGTTTAGCCAAATGCTGTTTGAAGTGGCGCGCGCTGCCATGGCCGACGAGCTGGGCGAGGTTGAATTCAAAGCCATGCTGCGCACCCGCGCCTTGGACGAAGCGCTGCCCCGCCTGCTGGCCGACGCCAACTCTCCGTGGTGGGATGTGCGCGGCACGCCTGCCGTGGAAACCCGCGCCGACACCGTCAAGGCCGCCTGGAAGGCCGCGCTGGTGCACCTGAAAAACACCTATGGCCCCGACACCCACCAATGGGTCTGGGGCAAAACCCACACCGTGACGCACAAGCACCCGCTGGGCCAGCAAAAACCACTGGACAAACTGTTTGATGTCGGCCCCCTGCCCGTGCCCGGCGGCCGCGAAGTGCCCAACAACCTGTCGGGCACCATCACAGCAGCACCTTGGGCGGTGAGCTACGGCCCGTCTACCCGGCGCGTGGTGGATTTTGCTGACGCCAGCCAAGCCTTAGGCATCAACCCGGTGGGGCAAAGCGGCGTGCTGCTGGACGCCCATTACGCCGACCAGGCCAAAGCCTTTGCGCGGGGGCAGTACATGCGCCAGTATTTGTCGGTGGGCGACGTGAGCGCCCATACCCAAAGCACGCTGCAACTGCGCGCGGTGCCTTAGGGCGCGGGGATCGGGCGGCGCGGGCTAGGTCGCCAGCCCCAAGGCCGCGCACAACTGCGCCATATCGGTCGTGGTCAGGTGCGGCGTGTGCGAGTGGCTCCAGACCTTGGCGTCGCGGTTCAGCCACGCGGCCTGCATACCGGCGTCCAGAGCACCCACCACGTCCAGGTGCGCGTCGTCGCCCACGTGCAGCACTTCGTCGGGCGCGCACCGCAGCGCGCGCGCCGCCGCATGAAAAATGTCAATATGCGGTTTGGCCACGCCACAGGACTGGGCGCTGACGCTGCCCACAAAATACGCACCCAGGCCGACGCGATGCACATCGGCATTGCCGTTGGACACCGCCAGCACCGGAAAGCGCGCCGCCAGTACCGCCAGTGCGCCCAAAGCGTCCGGGTAGAGCGTGACGCGCTGGCGCTCGGCAAAAAACACCTCAAACGCGGGGTGCGCCAGGGCCGTGTCCTCGCCCGCCTGGCCCAGCGCATGGCGCAAATAAGCGCGGCGCAGGGCGCTGAAATCATGCGCCACTTCAGGGTGGGCCAGGTTCACCGCCTTGCGCAACTGGCTGCGTGTGGCACTGCTGCTGAGCAAGGTGGACGTGGCGGGCGCGTGCTGGGCCAGCCAGTCGGCCAGCGCCTGTTCGGCACGCACGATGGTGGGCTCGACGGGCCACAGCGTGTCGTCCAGGTCCAGGGTAATGGCTTTGATTTTGGAAACATGGAGCATAGGTGCGCGAGAATACCCCATGCCTTTTTCCAAAGAACCCCTATTTACCCACGGCCAGACTCCCCGCACCGCCGTCTTGTATTGCAACCTGGGCACGCCTGACGCACCCACCGCAGCCGCAGTGCGCCGCTACCTGGCCGAGTTTTTGAGCGACCAGCGTGTGGTTGAAATCCCGCGTTTGCTTTGGCTGCTGATCTTGCACGGCATCATCCTGCGCTTTCGCCCGGCCAAATCGGCGGCCAAATACGCCAGCATCTGGACGCCTGAGGGTTCGCCGCTCAAGATCGGCACCGAAAAGCAGGCCAAACTGTTGCAAGGCTGGCTGGGCGAACAAGGCGAAAAAGTCGTGGTGCGCTGGGCCATGCGCTACGGCAGCACCTCGATTGCCTCGCAGCTTGACGCGCTCAAGGCCGAAGGCGTCACCCGCGTGCTGGTGCTGCCGGCCTATCCGCAGTATTCGGCCACCACCACGGCCAGCCTGTTTGACGCGGTTTACACCTGGGCCAGCAAAATTCGCAGCATCCCCGAGCTGCGCTTTGTCAACCATTACCACGACCACCCCGCTTACATCGAGGCGCTGGCAGAGAGCGTGCGCAACTACTGGCTGGGCCAAACCCGCCCGGACGTGCTGGTGATGAGCTTTCACGGCGTACCCGAGCGCACGCTGGCCTTGGGCGACCAGTACCACTGCGAATGCTTCAAGACCGCGCGCCTGCTGGCCGAAGCCCTGGGTTTGTCCAAGGACCAGTACAAAGTGACCTTCCAAAGCCGCCTGGGCCGCGCCAAATGGCTGGAGCCCTATACCGAGCCCACGCTGATCGCAATGGCGCAGGCGGGCGTGCAGCGGGTGGACGTGGTGTGCCCCGGCTTTACCAGCGACTGCCTGGAAACGCTGGAAGAAATCAATATGGAGGCTCGCGAAGCCTTTTTGCACGCCGGGGGCAAAGTCTTCGGCTATATCCCCTGCCTGAATCACGACCCGGCCGGCATCACCGCCCTGGGCGCCGTGGCGCAGCAGCATCTGGCGGGCTGGAACACCCAAGAGCTGGCCGACCCGCGCCTGCTTGCCGCGTCACGCGCCGCCGCCTTGGCCTTGGGCGCCAAGCAATAAGGCGCACGGGCAACACAGCAGCACGATGGCGATTGTTTTAGCCCCGATGGAGGGCCTGCTGGACTTTGTGCTGCGCGACATCCTGACCCGGGTGGGCGGCATTGACCGCTGTGTGTCCGAATTCATCCGCGTCACCAACACCTTGCTGCCCGAGCGCGCCTTTGTGCGCGTGGTGCCCGAGTTGCTGACCGGTGGCCGCACGCTCTCGGGCGTGCCCGTGCGGCCCCAGTTATTGGGGTCAGACCCGCATTGCCTGGCCGACAACGCAGCGCGCGTGGCGGGCCTGGGCGCTGATGGCGTGGACCTGAACTTTGGCTGCCCGGCCAAGGTCGTCAACCGCCACGGCGGTGGCGCGGCCTTGCTGGAAGACCCGGAGTTGCTGTTCCAGATCGTGTCCGCCGTGCGCCGCGCCGTGCCTGCGCACCAGGTGGTGTCGGCCAAGATGCGCTTGGGCTTTCATGACGACCGCCGGGCCGAAGAATGCGCGCTGGCCTTGGAGGCCGGAGGCGCGGGCGAGATTGTGGTGCACGCCCGCACCCGCGCCGATGCTTACCGCCCGCCCGCCTACTGGGGCCGCATTGCAGACATTGCCGCCGTGGTGCGCACGCCACTGGTGGCCAATGGCGAGATCTGGAACGTGCAAGACGCGCAGGCCTGCCGCGCCGAGTCGGGCTGCCACACGCTGATGCTGGGGCGCGGCATCGTCAGCTACCCCGGCCTGGCGCACGCCATTGCCCAGGCTGCGGGGCAAACCGCCCCCACGCAGGTGACCGACTGGCCGGCGTTGCATCCGCACATCGCCAGCTTTTGGCAACTGGTGCGCGCCACGCTAGAGCGCCGCCAGCAGGCCGGGCGCCTCAAGCAATGGCTCAACTTTTTGCGCCGCCACTATCCGCAGGCGCAGCTTGCTTACAACGCGCTCAAGGCGGTGAACGATGTGGCGGTGATTGACGCTTGGGTGGCGGGGCTGGGTGTCGGAAAATTGAACACAAATGCTGTATAAAATAACAGTTACTATTTTTGTGTAATCGCTTAGTTTTAACTACAAAATAACTTCATGGCACTTCAATCAATCGAAATTTGCGCTGGCGCCGGTGGTCAGGCTTTGGGACTGGAGCAGGCCGGTTTTGAACATGCGAGTCTGGTTGAAATAGAAGCCCCCGCCTGCCAGACACTGCGCATGAACCGGCCTAACTGGAACGTAGTGGAAGCCGATGTACACCAGTACAGCGCAGACCGCTGGAAGGGTGTCGCACTGTTTGCAGGCGGCGTACCTTGCCCGCCGTTTTCCAAGGCCGGCAAGCAGTTGGGCCACGACGATGAACGCGATCTCTTTCCCCAGGCAATCCGCCTGGTGGACGAATGTAAGCCGCAAGCCGTGATGCTGGAAAACGTGCGTGGTTTGCTAGATCCAATGTTTGCCGACTACCGCGCCAAGATCGTGTCCGATCTGGCCAAGCTGGGCTACGTGGGCGAATGGAAGCTGCTGCACGCAAACGACTTTGGCGTTCCCCAATTACGGCCCAGGCTCATTTTTGTAGCCTTTCGCAAAGGCACCGAAGACTATTTCAGATGGCCCACACCGCAAGCGTTAGCTGCACCAACGGTCGGGCAAGCCCTGGCGGATCTGATGGCGACCAATGGTTGGCCAGGGGCCGAAGCATGGAGTGCCCAGGCTGACCGAATTGCGCCGACCCTCGTCGGCGGCAGTAAAAAACACGGAGGCCCGGATCTGGGACCCACTAGGGCAAAAAAAGCCTGGGCTGTATTGGGCGTAGACGGAATGGGAATCGCCAATGACGCGCCTGCGGCCGACTTTGTCGGCTTGCCACGCCTAACCGTACGTATGGCGGCCCGCATTCAAGGCTTTCCTGATCACTGGCAAATCAGCGGCAAAAAAACTGCCGCCTACCGCCAAATCGGTAATGCGTTTCCCCCACCCGTGGCCCGCGCTGTGAGCGCAGAAATCTATGCAGCTCTAAACGCAGCTGCAAAACCCAAATTGAAGAGGGCATAACAACCAAGAGAGGTAGGGAGGAAATATGAAAAATCCGGCAATAAAGACCGGTGGGGCGCGAACAAAACTACGCGCACATTTTTTGGCCAATGTCGGCCGCGTCATGGATTCGCAGGAACTGCGCGAAGTCACCCAAAACCAGTCTGAATGGGCGCGCCGAGTGCGAGAGTTACGCACCGAGGAGGGCTACCTGATCCTCACGCACAATGACCGCAGCGACCTTAAACCCGGTCAATACCTGCTGGAAAGCGCCAAGCCGCAGCCAGCGTTTTCTCGCGCGATTTCCAAAGAGACGCGCGCCTATGTGCTGGACCGTAACGGTTTTACCTGCCAGATGTGCGGTGCAGTCGCAGGTGAGCAACACCCCTACGACCCTAGCCGAAAAACCCGCTTGCACCTGGGCCATGTGATCGACAAAAGTATGGGTGGCACTGATGACGCGAGCAACTTACGCGCCCTGTGTTCGGTCTGCAACGAAGGCGCATCCAACGCAACCCAAACTCGCCCAGACTTACAAAAGCTGCTCATCCAAGTGCGGCGGGCCACTGCGGCTGATCAGCGCGAAGTGCTGCGCTGGCTGTTAAAGAAATTTCCTGACAGCGCGCACAGGCCTGCCCCTCAAGCGCCCACCACATCGTCGTAGTAATAAAACGCATCGCAGCACCCCGCCCAGTAGCGGTTGGTAGATTTGCGGGCGCCAATGCCGACAACCCGCCGGCCAGCGGCTTTGAGCTTGTGGGCCAGGGGCATGAAGTCGCTGTCGCCGCCAATGATGACGACCTGGGCGATGTTGGCAAAGCGGGCACTGTCTTCCAGTGCGTCCAGGCACAGGCGGATGTCGGCGCCGTTTTTGGCCGAGGCGCCGGGCGGAAACAGTTGCACCAGGTCGATGGCTGCGCCCAGCAGGGCTTCGCGGTAGCGGCCAAAGTATTGCCAGTTGCAATAGGCGCGGTTGATGGCAAGGGGCCCGAGCGTGGCGGCAAAGTCCACCAGCTTTTGCACCTGCACCAAGGGCTCTTGCGCCTTGAAGCGGCCGTCGGGCGTGTTGTAGGCGCCGTCGCCCTGGCGGTCTTCCACCAGGCGGGCGTGCAGGTTCTCAAAGTCCCAGTACACCGCTACCGAGCCAGAGGCTGCCGCTGGCGCCGTGGCCTGCGTCATAAGGGCGCGGCCACGCAGGTTTGGGTTTGCTCGCCCAGGCCGTGAATGCCAAGGCGCATTTGGTCACCGGCCTTCAAAAACCAGGGGCTGGGCTTTTGTCCAAGCCCAACGCCAGCGGGCGTGCCAGTGCTGATCAGATCACCCGGGTGCAGCGTCATGAACTGGCTGATGTAGCTGATGAGCTTGGGAATGCCAAAAATCAGGTTGGACGTGCTGCCGTCTTGCACGCGCCGGCCATTCACCTCCAGCCACAGGCCCAGGGCGTGAACGTCGCCCAGCTCATCGGGCGTCACCAACCAGGGGCCGATGGGCGAGAAGGTGTCGCAGCCCTTGCCCTTGTCCCACTGGCCGCCGCGCTCGAGCTGGAATTCGCGCTCGGACAGGTCGTTGACCAACACAAAACCCGCCACATGCGCCATGGCCTCAGCCTCGCTCACATAGCTGGCTTTGCTGCCGATGACGACGCCCAACTCCACCTCCCAGTCGGTCTTGACCGAGCCGCGCGGAATGGTGACCGGGTCATTGGGGCCAGTGATTGAGCTGGTGGCTTTGAGAAACAGCACCGGCTCTTTGGGTGGCTCCATGCCGCTCTCTTTGGCGTGGTCGGCGTAGTTCAGACCGACGCAGACAATTTTTCCGATATTGGATACCGGGCAGCCCAGGCGCGTTGTGCCGTCCACCACGGGCAGCGCGTCCACGTTCAGCGCCTGCAACGCGGCCAGGGTGCGCGGCGACAGGTGGGCGGCGTCCAGGTCGGCAAACAGCATGGACAAATCGCGCACGCGGCCGTCGGAGCCGACAGCGCCCGCTTTTTCTTGGCCTGCGGGGCCGTAACGGAGGAGTTTCATGGTTCGCCCTTGGTTAAAAGCACCGATTGTGCCTGTGGCCGGCGCCCCGGGCGCGGACTTAAATCCGGGCGAGCAAGGTGGCCAGTTCGGCGGCCGAGCGTACTTGCAGCTTGGCGTAAACGCGGGCCCGGTAGACCTCGACCGTGCGCATGGACACATCAAGTTCGTCGGCAATGACTTTGTTGAGTTTTCCGGCGGCCACCCGGTGCAAGACATCGCGCTCACGCTGGGTCAGGCCTGCCAGCGCATGGCCGCGCGCGTCGCCGCTGCGCATGCTGGCCTGCCGGGCGGCGTCCAGGGCCAAGGCCTCGCGCACGCATTCGACCAAGGCAGTGTCGCCAAACGGCTTTTCGACAAAGTCAAAAGCGCCCTTCTTCAGGGCAGCCACGGCCATGCCGATGTCGCCATGGCCGGTCAAGAAGATGACGGGCGCTTGCACGCCTTGCGCCACCAGCGCGTCATGCACCTGCAGGCCCGACAAGGGCTCCATGCGCACGTCCAGCAAGACACAACCCCGCAGAGGCACGCCACAAGCGACCCGGTGCAGCAAGGCCGGACCGTCGGCGTAGCACACCACGGACAGGCCATGCGAGACCAACAAAAACTCCAAAGCCGCACGCACCGGCGCCTCATCGTCCACCAGATGCACCAAGGGCGCGTCACCAGATAAAGAAATCATGCCAAAAGCGCCTCGGTGGGGTGGGAATGCACGCCGGCAGACGCAGGCAAGGTATCCAAGTCGAGGCCACCCGTGGCCACGGGCAGCGTGAATGAAATGCAAGCGCCGCCCCACTCGCTTGCGCCAGCGTGCATGCGGCCGTGGTGCACCTCCATCACCGAGCGACAAATCGCCAAGCCCATGCCCATGCCACTGCTCTTGGTGGAATAAAAGGGGGCACAAATCTGTTCGGCCGTGCGCCCCTGCAAGCCTGGCCCGTTGTCCTCTACCGCCAGGCGCACGGCCTGCGGACCGTCTGCGGCTGCAACGATGCGAACCAGGCGCTCGGGGCTGGTTTCGCTCCGGGGCCCCGACACCAAGGCATCGGCCGCGTTGCGGACCAGGTTAATCAAGACCTGCTCCACCAAAACCGGGTCAGCGTCGACCCAGGGCAGTTCGTCCGTGGTCGCCCAAACCACCCGGATATGCAGGTCGCGCAGGTCGCGTTGCACCAGTTCGACGGCACGCCGCGCCAGGGCCACAAGGTCACAGGCCTCGCGCTGCGGCGAGCGCCGGGTGAGGAATTCACGGATGCGTTGGACGATTTTGCCGGCCTCTGCCGCCTGTTCGCCCTGCTGCTTGAGCGCGCCCAAAATCGCAGGCGGCGTGTCCGGGGTTTGTCCCAGCATGCGCTGCAGCCCCGTGTTGTAGCCGATGATCGCGGTGAGTGGCTGGTTGAGCTGGTGGGACAACGCAGAGGCCACTTCGCCCAGCGTCGTCAAGCGCGCCTGGTGGGCCATGGCCTGGGCCTGGCGGTGCTCACGCGCCTGCAGTTCCTTGCGTTCGGTGATGTCGATGATGGAGCCCATCCATCCCGATTGCTCGCCGTGCGCGTCAATCAACGGGGACTCGAACACCATGACATGGAGCTGGTGCCCGTCACTGTGGCACCACACCGCCTCATAGCCCTGGCGCGGCGCCTGGCCGGCAAGATTGCGCTGGTGGCGCAGCATCACCTCCTCAAGCGCATCCGGCGGCCAATAGGGCATCGGGGGCGTGAGCCCTATGAGTTGCTCCGCCTTCAAGCCCACCATGTCGCAAAACGTGCGGTTGACGTACAGAATGCGGCCCTGGGCGTCACGCGCCCGCAAGCCCACCAAGGCGGAGTCTTCCATCGCCCGCCGCCAGCCCGCTTCGGTGCGCCAAGCGGTCTCGGCGGCGGAAATGTGGCGCACCTGCCGACGCAGCAAATAGGTGGCCACCACCATCAGCGCCAAAAACCCCGCGATCAGCACCAGTGGCAAGGTGCGCCAAAACGGCAGCGCCGGTTCGCGCAAGGTCAGCTCCAGATAGGCACCGGGCATATTGCCGCTGAGCGCCACCCGGTAGCTCTCCTGCCCGGGAACGTCGGGCCGCAGCGGCAGGTCGTCCACCGAGGCCAGCACCTGCTCTGACAGGTCAATCAGCTCGAGTTCGTACTTGCGCACCAGCCACCAGGGTGCGCCCTTGCGCAACAACTGCGCCGCGGAATAGCGCATCACAAGGCGTTCCTCGCCCAATCCTGCGCTCAGGTGAAACGACATGCCCGCCCGGCTGGGCTCGGCGTTCACCTCCGGCGCCTGCGCAATGATGCGGCTTTTGGCGTCAAGCCAGGTGACGCTTTGCCACATGCGCCGCAAGCCCTGGCTCACTTCAGGCGCGCTAAGAAGTGCAGACGATGTCCGCTCCATCATGGGCAGGCGATGTGCCAATTGCTCCAGAGCGCTTCGCTCCAAATCAAGCTGGGCCCGCAACTGGGCTTCTGCGCTCAGGGCGTCCGCGATCATGGTGTTGCGGCGCAGCAGGTTTTCTTGCTGTTCGGCGCCGTAGGCCCAGGCCAGCACTCCGCCCACAAACGCCAGCGATGCCAGCAAGGGCCAAAGCCAAAACCCGGAGCGAACCCACCGCAATGTGGGAGCCAGAGTGGGGCCAAAAGTGACAGGCATCGCCCAAGTCTAGCGCTGTAAAACCAAGGGTTTACCCGCAATTTTGGCGGTTTTACAGCCCAAATGTGGAAAACCACAATGGCGCAGCAATGCCTGCGCACGCACACTGCGCTCCGTTTGCCGTCAAACCCAAAGGATCATCACCATGCAACACTTTGCCCGCCGCACCCTGATTCAAGCCGCCCTGGTGGCCACCGCCGCACTTTCCAGCAGCCTGGCGCTGGCGCAGAACCCCATCGTCATCAAGTTCAGCCACGTGGTGGCGCCCGACACGCCCAAGGGCAAAGGCGCACAGCGCTTTAAAGAGCTAGCCGAGCAACGCACCGGCGGACGGGTCAAGGTTGAGCTCTACCCTAACAGCCAGTTGTACAAGGACAAGGAAGAGCTCGAAGCCTTGCAACTGGGTTCGGTGCAGATGCTGGCGCCTTCGCTGGCCAAGTTTGGGCCTTTGGGACTCAAGGAATTCGAAGTGTTTGACCTGCCCTTCCTGTTCAAGGACACCAGCGCGTTTCGCGCCATCACCGACGGTCCTCTGGGCGCCGAGCTCTTCAAAAAGCTCGAAGGCAAAGGAATCCAGGGCCTGGCCTATTGGGACAACGGCTTTCACATCATGAGCGACAACAAGCCGCTGCATGCGGTGGCCGATTTCAAGGGCCAAAAAATGCGCATCCAAAGCTCCAAGGTGCTGGATGCCCAAATGCGCGCGCTGGGTGCGATTCCGCAGGTCATGGCGTTTAGCGAGCTGTACCAGGCGCTCCAAAGCGGCGTGGTGGACGGCACCGAAGGCGTGCCATCGAACTTCTACACGCAAAAGATTTTTGAGGTGCAAAAGCACATCACCATTTCCAACCACGGCCACCTGGCCTATGCGGTGATTGTGAACAAGCCCTTCTGGGACGGCCTGCCCGCCGACCTCCGCACCACGCTCACCGGTGCCATCAAAGACGCCACCACCTACGCCAACGCGATTGCCGCCACTGAAAACGCGCAAGCCCTGGACAAAATCAAGGCCAGCGGCAAGACCACGATCTACACGCTGAGCCCTGCGGAATCCAATGAGTGGAAAAAAGCGTTGATGCCCGTCCACAAGGAAATGGAGTCGCGCGTGGGCAAGTCCACGATTGAAGCCGCCTACAAAGCCGCCGGATTTGTGGCGCCCAAGTAAGCACCAGCCCGTAATAACGACTTAAGGAGACGCAGGTGATCAACCGCTTTCTAAACCACCTCGAGGAGTGGCTGATCGCCTTCCTGATTGGTGCCGCCACGCTGGTGATTTTCTTTGCCGTGGCGCACCGCTTTTTGTCGGGTGTGCCGGTAATTCAGGACTACACCATCCAGCTCAATGTGAGCTGGGCCCAAGAACTGTGCATCTTTATGTTCGTGTGGATGGCCAAGTTTGGCGCCGCTTATGGCGTGCGCACCGGTATCCACGTGGGCGTGGATGTGATCATCCGCAAGCTCAGCGGCAAGCCCCAGCGCATGCTTATTTTGTTCGGCTTGCTTTCGGGCGCTTTGTTCACAGGCACGGTTGCCGCCCTGGGGGCCAACTTTGTGTGGCACATCGGCCATACCGACCAAGTCTCCGCCGATCTGGAAGTGCCCATGTGGTGGGTGTATTTGTGCGTGCCGCTGGGCTCTTCCTTGATGTGCTACCGCTTCTTGCAGGTCGCCTGGGCCTTTGCCCACGGCGCCGAATTGCCACACCATGACCACGGCCATGTGGACGGCATTGAGGACATCGACCCCAATGAACTGCTGGCTGCCGCCAAGCCCGCCCAAGGAGCCAAAGCATGAACGCCGCCATTATTTTTGTGCTGCTGGTCGTGCTCATGCTCACCGGCATGCCGATCAGTATTTCTCTCGGCCTGACGGTGCTGACCTTTCTGTTCACCATGACCGACGTGCCGGTGCAATCGGTGGCGCTCAAGCTGTTTACCGGCATCGAGAAGTTCGAGATCATGGCGATTCCGTTCTTCATTCTGGCGGGCAACTTTTTGACGCATGGCGGCGTGGCGCGGCGCATGATCCGCTTTGCCACCAGCATGATCGGCCACTGGCATGGCGGCCTGGGCCTGGCCGGTGTGATGGCCTGCGCGCTGTTTGCGGCCGTGTCGGGTTCGTCACCGGCCACCGTGGTGGCGATTGGTTCGGTGATTTTGCCGGCCATGGTCAAGCAGGGCTTTCCCAACAAGTTTGGGGCCGGCATTCTGACCACCTCAGGCTCGCTCGGCATCCTGATTCCGCCCTCCATTGCGATGGTGATGTTCTCGGTGTCCACCAACGTGTCGGTGGGCTCCATGTTCATTGCCGGCATCGTGCCGGGCATCGCTTTGGCCATCGCGCTGGGCACGACCACGTGGTACATCGCCCGCAAGAACGACTACCCGCGCATGCCCAAGGCCACCTGGGGCGAGCGATTTGTGGCGTTCAAGGACAGCATCTGGGGCCTGATGCTCATTGTGGTGGTGATGGGCGGCATCTACAGCGGCATCTTCACGCCCACGGAGGCCGCAGCGATGGCGGCGGTCTATGCCTTTATTGTGGCGGTGTTTGTCTACAAGGACATGCCGTTGAAAAAAGTGCCCAAGGTGCTGCTCGACTCTGCCAGCATGAGCGCAATGCTCCTCTACATCATCACCAATGCGGTGCTGTTTAGCTTCCTGATGACCAGCGAGAACATTCCCCAGGCCATGGCCGACTGGATGATCAACCAGGGTTTTGGTCCGATCGCTTTCTTGCTGGTGGTCAACATCTTGCTGCTGCTGGCCGGCAATGTGATGGAGCCCAGCTCCATCATCCTGATCCTGGCGCCCATCCTGTTCCCGGTGGCAGTCAAGTTGGGCATCAACCCGATTCACTTCGGCATTCTGATCGTGGTGAACATGGAGGTCGGCATGTGCCACCCGCCGGTGGGGCTGAACCTGTATGTGGCCTCGGGCATCACCAAGATGGGCATCAGCGAACTCACCATGGCCGTCATGCCCTGGCTGCTGACCATGCTGGCGTTCTTGGGCGTCGTCACCTACGTGCCAGCGCTGACTTTGTGGCTGCCGCGTTTGCTGGGCATGACGGTCTAGGGGCTGCCCGCGCGGTAGGATGGCTGCATGGACAGCATCCGCATCGACAAATGGCTTTGGGCCGCGCGCTTTTTCAAAACCCGAACTCTGGCCACCGAAGAAGTGGGCAAAGGCCGGGTGCAAATTGCCCAGCAAGACGTGAAACCCTCGCGCGAAGTGCGCATGGGCGACACCGTGGTGCTGTGGCAGGCCAGCGTCAAACGCACCGTGGTGGTCAAGGGCATCAGCGGCACGCGCGGCTCCGCCCCGGTGGCCCAGACGCTGTATGAAGAAACCGCCCAAAGCGTGCTCGACCGCGCGCAGGCTGCCGAACAAAGGCGCCTGCACGCCGAGCCGGCCTTATCAATAGCCCACGGCCGCCCCACCAAACGCGACCGGCGCGACCTGCAAAAAGGCCTGAACGCCCGCTGGAGCGCGTCCATCGACGACTAGGCCGCGCCGCGCCTTAAAGCGGCGATAATCGCCCACCCGCCCTTGCGGCAGAAATTCACCCCCGAATTTCCCCCAGAATTTGCGAAAGTTGTTCGATGACCGCCTCTACCCTTCCCATCCAGCCTGTGGCCATTTCTTCCGTCCAGGACATCGTGGCCGATATGCGCGCCGGAAAAATCGTCATCCTGGTGGATGAAGAAGACCGTGAAAACGAAGGCGACCTGGTGCTCGCCGCCGACCACGTCACGCCCGAGGCCATCAATTTCATGGCCCGCTTCGGCCGTGGCCTGATTTGCCTGACCCTGACCCGAGAACGCTGCGAGCTTCTCAAGCTGCCGCCCATGACGGTGCGCAATGGCGACAAAAAGGGCACCGCGTTTACCGTCTCCATCGAAGCCGCCGAGGGCGTGACCACCGGCATTTCTGCCGCCGACCGCTCGCGGACGGTGCAAGCCGCCGTGGCCCCGGGCGCGGTGGCTGACGATTTGGTGCAACCCGGCCACATATTCCCACTGCAGGCGGTGGACGGCGGCGTGCTCATGCGCGCAGGCCACACCGAAGCCGGTTGCGACTTGGCCGCCATGGCCGGCTGCACCCCAGCAGCGGTGATCTGCGAAATCATGAAAGACGACGGCACCATGGCCCGTCTGCCCGATTTGCAGCTCTTTGCCGCCGAACACGGCATCAAGATCGGCACCATTGCCGACCTGATTGCGCACCGCAGCCAGGTTGATTCGCTGGTCGAGCGCAAGGGAAGCCGCCCTTTCAAAGCCGCTGTTGGCGACTTTACTGCCCACATTTTTCAGGACACCACCGGCCACGGCGTGCACCTGGCGCTGGTCAAGGGCGAATGGGCGGCGGGCGAAGTCGTATCGGCCCGAGTCCACGAGCCGCTGTCGGTGCTCGACGCGCTGGAAGTGGGTCGCGCATTGCATTCCTGGAGCCTGGACGCTGCTTTGGCGCACGTGGCCCATGAGGGACGCGGCGTGGTGGTGTTGCTCAACTGCGGTGAGACTGGCGAGCAGCTGCTGGCCCAGTTTGACGGCACGGCCCGCCCAGCGCACGCGCCTGAGCGGGGCCGCATGGACTTGCGCACCTACGGCGTGGGCGCGCAAATATTGCGCCTGTGCGGCGTACACAAAATGCGTTTGATGGGCAGCCCCCGGCGCATGCCCAGCCTGACCGGCTATGGCCTGGAAACCGTGGGCTACCTCAGCCCCAACGCCGCCTGAACCGCAACCCCGACACAACAACCCCGTACACAGAAGGAAAACCCCATGTTTGGCGCAGACAAAGGCAAGGTTGACGACAGCGACAGCCGTATGGACGGCAAGCAACTGCGCATTGGCATCGTGCAAGCCCGCTTTAATGCCGGCGTGACCGACGCGCTGGCCGCTGCCTGCAAGCAAGAGCTGCTGGACTTGGGTGTGGCCGAGCGCGACATCCACCACTTCACCGTGCCCGGCGCGCTGGAAGTGGCTACCGCCTTGCAGGCCCTGGCCGAGAAAACCCGCTACGACGCCCTGGTGGCGCTGGGCTGCATCATCCGTGGCGAGACCTACCACTTTGAGCTCGTAGCCAACGAATCCGGCGCCGCCGTGACCCGCGTGGGGCTGGACTACCAAATCCCCATCGCCAACGCGATTTTGACTGTTGAAAACATGACGCAAGCTGAGGCCCGCCAAGTAGACAAAGGCCGCGACGCCGCCCGTGTGGCCGTGGAAATGGCCAATTTTCTGGAAACCATTTAATGACCGACACCCCCGCAGCCGCCCAGCGCCCTCCCCGCCAATCCCGCGTGGGCCTGACCGCCACCGGCGCCCGCAAGGCCGGTAGCAAAAACAACCGCAGCCGCGCCCGCGAATTTGCGCTCCAGGCCCTGTACCAGCGCCTGGTCGGCAAAAACTCAGCCGCCGACATTGACACCTTTACCCGCGACCTGGCCGGCTTCAACAAAGCCGACGCTGCGCACTTTGACGCGCTCTTGCACGGCTGTATCGACCACGCCGACGCGCTCGACGCCCTGATCCTGACCCGGCTGGACCGACCTATGACCGAGATCTCGCCGGTAGAGCACGCGGTAATGTGGATTGGCGTCTACGAGATGCAGCACTGCCCCGACGTGCCCTGGCGCGTGGTGCTCAACGAATGCATCGAGCTGGCCAAGGAATTTGGCGGCACCGACGGCTTCAAATACGTCAACGCCGTGCTCAATGGCCTGGCGCCCGAGCTGCGTGGCCCGGAAGTGCAGGCCGACCGTGTGCAGCACCCGGCCGCTCAATAGCCACCGCCGGCAATGCAGATCTCGCGCCGCGCCGAAAAAATAGAGCCTTTTTACGTGATGGAAGTGGCCAAGGCCGCCTCCGATCTGGGCCGCAGCGTGGCGCACACCGATGCGCCCATGGTGTTTTTGAACATCGGCGAGCCCGATTTCACCGCCGCGCCGCTGGTGCAAGCCGCAGCCCAGCGCGCCATCAGCCTGGGCCACAGCCAATACACGCAGGCCACCGGCCTGCCCGCCTTGCGCGAACGCATCAGCGACTGGTACGCCAGCCGCTTTGGCGTGAACGTGCCGGCCAGCCGCATTGTGGTCACGGCCGGTGCCTCTGCCGCGCTGCAACTGGCCTGCCTGGCGCTGATTGACGCGGGCGACGAAGTGCTGATGCCCGACCCCAGCTACCCCTGCAACCGGCATTTTGTGAGTGCCGCGGACGGGCGTGCGGTGCTGATTCCCACCACGGCCGCACAGCGCTTTCAGCTCAGCGCCGACCAGGTGCAAGCGGCCTGGGGGCCCAAGACACGCGGCGTGCTGCTGGCATCGCCCTCCAACCCCACCGGCAGCTCGATTGACCCGGATGAACTGCGCCGCATCCATGCCGTGGTGCAAGCGCACGGCGGCGTGACGATGGTGGACGAGATTTACCTGCCCCTGAGCTTTGACGCCCACTACGGCCAGACCGCGCTGGCGCTGGACGACTCGGTCATCAGCATCAACAGTTTCAGCAAATACTTCAATATGACCGGCTGGCGCCTGGGCTGGATGGTGGTGTCCGAAGCGCTGGTGCCGGTAATCGAGCGCCTGGCACAAAACCTGTTTATCTGCCCCAGCACCATTGCCCAGCATGCGGCACTGGCCTGTTTTGAGCCCGAGAGCATCGCCCTGTACGAGACCCGCCGCGCCGAGTTCAAAGCCCGGCGCGACTACTTTGTGCCTGCGCTGCAAAGCCTGGGCCTGGACGTGCCGGTGGCGCCCGACGGCGCGTTTTACGCCTGGGCCGATTGCTCGGCGGCGTGCGCGCGGCTAGGGCTCAAAGACAGTTGGGACTTTTCGTTTGCCGTGATGCAACAAGCGCATGTGGCCATCACACCGGGGCGCGACTTTGGCACCGACCTGACCGCGCAGTTTGTGCGCTTTTCCACCGCCAGCTCGATGGAGCAATTGCACACTGCAATAGCGCGCCTGCGCAACATGCTGGCCTGAGCCGCATTCCCGAATTTTTTGAGAACACCCTCTGGGCTTTCACCATGAACCAAGACCTGAACATTCTCCAACTCGTGCTGCACGCCAGCTTTGTGGTGCAAATCGTCATGGCGCTGCTGATGATGGTGTCGCTGGCGAGCTGGTCGGCCATTTTTCGCAAGCTGTTTGCCCTCAAGCGCGTCAAGGCGCACAACGAAACCTTTGAGAAAGAGTTCTGGTCTGGCGCCAGCCTTAACGAACTGTTTACATCGGCCTCGTCCAAGGCGCAAAACTCTGGCCCCATGGAGCGCATTTTTGCCAGTGGCATGCGCGAATTCCAAAAACTGCGCGAACGCCGCGTCAGCGACGTGGCCACACTGATGGACGGGGCGCGGCGCGCCATGCGTGCGAGCTACCAGCGCGAGATGGACGAGGTGGAAAGCAATCTGTCCTTCCTGGCTTCGGTCGGATCGGTCTCACCCTATGTGGGCTTGTTTGGCACGGTGTGGGGCATCATGCACGCCTTTACGGGCCTGGCGTCCTTGCAGCAAGTCACGCTAGCCACCGTGGCTCCGGGCATTGCAGAGGCGCTGGTGGCTACTGCCATTGGCCTGTTTGCGGCCATTCCAGCGGTCATTGCCTACAACCGCTTTGCCCGCGACCTGGACCGCATCGCCATCCAGCACGAAACCTTTATTGAAGAGTTTTCCAACATCTTGCAGCGCAATGTGAGCGCGCAAAGCAGCCCGGCCGCGCCGCGCTGATCCGTTCACACCCACAGCAAACCCTAGGAGACTTCCATGCCTGCAGTGAGTTCCCGTGGCCGGGGCCGGCGCACCATGAGCGAGCCCAATATGGTGCCGTTTATTGACGTGATGCTGGTGCTGCTAATCATCTTTATGGTCACCGCCCCGCTGATCACGCCCAGCATGATTGACCTGCCCAGCGTGGGCAAAGCGTCCAAGCAGCCCGACGTGGTGGTGCAAATCGTGGTCGGCAAAGACGACAAGCTCGAACTGCGCGCCCATGAGACCACCGCCCCTGTCACCCTGTCCGCTCTGGCGTCCGCCGTGCGCCGCGCCCAAACCCGGCCCGACGGTGGGCAAGCGGAGCGCGCGGCAGTTGTCATCAGCGCCGACAAGGCGGTGCGCTATGAGAGTGTCGTCAAGGTGATGGACACGCTGCAGCGCGCCGGTATTGAGCGCGTGGGCCTGTCGGTGCAACTGGCGGATTGACACGCGCCATGGCTCTGGCCCCCGCCCGCGAGGCATTCATGCCGCCGCCCACGCCCGGGCTGGGCCGGTCCGTGCTGATGGCGCTGGTGGCGCATGCCGCACTGGTGCTGGCCCTGTCGTTTGCGGTGCAATGGCGCCAAAGCGCGCCCGAGCCCGTGGCCTTTGCCGCCGAGCTTTGGGCCGCCATGCCCACCGAGGCCGCGCCCCCGGCGGCTGAACCCCTGCCCATCGAGTCGGTGATCGAGCCCCAGCCCGCCCCGGCACCAGCGCCAGAACCCAAACCGGTACCCAAGCCCGTGCCCCCGCCACCAGCAGCCGCGCCGCCCGAGCCGTCAAAGCAAGCCGACATCGCGCTGGAAAAGAAAAAAGCGCTGCAAGAAGCCAAGAAAAAGCAGGAGCTCGCCCAAGCCAAGGCCCAAGCCGCCCTGCCACTGGAAAAAGACAAGGCTGAGAAGCAGAAAAAACGCAAGGCGGAAGCCGAAAAGCTGCAAGCTGACAAAGACAAAGTCGCCAAGCTCAAGGAAGACAAGCTCAAAACTGAGAAGCGCCTGAAAGAAGAGAAGGCCGCCGAGGCCGTGCGCAAAAAAGAAGCCCAACAGGCCGCCGAAGAAGCCGCGCAAAGCGAGCAGCGCCGCAAAGAAGCCAAAGACCGGGCGCTGCGCCTGGCCGGCACCGCCGTGGGCAATGGCGATGCGGATTCCAAAGGCAGCGCAGCGCAAAGTGTCGGGCCCTCGGCGACCTACGGCGGCAAGATCGTGGCCGCCATCCGCCCCAACATCACCCAACTCAAGGAAATTGCAGGCAACCCGTCCGTGGAATACGACGTCTACACCGACGCCAGCGGCAACGTACTGAGCGCCAAACTGCGCAAAAAGAGCGGCGACACCTATTGGGACGAGGCCGCGCTCAACGCCATCCTGAAAACCGGCAAGCTGCCCCGCGACGAGAACGGTCGTGTGCCCTCGCCCATGACGATTGCGCTGGAGCCTAAGCCGAAATAAACGGTTGACCGTTCAAGGCCGGAGCTATCACGCCCACGGGCGCGCTACCTGCCTTTGCGCGGATGAAACACCAGCGGCTGCGCTTGAGCGCCCAACCTTGGGCTGGCGCCTTTGGCGCTTAGCAATGGCGCTTTGTCACAACCCGAACAGCCGCAGCCTGCGCTGGCATTGGCCACAGCCAGCAGGCGCTGGCGCACAAAAACAGGTGCGCGCAAGCCCAGCAACCCCCGCGCCAAGGCCGCACGCAGCGCTTGCGGCATCAGCGTCCAGATGGCATAGGCAAAGCTGAGCGCCACCACCAACACCACGGCCAATGATTGAAAGTTCATGGTAACGCGTCCCGCTTCAGGCGCTCAGCCACAAAGTGACGCGGTAGGTAACAAAGGACGCGGCATAAGCCAGTCCAAACAAATAACCCGCCATCAACAAGGGATAGCGCCAGGAATTGGTCTCGCGGCGCACCACGGCCAGGGTGGACAGGCACTGCGGCGCAAACACAAACCAGGCCAAAAGCGAATAGGCCGTGGCCAGCGACCAGCCCTGGGCAATGACCGGCGACAAGGCTTCGGCCACGCCGCTGCCTGCGGCTGAGAGCGAATACACCGTGCCCAAAGCACCCACCGCCACCTCGCGCGCGGCCATGCCGGGCACCAGAGCAATCGAGATTTGCCAGTTAAAGCCGATGGGCGCAAACACATATTGCAAAGCGTGGCCCAGCATGCCTGCGGCGCTGTATTGGATGGCCGGGCCTTGGGACAGGTCCCAGCCCGCAGGCGGCGAGGGGTAGGTGGCCAAAAACCACAGCACCACCATGAGCGCAAAAATAATGCCGCCCACCCGGCGCAAAAAGATGCGGGCCCGTTCCCACAGGCCCTGGGCCAGGTTGCGCAGGCTGGGCGCGCGGTAAGGGGGCAGCTCCAGCATCAGCGGCTGGTAGGCCGACTTCATCCACACCCGCTTGAACAGCCAGGCCACCGCCATGGCCGAGACCACGCCGGCCACGTACAGGCCAAACAAGGTCAGGCCGCGCAGGCTCAGGCCTGCCACATCACGCTCGGGCACAAAGGCGCCAATCAAGAGCGCATACACCGGCAGGCGCGCCGAACAGGTCATCAGCGGCGCGACCATGATGGTGGCCAGCCGGTCGCGCCAATTGGCAATGGTGCGCGTGGCCATGATGCCGGGAATGGCGCAAGCAAAGCTGCTCAGGAGCGGAATGAAAGCGCGCCCCGACAAGCCCACTTTGCCCATCAGGTTGTCCAGCAAAAAGGCGGCGCGCGGCAGGTAGCCCGAGTCTTCGAGCAGCAAGATGAAGAAGAACAAAATCAAAATCTGCGGCAAAAACACCAGCACGCCTCCCACGCCCGCCACCACGCCATCCACCAGCAGGCTGCGCAGCGGGCCGTCGTCCATGGCGCCGGTAATCCAGTCACCCACGGCGGCCATGGCCTCCTTGATCAGGTCCATAGGTACATTGGCCCATGAAAAAACCGCCTGGAAAATCAGGAACAACACCGCCGCAAGCACCAGCAAACCCCACACCGGGTGCATGACGACCGCATCAATGCGGTGCTGAAAGCGACCCAAGCGCGGCGCATTGGGCGCCACCAGCGCCAGAATACGGCGCACTTCACGCTGCAACTCGGCGGCGCTGCGGGGGCTGGCATCGGCAACTTGGGGCTTGGCGGCAGCCACGGGTGCCGCCAGCAACGCCTGAATTTGCAGCAACAAGGCGGCGTGGCCGTTGTGCTGCACCGCCACGGTTTCCACCACCGGGCAGGCCAGCTCGGTTTGCAGGCGCGCCACGTCAATGTCCAGGCCATGGGCGCGGGCCACGTCGGCCATATTGAGCGCCACCACCATCGGTTTACCCAGGCTTTTGAGTTCCAGCACCAGGCGCAGGTTCATGCGCAAGTTGGTGGCGTCCACCACGGCCACAATGGCGTCGGGCGCGTCTTCGCCCGCACGACGGCCTTCTAGCACCTCCAACATCACCTGTTCGTCAGGAGTTGCAGGGGTCAGACTGTAGGAGCCCGGCAAATCCACCACCGAAACACGCTGCCCGTTGGGCAAGCGCGCCGCCCCCACCTTACGCTCCACCGTGACACCGGCGTAGTTGGCGACTTTTTGGCGCGCGCCGGTCAGCAGGTTAAAGAGCGCGGTTTTGCCGCAATTGGGGTTGCCCACCAGGGCGATGCTTGCAGGGATTGAAGGGTTCATGGCGCTGGGGTTCACAGCACTTCGACTTCAATGCACTGGGCCTCAAGCAGCCGCAGGGCAAACTGGGTGTCCCCAATCTGCACCGCCAGCGGCTCGCGCCCGCCGGGTCCGCGGCGCAGCATTTGCACTGGCTCGCCGGCAATAAACCCAAGCTCACCCAGCCGCCGCGCCGTGGCGTTTTGCACCGCATTGGCGCCAGGCAGCAAGCGGGTAACACAGGCGTGTGCGCCGTTGGGCAAGTCAGAGAGCAACTGGGTTTGGGACATGGGCGCTTCGATGAAAAATGCAAATCTAAATGAGAGTGTATCTCATTTAGATTGCCGGATGCGGCATCACCTCACTCGTAAGCAATCACAGCCCGCCCCGCGTCCGCCTGCGAGCGCCAGCGGGCCAGGGCGGCGTCGCTGGGGTAGAAGCGGGCAGACTCGCCGAGCTGGAGTTCGGCGTACGCGCCCTCTTCTGCTTGGGCGCCTGCCTTAGTGCTGTCCGCACTGGCGTCGCCGGGCAGTCGTTCCAAGGCAAAGCGCACCAAGAGCCCGCGCACGAGTTCGCCTTGGTCGGTCATCTCGCGCTGGGCCGGAAACTCGCGCAGCAGCTTGGCCACGTCGGGGCCGGGGGTGCTGGCGTCGGCTTTGAGCGCCACGCGCAAATAGCGGCCAAAGCGGCAGCGGGCTTGTTCCAGGTCCCAGAGCTGGGTGATGGTGAACTGCATGCCGCCCGAGAAGCGGTCGGGCTGCGCCTTGCCCATGGCGATGATGAGCGCGTCGTCTTTGAGCAGGTTCTTGTGTTCGTTGATGAGTTTTTCGTCCGCCCGCGCCTCGATGGTGGCGGACTTGTCGTCGAGCTTGAACAGCGCCAACTTGCCGCGCTGGCCGTTGATGACGCGCAGGTCGGTAATGATGCCCGCCAACAACTGCGGCTCGCGGGTTTCGAGCAGCTCTTCAATGGGGCGTTTGGCAAAGCGGCGCACTTCAAGCGCCACTTCGTCAAACAGGTGGCCCGAGAGATAAAAGCCCAGGGCGGTCTTTTCTTGCGTGAGGCGCTCTTTCACACCCCACGGAATGGTGGCCACCAAATCAGGCTCTTGCGTGCTGGAGCCGTGGTCGTCCGCGCCGCCCATGTCAAACAGGCCGGCCTGGTTGACGTTGGCACTCGCGGCGGCGGCAAAGTCAAAGGCCCGGTCGATGGAGGCCACCATAGCAGCGCGGTTGAGCTCTAACGTGTCAAAGGCGCCGGCTTTGATGAGCGCCTCCAGGCAGCGCTTGTTCATGCGGCTGCGTTCCACGCGACGGCAAAAGTCAAACAGGCTGGTAAAGGGTCCGGCCTCGGCCGTGGGGCCCCGGCCTTCGCGCGCGGCCACGATGGCCTCAATGGCTTGTTGGCCCGTGCCTTTGATGGCGCCCAGGCCGTAGCGGATTTGCCGGTCCGAGATGGGCTCAAAGCGGTGAAAGCCCCGGTTGACGTTGGGCGGCTCAAAGTCGATGTTGAACTTGGCGGCGTCTTCAAACAAGACCTTGAGCTTGTCGGTGTCGTCCATCTCCACCGTCATATTGGCGCAGAAAAACTCGGCCGTGTAATGCACCTTGATCCAGGCCGTGTGGTAGGCCAAGAGCGAATAGGCGGCGGCGTGCGACTTGTTAAAGCCGTAGCCCGCAAACTTTTCCATCAGGTCAAACACCTCGTCGGCCTTGGCCTCGGTGATGTCGTTTTTGGCGGCACCGGCGCGGAAGATGGCGCGGTGTTCGGCCATTTCTTCGGCCTTCTTTTTGCCCATGGCGCGGCGCAGCATGTCGGCGCCGCCCAGCGAGTAGCCACCCAAAATCTGCGCGGTCTGCATCACCTGCTCTTGGTAGACCATGATGCCGTAGGTCTCACTCAGCATGTCGGCCACCAGCGGGTGCGGGTATTCAATGACTTCGCGCCCGTGCTTGCGCGCCACGAAGCTCGGAATCAGGTCCATGGGGCCGGGGCGGTACAGGGCGTTGAGCGCAATCAGGTCTTCCAGGCGCGTGGGCTTGGCGTCGCGCAACATGCCTTGCATGCCACGGCTCTCAAACTGGAACACCGCCTCGGTCTTGCCCTCAGAGAACAAGCGGTAAACCCGGGTGTCGTCCAGCGGCAGGTTCTCGAACGCAAAGTCTTGCTGGCCAGGGTGGCGGGCAATGATGAAGTCCCGCGCGATCTCCAAAATCGTGAGCGTGGCCAGGCCCAAAAAGTCAAACTTGACCAGGCCAATGGCCTCGACGTCGTCCTTGTCAAACTGGCTCACCGCCGATTCGCTGCCGGGCTGCTGGTACAGAGGGCAAAAGTCGGTGAGCTTGCCTGGCGCGATCAGCACGCCGCCGGCGTGCATGCCCACGTTGCGGGTCATACCTTCTAGTTTGCGGGCGAGTTCGAGCAGGGTTTTGACGTCTTCTTCGCGGTCTTCGCGTTCGGCAAGAAGCGGTTCGGCCTCGGTGGCGTAAATGGTTTTGTCGTCTTTTTTACGGTCGGGCGGGGGTAGTTGCAGCGTGACCGAGGTGCCGGGTTTGTTGGGAATGAGCTTGCTGATGCCGTCACAAAAGCCGTACGGAAAATCCAGCACCCGGCCCACATCACGAATAGCAGCGCGCGCGGCCATGGTGCCGAAGGTGACGATCTGGCTGACCGCGTCTTTGCCGTATTTGTCTTTGACGTAGTCGATCACCAGATTGCGGTTGGTCTGGCAAAAGTCGATGTCAAAGTCGGGCATGGACACGCGCTCAGGGTTCAAAAAGCGCTCGAACAGCAAGTTGTATTGCAGCGGGTCCAGGTCGGTAATCTTGAGCGAATACGCCACCAGGCTGCCCGCGCCCGAACCGCGCCCCGGCCCCACCGGGCAGCCGTTCTTTTTGGCCCAGTTAATAAAGTCGCCCACGATCAAAAAGTAACCCGGAAAACCCATCTTGATGATGGTGCCGAGTTCAAACTCCAGGCGCTCCAGGTAGCGCGGCATTTGCGCGGCACGCTCGGCATCGACGGGATAGAGGTGCGCCATGCGCTCGTTCAGGCCCTCGTGCGATGCGTAGCGAAAGTACTCTTCGGGCGTCATGCGCACGCCATCGACCAGCGGGGTCGGAAACTCGGGCAACTGCGGCTTGCCCAGCACCAAAGTCAGGTTGCAGCGCTTGGCGATCTCTTCGGTATTGGCCACGGCCGAGGGCAAATCGGCAAACAAGGCCTGCATTTGCGCCGCTGACTTGAAATACTGCTCGCGCGTGAAACGGCGCACGCGCTTGGGGTTGCTCAGCAAGTCGCCGTCCGAGATGCAAACCCGGGCCTCATGGGCCTCAAAGTCGTCGGGCGTGGCAAATTGCACCGGGTGGGTGGCCACCACCGGCAGGTGCATGCGGGCGGCCAACTGGGCGGTGGACACCACATGGGCCTCGTCGTCGGCGCGGCCTGCGCGCTGCACTTCCAGGTAAAAGCGGTGGGTAAAGATGCCCGCAAGCTGCAGCGCCAGCTCGTGCGCGCGCACCGTGTCGCCCTGCACCAGCGCCTGGCCCACGGGACCGGCTTGCGCGCCTGAGAGGCAAATCAGGCCTTCGTTTAATTCTTGCAACCAGGCCAGCTTGGCCGCGACCTGGGCTTTGCCGGTGTTTTGCGTGTATGAGCGCGCCAGCAGCTCCGACAAATTGAGGTAGCCGCGCTTGTTTTGCACCAGCAGCACCATGCGCGAGGTGGCCAGGGGGTCGGCGCCCATGCCCTCCAAAATGATTTCGGCCCCCACGATGGGCTTGACGCCCTTGGAGCGGCAGGCGCGGTAAAACTTGACGGTGGCAAACAGGTTGTTGAGGTCAGTAATAGCCAGCGCGCCCTGGGCGTCTGCGGCGGCGGCGTCCACCACTTCGTCAACGCGGTTGGTGCCGTCTACGACGGAGAATTCAGTGTGCAGGCGCAGATGGATAAACATGGGGTCGATTGTCTTGGAGGCGGGACGGGCTATTTGTTGTGGCGCGCGTGAAAGATAAAGCCCAGGGTGTTGAGCAGCAACTGCGCCGCCAAAATGGCGGTCACGCCGGCCGGGTCGTAGGCCGGAGCCACTTCCACCAGGTCCATGCCCACAATGCGCCCGCCGCTGCGTTTGACCAGGGCCTGGATGATTTCCAGCACCTCGTAGTACAAAAAGCCGCCATGGCTGGGCGTGCCGGTGCCCGGCGCAATCGACGGATCAAAGCCGTCAATGTCGATGGTGAAGTAATAGCTCGGCGCCTCCGGAATGATGTCGAGCACGCCTTGCACCCCCATCTGGCGCACCTGGCGTACTGAATAAATGTGCGAGCCTGCGGCGCGCGCAGCGTCGTAGTCGTCACGGTTGCTGGACGACACGTTGCGGATGCCGAGCTGCGTCATGCCGGTGATGTGGCTCATCTCGGAGGCGCGGCGCAGCGGGTTGCCGTGGCCATAACGCACGCCGTGGCGCTCATCCACAAAATCCAGGTGTGCGTCAAAGTGCACGATATGGATGGGACCCTGGCCGTCAAAGGCCTTGATCACCGGTGCGTGGATGGAATGGTCGCCCCCCAGCACCACTGGCATGGCGCCAGACGCCAAAATTTTACGGATGGCGGCCTCGGTGTTGGCGTGGCTTTTGGCCATGTCGGTGTGCACGATGTCGGCGTCGCCCACGTCCACCATGCGAATCTGGTCGCGCGTGAGGTACATCACGTCGTCTTCGTGGTCATAGGCGCCGCCGTGGCCAAACGAGAACAGGGTGGACGCCTCGCGAATGGCGCGTGGACCAAAGCGTGCGCCCGGGCGCCACTGGGTGCCCATGTCGTTGGGCACGCCGATCACGGCCACATCGGCGTCAATGGCGTTCCAGTCCACGCAGGCGGGGGATTTGGCAAAAGTGCAGTGGCCGACGAAGGGCAGGTCCAGGCGACCGCTTTGGTAGGAGTTTTCAGACATGGGGTGGGGTGGGAATGAGTGCAAACCACAGTTATACCCGAGCGCCCCCACCGCCCCAGGGCACCGTCCCAAAATAGACCCGCCAGCCCTGTTATGGGCTGGCGGTGGGGCGGGAAACCCATGCCAAGTTGTCAGCTTGCCACGTCTGAGGGGTGTTCCCGTCCGCCGCGACGTAACACACCGCAGCTTGGGCCAACTCGTCAGCCCCCTCAGCTTGGTGTTCAGCCAAGCCAGCGTTGCTGATTTGCCTGAACACGCCCCCACTGTAAAACTGCAAGGCACATGGGTGCGTGACCGAAATCACGGATGGCGCAGGATTTTTCATCCACTGGCGCTGCGCCTGATGAACGTGGGCTAGGCCATTTTTTCGCGGCTCTGTAGGCGCAGTCCGCTCCATAACTGACCCACATCATGGGCCGCCAAGCTGGCCATTTTCATAATATTTTGAACACCGACCACCGCAAGCACCAAACCACCAAGGATCCGCCATGCCGTCTTCAAGCGCCGCAGCCATTCCCGAAAACCCCATGGTCAGCAGTTTGTTGGCGAGTTTGCGGCCCGCCGCCGACACGCCGCTGCGCCTGCGCTTGTGGAATGGCCTGCAACACGACTTGGGCCCGGACCCGCGCGTCACCGTGGCGCTGGGCGCGCCAGGCGCCATCCGCTATTTTTTGCCACCGAGCCTGGACAATCTGGCCGAAGGCTATGTCAACGGCCAGTTTGACGTGCAAGGCAGCGCGCAAGACATCATCGACGTGGCGGCGCGCCTGGCCCACGGCGGTGTAGCCATGAAAGGCCGGTTTGGCCGCCTGGTCAGCGCCCTGACCCACGACCGTAAGCGCGACGCGCAGGCTATTGCGCACCATTACGACGTGTCCAACGACTTTTACGCCCTGTGGCTGGACCCGGCCATGGTGTATTCGTGCGCCTATTTCCCAACCGCCAGCGAATCGCTGGCCGCAGCCCAACAAGCCAAACTGGACCACGTGCTGACCAAAATCATGCTCCAACCCGGCGAGCGCCTGCTCGACATCGGCTGCGGCTGGGGCGCACTTGCTATACGCGCGGCAGAAAAATTTGGTGCCCAGGTCGTTGGCGTGACCTTGTCCAAACAACAGTACCAACTGGCGCGCAAGCGCGTGGCGCAGGCGGGCTTGTCAGACCAGGTGGACATTCGCCTGCAAGACTACCGCGATCTGGGTGCAGATGAGGGGCATTTCGACAAGATCACCTCGATTGGCATGTTTGAACACGTCGGGCTCAAACACCTGCCCGACTACTTTGGCCGCATCCACAGCCTGCTCAAAGACGGCGGCCTGGCGCTGAACCACGGCATCACCTCCACCGACCCCGCCAGCGGTGGTGCACCGCTGGGGGCAGCGCAGTTTATTGAAAAATACGTGTTTCCCAATGGTGAACTGCCGCACATCAGCCTGGCGCTCAAGGACATGCAAAGCGCCGGGCTGGAGGCGCTGGACGTGGAATGCCTGCGCCGCCACTACGCCCGTACGCTGGACATTTGGTCTGCCAACTACGAGCAGCACGCCGAAGCCGCCCGCGCCATGGTGGACGAGACCACCTTTCGGGTCTGGCGTATCTACCTGGCGGGCTGCGCGCACGCGTTTGCGCAAAACTGGGTGTCGATTTACCAGGTGCTGGCCTGCAAGGCGGGCCACAACGCAGCGCTCAATCCCATGCCTTGGTCGCGGGGATATATGTACGGGTCGGCTTAAACGCAAAACCCCGCGTAGCGCGGGGTTTTGGGCGGTCTCTGCGCTGACGGTGTGGACGCGAGCCGGGTGTTGGCGGAGAGGGTGGGATTCGAACCCACGGTACCTTGCGGTACGCCTGATTTCGAGTCAGGTACATTCGGCCACTCTGCCACCTCTCCTAGGTTTGCTTCGTTTTGGCGAAGCCGCAATTCTATCAGGCGCGCAGCGTGTCCAATCCGCCCACGTAGGGACGCAGCACCTCGGGCACGGTGACGGAGCCGTCGGCGTTCTGGTAGTTCTCCAGCACGGCCACCAGGGTGCGGCCCACGGCCAGGCCTGAGCCGTTCAGGGTGTGAACAAATTCGTTTTTGCCCTGGGCGTTTTTGAAGCGCGCTTGCAGGCGCCGCGCCTGAAAAGCCTCGCAGTTGGACACCGAGCTGATCTCGCGAAAGGTGTTTTGCGCGGGCAGCCACACTTCGAGATCGTAGGTCTTGGCCGCGCCAAAGCCCATGTCGCCGGTGCACAGGCTCATCACGCGGTAGGGCAAGCCCAGTTTTTGCAGGATGGCTTCGGCGTGGCTGGTCATTTCTTCCAGCGCGGCGTAGCTGTGGTCGGGGTGGACGATTTGCACCATTTCCACCTTGTCAAACTGGTGCTGGCGGATCAGGCCGCGGGTGTCGCGCCCGGCGCTACCTGCCTCGGACCGAAAGCACGGCGTGTGCGCGGTGAGTTTGATGGGCAATTCAGCCTCTGCCACCACCACATCGCGTACAAAGTTGGTCAGCGGTACTTCGCTGGTGGGAATCAGGTAGAGCGCGGTGTTGTCGGGTTGGGCTTCGCCCTCTTGGCCGCCTTTTTTGGCGGCAAACAGGTCGCCTTCAAACTTGGGCAGCTGGCCGGTACCGCGCAGACTGTCGCCGTTGACGATATACGGCGTGTAGCACTCGGTGTAGCCGTGTTCGGTGGTTTGCACGTCGAGCATGAACTGGCTCAAGGCCCGGTGGAGGCGGGCCAACTGGCCTTTCATGACGGTAAAGCGTGAGCCAGTGAGCTTGACGCCCATCTCAAAGTCCAGGCCCAGGGGTTCGCCCAGATCGACGTGGTCTTTGATGCCAAAGTCCATGGCTTTGGGCGTGCCCCAGGTGCGCACCACCACGTTGCCGTGTTCGTCGACGCCGCGCGGCACGCTGTCGTGCGGCAGGTTGGGCACGAGTTGCAGCATGGTTTGCAGTTCGGCCTGAATTACTGCAAGTTGAGCCTCGAAGTTAGCAAGAACATCTTTATGGTTGGCCTGAGCTACACCAAAATATTTTGCCGCCAGCGCGTCCGTTGGCTGTCCTTTAGCTCTCAGCAGCCCAAACTCCTTTGAAAAGAGCTTAATTTTGGATTGAAACTCCTCAGTCTGAACCTGAACCAACTTGCGTTTGGCTTCCAAAAATTCGAACTTTTCTACATCGAGAAACAGCTGGGGCGATTTGCGGGTTTCCAGGCGGGCCACGGCCGAGGCCAGGTCTTTGCGCAGCAGGTTGATGTCAAGCATGGGTAGGTAATTGAGTGGGTTGGTAGGCCGCAAGGGCCAGCAATTTTAGGGCGCGCCGGGGCGCTTTTTAGGACGCGTCGCGCTTGAGACCCTTGGGCAGCGGAAACTTGATGGTTTCCACCACACCGTCCATCTTGCGCACCGACACGGCGCCGAGTTCGCGCAAGCGCGCAATCACCGCCTGCACCAGCACGTCCGGGGCCGAGGCGCCGGCCGTCAAGCCGACGCGCGAACGGCCCTCAAACCAGGCGGCTTGCAGCTCGTCGGCGTTGTCCACCATATAGCTGTCAGTACCGAGTTTTTGCGCCACTTCGCGCAGGCGGTTGCTATTGGAGCTGGTGGGGCTGCCCACCACAATCACCACGTCCACCTGCGGGCTCATGACCTTGATGGCGTCCTGGCGGTTTTGGGTGGCGTAGCAAATGTCTTGTTGTTTGGGCTCGCGCACCTTGGAGAAGCGCGCCTTGACCGCGGCGGCAATCGCGCTGGCGTCGTCCATGCTCAGGGTGGTTTGCGTCACCAGGGCCAGCTTTTCGGTCTGACCGGGCTGCACGCGCGCCACGTCGGCCACGTCTTCCACCAAATGGATGCCGCTGTCCAACTGGCCCATGGTGCCTTCCACCTCGGGGTGGCCTTTGTGGCCGATCATGATGAACTCATAACCCTCCTTGTGCAGCTTGGCCACTTCCACGTGCACCTTGGTCACCAGCGGGCAAGTGGCGTCAAACACCTGAAAGCCGCGCGCCTGCGCCTCGTCTTGCACCGCCTTGCTCACGCCATGGGCCGAAAAGATCAGCGTAGCCTCGGGCGGCACGTCTGCCAGGTCTTCAATAAAGATAGCGCCCTTGGCCTTGAGGTCGTTGACGACAAAGGTGTTGTGCACGATCTCGTGGCGCACATAAATGGGGGCGCCAAATTTTTCCAGCGCGCGTTCCACGATCTCGATGGCGCGGTCCACACCGGCGCAAAAGCCACGCGGCTCGGCCAGCAAAATTTCGGCATGGGTGCCTAGGGTGTTCATAAGACGCCAATTACTTTCACTTCAAAAGTGACCGGGTGGCCGGCCAGCGGGTGGTTGAAATCAAACAACACCGCGCCGCCCTCGGCCCCGGTTTTGATCTCTTGCACGGCGCCAGCGTAACTGCTTTGGCCGTCGGGCGTGGGGAACTGCACCACATCGCCCACCGAATACGTCTGCTGCGGGTCGCCCAACTGGCGCAGCAGCTTGGCCGCAACCCATTGCACCATCTCGGGGTTGCGCGGGCCAAAGGCGGCACCTTCCGCCAGCGCAAAGGTCTGGTGCGCGCCCTCTTCCAAGCCCAGCAGGCAACGCTCGACATCGGGCGAGAGTTCGCCGGTGCCCAGGCTCAGGGTGGCCGGCTTGTCGTTAAAGGTGTTGATGATGTCGCCCGCCGGGCCGCTGAGGCGGTAGTGCAGCGTCAAAAAAGACGACTCGGTAATACGGGGAAGGCTGGTGGTCATACAAGTCTCGATAAACTGCGGCCATTGTAGAAACTTCAGGCCAGCCAGCCGCGCCCGGGCCTGCGTCTGACCTCCACCCTGCCCCCGCCATGCCCCTCAAAGACCTGCCGCCCGACGCCCGCCCGCGCGAAAAGCTGCTCGCGCGCGGCCCAGGCGCCTTGAGCGACGCCGAACTGCTGGCCTTGTTGCTGCGTACCGGCATCCAGGGCAAAGGCGTGCTGCAACTGGCCGACGAGCTGCTGCAGTTGCCCGGCAAAGGCGGATTGAAGGCGCCCGGCTTTGGCGGCATTGCCGGTTTGCTCAACGCTACGGCCGATGACCTTAAGCCCGTCAAAGGCTTAGGGCCTGCCAAACGGGCCGAAATTGTGGCGGTGCTGGAGCTGGCCCGCCGTGCCATGGCCCAGCGCCTGCAAGAGCGCACCGTGTTTGCATCGCCCGATTCGGTCAAGCACTACCTGCAACTGCATTTGTCGGCGCTGGCGCACGAGGTGTTTGCGGTGCTGTTTTTGGACGTGCAAAACCGCCTGGTGGCCATGGAAGAGATGTTTCGCGGCACCCTGACGCAAACCAGCGTCTATCCGCGCGAAGTGGTCAAGCGCGCCCTGCACCACCAGGCCGGCGCCGTGGTGCTGGCGCACAACCACCCCAGCGGCTCGGTCCAGCCCTCGCGCGCGGACGAAACCATCACCCAAACCCTGAAAGCCGCGCTGGCCCTGGTGGACGTGCGTGTGCTGGACCACATCATCGTGGGCCAGGGCGAAGCACTGTCCATGGCCGAGCGGGGCTTGGTGTAATGGCCGGCCTGTCAGACCTCAAGCGCCTCAAAAAAGAGATTGACGCCGCTGCCGCCCAGGCCAAGGCCGAGAAAGCCGCCGCCGCGTTGGCGGCCAAGCGGCAGGCCGCAGCGCGCAACCTGTTTCAGGCCGCCATGGGCAAAGTGCAGCTCTTGCCGCCCACCGACCTGGCAGACCTCAAACCCGTACCCCCTGTGCCCCTGCCCCTGCAGCGCGAGCGCGACGCCGCCGCCGCGCTGCAAGAGTCGCTCAGCGACGAGGTGGACGTGACCACCTTGCTCGACACCAACGATCACTTGAGCTTTCGCCGCCCCGGCGTGGGCATGGACGTGGCGCAAAAGCTGCGCAAGGGCAAATGGAGCATCCAGCGCCAAATAGACCTGCACGGCCTGCGCAGCGACGAGGCGCGTGACGCGCTGGGCAGTTTTATCCGCGAATCACACAAACAAGGTATTCGCTGCGTGCGCGTGGTGCACGGCAAAGGCCTGGGTTCTCCGGGCAAAGCGCCGGTGCTTAAAGACAAGGTGCACCGATGGCTGGTGCAAAAAGCCGAAGTGGTGGCCTTTGTACAAGCCCAACCCGCCCAGGGCGGCGCCGGCGCGCTGGTGGTGCTGCTGCAACCGGGGCGCCGGGGCGCGCCCGCAGCGGCCTAAGGCGCCGCGCGCCCCACTTACTTGGCCGCGTTCGGGAAGAACAGTTGCTGGCCGTCAATCTTGTAGGCGGCAATAACGGCCTGGCCGGGGGTGGACGTCACCCAGTCCACAAACTTTTGCGCATCCGCCGCCTTGGTGTGCGGGTGGCGCGCCGGGTTGACGACCATCACGCCATATTGGTTGAAAAGGCGGCTGTCGCCTTCGACCAGCACCTGCAAATCGCCCCGGTTTTTAAAGCTCAGCCAGGTGCCCCGGTCGGTGAGCACATAGGCGCCGGTGGCGGATGCCATATTGAGCGCCGGGCCCATGCCGCAGCCGCATTCCTTGTAGCCCGCGCCGCGCGCCTCAGGCGTGGGCGTGAGCTTCCAAAAGCGCAGTTCGGCGGCGTGCGTGCCGCTTTTGTCGCCGCGCGAGACAAAGGCGGCGTTACCGGCGCTGAGTTTGGAAAGCGCGGCGGCAATGTCCTTGCCGCGTGTCTTGGCCGGGTCAGCGGCCGGGCCGACCAGCACAAAGTCGTTGTACATCACGGCAAAGCGCTTGAGGGCAAAGCCCTCGGCCACGATTTTTTCTTCGGCCACCTGGTCGTGCACGAACAGCACGTCGGCGTCGCCCCGGCGGCCCATGTCAATGGCCTGGCCGGTGCCCAGCGCCACCACCTTGACCTGTACGCCCGTGGCCTGGGTAAACGCGGGCAGCAAGTGCGCAAACAAGCCCGACTGCTCGGTGGACGTGGTGGACGCCATGACGATGGGTTCGGCCTGGGCTGCAACCATGCCAGCAGCGAGGCAAAGCGCGACGAGGGCGCGAAGTTGGAATTTCATGCGAGTTCTCCTTTGACAAACAAGTGGGCCGCCGGGCACTGCGCTTGCAGCACGGCGGCATCAAAAAATTGGGCTACGGGCAAGTCGGCAAGCAGCTGGCCGCGCTCCAGGTAAATCACCCGCTGCGCCAGGCGTTTGACCTGGCCCAGGTTGTGGCTGGCAAACACCAGGGTGGCGTCGGCGTGGCTGTCGGCAAAGCGCTGCATGAGCGATTCGACCTCGGCCTTGGCGTGCGGGTCCAGGCTGGCGGTGGGCTCGTCCAGCAGCAGCAACTGCGGCGCCAGCGCCCAGGCGCGCGCCAGCGCTACCTGCTGCTGCTGCCCCAGCGAGAGTGTGCGTGCGCTGCGCCCGGCCAGATCTTGTAAACCGGCTGCGCGCAGGGCTGCGAGCGCCTGCACTTGGGCCTGGCCCCAGGCCGCGCCGCGCAGCCACAAGGCCAGCGCCACCGAACGCTGCACCGTGGTGCGCAACATATGCGGTCTTTGAAACAACATGGCCTGGCGCAGTGCGGGTGCGGCCGCGCGCGCGCCTTGGGTGGGGGCCAACAAACCGTGCAGCAGGCGCAAGAGCGTGCTTTTGCCCGAACCGTTGGCGCCCACCAGCGCCACGCGTTCGCCTGGCTGTATTTCGAGATGGATGTCCGTCAATGCGCTGGCCTGCTCGGGCCGCGCGCGGCGCAGGCTGCGGCCGTCGGCGCCGATTTGCACGCCTGCGCCGCGCAGGCGGATGAGCGCGCTCACAGCGCCAAGCCCCGGTTCAGCGCCAGGCCTGCGGCCTCGGCGCGCACGCGCCAGCGCCGCAGCAGCGCCACCAGCAGATTGAGCGCCAGCACCACACCCAGCAGCACCAGCCCCAAGCCCAGCGCCAGCGGCAGGTCGCCTTTGGAGGTCTCTAGCGCAATGGCCGTGGTCATCACGCGGGTAAAGCCGTCGATATTGCCGCCCACAATCATCACCGCGCCCACCTCAGATATGGCGCGGCCAAAGGCGGCGATCAGCACCACCAAGAGCGCGTGGCGTTCGTCCCAGGCCAGCAGGCCGGCGCGCAGCGCAGCGCCCGCACCCAGCGAGCGCAGTTGTTCGCCATGCAATTGTTCAGCGTCTTGCACGGTTTGGCGCGTGAGCGCGGTGACGATGGGCAGCACCAGCACCGCCTGTGCCAGCACCATGGCCTTAAAGCTGAACAACCAGCCCAAATAGCCCAGCGGCCCCGAGCGCGACAGCAGCAAATACACCAGCAGCCCCACCACCACCGAAGGAATGGCCAGGCTGGTGTTGAGCAAAGTCAGCACCACGCCGCGCCCAGCAAACTGCGCCACACCCAGCCAGGCGCCCAAGCCCAACCCCACGCTGCAAGCCAGCGCGCAAGCGCAAGCGCTGACCGCCAGCGAACGCGCCACGATGCCCATTAACTGGGGATCGAGCGATGCGACGAGTTGCAGCGCGGTGCTGGCGCTTTGGGTGAGCGTGGTCATAAAGGGGAGATCGTAGACGAGGCCGCCGCAAGGGCTGCGGCGCCCGCACACGGGTTTAGCGGTTGCGCATCCAGTCTGCCGTCTGGAAAAACGATGCGCCCAGGCGCGCCCGCAACGCTGCGTCTATCTGCAGTTCGCCCATGGCCTGGTCCATGCAGGCCAGCCACTGGTCGCGCTCCAGAATACCGATGGAGAACGGCATGTGGCGCATGCGCAGCCGGGGGTGGCCAAAGCGTTCGATGTAGTACTGCGGCCCGCCCATCCAGCCGCTCAAAAACCAAAACAGCTTTTGCCGCGCCTGAGTCAGCAGCGCGCCGTGCGCCGCACGCAAGGCAGCGTAGCCGGGCTCCAACTCCATCAGGTCGTAAAAGCGCTCGACCAGGGCCTGGAGCACCGCCTCGCCGCCCAAGAGCGCGATCAGGTTGCTTTGGGCTTCTTCGTCATCTGGCACCGCAGTGCTCGGGTTGTCGGCACTTGTCATAGCCTGCGATTGTCAGGCGGCCGCGCGGCGCAGTGTTTCCACCACCGGGCGGCGCAGCACGTCGCGCAGGCCCCACCAGCCAGCCGCCAGTGCCAGCAGCGCGCCAGCCACCGATCCCAGCAACGGCACCCACAGCGAGACCGTCCACGAGAAATCAAACACATAGCGCGCCAGCGCCCAGCCCACGGCGCTGGCCACCACCGATGCCAAAAAGCCCGCCAGCAGCCCCACCCCAGCCAGCTCAATGCGCTGCACCTGGCGCAGCAGGCGGTTTTGCGCGCCCACGGCGCGCATGATGGCAAATTCGCGCGCGCGCTCTTCGCGCGTGGCGCTCACCGCCGCAAACAGCACCACCAGCCCGGCGGCCAGGGTAAAGCCGAACAAAAACTCCACCGCGCGCACCACCTGGTCCAAGATGCGCTGAATCTGGTTGATGGTGGCGCTCATGTCCACCGCGGTCACGTTCGGGAACTGGCGCACCAGCGCGTTGTCAAAGCCCGCCGTGGCCGGGGCGCGAAAGGCGCCCATATAGGTAGCGGGCACGCCGTCGAGGCGGCTGACCGGGTACATGGCAAAGAAGTTGGCGCGCATGGACGTCCAGTCCACCTTGCGCAAAGAGGTGACTTTTGAGTCCATTTGCACACCGGCCATGTCAAAGCGCAGCGTGTCGCCCAATTTGAGGCCCAGCGTGGTGGCGATGCCCTCTTCCATGCTGATGGCGCCAGCCTCCTCTGGCATCCAAGCGCCACCCACCACCTGGTTGTTGTCAGGCCGCGTGGCGCTGTGGCTGAGGTTGAACTCGCGGTCCACCAGGCGGCGGGCGCGCTCGTCGGCGTAGTCGTCCGACGACACCGAGCGGCCATTGACTGCCACCAAGCGCCCCCGGATCATGGGGTACCAGTCCATCTTGGCCACGCCTGCGCTATGCAAAGCATCGACAAAACCGCTGGACTGCTCGGGCATCACGTTGATCACAAAGCGGTTGGGCGCGTCGGCCGGCGTGGCCTTACGCCAACTGGCGATCAGGTCGGTGCGCAACAACACCAGCAGCACCAGCGCCAGCAGCCCCACGGCCAAGGCACTCACTTGCACCACCGTGTAGGCCGGGCGCGCCGAAATTTGCCGGGTGGCCAGCACCAGCGCGCGCGGCGCGGTGGCCTCGTTCACGCTGGTGCGCAGCAGACCAATGGCCAGCCAGCTCAAGGCGGCAAACAGCAACACGGCGCCAGCAAAGCCGCCCACGGCAATCAGCCCGAGCTTCAGGTCGCTGCTGACCGCCAGCAGCAGCGCGGCAAAGCCCAGCACGCCCAACGCCAACACGCCAAGAGACGCCGGGCGCAAATTACCCACGTCGCGCCGAATCACGCGCAGCGGCGGCACCTGCGCCAACTGCAGCACCGGCGGCAGGCCAAAGGCGCACAAAAGCGTCAGCCCCATGCCAAGGCCCAGACCTACTGGCGCCAGCGTGGCCGCAGGCAAGCTGGCGTCCACCAAGCCGGCCAGCAGCACCACGAACACGTAATGCACGCCATAGCCCAGCGCCACGCCCAGGCTGCTGGCAAACACGCCCACCAGTGCAAATTCCCAGGCATAGGACGCGGCAATGGCGCGCTGACTCAGGCCCAGCACGCGCAGCATGGCGCAGTCGTCCAGGTGCTTGGCGGCAAAAGCGCGCGCCGCCAGGGCCACGGCCACGGCGCTGAGCAAGGCGGCCAAGAGCGCCACCAGGCTCAAAAATTTCTCGGCCCGCTCCAGCGTCTGGCTCAGCTCAGGGCGGCCGGACTGGGTGGACTCGATGCGCACGCCGCGCAGGGGTTCTGCCTGCGCGGGCGCGTCTTTGGACACGCCCGCAGAATTGGCCCCGCCGGTGGCTTGACCTTTGATTTGCGCGTTGCCCCAGGCCACAAAGCGAGCCACGGCGGCGTCTTCACCGGCCAAGGCCAGGCGGTAATTGACCCGGCTGGCAGGCTGCACCAATGCGGTGGCGGCAATGTCGGCGGCGTTGACCATCACGCGCGGGGCAAAGTTCATAAAGCCCGCACCCCGGTCGGGCTCGCTGGCAATGAGCGCGGCAATTTGGAACTGCGCGCTGCCCAGCATAAGCGCGTCGCCCACACGCAGGTCCAGCGCGTCGAGCAACTGGGCGTCCACCCACACCGCGCCAGCGGGCGGAATACCGGGGGCGGGTTGCTCAGGCGCGCCGGGGCTGGCATTGGTGCGTAGCGTGCCGCGCAGCGGATAGCCGGCCTCGACCGCCTTGAGCGACACCAGCTTGGTGGCGCCGCCCAGTGCATCGGGCGCGCGCGCCATGGTCTGAAAGCCCAGGGTTTGCGCCTGCGCCAGCCCCAGGCGCTTGGCCTCTTGGGCAAACACGGCCGGTGCGGGCCGGTCGGTGGCCACTACGGCGTCGCCACCGAGCAGCTGGCGTGCATCGCGCTGCAAGCCGCCTTGCAGCCGGTCGGCAAAAAAGCCCACCGCCGTGAGCGAGGCCACAGCCAAGGTAACTGCCACCACCAAGAGACGCAGCTCGCCCGAGCGCACGTCGCGCCACAAAGTGCGCCAGCCAAGGCACCAAAAAGATTGCTTCATGGGGCGACCTTAGCGCAAAAGCCTTAGCCCCTGCGCCAAAACCCTATTTGGCGCCTTGAAGCGCCAACACATGGCGCGCAAAGTTGTCCAGGATAGATTGCCAGCCGGCGCGCTGCGCCTCTTCGGGGTGTTCGGTCTCGGCGTCAAAAGTGACGGTTACCGTGACACCGGCAGCGCCTTGCGAAAACTCCACCACCGCGCCCCGTTCGCCAAAGCGGTACTCCAACCGATGGGGTGCGTCCACGTAGGTGTATTCACCCTCAAAGTCAAAGCCAAACGAGCCGTCGCGGGCTTCCATGCGCGACGAGAACTTGCCGCCCACCCGCAAATCCACAGCAGAAGCCGTGGTGTGCCAGTCGGCGGAGGCGGCGTTCCATTGTTTGATGTCCTCCGGCGTGGTGTAGGCGCGCCAGACTTCGGTGATGGGGGCGGCGATGAAGATGGAAACGGTGATTTTCACGGGGGACTCCTGTGGATGGGTAAATGCTAAAAAATATCCTCAGCATCGTACCCGTGCACGCCCATCGGGCTACCAGCTTAGTCTGTTGGACTACCACTTGGGGCATGGGAGAAATTTGCGAAGAAAAGTGATTCTGATTTTCATAAATTTGGGAAAATTTCCCTAAGTTATGATTCAGGTCTGTTTAAATCCAAGGAGTTGACACAATGACCGCCCGATCGCCCCTGTTACGGCGACTCGCCCTACCCGCCTTTGCTACCCTCGCGTTTGGTGCTTGTCTGGCTCTGGCACACGCCGAGAACTTTTTGACGCCGGACAAGGCATTTGCTTTTTCCGTCAAGGCGGTGGACGCCAAAACCGTACGTCTGCACTGGGATATTGCGCCGGGGTACCACATGTACCGAGACCGGATTTCCGTTGCCACGGACACGCCGACAGTCGCCTGGAAGGAACTCCAACTGCCTCCCGGCAAACAGGAGTTTGACGCCAATTTCAATAAAAACGTATCCGTTTACCGCAGTACGGCAGATGCTCCTTTGCAATTGACGCAAGGCAGCTCACTGGCGCAGGTGACGGTGGGCTGGCAAGGGTGCTCGGATGATGGTCTGTGCTATTCGCCCGACTCCAGGGTGGTGCAAATTGCGCTTACGGGGCTGGGTGCGACAAAAAACGCGGTCACCATCGTCGCACCATCCGAAGCCGAAGACAACAACGCGCCCGCCCCCGCTGCAGCGCCTGCCGCGCCGACCGCCAAGCCGCCAGCCACGGGCAACAGTGCGATGGACACGATTGCACAAACGCTGGCCACAGGTAGTTTGCTCAAAGCCATCGGCGTATTTGCATTTGCCGGCCTCTTGCTGTCGTTCACCCCCTGTGTGCTGCCCATGGTGCCGATTCTGTCGTCCCTCATCGCCGGGCAAACCGGGCCTGTGAGCCGAGGAAAAGGACTCGGGCTTGCCTTTGCGTATTCACTGGGTATGGCACTGGTCTACGCCTGTTTTGGTGTTGCCGCCGGTTTGGCCGGCGAGGGCTTGGCCGCCGCCCTGCAAAACCCTTGGGTATTAGGCGCGTTTGCAAGCCTGTTGGGCGTGCTGGCCTTGTCGATGTTTGGCGTCTACGAGCTGCAGATGCCCAGCGCCATCCAAAGTCGCGCCACCGACTGGTCCAATCGGTTCAAAGGCGGCTCCTTCATAGGCGTGTTCATCATGGGCGGCGTGTCCGCGCTGGTTGTAGGCCCTTGCGTGGCTGCACCGCTGGCCGGGGCGCTGGTATACATCAGCCAAACTAAGGACTGGGTATTGGGCGGCGTAGCGCTGTTTTCCATGGCGCAGGGGATGAGCGTGCCACTGCTGCTGGTGGGAGTATCGGCGGGCAGTCTTTTGCCGCGCGCGGGTGCATGGATGGAACGGGTCAAGCAGGTGTTCGGCATGATGCTTCTGGCGGTAGCCATTACCCTGGTGTCTCCCGTGATAGCGCCAGCACTAGTGCTACTTTTGTGGGCTGCTTGGCTGCTTACCGGCGCAGGCTTGCTGGGGATTTTCTTGTCTTTGGTACACCCTCACCGGCATGGTGCCGTAGCCATGCGGGGGGCGGGCTTTGCGCTCGCAGCCTTGGCGGCGGTGCTCTTGCTGGGTGCGGCCTCGGGTGGGCAGTCGGTGTTGCAACCACTTGCACACTTGAAAGTAACGCAGGGGCAAGGCCCCGCTGGCACATCCGTGGCCAACACGGTGCAATTCAAGCGCGTAGCGGACGTCGGAGCACTGGACGCCGCACTGGCCCAAGCGCAGGCACAGGGACAATCGGTCATGCTGGATTTTTATGCAGATTGGTGCGTGGCCTGCAAGGAGTTTGAGGCTTTCACCCTGAGTGACCCTACGGTGCAAAAGCGGCTTTCCACAGTGCTTTTGCTCCAAGCCGACGTGACCGCTAACTCGGCGCAGGACAAGGCGTTACTCAAGCGCTTTGGCCTGTTTGGTCCCCCGGGTATGGTGTTTTTTGACGGGAAAGACACCACCAAAGTGGGACATGTGGTGGTGGGTTACCAAAACCCAGGCGACTTTATGGCAGCGCTAGATACCGCAGGTATCCGTTGACAGGTCAAGCCAGCTCGAGCTGTGTCACCATAACGATATCGCCCGACATACGGCCGATCACCTTGACTTTGATTCCCGCCCGCAGGTGCTGCGCCACGCCGGGCGCCATCGCTACGTCCCGGCTGCTGGCATCGCAACGCTGACTACGCAACACGAAATCGGCGATGCTGGTAAAAGATTGTATAACGGCCTCAATGTCCACCTCTTTGGAGGAGGTATCGTCGTCCAGGACCAAGGTTTGCGCGTGCAATACTCCGTTGACAAAGGTGCCTGAAATTTCCAGACGCTCACCTAGCGTGATCGCCACAAGTGAATCAATATCAATAGCACTCACATCCACCCGCCATTGACCCAATTGAAATTGGCCATTACGCAGTGCTGAAGTCACATAACCTTCAACTTCGAGCAAGCCATCCGCGACCATCGTGGTTCCGTCGCCCTGCAGGACCTTGAAGCTGTCCAGCGTGAGGTCTTCTTCCTCGTCATCAGACCGGCCCTGAACGCGCACCCAGGTGCCGGCCACCAAAGTTGTTGTAGCGGTGCCGGATAAACGCAAGCCATTCACATAAAAATGCTCGTCGCTGGCTGTGACCAATCCAGTAGAGGCCGTCGTGACGAGGTCAGTGATCCTGGCCAGGCGCGTGGCGGTCCAACCGCCGGCACCTGCTTGCAAGCCCCAAACCATTACCGCCATGCCCACCGTCAACTGCGTGTGGCCTGAAATACCGTCGAACACCGTATTGGTGTCTGTTTGCACGGACATGCCGGCCACGGTCAAGACGCCGTCTGTAGCAACCTGGGTCACCCGGCCCCGCGCTATGGACCACACTTCAATGCTGCTTGCAGTGGCTTGCGCGGGCTGGCTTGCGAACTGTTCGCCAACCACCGACGCGATCATGCCCAGGCGCAAGTCTTCAGAAGTCACCCGGTTACCGTCGATCATGACCTGACCGGCATCCGAGGCAGCTTTGTCGTCAAACTTAATGCCTTTAAGGATGACACTTCCAAAGCCGGATATGGGACCTGCAGCATAAATTCCCGTACCACCAGTGCCGGGAAGACCGCTTGTATCAGTACCGAGGCCACCACCGCAACCTGCGATGCCCGCTGCCGCCAGCAGCAGTGCATGTCGGCGCTGAATAGGCGCGCCTGAAACCACCAAACGCTTCATTTTTTGATTTTCCCCACGGCGGGCGAAGGCGCAGACCCTGCATCTAAAGGCGGTGCTGCCTGAACCTGCTGCGTATCGTAAAAATAAGTGCCAAACCGCACTCGGTGGCTGGCATCGGCGCTGCCAGCACTGCGTTGCTCTGCAACTGCGGCAGTTTGTAAAAATTGCTGAAGCGCTTTGGCCCACAATCGGCGCGCCAGGTGATGCAGCTGCTCGGCCTGGTAGGACGTAAGGCCTTCAGCAAATGCGCTTTGCTCCAGCATCAAAGGCTCAGACCGGCCGGGCTTGAGGTTATGCACCGAGCTCGCCAAATGGTCTGCGAGGTTGGCTGTGAGGAAATAAAACGATTCCCCTCGTCCATCATGAGGCACAAAACCCGATACAAGCAGGGCTACCAATCCATCATCGCGCCGCTCCACCACGCCCAGTCGTACCAATTCATCCAGCACCGCCCGAGCTCCGACATCCCGGCTGATTTCGGACACCAATGTTGTGAAGTCCGGCTCACCCGGGTTTCCGCGCCCCGGAGTACGCGCCAGCAACCGAGGGCTTTGGTCGGCATTTAAAAATCGTGGCTCACTGATCCAGCGCGCCACCACCGACGCAGCCAACGGCAGCATGGTGCTGGGCGCCTGCTCCAAATGCGGTGCTTCGCGCAGGCGACGTACGTCTTTGCGGTGGACGCCGGTGAGCAAGGCGATGCGGGTGTCCGAACTACCTTTTTGTTCCAGCGCGTATGCGTCCTGCGCCTCTTCAACCAAGGCGAATTTGAGCAACTCCAGCATGGCCGGCAATTGAACGCCATGGTCAATCATCAGACGCGCCAGGGGTCGCAGTAACTGCGATAGCGCCTGCGCGGCCAAAGCGGGCTCGGGCAAACCGGCGCCTGCAGGCGTCGGTTTGGAGTTCTTAGGGCTAAGCGGCATGGATGGAGAGGTTCACCAGTTGGGGAGTGCATTGTCCTGGAACACACAGCAACTCACGTTTCTAGGGCTATTTTCCCGAAAAAAAATCATAAAACAGACTTTTAGAAAAATATTTTTTGGGAAATTTTCCCTAAAATATACTATGATTCATCAAATTCACCGGAATCACAAAAATGATTAGTCTGATCCTCATGAAAAAATTTCGCTTTCCTGTCGCAATCGGCTTGTTAGCCGCATTTTGCACGCTGCCCCTGCATGCGGTGCAGCCCGGTCAGCCCGCACCTGCTTTTGAACTCCCCGGCCTGACGACCCCTGTGCAGCTGAGTGCCTACCAAGGCCACGTGGTGTATCTGGATTTTTGGGCGTCTTGGTGTGGCCCCTGCAAGCAGTCCTTCCCCTGGATGAACGAGATGCAGTCCAAGTACAAGGCCCAGGGCCTGCGAGTGCTGGCCGTGAACCTAGACCAGAAACCCGCAGATGCCCAAGCGTTTTTAAAAGAGACGCCGGCAGCGTTTGACGTGGCTTTTGACAACAGCGGCAAAACACCCAAGGCCTATGCCATTCAGGGCATGCCGACGTCGTTGCTGATCGGTGCCGATGGACGCGTGATCAGCATGCACAGCGGCTTCAAGCCTGAGCAGCGTGCCGAACTCGAATCCCAAATCCGCCGCGCCTTGAACCTCAAAGACTGAAGGAAACCTGACCATGAAAACCACTCTGATCCGCGCCGCAAGCCTGCTGGGCATTGCCACTCTGACCTTGCTTACGGGGTGCAGCAACTTGCCCTCCGTCAACCCGTGGGAAAAAGGCAATCTGGCCAAGCCCATGATGACTTTTGAGGCTGATCCTCTGGAGCAGCAATTCGTACAGCACACCTATGGCAGCAAAGAAAACTCCAGCGGCGGGTACGGCGTGGGCGGCGGCGGCTGCGGATGCAATTAAGGCGGACAAAACCATGACAAAGACTATTCCACCCCTCTCCAAACGCACCACACCGAACGTCACACTGGCTTCTTTGATGCTCCCCGGTTTAGCTGCACTTGCCAGCCTGGCACCCGTAATGGCAGCCGCTGAAAATGCACCTGAAAAAACCACGGTCGCTGTGAAATACAGCAATTACGCCGACGGCCAGGCGGGCTGGGACCGCGTGCAGGTTTCCGCACCTTCGCTGTACTTTCAGGCACCGATTGCCAGCGATTGGTCGATTGAGGCCTCTGCAGTGGTCGACAGCGTTTCCGGTGCATCGCCGCGCTGGCACACGCAGTCCACCGTGGATTCAGGCGCCAGCCGCATGAGTGACGAACGCACCGCAGGCGATATCAAAGTGACGCGTTACTTTGCACGCTCGGCGTGGTCTATGAGCCTTGCGACCTCCAGCGAACACGACTACCAATCCAACGCCATTGGCCTGAACGCCCGCTGGTCCACCGAGGACAACAATCGGACCTGGACCGCCGGATACGGTCTAAGCACAGACCGCATTGGTTTTCACATGGACCCGTTGGACAAGCAAAAGCGGACACAGGAGTTCATGGTCGGTGTCACGCAGGTGCTCACCCCCGGAGACATCGTTCAGCTCAACCTGACACGCAGCGACGGCCAAGGCGACTACAACGACCCCTACAAATCACCAGGATATGACCAGCGGCCGGACCGCCGCAACGCTTGGATCGGCCTGGCGCGGTGGAACCATTACGTGGAACCCGCAGACGCCGCCTTGCGCACTAGCTACCGCTACTACACCGATACCTTCGGTGTGCAATCGCATACCATGGGTGTGGAGTGGGCGCAACCTCTGGGGCGCTGGACCCTGACCCCGGGCATGCGTTACTACAGCCAAAGCGCCGCCAATTTTTACATGGACCCTGTGTTGAATGCCCAAGGAGAGTATGACTTGTCCGCCACGCAGACAGCGGCGGATCTTAATTGGGGGAACAACCAATCCATGGACCAACGCCTGGCCGCCTTCGGCGCGCTGACCTGGTCGCTCAAAGCCGCCTATGCCATCACCGAGAACACTGTCGCTGACGTGAAGTTTGAGAGCTACAGCCAAAAGGCAGCCTTGCATTTGGGCGGCGCCGGCAGCCCGGGCCTGGATGATTTTCAGGCCACCTTCTGGCAAGTCGGCCTTACTTACCGTTTCTGATCCGGACTGTGGCACGTTGGCGAAACCTGCAGTTCGATTTTGTTGCCATGGCCAGTCCGTGCAGCATTCAAATCGACGCCCAGGACGAACGTGCCATGCGCCGGGCTGCGGCTGCGGCCATAGCCGAAGTGCAACGGATTGAACGCAAGTATTCGCGCTACCAGCCTGGCAGCGTCATTAGCCGCATCAATCAGAGTGCGGGCAACGCCGCTGTAGAAGTCGACTCCGAAACCAGGGAATTATTGGCATTTGCCCATGCGCTTTGGGAAATGAGTGACGGATTGTTTGACATTAGCTCGGGGATTTTGCGCCGTGCGTGGGACTTCCGGCAGGCCCTCCCGCCAAGCCGTGAAGCCGTGCAAGAAGCCTTGGCCTGTGTGGGCTGGCAGAAAGTTGAGCTACAAGATGGCAGCGTAAGCTTGTCGCAAACTGGAATGGAGCTTGACTTTGGCGGTTTCGGCAAGGAGTACGCTGCAGACCGCGCCGCCGCAGTGCTGAACCAGCACGGAATGCAACATGCATTAGTCAATCTTGGAGGCGATCTCCATGCGCTCGGGCCACGGGGGCTGCCAGAAATAAAGGGGGCTCCTTGGATCATCCAAATCGCGCATCCGCGCCCTGAAGCTGGCAAGCCCACAGCGCCATTGGCGTCCCTCGCCTTGGCGCGGGGTGGTTTGGCCAGCAGCGGTGATTACGAGCGTTTTTTGATTCATGACGGCAAACGCTATTGCCATGTGCTCAACCCCCATACCGGCTGGCCAGTCACGCACTGGCAGTCCATCAGTGTGCTGGCCACCAACACCACCACGGCAGGTGCGTTAGCCACGATTGCAATGTTGAAAGAAGCAGACGCTGCCCAGTGGTTGCCATCGCAAAACGCGCGCTTTATGGGTGTGCTTTGGGACGGAAGCATTGTGCAAAGCCCGGCGCAGTGAACGCGTCAGCGCCCATGATTTGATGACTTGATGGAAATTTGCCAGTGAAGTACCCCTTAAAACCTTTCGTTTTTTCCCTATTGACCGCGCTCGGTGCGGTGTTGGTGGCTTGCGGCGGCGGCAGTAGCAGCCCTCCCTCCATCGCCATGACGACGATCAATACCACCGTCATGGATGGCTTGATCCAGGGCGCGAAAGTCTGTGTGGACAGCAACAACAACGGACACTGTGAACAGGACGAAATATTCGGCATCACCGACAGCAACGGTAACGTCACGCTTTCTATCCCCACTGCGGACCTGGCCTCTGCGTCGCTTCTCGCCATCGTCGGTAACGGTGCAAGAGATGCAGACACGGGCGATGTAACGACGACCTACACACTCAAAAACCCGGCCGGCCAACTTACCGTCATCAGTCCTTTGACCAATATGGTGCGGGCCAAGATGGACGCCGAGCACGTCACTTTGGCCATAGCGGAGAATTTTGTTCAAACACAAACGGGGCTGACCGTATCCGTGATGGGCAACTACATCGCCAACCGAGCTCAACCCGCTTACGCGCAAGCCGCACAAGCCGCGCGCTTATTGGTCGCAAGCACTCAGGCGGCTCTCAACACCCCTGAAGCTCAAACAAATTGTGGGACGACAGGAGCGCCAACCCAAGCCCAAATCAACCTGCAGCATACCAACACCATTGAATCCAACCTTCTTGGACAATTGAGTAATCTGCCTTCAGCACTGGACCAAATTAACGAACTTTGCACCTCGGCAAGCTCGGCGCTGGATTGCAACGCCGCCTTCAGCAGCCATGCACTTTCTGCACCCGCGTGCCCGGGAACCCCTCAAACACAACAAACCATCACCTTCGATGGTCCTGCCAGCCTGCAGTTGGGAACAGGCACGGTCTCCCTGATCGCGTCTGCAAGCTCAGGCCTGACGGTGACCTTTAGCTCCGGGACCAACGCCATTTGTACGGTTGTTGGTAACACCTTGGCCCTGGTAAGCGAAGGCGAATGCCGCCTCACAGCAAGCCAACTCGGAAGCAGCAGTTATATAGCGGCAAGCCCAGTGACGCGCATCGTCACTGTCGCACCCGCACCCGTTGCGCAGACCATCACCTTTGCCTCTCCTGGCAACCAACTCATGGGCAGCAGTCCTGCAACGCTTTCGGCTGCAGCGAGTTCTGGCCTACCTGTGCAGTTCACCTCCGGCAATTCGTCTGTGTGCACCATCAACGGCAACACCTTGACTCTGGTGTCTGCCGGCACTTGCACAATCATTGCTTCGCAGTCCGGCAGCATTGCCTATACCGCTGCACCCTCGGTCAACCAAAGCTTTAACGTGGCACAGATAGCGCAGACCATCAGCTTTAGCTCACCTGGCAACCAAACGCTTGGCAATGCCCAGGCGGCGCTGTCTGCCACAGCCACTTCCGGGCTCACAGCGCAGTTCGGCTCCAGCACCCCTTCTGTTTGCACCGTCAGCGGCACTACGCTCACACTGGTGTCCCCGGGCACCTGCAATATTTACGCCGCGCAGCCAGGTGACCGCACCTATGCTGCTGCCCCAACTCAGACCCACTCCTTTTTTGTGGTGGGCGCGCAGACGATCAGCTTTACAGCGCCGTCCACACAGACCATGGGCGCGATGCCACCGGCACTATCTGCCACAGCAACGTCAAGCCTGGCTGTGCAATTTGCCTCCACAACACCTTCTGTTTGCACGGTCAGTGGCACCACCGTGACGCTGTTGGCGGCGGGCACCTGCAGCATTAGCGCCTCGCAACCAGGCAGCAACATCTACACAGCTGCACCTTTGGCGTCACAAAGTTTTACCGTGGCATTGGCCACACAGGCCATCAGCTTCACGGCACCACCCACACAGACCCTGACCGTGACTCCACCGGCCCTCTCAGCCACAGCCAGTTCGAGCCTGCCGGTGCAATACGCATCGGGCACGCCCTCCGTGTGTACCGTCAGTGGCATCACCTTGAACTTGGTGTCGGCGGGTACCTGCACGATCACAGCAACACAAGCGGGCAACGGCGCCTATTCGGCTGCGACACCGGTCCCACAAAGCTTTACGGTAGCGCAAGCGGCACAGACCATCGGCTTCACTGCCCCGCCCACACAGACAATGGGTGTAGCGCCACCGGCGCTCGCCGCCTCAGCAACCTCTGGCTTGGCCGTGCAGTTCACGTCCAGCACCCCTGCTGTGTGTACCGTCAGCAGCACGACCTTGACCCTCGTATCGGAAGGCACCTGCAACATCACCGCGTCGCAGCCGGGCAACAGCAGCTACGCGGCTGCGCCTTTGGTCGCGCAAAGCTTCGCCGTGGCACTGGCAGCACAAACCATCACCTTTACCACCCCATCCAACCAGACCCTGGGTGTAACGCCACAGGCCCTCTCAGCCACCGCCACGTCTGGACTGACCGTACAGTTCACCGCAAGTACCCCCTCTGTTTGCACCGTCAGCGGCACCACGCTCAGCCTCGTGTCCCCAGGTACCTGCATCATTACTGCCTCGCAGTCAGGCAACAGCATTTATGCTGCGGCCCCAACGCAGCCACGCTCCTTTTTCGTGGTGGGCGCACAGATCATCAGCTTCACCGCCCCGTCTACACAGACGATGGGTGTGACGTCTGCGGCACTGTCCGCCACAGCGACTTCAGGCCTGGCAGTGCAGTTCGCCTCCAGCACCCCTTCCGTGTGTACTGTCAGCGGCACCGCGCTCACCCTATTGGCATCGGGCACGTGCACCGTTACCGCTTCGCAGCCGGGCAGCAGCACCTATGCTGCTGCGCCCGCAGTCAATCAAAGTTTTACCGTGGTACAGGCAGCGCAGTCCATCACCTTTGCATCTCCGGGCGACCAGATCTTGGGTAGCACCCCGGCAGCGCTCTTTGCTTCAGCCACATCGGGCCTTGCGGTGCAGTTCTCCTCCAGTACTTCCTCCGTCTGCGCCGTCAACGGCACCACGCTGAACCTGGTGTCACCAGGTACCTGCATCATTACTGCGTCACAGCCGGGTAACAGTACCTACGCCGCAGCTCCAACGCAGCCGAAATCCTTTTTCGTGGTGGGAGCACAGACCATCAGCTTCACCGCTCCACTTACTCAGACTATGGGTGCGACGCCTCCGGCACTATCCGCCACAGCCACTTCCGGCCTAGACGTGCAGTTCACCTCTACCACGCCCTCGGTGTGTAATGTCAGCGGTACCACTTTGACACTGTTCGCAGCGGGCACTTGCACCATCAGCGCCGCGCAGTCGGGCAGCAGCACCTACAGCGCTGCGCCCTCAGTCAATCAAAGCTTTACCGTGGTCCCGTCAGGAACGCAGATCATCTCCTTCGCCTCACCGGGCAACCAGACTTTGGGCACGACACCGGCAGCACTCTCTGCTTCAGCCAATTCCGGCCTGCCGGTGCAGTTCGCGTCCGCGAGCCCCTCCGTGTGCATGGTCAACGGTACGACGCTCACACTGGTATCGGCAGGCACATGCAGCATCACGGCATCCCAACCAGGCAACGGAAGCTATGCCGCCGCACCCTCTGTCACGCAAAGTTTTTCCGTGGCACAGGCCATGCAGACCATCAGCTTTGCCTCTCCCGGCGACCAGTCCTTGGGAATGACCCCGGCAGCACTCTCTGCCACAGCCACTTCCGGCCTGACGGTGCAGTACGGCTCGAACACGTCTTCTGTGTGTACCGTCAGCGGCACTACGCTCACACTCGTATCGGCAGGCACCTGCAGCATTTACGCCGCACAGCCTGGTAATACTATCTATGCGGCAGCGCCTACGCAGTCGCGTAGCTTTTTCGTGGTGGGTGCACAGACCATCAGCTTTACCGCACTGTCCACCCAGACCTTGGGGGCAACGCCACCGGCGCTCTCAGCCACCGCCACTTCCGGCTTGTCGGTGCAGTTCGCCTCCAACACGCCGTTGGTGTGTACTGTCAGCGGCAACACCCTCACACTGGTGTCGGCAGGCACCTGCAGCGTCAGCGGCTCGCAGGCGGGGAGCAGCACTTACACCGCTGCGCCCACGGTCACACAAAGCTTCTCCGTGGCACAGGCAACGCAGGCGATAAGCTTTACCTCACCGGGCAATCAGACCATGGGTAGCAGTCCGTCCGCGCTGTATGCCACCGCCACCTCCGGCCTGCCGGTGCAGTTCGCCTCGAACACCCCATCGGTGTGCACCGTCAACGGCACCACGCTCACCCTGGTATCGGCGGGTACTTGCACAATAACCGCTTCGCAAACAGGCAATAGCACGTATGCCGCTGCGACACCGTTTGCGCAAAGCGTAGCGGTGGCACTGGCAACGCAGACCCTCACGTTTGCCTCTCCCGGCAACCAGACCATGGGCACCGCCCCGACTGCGCTATCTGCCACCGCCACCTCCGGCCTGACCGTGCAGTTCGCCTCGAGCACGCCCTCGGTGTGCACCGTCAGCGGCAACACACTCACCCTGGCGTCGGCAGGCACCTGCACCATCACCGCTTCGCAACCGGGCAACAACAGCTACAGCGCAGCAACGGTAGCGACCCGCAGTGTGACCGTAGTACAGGCAACGCAGACCATCAGCTTCACACAGCCGCCCGACCAGTACCTGAACGTGACGCCAACAGCACTGTCGGCCACTGCCACATCTGGTCTGACGGTGCAGTTCAGCACCAGCAGTTCGGCAGTGTGCACTGTCAGCGGCGCCACGCTCACGCTGGTCTCGCCAGGCACCTGCATCATTACCGCTTCGCAGCCGGGTAACAGCATCTATGCTGCAGCGCCAACTCAGCCGAAATCATTCTTCGTTGTAGGGACACAGAGCATCACTTTCTCCTCACCCGGCAACCAGATCTTAGGTACGACCCCGGCAGCACTGTCTGCCTCGGCCACCTCCGGCCTTTCGGTGCAGTTCACGTCCAGCACTGCGTCTATATGCACCGTAAGCGGCACCACACTCACCCTGGTGGCGTCCGGCACCTGCACCATCACTGCCTCGCAATCGGGCAGTAGCACCTACTCCGCGGCAACCCCGGTTAGCCAAAGCTTTACCGTAGCCGCTGGTGGCATTTCGGCGGCAAATGGCAAAGTGCTTTACAACCAGGTGGGCGGCACCGCTAGTAAGAGCTGCGCCTCCGTCGGGTGTCACACCACCCGCCCGGCACAAAACGTCAACGCTGTGCTTAATGGCGCCAACAAGCCCAATGTGATTGCGGGGGCGATCAGCAACAACACGGGTCAAATGGGCAGTTTGAGAGGCGTTTTCACATCCTCACAACTCGCCGACATCGCGGCCTATTTGGCGACGCCCAATCTGTAAGGCGCATCCCGTCCAGCGTAAGCCAGGGCTTGTGCCACTGCCATGGGCAGCCCCCTGCGCTAGGGAGCAGGGGCGCGTTCACCTGCTGTCAGCGGACTGTCCAACAAGAGCCGTTCCTGCGCACTAAAACACAAAAACCGCTTGTTGGTCGCCCGCCCGATGGCACACAAGTTGAGCCCTTGTGCCACCGCGTGGCCCATTTGGGTGATGCCGCTGCGCGAAATCACGATGGGCACGCCCATTTGCGCGGACTTGATGACCATCTCACTGGTCAGGCGGCCGGTGGTGTAGAACACTTTGTCGTCGGCGCGCAGGCCGGCGCGCTGCTGGCCGCTTTCAGTTGGGCGGTCACTCGGCTGCAGCGCCATCCAGCCGGCAATGGCATCAATGGCGTTGTGGCGCCCCACGTCTTCGACAAACATCAGCATCGTGCCGCCCTGGAACAGCGCGCAGCCGTGCACCGAGCCCGCCGCCTTGTACACGCTGTCGTGCAAGCGGATGGCGTTGACGATGCCGTACAAGGCGCTTTGGGTGAGTGTGGCCGGTGGCAGCGCGATGGTGTCCACGTCGGCCATCAGGTCGCCAAACACGCTGCCCTGGCCGCAGCCGGTAGTGACCACGCGCTTGGCGGTTTTCTCAGCCAAATCGGCAATGCCGTGGTGGGTTTTGACGGCGGCGGCGCCCACCTCCCAGTCCACGGTGATGGATTCCACCTCGTGCGCAGCCCGGATGAGCCGCTGGTTGAGCAAATAGCCCAGCACCAGCCACTCGGGCTGGGCGCCCAGGGTCATGAGGGTCACGAGTTCGCGCTTGTCCACGTACACCGTCAAGGCGCGCTCGGCCGGAATGTCCAGCATCTGCGGCTGGCCAAACTCGTTGACCACCGAGATAGCCTGCGTGAGCGGCGCCTGCGCCTGAGTCAGGCGCGGCAGACCCAAGGGGCTCAACTCTGGGGCGTCAGGCAAGGTGTTCAGGCCGCAACCACTGCCGGCCGGTTGGTGCCGTAACCTTCGATGGCCGAAGGCACGCCTCCGGCGCGCACAGCCACCGCGCAGTACTTGAACTCGGGAATCTTGCCAAACGGGTCCAGCGCAGCATTGGTCATCAAATTAGCCGCCGCTTCGTAATAGGCAAAAGGCACAAACACCGCGCCGTTTGGGGTGCCGTCGTCGCGGCGCACGTGGATGGCCACTTCGCCCCGGCGCGATTGAATCGTGATCACGTCGCCGGTTTCCAGGCCCAGCTTGGCCAAATCGGCGCCGCACATGGACGCGGTGGCCATCGGCTCGATGGCGTCCAGCACGGTGGCGCGGCGCGTCATGCTGCCGGTGTGCCAGTGTTCCAACTGGCGCCCGGTGATCAGCACGTACGGAAAGTCGCCGTCGGGCCGCTCATTGGCCGGAATGATGTCGGCGGGCACCAGGTGCACGCGCCCGTCGTCGGTGGCAAAGTGGTCGATAAACACGGTGGGCGCGCCCGGATCGTCCTCACTCAGGCACGGGTAGGTGACGCTGGATTCGCGCTGTAAGCGCTCCCAGGTAATACCCGAGATGGCGGTGTGCATGGCGCGGCGCATTTCGTCATACACCTCGGCCACGCCGTCGAACTCACCTTCGTAACCACACGCCAGCGGGCGACCGGTGCCGTGGCTGCCGGTGGTGGCAGACGTGGCGTGCGGCGCGTGGGCTCCCACCCGCTCAGCGATCTGCTGGATGATCCACAAGTCAGGCTTGGCCTGCCCCGGCGGATTGATGGCTTGCTTGCCCAACTGAACCATGCGGTCGGTGTTGCTCACCGTGCCGTTCTTCTCAGGCCAGGCGGTGGCGGGCAACACCACGTCGGCCAGCCAGGCGGTCTCGGTCATGAAGATGTCTTGCACCACCATGTGCTCCAGACTTGCCAGCGCGTGGCGCGCGTGGTTCAGGTCGGGGTCGCTCATGGCGGGGTTTTCGCCCATGATGTACATGCCGCGCACCTTGTGGGCGTCGCTCTCGGGCGCCAAGATTTTGTGCATGATTTCCACCACGGTGTAGCCGGGTTGGGCGTCGAGCTTGGCGTCCCAGAAGTCTTCAAACCACGCATGTGCCGCGCCGTTGGTGACGCGCTGGTAGTTGGGGAACATCATCGGAATCAGGCCGGCGTCTGAGGCGCCTTGCACATTGTTCTGGCCGCGCAGTGGGTGCAGGCCGCTTCCGGGCTTGCCGATCTGGCCGGTGACGGTGACCAGCGCAATCAGGCAGCGCGCGTTGTCGGTGCCGTGCACGTGCTGGCTGACGCCCATGCCCCACAGAATCATGGCACTCTTGGCCTTGGCAAAGGCACGCGCTACTTCACGCAGTTGCTGCGCCGGGATGCCGCAGATGGGCTCCATCGCCTCGGGGCTGTAGCCCTTGACGTTTTCGCGCAGCGCTTCGAAATTATTGGCACGGTTGGCGATAAAGTCCTGGTCCGCCAGGCCCTCTTCAATCACGGTGTGGATCATGGCATTGAGCATGGCCACATCGGTATCGGGCTTGAACTGCAGCGTGCGCCAGGCATGCTTGCCAATGTCGGTAATACGCGGGTCGGCCAGTACGATCTTGGCACCCAGTTTGGAGGCGTTCTTCATCCAGGTGGCAGCCACCGGATGGTTTGCAGTCGGGTTGGAGCCGATGACAAAAATCATCTCCGAATGCTGCACGTCGTTGACCTGGTTGCTCACTGCCCCCGAGCCCACGCCTTCGAGCAGGGCCGCCACGCTGGACGCGTGGCACAGGCGCGTGCAGTGGTCGACGTTGTTGCTGCCAAAGCCAGTGCGCACCAGTTTCTGGAACAGGTAGGCCTCTTCGTTGCTGCCCTTGGCCGAGCCAAACCCTGCCAGTGATTTCTTGCCATGCGTGTCGCGCAGGCGTTTGAGCGTGCCGGCAGAATAGTCCAGCGCCTCCTCCCAAGTGGCCTCGCGGAACACTTCGGACCAGTCGGCGCTGTCACGGTTCAGGTTCTGCAGCAGCTCCGGATCTTTTGCGACACCGGCCTTGCGAATCAGCGGCACCGTCAGGCGTTGCGGGCTGGCCGCGTAGTCAAAACCAAAACGGCCTTTGACACACAAGCGGTTGTGGTTGGCGGGGCCATCGCGGCCATCCACACTGACGATTTTGTTGTCCTTGACGTTGTAGGTCAGCAAGCAACCCACGCCACAGAATGGGCACACCGAGTCGACTTTTTTATCCACAATCTGCGAGCCAATTTGCGTCTTCGGCATGAGCGCGCCCGTCGGGCAGGCCTGCACACATTCGCCGCAAGCCACGCAGGTGCTGTCGCCCATCGGGTCGTTCAGATCAAACACGATTTCGCTGTGTGAGCCGCGCAGTGCATAGCCGATGACGTCGTTAACCTGTTCTTCGCGGCAGGCACGCACGCAGCGGTTGCATTGGATGCAGGCGTCGAGGTTGACGGCCATGGCCGGGTGCGAAACGTCGGCTTTGGGTTGTTCGCGGCGCAGTGCCTTGAGCTCGGGACGTACCGTTACGCCCATCCGATCGGCCCAGAAGCTCAACTCGCCGTGTTGACCGGAATTTGTCTCGTCCAGTGCAGCCGCACCGTCACCCGCTGAGGCGGGGGATGCGCCGGGTGACGATTTGAGCTCGCTCCATGAGGAGCCCGGCGCATCCCCCGGCGCAGCAGCGCCAGAAGAAGCATCACTGGCAGCACCGGAAGAAACCGAAGCATCGTTCCACTTGTAGCCAGTGTCCGGCATATCCGACAGCAGCATCTCCAGAACCATCTTCTGGCTCTTCTCGACGCGTGGCGTCTTCAACAACACTTCCATGCCGGCAGTGGCATTGCGGCAGCAGCTTGGGGCTAGCGTGCGCTCACCCTTGATCTCCACCACACAGGCGCGGCAATTGCCGTCGGCGCGCAGACCGTCCTTGTAGCAAAGGTGGGGGATATCAATGCCGTGGCGCTTGGCCGCCTTGAGAATGCTCTCGCCTTCAAAGGCCACCACGGTTTGCCGGTCGAGCTTGAACTCCACGGTTGCGGGAAGCACTTCATTCAATTTGGTTGGCGCGTTCATGCTGCGACTCCTGCGCCATTGACTTCATGCGCGAAATATTTCACCACGCAGCGCACCGGGTTGGGCGCTGCCTGACCGAGGCCACAAATCGAGGCATCGGTCATCACGATATTCAGGTCTTCCAGAGTTTCCAGATCCCAGACCGGTGCTTCGAGCAACTTGGCCGACTTGGCCGTGCCCACGCGACACGGCGTGCACTGACCGCAACTTTCGTGGGCAAAGACACGCATCATGTTCAGGGCGGCGTCGCGGGCGCTGTCGTGCTGGCTCAGCACGATGACGGCCGCCGAGCCGATGAAACCACCATGCGGTTGAATGGTGTCAAAGTCGAGCGGCACATCCGCCAGACTTTCAGGGAAGATGCCACCGGAT
>CANBVJ010000003.1 GCA_947372865.1 Comamonadaceae bacterium
TCGGCAAAGCCCTTGGTCACCCGCGCCACCTGGGCCACGGACACGCCTTTTTTCATCAAATCGAGCAGCCGGTCTGACGCGACCTCAAGTCCGCCGGACATGGCGATGCAGCCGCTTTGCGCCAGCAGTTCGGCCAGCTCAGGCGTAAAGGCTTTCTCAAAACGGATATTGCCCCACCATGACACTTTTAAATTGCGGCGCAATATCTCTTGGGCCAGCGCTTTGAGCGCCTTGGGCGGCGCGGCCTCGTCCACAAAATGAAAGCCGGTCTGGCCGGTCTCGGCCACGATAGCTTCCATGCGGTCCACCAGCGTGGTGGCAGACGCCGTCTCGTAGCGGGAGATGTAGTCTAGGCTCACGTCGCAAAAGCTGCACTTTTTCCAGTAGCAGCCTTGGGCCACGGTCAGCTTGTTCCAGCGCCCGTCGCTCCACAGGCGGTGCATGGGGTTGAGCATGTCCAGCAGCGACAGATATTTGCCCAGCGGCAAACCGTCCCAGGTGGGCGTGCCCACGTCCTCGAAGGGCACGTCGGGTTCGGCCCAGTTGTGGTACCTGACTTGGCCGCTGGACGCGTCCCGCACAAAGGTGCGTACCAATCGGCTGGCGGAGCGCTTGCCTCGCAGGTGTTCCAAGAGCGCCAGCAGGGGCCGCTCGCCCGCGTCTAGCGTGACAAAGTCCACATGGTCAAACAGCCGGGGCTCGGTCATTTCGCGCAGCTCGGTGTTGACATAGCCGCCACCGAGCGCGATTTTGATATGGGGGTGGTGGGCGCGCACCGTCTGCGCAATGCGCAACGCGGCGTACACGGCACCGGGAAAAGGCACGGATAAGAGCAGCAGTTGCGGCGCGTGCTGCGCTACGGCGGCCAGCGCCAAATCGCGCAGCACATCGCCAATCAGGTTGGGGGGCGTTGCCAGCGCGGAGGCCAGTGGCTCGAAACTGGCCTGGCTGCCGGCCAGGCTTTCGGCGTAGCGCACAAATTCAAAGCGCGCATCAATCGCGTCGCGCAGCACATCAGCCAGGTCGTTCAGGTAGAGCGTGGCCAGGTGGCGCGCGCGGTCTTGCTGGCCCAGGGCGCCAAAGGCCCAGGCCAGCGGGTCGGCGGCTTCTGCGTCGCCATACACGTCCAGCGCCGCAAAGCGCGGTCCCTCGGGCAAGAAGCCGCGCCCGGCAATGCGGTGGCTGAGTGTGGAGTCGCGGCCCTGCAAAAACGCAATCGTGGGTGCAATCGTGGCGTGGTAGCTGGCAAAGTTGTCCAAAAAGCAGTGCACGCTGGCACTGCGCTGGGCTTCGGGCAAGGCCAGCGCATGGGTTTGCACGCGGCTCAGTCCCTCGGGCGTGAACAAGGCCAGCACCAAGGCCAGCGCCAAGTCGGCCTGCACCGCGTCTTCGCCCTGGGCGCGCAAAAAGCCGGTCAGGTAGGCGGTGGACGGGTAGGGCGTGTTGAGCTGCGTCATCGGCGGGATGATGCTCAGCACCCGTAAAGGGGCGCGGGGCGGGGCGGCTGTGCTCATGCGCGAATCAGCGCCGGGGTGCGGCGCTGCGGGATCAGTTGGCAAAACCTGCGTAGGTGTGTTCGTCCATCAGCGCGTCAAGCTCCGTGGGCTGGCTTAGCTGCAGCTTGAAGAACCAGCCTTCGCCCAGAGGGTCGGTGTTGGCCAGGCTGGGGTCAGAGCGCAAGGCCTCGTTCACTTCGGTCACGGTGCCACCCACGGGGGTAAACACGTCAGCCGCAGCCTTGACCGATTCCACCAGACCAGCCTTTTCGCCCGCCGCAAACACCGCGCCAATGGCGGGCAGCTCTACAAACACCACATCGCCCAGCACTTCCTGGGCGTGCACGGTGATGCCGACGGTGCCTGCAGGCGCCGCCTCGTCGTCGCGGGCAATCCAGACGTGTTCTTCGCTGTATTTCTTCATGGCGATCACATCCCGGCGTAGTTGGGGCCGCCGCCGCCTTCGGGCGTGACCCAGACGATGTTTTGCGTCGGGTCTTTGATGTCGCAGGTCTTGCAATGCACGCAGTTTTGGGCGTTGATTTGCAATTGGTCGGAGTTGTCGTCGGCCTTCACAAACTCATAGACGCCGGCCGGGCAGTAGCGCGCCTCGGGGCCGGCATATTGAGCCAGGTTGATGCGCACGGGTACCGACGCGTCTTTGAGCGTCAGGTGCGCGGGCTGATTTTCTTCGTGGTTGGTGTTGCTGATGAAGACGCTGCTCAGGCGGTCAAAGGTGAGTTTGCCGTCGGGCTTGGGGTAATCAATCGGCTTGCATTGGGCGGCAGGCTTGAGGTATTCGTGGTCCGCCTTGTCGCGGTGCAGCGTCCAGGGAATATGGCCGCGCAGTACAAACTGCTCAAAGCCGTTCATGAGCGTGGCGACGGTCAGGCCGTGCTTAAACCAGTTTTTGAAGTTGCGATCTTTGTTGAGCTCGGTGTGCAACCAACTCTTCTCGAACGCTTCGGGGTAAGCGGTCAGCTCGTCGTGCTGGCGGCCCGCCACCACGGCCTCAAACGCAGCCTCGCCAGCCTGCATGCCGGTTTTGATGGCGGCGTGGCTGCCCTTGATGCGGCCCACGTTCAGATAGCCCGCATTGCAACCCACCAGTGCGCCTCCGGGGAACACGGTTTTGGGCAAGGAATTGATGCCGCTGGCGTTAATAGCGCGCGCCCCATACGACAAGCGCTTGGCTGTGACCTCGCCCTTGTCGTTTTCAAAGTAGTAGCGCACGTTGGGGTGGGTTTTCCAGCGCTGCAGCTCTTCAAACGGGCTCAGGTAGGGGTTGGTGTAGCCCAGGCCGGTTACAAAACCGAGCGCCACTTTGTTGCCTTCAAGATGGTACAAAAAGGCGCCACCGTAGGTGTCAGATGACATGGGCCAACCGGCGGTGTGCATCACAAAACCGGGCTGGTGGCGGCTGGGGTCAATTTCCCACAGCTCTTTGATGCCAAGGCCAAAGCTTTGCGGGTCGCGCCCGGCGTCAAGCTGGTACTTGGCAATCAGTTGCTTGCCCAGATGGCCGCGCGCGCCTTCGGCAAACACGGTGTATTTTCCCAACAATTCCATGCCCAACTGAAAGCTGTCCAAGGGCGCGCCGTCTTTGCCGATGCCCATATTGCCGGTGGACACGCCTTTGACCGCGCCGTCATCGGTGTACAAAATTTCAGCGCCGGTAAAGCCCGGGAAAATTTCCACGCCCAGCGCCTCCGCCTGCTCGGCCAGCCATTTGGTCACGGCACCCAGGCTGACAATGTAGTTGCCATGGTTGTCGGCAAACGGGGGCAAAACCATATTTGGCACGCGAAAGCCCGACTTTTCGCCCAAGAACACATAGGCGTCATCCGTCACGGGTTGGTTGAGAGGTGCGCCTAGCGCTTTCCAGTCGGGAATCAGTTCGGTCAGGGCCTTGGGGTCCATGATGGCGCCTGACAAAATATGCGCGCCTGGCTCGGAGCCTTTTTCCAGCACCACCACCGACACGTCCTTGCCCTTTTCAGCAGCGAGCTGCTTGACGCGAATCGCCGTGGCCAGGCCGCCGGGGCCGCCGCCTACGACGACCACGTCGTATTCCATTGACTCACGGGGTCCGAACTGGGCCAGTATTTCTTGGTTTGTCATGAAGGTCTCGCTGGATAATGAATACGAACACGGCGCGCCCTGGGCTACGCGGCATCTGGGCCGACGCCCCGTCTGGCGGGGCATAAAGCGACAGATTTTATTCTGTCACGCAGGCCTGCCCGTGCGCTTGTTGCAATTACTTATGGAGATAACACGCATGGCTTATCAGTTGGATCTTTCCGGGCGCGTCGCCTTTGTCACCGGCGCCAGTGGTGGCCTGGGCGCCCAGTTTGCCAAAACCCTGGCCCGCGCCGGTGCGGCGGTGGTGTTGGCCAGTCGCCGACAGGACAAGCTCAAAGCCTTGCGCGCCGAAATTGAGGGCGAGGGTGGCAGCGCCCACACGGTCGAGCTCGACGTCACCGACCACGCCTCCATCAAAGCCGCCGTGGCGCGCGCCGAGACCGAGGTCGGCTCTATCGATATTCTGGTCAATAACTCTGGCGTCAGCACCACCCAGCGCCTGCAAGACGTGGCGCCCGAAGACTTTGACTACGTGTTTGGCACCAACACCAAAGGCGCCTTTTTTGTGGCGCAAGAAGTGGGCAAACGCATGCTGGCGCGCGCCAAAGGCACGGCTCCAGGGGGTTTTACCGGCGGGCGCATTGTCAATATCGCGTCCATGGCAGGCCTGCGGGTGCTGCCGCAAATCGGCGTGTATTGCATGAGCAAGGCCGCAGTCATCCACATGACCAAGGCCATGGCGGTGGAATGGGGCAAGTTTGGCATCAACGTCAACGCCATCTGCCCGGGCTACATTGACACCGAAATCAACCATGCCCACTGGGAAACCGAAGGCGGTAAAAAACTGGTGCAAATGCTGCCGCGCAAACGCATTGGCAACCCGCAAGACCTGGATGCGCTCCTGGTGATGCTGTGTTCGGACCAAAGCCACTTTATCAATGGCGCCGTGATCGCCGCAGACGACGGCTTTGCCGCCTGAAGTCCGGCGCGCCCGCAGTAGCCATAAAAAAGGCCGCGTCCACCCGAGGGTGGAGCGGCCTTTTTCGCCCTCGGGGGCTTGGCTACTTAGCGCGGTGCCAGGCGAATGGCGCCGTCCAGGCGAATCACTTCGCCGTTGAGCATGTCGTTCTCAAAAATATGCTGTGCCAGCTTGGCGTAATCCTGCGGCGTGCCCAGGCGTGAGGGGAAGGGGACGCTGGCGGCCAGCGAATCTTGCACTTCCTGGGGCATGCCAAACATCATGGGCGTGCCAAAAATGCCGGGGGCAATCGTCATATTGCGGATACCGTTGCGCGCCAAGTCGCGGGCGATCGGCAGCGTCATGCCCACAATGCCGCCCTTGGAGGCGCTGTAAGCGGCCTGGCCAATTTGGCCGTCGTAGGCAGCCACGGACGCGGTGGAAATCATCACGCCGCGCTCGCCCGTAGCTTCGGGTTCGTTTTTGCACATGGCGTCGGCAGCCAGGCGAATCATGTTAAAGCTGCCCACCAGGTTGACGGTAATGCACTTGGTAAACAGACCCAGGTTGTGCGCGCCGTGCTTGCCCACGGTCTTTTCTGCGGGGGCAATGCCAGCGCAGTTGACCAAGCCCATCAGCTTGCCCAGTGAAACCGCCTTGGCTACCACGGCCTGGCCGTCGGCTTCGTTGCTCACGTCGCACTTGACGAAGGCGCCGCCAATCTCACGCGCAATGGCTTCGCCTTTTTCGGCTTGCATGTCAGCAATCACCACAACGCCGCCCTTGGCGCTGAGCATGCGCGCCGTGCCTTCACCCAGGCCCGATGCGCCACCGGTGACGATAAATACTTTTCCTGCAATTTCCATGGAATGCTCCGACTCTGTGAGGTTGAAAAAATCTGCGTGGCGCGTCCTGCAAGGCGCTGCGCCGCCGGGCAATTATGTCGCACCGTTCCTTCGGAACCCTGACGGCGCCAGTCGTTGCGCCGAGCGTGGCGCAGCTTTTTTCTTTGGCGCTGGTAAACGCGCTGGATCAAACCTTGGATTTGTGCTGCTATACTTCGAGGCTGAATTTCAGGCGCATAGCTCAGCTGGTTAGAGCACCACCTTGACATGGTGGGGGTCGTTGGTTCGAGTCCAATTGCGCCTACCAATAATGGTATATAAATCAAGCACTTAGCGGAAACGCCTGGTGCTTTTTTTTATTTTTGTACGGATCAAAGGGACGGCCGCGCGTGGAGCTTGGTCTTGGAGTCAAAACCTGCGGCCTGCAAGTTTTTGTGGTCATCGATCCAGAAACGCCTGCGCTGCGGCGACCGTGGCCGCAGGGTCCTCTTCGTGCCCCACGTGCCCTAACTTGTCAAACATCACGACTTGGCAGTTGGAAATATCGCGGTGGAACTTTTCGGCATTCTCTGGAGGTATGAGTCGGTCAAGGCCGCCCCACATCACCAAGGTTGGCTGCTTTATCTGCTGGATCTGTGCTTCAAATTCTCCGGCCTTGTTTTGGGAGAAACGTGCTGCCAAGGATTTTCGATTGCCGGTGCGCAGGGTGAGTTCGTAATAGCGATCAATCAGTTCAGTAGTGATCTGGGATGGGTCGCCATAGACATTACGCAAACTTGACTCGATGACCCGGCGCGGGAGGATGTTGGCCATTAGGCCGCTGAGCATCGGAATTTGTGCCAGTTTGAAGCCAATCGGCACGGATGCAGCGTTGGTGGCGTATCCGGCGGAATCGACCAATATCAGCTTGCTCACGCGGTCTGGGTAGTCAACCGCGGTCTTCCAGGCCACGTAACCCCCCAATGAATTGCCAGCCAGCACCGCGTGCTGAATGTTTAGCGCGTCCATGAGGGATGCAACGAAATGCGAATACACAGGCATGTGGTAGTTGCCATCAATCGTGGGTCCAGTGAGGCCAAAACCAGGTAAATCAACGCGAATAACGCGGTGCTTCGCCTGGAGCACATTGGCCCAACCGTCCCACGTGTGCAAGCTCGACGACGTGCCATGCAGCAGCACAATCGGTTGCGGGTCGTCGCGTGGACCTTCATCCCGCAGATGGACTTGCATGCCGTCCACCAAAATGAATTGGGATGGCGGTGTGGCCCAGCGCTGTCCTAAATTCTCGGCTGACCGGTCCGGTGCCCAGACGGCAACAATGCCCACGATGAAGAGCAGCGCGACGGAACCAAGAACGACGCCGAGAATTTTGAGCTTTTTCATTGACTCGTCCATTAGAGACATAGCTAGCTATCGTAGAACAGATTATCTGGCCTGACTGCGGAGCCGCCCAGGGATAAGCGTGATCGTCTTGTGCGCCAAGCCTCCAATCAAGGTTTAAGGCCCAAACCCGCTGGCAAAACCACCCCCCGCATCGCCACCTGCGCCAGCTTGAAAAACACGTCCGTGTTGTCAATCACCCCGGTAAATGAATAAGCGCCAGGGCCGAAGGCAGATAAGGGGATGTCGGTAGCCGTGTGCACCGCGCTGTCGCCCGGCACCTGGCCGGTGACCATGTATTTGCCATCAAGATCACGCGCCATAGGGCCGGCCGGGTAGGCGGCCAGAGGCTCTTTTTTCACGAAGGGTTGTTGACCATCCTGCAGTGGGCGCTCGTTGGTGCGGAAGTCTTCCATGCGGTCGGTATTGGCGCCATAGCCCACCAGCAGGCGGTTGTCGATGTCTACCGTCTCTGGGTAGCCGTCAGCGGCAATGCGGTATTTGGGAAAACCGGCCTGTTCGTAGACACCGACCACAGCGTCGCGCAGTGCGGTGCCGCCGCCTTCGCGCACCAGCGTTTGCAGGCGCGCGTCGCTCACTTTGGAGCCGCCAATCAGTGCCACACCGGCGCATTCGTGGTCGGCGGTGACGATCACCAGCGTGTCCTTGTGCTGCGCCGCATAGGTCTGGGCCAGGCCGACGGCACGGTCAAATTCGAGCGTATCGAGCATCCAGCGTTCGGTGTCCATGGCGTGGGCTTGCTTGTCAATCGAGGCGCCTTCGACCATCAGCACAAAGCCTTTTCTCTGGCGGTCGAGCACGCGCAGGGCCTTGGCGGTCATTTCGTCGAGCATGGGCTGGTCAGGAAAACCATAGTCGTCCACCACCCGGCCTGTCACGCCGCGGGCCTTGTTGCGCCGGCCGTCCATCTTGTCCAGTGCCACGTTCATGTTGGAGTGGGCAAACAGGCCGAGCAAACGCTCGGTCTTGTCGCCGTCAATGGCGTCCATGCTGGTCTTGTCGCTGGCGTATTGAAAGCCGACGCGCTGAAAGTCACCCAGCAGATCGCGGTCCTTGTCGAGGGCGCCTGCAGACGCCCCCCAGCGCTTGACGATGTCGGCCGTGTGCGCATCGGTGGCAGAAAAGGCGTAGTCGCTGCGGTCGCCGCGCGCCGAACCGGGCGTGGTGGATGGCATGAACCATTTGCGTCCGCCGCCCATCAGCACCGTGAGGCCCGTCAGGTGGCGGTCGTCCAGAAACTGGTCCACGATGCCGGTGCCTGCGCCGCGGCTGCTGGTATGCACCGCGTTACCGGCGGGGGTGGCGTCAAACACGTCGGCGGTGGTGACCAGGCCCAGCGCCTTGCCCTGGGTGCGATGCAGGTATTCGCTCAGGTATTCGATGCGCGGGTTGTCAAAGGCGTCGGTGGTGTCGTCGGGGAATACGCCTTCTTCGTTGTTGTTGTTTTTGTTGCCCGAGACATAGGCCGTCATGCCGGGCGCCGAGTCGGTCACCACCGAGTTGAGCGAGGCGGTTTTCACCATGCCGGTCACCGGGAAGGTGTCCATGGCCAGTGGCGTGATCACTTTGCCTTGCGCGTAACCCCCGGCCACGATGCGCGCAGCCGTGCGCTGCGCTGCACCCATGCCGTCGCCCAGCAAGATGATGATGTTCTTGACCTTTTGGCCGCCGGGCACCAGCGGCACGATCTCAAAGTTGCTCGTGGCGGTGACCGCTTGGCCGTCGCTTTGGGTGGCCGTCACTGTCAATTGGTGCACGCCTGGTTTGTCTACGCTCACAGCGCGCACGCTGGCCACGGTGGCGTTGGGGGGCACGCCTTTGAGGCAGGCGGACTCGCACACTTTGAGCGCCACGTTGGCGCCTAATGCTTTGCCGTCAATCGCAAAGCTTGCGCTGCGGATGCTTTTGCCCGCATCGTCGGGGCGCAGCGTGGCCTGCAGGTCAAAACGCTGGCCGGGCAAAAAACGGGCAATCACCGGTGCGGCCTGGCCGCTGGAGAAAAGCTCGCTCGGCGGCGTGAGGCGCGTGACGGTGGGGGCGGCTTGGGCACAGAGGGCGAGGGCACACAGGGCCAAGGCGGTCAGCGGTGGCAGGGCAGGAAATTGCATGGCGGTCTCCGATCAATAAAAAGAGTCAAAGCAAAAAAGGGGGGGGCTTGGCGGCAAACGCGCGGCCTTAGTGCGTGTGTTGCAGGCTGTGCAGGTACTGGGTGACTTCAAAGCGGTTCATACCGCGAATGGCCTCCGGCGCGAGTTGAATGCGGAACCAGGACACGCGACCATCGCGCTCTTCTTGGCGGCCCACTTCCAGCGTACCGGTCACTTCCACCAGGCCGCGGGCATGGGCTACGGCCCAGTCTTGTTGGTCAGCGTCCAGGCGCACAAACACGGTAGCTGGGGGCAGATCGTCGGCCTCGCCATCGGCGTGCTGGCTCATCAGCACCGGGCGGGGGGTGAGCAAAAACTGCCCGAGCGTGGCCACTTCTTGCTGCACCACGTAGCCGGTGATCCGCACCTGTCGGCCCTGTAACTGGCGCAGGCGCTCGCTGATCACCAGGCCCTTGGGACCCACGGGCATCTGGAAGAAGTCGTGCAGGCGCAGCGCCTCGGGCGGCACAGGCTGAGACACGGTTGCCGTGGCCGCTGATTGGGCAAAGGCGCTTACGGCCAGGGTGGCGACCAGGGCCAATGCGGCTGCGCGCAAAGTTTGGCGCATGGCGCCACAGCAATCAAAGTGGAATAGGGTCATAGATCGGGTGGCTGCAAGCAGCCCGTGCGAGCGCGAAAGCGCCGCTTGTCCCGAGATTAAAAGCGCTTTATGTCTGCGCCGTGACAGGCCGACGCATCGACCCTAAAAATACCCCGCGCCTAGGCCAGCACGTCCGTGCCGGTATCAAAACTGTCGGCAAACGTGAAATAAATCGAGGTAAAAAACATGGCCGCCATTACCAGCGCGCACGGGAACAGCACGGCCGCTACCACCTCTTCGCTCCCCGAGAAGCTCGCCACCAGCGCAATGGCGGTGCCAACCAAAATAAAGAAGGCCATCCAGGTCAAGCTGTAAACCAGAAAAGCGCCAAAGTTGCGCCAGCAGGCCACCACACTAAAAAAGAGGCTTTTTACGGGCGACATGCCGTGCCAGTGCACTAGCGCCGGGGCGTGCCAAAACAGCAAAGACAGCGGCAAATACAAGACCATGGCCAGCAGGGCCGCGGACTCAAAGCTGCCATCTTGCAGCACATCGGCGCCCACGCTGCCACCTATCAAATAGAGCTTGGCGAACTTGCCGCCGTCCATCAGGGCCGAGCACGCCAACACCAGCAAAAACCCGGCCGCGTACAAGACGCCCAACACCACCATGGACCGCAGTTCCTTGCGCCCGGCCCGAAAGCCGCTCAGTAAAACCGCAGGCATGGGGAATTTGCCTTTGACCGCCTCTTGCGTGGCTGCCATCAGGCCCAGCGTGGCGCCGGGCAGCAGCGCCAGTGCCAGCGCGTTACCCAAAACCGGCACCATGCTCAGCACCGACATCAGCAACATGAAGATAAAAAACAAGCCCGAGAGCGCCAACGGCTGGCGCAAAAAGGTTTTAACGCCCAGCTTGACCCACAAAACGCCCTGGCGGGCCGGAAGGATGTTGAGTTTCATGCGGTCGTTTCAGGTTCAAAGTCTGATTGCGGCAGGCCGGTGGCCTGGGGATGGTTGATGCGCTGGCGCAGCAGGCGCTCAAAGCGGGTCGGGTCGTGGGGCTTGAGCATGCTTGCTTCGCGCGGCAAATACCAGTCCCACAGGCGCGAGAGCCAAAAGCGCAGGGCGGCGGCGCGCAGCATGGCGGGCAGCAATTTGCGCTCTGCCGCCTCCAGCGGGCGCACGCTGGCATAAGCCGCCAAGAAGGCCTGGGCGCGCTCATCAATGGCCGCGCCGCTGTCCAGATCCACGCACCAGTCGTTCAGGCACACCGCGATGTCAAACACCCAGGCGTCATTACCGGCAAAGTAAAAGTCAAAAAAGCCGCTAAGCACAGACTCGCTGCCCTCGGTGGCGGCCGGGGTGAACATGACGTTGTCGCGAAACAGGTCCGCATGGATGGGGCCGCGCGGCAGCGCTGCATAGTGCGCCAAGGTGGCAACGTGGTTTTGGTAGGCCAGCTCGGACTGCAGCAGCGTGGCTTGGGCGGGCTCCAGGTGGGGCAAGACCACCGGCACGGTTTCGTTCCACCAGGGCAGGGTGCGCAAATTGTCTTGGCGCAGGGCAAAGCTGCGGCCCACCAGGTGCATGCGCGCCAGCGTGGCGCCCACCTGCGCGCAGTGGGCTGCGCTGGGCGCGAGTTCGCTTTTGCCCGCGAGCATGTTCACCACGGCAGCCGGTTTGCCACACAGGGAATGCACCACTTCGCCCTGGACGTTGGGCGCTGGGTTGGGCACGGCGATGCCGTTGGCAGCCAAGTGCGCCATCAGGCGCAGGTAATAGGGGAGTTGTTCGGCTGTCAGGCGCTCGAACAGGGTCAGCACGTAGCTGGGGCCTTCGGTATGGGCAAAGTAGTTGGTGTTCTCGATGCCGCCCGAACAGCCTTGCAGGCTGGTGAGCCGCTCCAGCCCCAGGCTTTCGAACAGGGTACTGGCCTGCGTGAATGAAACTTCCGTGTAAACCGCCATGAACCCAACCCGTGTAAGTGGACGCCGATACGACTCAAGCGCAGGGTGTATCCGGCGCCAAAAGGCCAATGGTGATTGTAGAGCGGGCACTTGCGCGCTTTTTCGCGTGGAGGCCACGCTGGCAAAGGCAAAATACCCCCATGCACCAAGCCCCCAACACCCTTTTGCTGATCGACGGATCGAGCTATTTGTACCGCGCCTTCCACGCCATGCCCGACTTGCGCGCCATTCCCGGTGACCCCACCAGCAGCCCCACCGGCGCGGTGCGCGGCATGGTCAACATGATGCAGGCGCTCAAAAAAGAGGTGCCTGCGGCCTATGTGGCCTGCATTTTTGACGCCAAGGGACCGACCTTTCGTGACGCTATTTATCCCCAATACAAAGCCCAGCGCGCGCCCATGCCCGACGATTTGCGCCTGCAAATTGCACCCATCCACGAGGTGGTGCACCTGTTAGGCATGCGGGTGCTTGACGTGCCCGGCGTGGAAGCCGACGATGTGATCGGCACGCTGGCCGTATTGGCGGCCGCCCAGGGCATGGAAGTGGTGGTCAGCAGCGGCGACAAAGATTTGGCGCAACTCGTTAACGAGCGCATCACCATCATCGACACCATGAACGGCAAGCGCCGTGATATGGCCGGCGTGCTCGAAGAGTTTGGTGTGCCCGCGCACCTGATGCTCGACTACCAGACCCTGGTGGGCGACACCGTGGACAACGTGCCCGGCGTGTCCAAGGTCGGCCCCAAGACGGCGGTGAAATGGCTGCAGGAATACGGCAATCTGGAATCGGTGGTGGCCAACGCCGACAACATCAAGGGCGTGGTGGGCGAGAACCTGCGCAAAGCGCTGGAATGGTTGCCCACCGGGCGCCAGTTGCTGACCATCAAGACCGACTGCGACCTGCGCGACTGGTTGCCGGGCTTGCCCGCGTTTGATGAACTGCTCGCCCGCCCCGAAGAGACCGCCGGTTTGCACGATTTTTATGAGCGCGTGGGCTTTAAAGGGCTGGCCCGTACGGCGGCAGCCCAAATGACCAAAGAGGCGCCCCGCGCAGGCGCGGCCGGCGAGCCTGACTTGTTCTCGGACGGCACCGCCGCGCGAGCGCCCGCCACCAGCGCCGCTGCGGCAGACGCTGCTGACGCTGCTGACGTGCCGGGCCAAAGCAGCCTGTTTGGCGACGACGCCCCGGTGCGCGCCACCCATTACGAAACCGTGCTGACCTGGGGCGCGCTGGAGCGCTGGCTTGCGGTAGTGCAGGGTGCCGACCTGGTGGCCGTGGACACCGAGACCACCTCGATTGACGAGATGCGCGCCGAAATCGTGGGTATCAGCCTGTGCGTGCTGGCAGGCGAGGCCGCCTATATTCCGCTGGCGCATCGCTACCCCGGCGCGCCCGAGCAGCTCTCGCGCGACGACGTGCTGGCCCGCCTCAAACCCTGGTTGCAAGACCCGCTGCGCCACAAGCTAGGCCAGCACGTCAAATACGACCGCCATGTGTTTGCCAACCACGGCATCGAGGTGCAGGGCTACGCCCACGACACCATGCTGCAAAGCTACGTGCTTGAGGTGCACAAGCCCCACAGCCTGGCCAGTTTGGCCGAGCGCCACCTGGGGCGCAGCGGCCTGAGCTTTGAAGACCTGTGTGGCAAAGGCGCCAGCCAGATCTGCTTTGACCAGGTGGACATCGCCCGCGCTGCGGAATATGCCTGCGAAGACGCCGACATGGCGCTCGAATTGCACCAGATCCTGTGGCCGCAGATTGCCGCCAACGAGAAACTGCGCTTTGTCTACGAGCTGGAAATCGCCAGCAGCGAGGCGCTTTATCGCATTGAGCGCAATGGCGTGCTGATTGACGCACCCACCCTGGCCGCCCAAAGCCAGACCCTGGGCGCGCGCATTTTGGAGCTGGAAACCGAGGCCCACGCCCTGGCCGGTCAGCCCTTTAATTTGAGCAGCCCCAAGCAGATTGGCGAAATATTCTTTACCAAACTCGGCCTTCCCGTGGTCAAGAAAACCGCCACTGGTGCGCCCAGCACCGACGAAGAAGTGCTGGAAAAGCTGGCCGAAGACTTTCCGCTGCCGGCCAAAATCTTGGAGCACCGCGGCCTGTCCAAGCTCAAGGGCACGTACACCGACAAGCTGGCCCAACTGGCCCACCCGCGCACAGGCCGGGTGCACACGCACTATGCCCAAGCCGTGGCCGTCACCGGGCGCTTGTCCAGCAACGACCCCAATTTGCAGAACATTCCGATCCGCACGCCCGAGGGGCGGCGCGTGCGCGAGGCCTTTGTGGCGCCGGCGGGCAGCGTGATTGCCAGCGCCGATTACAGCCAGATTGAGCTGCGCATCATGGCGCACATCAGCGGGGACGAGGCGCTTCTGCACGCCTTCCAGCAAGGCCTGGACGTGCACCGTGCCACCGCCGCCGAAGTGTTTGGCGTGACCGTGGACCAGGTCAGCACCGAGCAGCGCCGCTACGCCAAGGTGATCAACTTTGGCCTGATTTACGGCATGAGCGCCTACGGCCTGGCGCGCAACCTGGGCATTGACAACACCGCCGCCAAAAACTACATCGAACGTTACTTTGCACGGTTCTCGGGCGTGAAGCGTTATATGGACGACACCCGCGCCCAGGCCAAGGCGCGCGGCTATGTAGAAACCGTGTTCGGTCGGCGCCTGTACCTGCCCGAGATCAATTCCCCCAACGGCCAGCGCCGTGCCGGAGCCGAGCGCGCCGCCATTAACGCGCCCATGCAGGGCACGGCGGCAGACCTGATCAAGCTGAGCATGGTCAAGGTGCAGCAGGTGCTGGACGCCGAGCACCGCGCCACCAAAATGATCATGCAGGTGCACGACGAGCTGGTGTTTGAGGTGCCGCAGGCTGAGGTGGAATGGCTGAAGGTCGAAATTCCGCGCCTGATGGCCGAAGTTGCCACGCTGAAGGTGCCGCTTTTGGCCGAGATGGGCGTGGGCCCCAACTGGGATCAGGCGCATTAACCTGGGTGCGCCAGCGCACGCGGTGCTGCGGCACAATCCCAAGGCTGGCCCTTTGCGGGCCGGCAACACCCGCCGCGCCAACCACGGCTTCACAGCACGCGCGCCGCTAACGCTCTTTTCAAACCAAGGGACCAACCCGCCATGAACCAAGACACCATGCAAGATGCCCACGCACTGCTTGACGCGCGCCCCAGCGACGCCCAACCCAGCCGCCGTACCGCCCTGAAAGCCGCCGCAGGCGCTGGTTTTGCCGCCGCCGTGCTGCCAGTTACTGCCCAAACTCTGGTCGTCACGTCCAGTGATGGTTTGCTGGCCGGCCCGGTCAAGATTGACGTGGGCGGCTACGCCTTGCCCGCCTACCGCGCAGCGCCCCTGAACGCCAAAAACGCGCCGGTCGTGCTGGTGGTGCCAGAGATCTTTGGCCTGCACGAACACATTGCAGACGTAGCGCGCCGCCTGGCCCGCCTAGGCTACATGGCCATTGCGCCCGACCTGATGGCGCGCCAGGGTGACGCATCCAGCTACGCCGACATGGGCAAGCTCATGGCCGAGGTGGTGTCCAAAGTGCCCGACGCCCAAGTCATGGCGGACTTGGATGCCACCGTGGCCTGGGCCACGCGCAACGGTGGCGACACATCGCGCCTTGCGATTACGGGGTTTTGCTGGGGCGGACGCATCGTGTGGCTCTATACCGCGCACCAGCCGCAAATCAAAGCCGGTATTGCCTGGTACGGCCGCCTGGTGGGCCAAAGCACGCCGCTCACGCCAGTGCATCCGGTGGACGTGGCGGCCAAGCTGCATGCGCCGGTGCTGGGCCTGTACGGAGGTGCGGACACGGGCATTCCCTTGGCTACGGTGGACGCCATGAAAGCCGCCTTGGCCGCCGCACCGGCACCCGCCAAGGCCTCGCAATTTGTGGTTTACCCCGACACGCCGCACGCTTTTCATGCCGACTACCGCCCGTCTTACCGCAAGGAAGCGGCGCAAGACGGCTGGCAGCGCCTGACGCAGTGGCTCAAGCAGCACGGCGTATGAGCATGGTTTTTCTGCAGCGCAAGGGTCCCCGATGATTTTGTTTGCCATTCTGGTTGGCACCTTGTTCGCGGGCGTGGGCAGCGTCTGGGTGGCCGCCGCCCTGAGTTTTGGCGTGCTGGCGCGCTACACCCAGCACATGCTGAGTCTGGCGGCCGGCGCTCTGCTGGCCACCGCGTTCATGCACCTCTTGCCCGAGGCGTTTGAAAGCGGTATCGGCCCGGACCACCTGTTCATGACGCTGCTCATTGGTCTGGTGTTTTTCTTTTTGCTGGACAAGGCCGAGCTTTGGCACCACGGGCATGAACACGGCGCACACCCGCCCGAAGACGCCCCTGCGGCAGAACACGCCCACGCCCCTGGCGCTGCACACGACCATGGGCACGACCACGCCCACGGGCATTCGCACGGCCACACCGGCGGCGGCTGGGCGGTGCTGGCGGGTGACAGCGTGCATTGTTTTGGCGACGGCGTGTTGATTGCGGCGGCCTTTATGGCCGACATGCGCCTGGGCGCCATTGCGGCTGTTGCGGTGCTGGCGCACGAGGTGCCGCACCACATGGGCGACCTGATGGTTTTGCGCTCCAGCACCACAGACCGCAAGGCCGCGCTGATCAAGGTATCGCTGGCCGGTTCGGTCACAGCGCTGGGTGGTGTACTGGGTTTTTGGCTGGTGGAACAGCTCGCAGAGTTGTTGCCCTACTTTTTGGTGGTGGCCTCCAGCAGCTTTATGTATGTGGCGCTGGCCGACCTGATTCCCCAGTTGCAAAAGCGCCTGGGCGCCCGGCAGACCGCCGCGCAAATCGCATGGCTGTTGATCGGCATTGGTCTGGTGACCCTGGTCAGCACTTTGGCCCACCAGCATTAGCCGCAGCTTCTTTGCCGTGCTTCGCTGCCATTTTTGAATTGATGAAACGTATTTCTATGCCTGCAATGCTGAGCCCTGGTGGAATGCGGCCCTGGCCATGGCTTGCGCTGGGCGCCTTGTTACTTTCGGGTTGTGCGCTTGGCCTGCCGCCCAAGACCGAGCCCCTGCAGGTGAGCCCGCAGTGGCAAGCGCCGCTGCCGCACCAGGGCCAGATCAGCAGCCTGCGTGGCTGGTGGCAAGCCCAGGGCGACCCGCTTTTGCTCGATTTGCTGGATGCCGCCCAAGACGCCAGTGCCAGCGTCGCCCAGGCCGGTGCGCGCCTGCAGTCGGCGCGCGCCAGCCAGGCCGCAGCCCGTGCCGCACTGCTGCCGCGCGTGGATGGCAGTCTGTCCACTAGCCGGGGCCAGACCCAGCCAAACATGCCGGTCGCCACCAGCACCAGCATTGGCGCACAGGCCTCTTGGGAGCTTGATTTGGTAGGCGCCAACCGGGTCGTCAAAGACGCCGCCGACGCGCAAGTCCAAGCCGGTCAAGCCCAATGGCACGACGCCCGGGTGGCGGTAGCCGCCGAGGTGGCCAACACCTACTTCGGACTGCGCGCCTGCCGCCGTCAGGCCGATATTGCCGCGCGCGACGCCGCCTCGCGCCAGGAAAGCGCGCGCCTTACCGACCTGTTGCTGGGCGCCGGACTGGTGCGCAGCGGCGATTTGGCTTTGGCCCAAGCCAGTGCCGCCGACAGCCGCCGCCGCCTGACCCAGCAAAACGCCGACTGCGATCTGTCGGTCAAAGCCCTGGTGGCCTTGACGGCGCTGGACGAACCCACCCTGCGCCAGCGCCTGAGCGCCAGCCCCGCGCCTGCGTCAGAGCTGCCAGGCTTTACCGTGGCGACCGTGCCTGCCCAAACTATCAGGCAGCGCCCCGACATCTTTACCGCCGAGCGCGATGTGCTGGTCGCCAGCGCTGCCGTGGGCAGTGCCCAGGCCCAACGCTGGCCGCGCCTGACCTTGAGCGGCTCCATAGGCGCCTTGCGCTACAGCAGCGCCGGGGCGGACACCGACATGAGCACCTGGTCCTTTGGCCCGCTGGCCCTGAGCTTGCCGCTGTTTGACGCCGGGCAGCGCGCTGCCAACGTGGACGCCGCGCAAGCCAACTACGCCCAAAGCGTGGTGGCCTACCGCGCCAAGGTACGCGCAGCCGTGCGCGAGGTGGAAGACGCGCTGGTGGCATTGCAAAGCGCCCAGGCCCGGCGTGCTGACGCCACGCTCGCGTTGCGCGGCTACGCCCAGGCTTTGGACTCCAGCGCCCAGCGCTACCAACAAGGTATGGCCAGTCTGGTGGAGCTCGAAGAGGCCCGCCGCTACGCCCTGGCCGCCGAGTCGGCGCTGGACGCATTGCAACTTGAGCGCCAACGCGCCTGGGTCAGCCTGTACCGGGCTGCAGGCGGCGGTTGGGAGCCCGAAGGCGCACAGGCCGCATCGGCGCCCGGCCCCGGCGCCACGCCCTGATTTGCCAAGAACCGACCAAATACCTGCTGCATGAACTCGAAAGCTGCCTCCATGAATGTGTTGACCGTACTGATCCACCCCCGCCTGGCGCTAGGCCTGCTGGCCTTTGGTGCCTTGCTTGTTGGCTCGGGCTTGCTGGCGGGCAAATCGCTTGCCGCTGACCCCAAGCCTGCGGCGGGTGCGGCTGCCAAACCGGCGCTCACGGTGAATACGGTGCAAGCCACCACGCGCAGCATTCCTACGGTGTTGGCGGCCAACGGCAATGTGCTGGCCTGGCAAGAGGCCAGCGTGGGCGCCGAAATTGGTGGCGTCCGGGTGCAAGAGCTACACGCCAATGTGGGCGACACGGTGCAGCGCGGCCAGTTGCTGGCCAGCCTGGTGTCGGATGGCGTGCAGGCCGATGTGGCCCTGGCGCGCGCCCAACTGGCCGAGGCCCAGGCCAACAGCGCAGACGCACTCGCTAACGCCGAGCGCGCCCGCAGCCTGCAAAACACCGGCGCCATCAGCGCCCAGCAAATTGCCCAACTTTTAACAGCGGAGCAAACCGCCAAGGCCCGCGTCGAATCCGCCAAGGCCGCCTTGGACGCGCAACTGCTGCGCCTCAAACACACCCAGGTGCTGGCCCCCGACAGCGGCACCATCACCCAGCGCAATGCCGCACTGGGCGCGGTGGTGGGTGCGGGCAGCGAGATGTTTCGCATGGTCCGCCAGGGCCGCCTGGAGTGGCGTGCCGAGCTGACATCGGCCGAACTCGGCCGGGTGCCGGTGGGTACCTCTGTAGTGGTGAGCGCGCCCGGCGGCGCGCAGGCGCAAGGGCGGGTGCGCATGGTGGCGCCCACCGTTGACGCGCAAACCCGCCTGGGCTTGGTGTACGTGGATTTGCTGGCGCCCGTGGCGCCGTCCAAGGCGCCGCTGTCGCAAGGTTTTAAACCCGGCATGTACGCGCAGGGCAGCTTTGTGCTGGGCAAGTCGGACGCGCTGACGATTCCGCAGCAAGCGGTGGTGGTGCGCGACGGCTTTAGCTACTGCTTTGCGGTGCAGCCTGACGGGCGCGTGGCGCAACTCAAGATCAGCACCGGGCGGCGGGTGGGTGATGCGTCTGGCGGCCTGATTGAGGTGCTGGGTGGCTTGCCCCAAGGCGCGGTGGTGGTGGCCGGTGGCGCCGGCTTTCTGAACGACGGCGACACGGTGAAAACCGTGGCCGCCGCCCCAAAGGCCGCACCTTTGGCGCCAAAAGCTGCGGTGGCTGCCAGCGCGGCGCGCGCGCCCTAAGGAGTGGGTGTGAACTTTTCCTCGCTATCGATCAAGAACCCGGTTCCGGCCATCATGCTGTTTGCCCTGCTGTCGCTGGCAGGGTTGCTGGCGTTTCGTGGCAGCGTGGTGCAAGACTTTCCGGACATTGAGCTGCCCATCGTCACGGTCAGCGCCAGCCTGAGCGGGGCGGCACCGGCGCAGTTGGAAACCGAAGTAGCCCGCAAGATCGAGGACGCCGTGGCCAGCCTGGCCGGGGTTAAAAACATTTACACCAAGGTATTGGATGGCAGCGCCACGGTGACGGTGGAATTTGTGCTGGAAAAGCCCATCAACGAAGCCGTTAACGATGTGCGCGACGCCGTGGCCAGCGTGCGTGCAGATTTGCCCGGCGAAATGCGCGACCCGTCCGTGACCAAGGCGTCCACCGCCGGGCGCGTGGTGCTGGCCTTTACCGCCCAGGCAGCGATTGAGGCGGGCAAAGCACCGCTGGACGACGAGGCGGTGAGCTGGTTTGTGGACAACACGGTGGCCAAGCGCCTGCGCGCAGTGCCCGGCGTGGGCGCCGTCAAACGCTTGGGCGGCGTCAGCCGCGAAGTGCGGGTGGAGCTCAATACCGCCCAAATGGCGGCCTTGCAGGTGGCAGCGGTGGACGTATCACGTCGCCTGCGCTTGGTGCAACAAGAGTCGCCCGGTGGCCGGGGCGACGTGAGCGGCGCCGAGCAGGCGGTGCGCACCATTGCCACCGTGCAATCAGCCGCCGAACTCGCAGGCCTGGATTTGCCGCTGGCCGATGGCCGCCATATTCGCCTGGGCGATGTGGCGCGCGTAACAGACACGGTCAGCGAGCCGCGTGCGCTGGCCACCATGAACGGCAAGCCGGTAGTGGGCTTTGAGGTGTTTCGCACCAAGGGCGCCAGTGAAGTGGAGGTGGCGCGTGGCGCCCGCGCGGCAGTGGCCGCCTTGCAGGCCGAACACCCCAACATCGTGCTGGAGGCGGTGATCGACAACGCCCGCCCGGTGCAGGAGAACTTTGCGGGCTCCATGGAACTGCTCTACGAAGGCGCTTTGCTGGCGGTGCTGGTGGTGTGGTGGTTTTTGCGCGACTGGCGCGCCACCCTGGTGGCGGCTGCGGCCTTGCCGCTTTCGGTGATTCCCACCTTTTTGGGTCTGAAGTATTTTGGCTACACGCTCAACACGGTGACGCTGCTGTCGCTGGCGCTGGTGGTGGGCGTGCTGGTGGACGACGCGATTGTGGAGATTGAGAACATTGCGCGCCACCTGCGCATGGGCAAAACGCCGTTCCAGGCGGCTATGGAGGCGGCCGACGAGATTGGCATGGCGGTGATTGCCACTACCTTTGCGCTGGTGGCGGTGTTTTTGCCGACCGCCTTTATGGGCGGCGTGCCGGGCCTGTTTTTCAAGCAGTTTGGCTGGACGGCGGTGCTGGCGATTGTGGCCTCGCTGATGGTGGCGCGGCTGCTCACGCCCATGATGGCGGCCTATATCTTGCGCTCGCCACTGGATGCGAACGGTGAATTGCAAAGCACCGAGCCGCCCGACGGCTGGATCATGGCCCGCTATATGCGCGCCATGCGCTGGTGCCTACGCCACCGCTGGTGGACCGCCTTGGGCGCGGCGCTGTTTTTTGTGGGCTCCATCGCCCTGGTGCCGCTGTTGCCCACCGGCTTTGTGCCGGCCGCTGACCGCGACCAAACCCAGGTGACGCTGGAGCTGCCCCCCGGCAGCACGCTGAACGAGACGGCAGATGTGGCAGAACGGGTGCGCCAGTCCGTCATGGCGCTGCCTCAAGTGGTGGGCGTGTTCAGCTCGATTGGCGGAGGGTCGAGTGGCGACGCTTTTGCGCCTGGCGCTGCGGCCGAAGCCCGGCGCGCGGTGTTGACGATTACCACCGTGCACCGCACCGAGCGCGCCGAGTCCATGACCGGCGTGGACGCGCTGATTCGCACCCGCTTGGCCGAGATTGCCGGAGCCCGCTTTAACGTTGGCCCGCCTGACACGGGTACCAAAATGCAGATGGTGCTCAAAAGCGAAGACCCGCTGGTACTCTTGCAAACTGCGCAGACGGTGGAGCGTGAACTGCGTACGCTCAAGGCTATTGGCAATGTGAGCTCCAGCGCCTCGCTGGTGCGCCCTGAAATCACTGTGCGCCCCGACTTTGCCCGGGCGGCGGACGCCGGCGTTACCGCAGCCAGCATCGGTGAGACGGTGCGCGTGGCCACGGCGGGCGACTACGACACGGCGCTGTCCAAGCTCAATCTGTCGCAACGCCAGGTGCCCATTCGCGTCAAGCTGCCCGACGCCACGCGCGCCGACCTGGCCGCGCTGGAGCGCCTGACCGTGCCCGGCAAAAACGGGCCGGTGCTGCTGGGCAGCGTGGCCACGCTCAGCATGGAAAGCGGCCCGGCGCAGATTGACCGCCTCAACCGCAACCGCAACGTTACCTTTGACGTGGAACTGGGCAGCCGCACCCTGGGCGATGTCAATACCGAGGCGCGCGCCTTGCCCAGCCTGAAAAACCTGCCGCCTGCGGTGTCGATTGCCGAACTCGGCGACGCGCAGGAAATGCAGGCCTTGTTTGCCAGCTTTGGTATTGCCATGGGCATTGGCGTGCTTTGCATTTATGGCGTGTTGGTGCTTTTGTTCAAAGACTTTTTGCAGCCGGTCACGATTTTGGCGGCACTGCCGCTGAGTATTGGCGGGGCATTTGTTCTCTTGCTGCTGACCGGTCGGGCGCTGTCGATGCCGACCATGATCGGCCTGATCATGCTCATGGGCATCGTCACCAAAAACTCGATTCTGCTGGTGGACTACGCCATTCTTGCGCGCCAAGCGGGCATGGCGCGCTTTGACGCGCTGGTGGACGCCTGCCACAAACGCAGCCGCCCGATTGTGATGACCACCATCGCCATGGGCGCGGGCATGATGCCGCTGGCCCTGGGTTGGGGCGCGGACCCGAGCTTTCGCTCCCCCATGGCGATTGCCGTGATCGGCGGGCTGATCACGTCTACGTTGCTGAGCCTGCTGGTCGTGCCTGCGGTGTTCACCTTTGTGGACGATCTGGCGCGCCTGCTGGGGCGCTTGGTGCGCCGCCAGCCCAAGGGTGAAGGGCTGCAGGGATAAGGCGCTAGGGCGAAGGCGGGCAGGGCGGCTGCGCTGTCTGCCGCGCAGCTTTTAGCCTTGGGCTACCGGGCGGGCCGGGTCGCTGCACCACTCGCTCCAGCTCCCGGCAAACAGGGCGCTGCCGCTCAGGCCCGCAATCTCCATGGCCAGCACATTGGGAATGGCGCTCACGCCGCTGCCGCAGTGGTGCACCACGCCAGACGCCGGGTGCGCGCCCAGCAGCGCTTCCAACTCTGCGCGCAACACGGCTTCGGGTTTGAAAAAACCCTCGGGCGTCAGGTTTTGGCCAAAGGGGCGGTTCAGCGCGCCGGGAATGTGGCCGGCCACCGGGTCCAGCGGCTCCACCTCGCCCTTGAAGCGGGGCGTGGCGCGGGCGTCCACAATGGTTTGCGTGGGGCGGCCCAACTGGCGCAGCACAGTGGTGGCGTCCACCAAAGCCACTTTGGAAGCAGATACGGCAAAGGCGCCGGTTGCGCTTGGGGCAGCCTGGTCGCCAGACGCCAGCGCGCCGCCTTGCGCCGTCCAGGCCTGCAAGCCGCCGTCGAGCACCGCCACCGCGTCATGACCCAGCCATTTCAGCATCCACCACAGGCGCCCGCAGTAGCCCGCCCCCAGGCGGTCGTAGACAACGGCTTGTTTGGTGTTGTCGAACCCCATGCTCGTCAGCCACCGTGCAAACACCTCGCGCGCGGGCAGCGGGTGGCGCCCGCCGCTCAGGGCGCCCGTCAGGGCGGGGTCGCCCTTAGCGCTCAGGTCATTGTTCAGGTCGGCGTAAACGGCGCCCGCAATATGGCTTTGGGCAAACATGGCCCGTCCGGCCTGCGGCTGGGCCAGGTCAAAGCTGCAGTCAAACACCTGCAGTGGCGCGCTGCTGGATTGCAGGGCCTGGAGTTGGGCAACAGAGATCAGCGTGGTGTACATGGCAGGTGCCTCCTGGGTGCTTGGGGTGTAGGGCAAGGCTGGAGGCGTAAAAATCAGGGCGCAGGCGATAGGCGTCTTACATTGAACAGGCCGCGCTCAATGCTCCTCAGCCGGGGTATTGGGAATAGCACGCGAGCGCAGCAAGGTGGCCAAGAGGCCGCTGACCACAATCACCGCGATTCCCGCCCAGCCCATGGGCGCAATGTGGTCGCCAAACAAAAGCAGGCTGTAGCCGCTGGCAAACACAATGCCCGAATACTGCATGCTGGCCACCACCAGCGTGGCGCCCTTGCGGTAGGCGCGCGTCATGCACCACTGGCCCAGCGAGGCCAGCACGCCAATGGGTACAACCCAGGCGGCGTCTTGCCAGCGCACCTGGTCCCAGGGCGTGACGGGCGAAAACACCAGGCCAGCGCCGCCCAGCACCATGGTGCCCACCGCAAAATAAAAAACGGTGCGTTCTTCAGGCTCGCCCACCTTGCCCAGTGCGGTGACCTGCATATACGCCAGTGCTGCGCCTATGCCCGAGAGCAAACCCACCACACCGGCAAAAAGCTGGTCGTGGTCGATGGTGGGGCGCAGCGTCATCACCACCCCGGCAAAGCCCAGCAGCACCGTGCCCATGAGCGGACCCTGGCCTTGCCCCTGGCCGTAGAGCAGGGCGCCGCCCAAAATAAAGGCCGCCACCCAAACGCCGCTCATGTAGTTCAGCGTCATGGCGGTGGCCAGCGGCAAATGCGCAATGGCGTAAAACCACGAGCCCAGCGACATCACGCCAATCACGCTGCGCGTGAGGTGCATCATGGGCACCGGCGTGCGCAGGCTCGCGCCCCGGGCGCGCACCATCACCGCCATGAACACCACGCCGACCACGCCCCGGTAAAAAATGAGTTCAAAGGTGCCAAAGCTGATGGAGGCGGTTTTGATGCCCACGGCCATGGTGGCAAACAAAAACGCACCCAGCACCATCCACAGGGCGGGCGCGCTGCTGCCCGCGCCCGCGCGTTCGCTCATGCCGCGTCCAGCGCAGCGCCGGCCATACGGGCGCGGTACCACTCGTGGAAATGCTGCATGCCGTCTTCCATCGGGCTTTGGTAGGGGCCCACTTCGTTGTCGCCCCTCTGCAGCAGGGCCTTGCGACCGGCGTCCATGCGCTCGGCGATCTCGTCGTCTTCCACGCAGGTTTCCATGTAGGCGGCTTGTTGCGCCTCGATAAATTCGCGCTCAAAGGCGGCAATTTCTTCGGGGTAGTAAAACTCCACCATGTTCATGGTCTTGTCCACGCCCATAGGGTGCAGGGTGGACACGGTCAGCACGTGTGGGTACCACTCCACCATGGTGTGCGGGTAATAGGTGAGCCAGATGGCGCCAAACTTGGGTGGCACGCCACTGCGGTAGTTCAGCAAGGCGCTTTGCCAGCGCTCGTAGGCGGGTGAGCCGCCGCGTGCGTCGGCCTTGCCCAAGCGGTTGGCGGTGCCCACGGTTTGCACCGAATAGTGTTCCTTGAACTCCCAGCGCAGGTCGTCACAGGTCACAAAGTTGCCCAGGCCGGGGTGGAAAGGGCCGACGTGGTAGTCCTCCAGATACACCTCGATAAAGGTTTTCCAGTTGTAGTTGCACTCGTGCATTTCCACCCGGTCCAGCACATAGCCCTCAAAGTCCAGGTCCGCGCGCGGGCCCAAACCGGCCATGTGGGCGGCCACGTTGACCGCGCCGCCCTCAAAGAGCAGTCCGTTCCATTCTTGCAGGGGGTAATTGTTCAGGTTCAGACACGGGTCCACCGCAAAGTGCGGCGCGCCTATGAGCTTGCCCACGGGTGCGGCATGGGTGCCGCTCTGCGGGCCTTGGTAAGTCCAGCGGTGCAGGGGGCAGACGATGTTGCCGCTGGCATTGCCCGCCGCGTTGCCGGGGCCGCCCTGGGGGTCCAGCAGCGAGCCGCGTCCCTGCAAAATAAGCGCCTGGCGGTGGCGGCAGACGTTGGACACCAGCTCGATGCCGCTGCCGTTATGCACCAACACGCGGCCGCCTTGTTCTTGGGGCAGGGCGTAAAAGTCGCCCAGTTTGGGCACGCTCAGGGAATGGCCCACGTAGCGTGGCCCGGTTTTGAAGATGCTTTGCATCTCTTGCGCATAAAGCGCCGGGTCAAAATAGCTTGAAACTGGTAGTTGGCTTAAAGCCTGCTGCAGTTGAAGACTTAAATCAGACATAGGAACCTGACCTAAAGACTCCCCACAGGGAGAATGCGCCCAAAGCGCCGGGAAAAGAAGCCCGGCAGCCCCAAGGTGCGGCCGGTAGCGAAGGAGGGCGATTGTAGCCTTGCGGGGGTGCTCGCCCGCGCCGGTGGGGTGGCATAAAATCGTGCCAATCCGACCACCAGCTTCTTCTTGTCAAGCAGCGTCTACCATGCCCAAGGCCAGTTCCCCGTCCCCCGCCCCCGAGACCGCGCCATTGCCAGCCCATTACGAGGCCGCTATGCAAGAGCTGGAAACCCTGGTAGCCCGCATGGAGTCGGGCGATTTGCCGCTAGACCAATTGCTGGCCAGCTACGAGCGTGGTGCGGCTTTGTTGCAGCTTTGCCGCGACAAGCTGCAGGCGGTGGAGGACCAGATCAAGGTGCTGGACAAGGGTGTGCTCAAACCCTGGAAAAGCGCGTGAATCTGACACACCCTTTTTCGCTGGACGTCTGGAGCCGCAAGCAGCTCGCGGCGGTGGAGACGGCTTTGTCTACCTGGGTTACGGCAGACCCCGTGCCTGCGCTTGGCTGGGGCGCGCCCCAGGGCTTGGTGCAAGCCATGCGCTACGCCGTGCTTGACGGCGGCAAGCGCTTGCGCCCGCTGCTCGCACTTGCCGCTTTTGAGGCCGTTGCGGCGCCCGACACCCCAAACCACCCGAGCGCCGCCTTGCGCGCCGCCTGCGCGGTCGAGCTGATCCACGCCTATTCTTTGGTGCACGACGACATGCCCTGCATGGACAACGACGTGCTGCGCCGTGGCAAACCCACGGTGCACGTGCAGTTTGGCGAGGCTGGCGCTTTGCTGGCCGGTGACGCGCTCCAGGCTTTAGCCTTTGAGCTGCTCACCCCGGACGACGGCAGCGTGCCGCTAGCGGTGCAAGGGCGCTTGTGCGCTTTGCTGGCGCGCGCGGCCGGCAGCACCGGCATGGCCGGGGGCCAGGCGATTGACCTGGCCAGCGTGGGCCAAGCGCTCAACGAGCAGGCGCTGCGCCACATGCACCAACTCAAGACTGGCGCACTCTTGCAAGCCAGCGTGATGCTGGGCGCTGCCTGCGGCCAGGCCAGCGACCAGGCACGGCGCGCGCTTTCAGGCTATGGTCAGGCTCTGGGCTTGGCCTTTCAGGTCGTGGACGATGTGCTCGACGTCACGGCCGATTCCGCCACCCTGGGCAAGACCGCAGGCAAAGACGCCGACAACGACAAGCCCACCTACGTTTCCTTGATGGGTCTGGAAAACAGCCAGCGCTACGCCCAAGACCTGCTGGCCCAGGCCCATGCCGCACTGGGCGCCAGCGGCTTGTCCAACACGGCAGCTCTGGCGGGCCTGGCCGACATGGTGGTGCATCGCAGCCACTGAGTCCCTGAATGTGAATACCTAATTACACTGACATCGTGACGTTTACATTGACAACATCCGCTCAGACAGACCCCCCCATGCCCCATTCCACGCAAGCCCGTGCATCTTTGCTGCCCGGTATCCACAGTCCGCAGGACCTGCGGCGCCTGCCGCGCGCCGACCTGCGCGCCGTGGCCGACGAGGTGCGCGCCTATGTGCTGGAGAGCGTGTCCAAAACCGGCGGCCATCTCAGCTCCAACCTGGGCACCGTCGAGCTCACCGTCGCCTTGCACTATGTTTTCAATACCCCCACAGACCGCTTGGTATGGGACGTGGGCCACCAGACCTATCCGCACAAAATCCTGACGGGGCGGCGCGAACGCATGTCCACCTTGCGCCAGTTGGGCGGCTTGAGCGGCTTTCCGCAGCGCACCGAGAGCGAGTTCGACACCTTTGGTACCGCGCATTCCAGCACCTCCATTTCTGCCGCCCTGGGCATGGCCATGGCGGCCAAGATCAAGGGGGACGACCGCTATTCGGTGGCCATCATTGGCGACGGCGCGCTCACCGCCGGCATGGCGTTTGAGGCGCTCAACAACGCCGGCGTGGAAGACTGCCGTCTGCTGGTCATCCTGAACGACAACGAAATGAGCATCAGCCCGCCCGTGGGCGCGCTCAACCGCTACTTGGCCCAGCTCATGAGCGGTCAGTTTTACGCCAAGGCCAAAAGCATGGGCAAAAGCGTGCTCAAAGGCGCGCCCACCTTGTTTGAGCTGGCCAAGCGCATTGAGGAACACGCCAAGGGCATGGTGGTGCCAGCCACCTTGTTTGAGCAGTTTGGCTTTAACTACATCGGCCCGATTGACGGCCACGACCTCGACTCGCTGATCCCGACCCTGGAGAACATTCGCCACCTGCGCGGCCCGCAGTTTCTGCACGTAGTGACCAAAAAAGGCCAGGGCTACGAACACGCCGAAGCCGATCCGGTGGCCTACCACGGCCCGGGCAAGTTTGATCCGGCCGTGGGTCTGCAAAAACCGGCGGTCGCGCCCAAAACCACCTTTACCCAGGTGTTTGGCCAGTGGCTGTGCGATATGGCGGCCCATGACGAGCGCATGGTCGGCATTACCCCGGCCATGCGCGAAGGCTCTGGGCTGGTGGAATTTGAGGCGCGCTTTCCCACTCGCTACTTTGACGTGGGCATTGCCGAGCAGCACGCGGTGACCTTTGCCGCAGGACTGGCTACCGAGGGCCTCAAACCCGTGGTGGCGATTTATTCCACCTTTTTGCAGCGCGCCTACGACCAACTGATCCACGACGTGGCCATCCAGAATCTGCCGGTGGTGTTTGCGCTGGACCGCGCTGGTTTGGTGGGCGCTGATGGTGCCACCCACGCCGGGGCCTATGACATCGCGTTTTTGCGCTGCATTCCCAACATGGCCATTGCCTGCCCGGCCGACGAAAACGAGTGCCGCCAGTTGCTCAGCACCGCCTACGCCCAAAACCAGCCGGTGGCCGTGCGCTACCCGCGCGGCAGCGGCGCGGGCGTGGCCACCAGCGCCAGCTTGGACGGTTTGCCTTTTGGCAAGGGCGAGATTCGCCGCCAGGGCACGGGCATCGCCATTTTGGCCTTTGGAACCTTGCTGCAGCCCGCGCTGGCGGCCGCCCAGGCGCTGAACGCCACGGTGGTCAATATGCGCTGGGCCAAGCCGCTGGATGCCCAATTGCTGCTCGAAGTGGCCAAAACCCATGCCGCCCTGGTGACCGTGGAAGACGGCGCCCTGATGGGCGGCGCAGGCAGCGCGGTGCTCGAAGCCTTGCAGGCCGCGCAGCAAACCGTGCCGGTGTTGCAACTCGGTTTGCCTGACGTGTTCATTGAACACGGCGACCCGGTCAAGCTGATGGCCATGCAAGGGCTGGACGCAGTGGGAATAGAGGCGTCGATTCGCGCCCGCTTCCTGCCCTGATACCGGGCGAAGCCCGAGGGAAAACCCCCGCGCGGGTGGGCCTTGGGGGTTTCTACAATCAAGCTTGCAAGCAAGCCACGGCGCAGCGCCCAAACGCTGCACTTTGGCGAATCGTCTTACCTTTACCGGAGTATTCCTATGGATCGTCGTTCAATCATCAAAAAAGCAGGACTTGCTGGCGTTCTGGCCGCTGGCATGGCGCCCGCCGTGCACGCGCAGTCCACCTTGCGTTGGCGCGTGGCGTCGAGCTTTCCCAAGTCGCTCGACACCTTGTTTGGAACCTGCGAAGTTTTCGCCAAAAAAGTGAGCGAAATGAGCGGTGGCAAGTTTGTCATCAGCACCCATGCCGCAGGTGAACTGATGCCTGCGTTTGGTGTGTTGGACGGCGTGTCCAACGGCACGGTGGAAATGGCGCACACCGCTCCGTATTACTTTTTCGGAAAAGATCCCACGTACGCGCTGGACTGTGCTGTGCCCTTTGGACTCAACAGCCGCCAAATGACGGCCTGGATGTACGAAGGCAATGGCCTGAAGCTCACACGTGAGTTTTACGCCAAAGTCGGCATCGTCAACTTTCCCATGGGAAACACCGGCGTGCAAATGGGCGGCTGGTTCCGCAAGGAAATCCACTCCGTGGCGGACCTCAAGGGCCTGAAGTTCCGCTGCGGCGGTTTTGCCGGACGCATGCTGGAACGCCTGGGCGTGGTGCCGTCCAACATTCCTGGCGGCGAGATTTACCAGGCGCTGGAAAAAGGCACGATCGACGCCGCCGAGTGGGTCGGTCCTTATGATGACCTGAAACTGGGCTTCAGCAAGGTCGCGCCCCATTACTACTACCCCGGATTTTGGGAAGCGGGCCCTCAGTTGTCGCTCTATGTCAACCAAAAGGCTTATGACAGTTTGCCCAGCGAATACAAGGCCATCGTGGAATCGGCCTCTGCCTACGCGCACATTGACATGCAGGCCAAATACGACGCGCGCAATATGCCTGCGCTCAAAACCCTGATTGGCCAGGGCGTGAAATTGCATGCCTTCCCCAAGGAAATCCTGACCGCGTCCTTCAAAGCGGCCATGGATGTGTACGCCGAGTTGAACGACACCAACCCCGCCTGGAAAAAAATCTACACCGACTACGCAGCCTTCCGCAAGGAAAGCAATCTGTGGTTCGGTCTGGCCGAAGCGTCTATGGACGACTTCATGCAGGCGCAGAAGTTCTAAGCCCGTTCGATTGACGTAAAAAAACCCCGCCAAGGCGGGGTTTTTTTATGGGCTCCTTTGGTACTGCGAAGCGCCAAAGGGCAGGGCGCTCAAGGCTTTTTGGCCTGGTCGTCCTTCATGGATTCCATCAGACGTTTCATCGGATCTTCCTTTTCGTCCGCACTTTCCGGCTTGGCCGCGTCGGTGGCGTCTTTGTCGTCCGACTTTTGCTGCGAATCGGTTTGCATTTGCTGGAATACCTGTTCGGCGTCCACCGTGGGCTCATTGCCCAAGCCGCTGGACACCAGCGACGGAAAAGCGATGATCATCCCCACCATCAGCACCTGAATCACGACGAAGGGCACAGCGCCCCAGTAAATCTGCTCGATGGTGATTTTCTTGATCGGCTTTTTCGTGACCTTGTCGATGTAATCCTCGTGCGGCGCCACGCTGCGCAGGTAGAACAAGGCAAATCCAAACGGCGGGTGCATGAAGGAGGTTTGCATATTGACGGCCAGCAACACGCCAAACCAGACCAAGTCGATGCCCAGCTTTTCAGCCACCGGCCCGATGAGCGGGATGATGATGAAGGCCAGCTCAAAGAAGTCCAAAAAGAAGGCCAGCACAAACACCAAAATGTTCACGACGATCAAAAAGCCCAACTGCCCGCCGGGCAGGCCGGTCAACAGGTGCTCCACCCATTTGGGGCCGTCCACGCCCTGGAACGCCAGGCTGAACACCGTGGCGCCCAGCAGGATAAAGAGCACAAAGCACGACAGCTTCATGGTCGAATCCATGGCCTGGCGGATCAGCTTGAGGTCAATGCGCCCGCGCATCAGCGCCATGGCCAGGGCGCCCACAGCCCCCATGGCGCCGCCCTCTGTGGGGGTGGCAATTCCCAAAAAGATGGTGCCCAGCACCAGAAAAATCAGGGCCAGGGGCGGAATCATCACAAACGTCACCCGCTCGGCCATATTCGACAGCAGGCCCAGGCCGGTGATCCGGTTGATGACCGCCAACACAAAGGCCATGCCCACGCCCACGCACAGCGAGGTCACGATCAGTTCGTCCAGCGGCGTACCCTCGGGCCGCCACTTGGCAAAAGTGATGGCGCACAGGGTGGCGCCTACCACCACCAGCCCCAGGGAACGCAGGCCGGAACTGCCGTCTGGCTCGCGGATCGTGCGCGCTTCGGGCGGCAGGGCCGGCACCCAGTGCGGGCGCACAAAGCTGAGCACCAGGATGTAGCCCACGTACAAGGCCGTCAGGACAAAGCCGGGAATAAACGCGCCCTTGTACAGGTCGCCCACGCTTTTGCCCAACTGGTCGGCCAGCACGATCAACACCAGCGAGGGCGGAATAATCTGCGCCAGCGTGCCCGAGGCCGCAATGACGCCGCCGGCCACACGCCGGTCGTAGCCATAGCGCAGCATGATGGGCAGCGAAATCAACCCCATCGAAATCACCGACGCCGCCACCACCCCGGTGGTAGCGGCCAGCATGGCGCCCACAAAAATGACCGCATAGGCCAGCCCGCCGCGAATCGGGCCAAACAATTGGCCAATGGTGTCGAGCAAGTCTTCGGCCATGCCGGAGCGCTCCAGAATCAGCCCCATGAACGTAAAAAACGGAATAGCCAGCAGCGTGTCGTTTTGCATGATGCCGAACATGCGCAGCGGCAAGCTTTGCAAAAAGGCCGGCTGGATCATGCCCAGTTCAATGGCTACCACGCCAAAAAACAAACCGCATGCCGCCAGCGAAAACGCCACGGCGTAGCCAAACAACAAAAACAGGATGAGCGCCGCAAACATGATAGGCGCCATATTGGCGGTCAGGAACTCGGTCATTTCTGTGCTCCGATGTGGGCGGCTTCACGGGCGGCTACTTCTTTCTCCAGCAAAAACTCGGCGAACTCCTGCTCGGGCGTCTTGGCGCCCTGTTTCTTGCTGGGGTCGGGTATGCGCCCCTGTAAAAACGCGATCCGTTTGATGAGCTCGGACACCGCCTGCAGCGCCAGCAGCAGCATGCCGATGGGCAGGAGCGCAAATACCGGCCAGCGGATCAGGCCCCCGGCGTTGGACGATACCTCTTGCGTGGCGTAGGCGTTGAGCACCAAGGGCATGGACAGCTTGATGATCATGTAGGCAAAAGGCAGCAAAAACACGCAAATGCCGACGATATCGATCCAAATCTGGGTGCGCTTGGAGAAGCGCCCGGACACCACGTCAATTTTGACGTGCTCCTGGCGCAGCAAGGTGTAGCCCGAAGCCAGCAGGAACACAGCCGCAAACAGGTACCACTGGATTTCTAGAAAGGCGTTGGAACTCATATTGAAGGCCTTGCGCATGAGCGCGTTGCCCGTGCTGATCAGCACCGCAAACAGCACCAGCCAGGCCACCCAACGGCCGACCCATTCGCTTAAGCGGTCAATCTGCTTGGAAAGGGAAAGTAAAAAGTTCATCGTGCATCCAATCGTCGGCTGTTTATTGGTTTTATTGTGTTTTTCACTGCGCAAGGGTAACCGCTAAATTGGCGGAGGCATGTTTGAGGCCGAGCCAGCGCGCCTAGGGGAAACACGTAGTCAGTGCAGCCAGTGGTATTGCGCCAGGTACACCATCGCCCCGGCGAAGTAGCCAGCCAGCGCCAGCGCGCTGACTTTGCGCAGGTACCAAAGAAAATCAATGCGCTCCAGCCCCATCGCAGCTACGCCAGCGGCTGATCCGATGATCAGAATCGAGCCACCCGTGCCGGCGCAATAGGCCATGAATTCCCACAAAAAGTGGTCGACGGGGTACTTGGCCAGGTCGTACATGCCCATCGACGCGGCCACCAGCGGCACGTTGTCCACCACCGCGCTGGCAAGTCCGATCACCATCACGATCAGGTCCAGGCGGCCCACGGTCACGTCCAGCCAGTGCGCCAGCGCGCCCAGAATGTGGCTGTGCTCCAGCACTGCCACCGCCAGCAAGATGCCAATAAAGAAGACGATAGAGCCCATGTCAATGCGCGCCAGGGCGCTGACCAGCGTCAGGTGCTGCTTTTGCGCATCGTCCTTGCGGTGGTGCATCAGATCCGCCACCGCCCACAGCAGGCCCAGACCCAGCAAAATGCCCAAAAACGGCGGCAAGTGCGTCACGGACTTGAACACCGGCACCAGCACCAGCACGCCCAAACCCAGCACCAGCACCACCGTTCGCTCCAGCGGGGTGGTGGGCAGCGTGGTTTTCTCGGTGCTGCGCTGTGGCGCTACCACCGACCGATCGCCCAAGAGCCAGCCGGTCAGGGCCAGCGGCACCAGCAAGTTCACCATGGACGCCAAGAACACGCCCTGAATAATGGCCAAGGTGGTGACCTGCCCGCCAATCCACAGCATGGTGGTGGTGACGTCGCCAATCGGCGTCCAGGCGCCCCCGGCATTGGCGGCGATCACGATCACGCCGGCAAACGACAGGCGGTCTTCGCGCTCGGCCAAGAGGCGCTTCATCAGCGAGACCATCACGATGGTGGTGGTCAGGTTGTCCAAAATGGCGCTCAAAAAGAAGGTGGCAAAGCCCACCATCCACATCAGCGTGGACAGGCGCGTGGTTTTGATCAGGGCCGTGAGCACCTCAAAGCCGTCATGGGCGTCTATCACTTCGACAATGGCCATGGCGGCAATCAGAAAAAATACAATTTGCGCGGTACCCATGAGCGATTCACCTAGCTGGGTGTTGACCAGCGCAGCGTCACCTTGGGCCAGGGCATAGACCGTCCAGAGCAGTCCCGCGCCCATCAGGGCGCTGGCCGATTTGTTGACTTTGAGGGGGTGCTCCAGCGCGATCGCCAGGTAGGCGAATACAAAGAGCAAAGACAAAAGCAGGGTCATGGGGTCATCGTGGCAAAGACGTCAGGCAGGCGTTCTACCACGTTGAACCGGCGCTCAGTCACGGGCTAAGTCACGGGCTAAGTCAAGGGCTAAGTTTTGGGCTATGCCTCAGGTGCCAGGCGGCGCACCAAAAAGTGGGTCGTTACTTTGCCAATTCCCTTGCACAGGATGGCACCTGCTGGCTCCATGGCAAAGCGGCCTTTCAATGCCGCGTACGTGGCAGGAGCAAGCTGCGCCCGCCCGGGGTGCGAGGTCGATTCCATGCGGCTGGCGACGTTGACGGTATTGCCCCACAGGTCATAAGAAAACTTGGTGTACCCAATCACCCCCGCCACGACCGGCCCCGTGCCTATGCCAATACGCATCTCCAGCGCCTGGGCGTTGGACTGGTTGAAAGCGGCCAGATCGTCAAACATGCCCAGCGCCATGTCGGCGCAGAGTTCGGCGTGGTCAGCCCGCGGAATGGGCAAGCCACCGGCAACCATATAGGCGTCGCCAATGGTCTTGATCTTTTCCAGGCCCAGAGCGTCGGCGCGCTTGTCAAAGCGGGTAAACAGGTCGTTGAGCAGCCGAACCAGTTCGGTAGCCGAAATCTGGGACGACATTTCGGTAAACCCAATCAGGTCGCTGAACAGGATGGACACCTCGGGGTATGCGCCCGAAATGTGCTGCTCACCCCGTTTGAGGCGTTCGGCAATAGCCCGCGGCAAGATGTTGAGCATCAGCTTTTCGGTTTTGAGTTGCTCCAATTCCAGACGCTGGGTTTTTTGGTCCAAAGCCACCAGGCGTTCGCGCTCCAGGTCACGCAGGCGTTTTTTCTCGAAACACGAAAAGATACGGGCCTTGAGCAGCACCGGGTTAAAGGGCTTGGGCAGGTAGTCTTCGGCGCCAATTTCGATGCATTGGTAGGCCCGTTCCAAGGCGCTAGCGCCCGAGATCACAATCACCGCAAGGGCCTGCAGGCGGTTGTCTGCGCGCAGCATTTCCAGCACACCCAGGCCGTCGAGTTCGGGCATTTCCATGTCCAGCAGCAGCAAATCAAAAGGCTGGTGCTTTAGCATCTCCAGCGCCTTGAGGCCGTCCTTAGCCTGGGCGATTTGCACAATCCCCAGCGCCTGGAGTTGATGCACCAAAATCAAGCGCAAGGTGCGGCTGTCGTCGGCCACCAGCACGCGGAAGTCCGAAAAATCCACGCCACGCGCCACGCTGGCCGGTGGACCCAAGGCAAGACCCAAGCGTTCATGCATGGGTGTAGCAGCGCAGTGGTCCAAACTGCACCCCTTTGAAAGCCACTATGTCCCCTATGGATTCTGTGGCGCCCAAGGCCAGCACGCCATCGGGCTGGTGCAATTGCCGCCGCAGGTGGTTCAACACCCGTGTCTTGGTGTCTTGCAAAAAGTAAATCAGCACATTGCGCAACAAAATCAAATCAAATTTTGGGTAGTTGGGGGGCGTCTCCAGCAGGTTGGCCTGCGAGAAGTTCACGCGGCTTCTCATTTGGGGTCGCACCTGGTAACGCTGTGTGCCGACTTTCTCAAAGTATTTGTGCACCAGGTGCGCGTCCAGGCCGCGCTGGACCTCGACGGTGGAATACAGGCCGGTGCGTGCTTTATCCAGCGCCGCATTGGAAATGTCGGTGGCCTGAATAAAAACATCCCAGCCCTGGAGCTCGGGGAAATGCTCTTGCAGCAAGATTGCCAGGCTATAGGCCTCTTGTCCGGTGGACACACCCGCGCAGCAAATGCGCAGCGCCTTGTGCTGGCGCGTTCGGGCAAGCAAGGCGGGAATCAGGTGCTCTGCCAGCGCGTTAAAAAACGCCCGGTCCCGAAAAAACTGGGTTTCGTGGGTGGCCAAGGCCTCAAATGCGCGTTGGTGCAAGGGCCCTACGGGGGTGCGCAGCAAGGTTTGCAGCAAGCCCAGCACGGTCTCGCCCTGCTGCTGCGCGAGCGGCGCCAGGCGAGATTCGACCAAATACTGCTTGTTGGCGTCCAGGTGAATGCCGGTGTGCTGCTCCACCAGGCGGTAAAAGGGCAGAAGCACCGGATCAGCCATAGGGCACTTTCGGGCCACGCGCCTGGCGCGTGCGAAACAGCAGCTCTTGCGGGATTTTGTGCAGCGGCAGAATCCGGTCGGCCAAGCCCAGTTGCGTGACGGCGCCCGCCATGCCCCAGACCACGCTGGATTTTTCGTCTTGCACCAGCACCTGGCCGCTGCGGGCTTTCACGTCCTGGCAGCCGCGCAGGCCGTCGTAGCCCATGCCGGTCAACACCAGCGCCAACAGGCCCGGGCCATAGACCTGCGCCGCCGACTGGAACAGCACATCCACCGAAGGGCGGCAGGAATTGACGGGCGGGTCATGCGACAGCACCATCAACACCCGTTGGCCCCGACACGTCAACGCCAGATGCTGCCCGCCTGGCGCCAGGTAAGCGGTGCCCGCCTGCGGCACCTCACCGTGCTGCGCCTCTTTGACTGCCATCAGGCCCGCGCCACTGAGCCGGGCCGCCAAAAGCGGGGTGAAAGTGGGCGGCATGTGCTGAACAATAAAGACCGGCACCGGCAAAGGCGCCGCCAGCAAACCAAAAATATGCTTCAAGGCCAGAGGCCCGCCGGTGGACACGCCAATCACCAAGGCGGTTACGGAAGGGCTCGGCAAGGGTATTTGGCTTGGCCGCCAAGGCAGATCGGGTGCCTGTGCGTCGCCCAGTGCGTCATTCAAACCGCCGGGGGACTCGGGCATCGGGCGGCGCGTCGGCGTGTCGGCTACCAAGGCGCGTGCGCGCCGCCTTGCGCGCTGCGCCAGGCCCAGGATCTTGGGCACCAGTTCGGCCTCCAGCACCGCAAATGCCTGTTCCATGCTGCCCTTGGTGGCGCTGGGTTTGCAGACGTAATCGCTGGCACCGGCCGCCAAGGCCAGTGCGCTGGTCGGGGCGCCGCGCTGGGTCAGTGTGCTGAACATGATGATGGGCAGGCGCGGGCTGGCCTTGCGGATTTCTCGCAGGGCGCCCAGGCCGTCAAGCTCGGGCATGTCAATGTCGAGCGTCACCACGTCAGGCTGGAGTTCGCGCACCCGGGCGATGGCCTGCACGCCGTTGGCCGCGTAGCCCACCACCTCAAGCGCCGGGTGCTTGGACAAGGCCGTGGCAATGATGCGGCGCATAACGGACGAGTCGTCCACCACCAGTACCCGGATTTTTGTGTCTGCGTTGGTGGACATGGTGCGCCCGTTCATTCCACGCAAGCAAAGACCAGTTTGTTCGCGTCCAGAACCAGCAGCAATGCGTCAGCCAATGGGTGGAACCCGACGATGACTTCGGCCGCTGCCGCTGGCAGATGGCTGGGCGGCACGTCAAACTGTGCCGGATCCAGCGCCACGATGTCGCAAATGGCGTCCACCACCAAGGCGAACACCGTGCCCCGCAAGCGCAGGTAAACCGCCATGGCGCCGTCTTCGCTGGCGCGGGGCGGCAAGCCCAAGCGTTTGCGCAGGTCGATGGCCGTCACGATCTGGCCCCGCAAATTGACCAAGCCCGACACCGCGTACGGCGCCAGGGGCACGGGCGTAATTACCGGGCAGGCGGCAAGCTCCAGCACCTGGTCGCTGGGAATGCAAAAGTAAAAGCCTTCGGCATAAAACGTGGTCAAGGACAGCTTGCCGGTCATGCGGGCAGGCTTTCCAGTGGTGGCGGCGCATGGGTGAGGGCAGTCGCCGCGTGCGCCTGGCCCGGCGCGGGGTCAAGTTGGCATTGCCGCAGTATTTCCTGCATGTCCAAAATACTGAGCACCTGCGCGCCAAAAATCGCGCTGCCCACAATTCCCCGTTGGGGGGGCGATACAAGGATGATTTCCGGGGCGATATGCACAATGTCGTGGATCCGCGCCACCACCAGGCCCAAGGGCTGGCCCTGGTGGTAGTGCACGATCACCGTTAGGGTGTCCGAAATTTCGGCGCGCTGAGGCGCCACACCTTCGATGTAGTCCGACAACCACACCAGCCGCATGATCTGGTCGCCGTACACCAGCACGTCCTGGCTGCCGCGCGGGGCTAGCTGGCGGGCGGAAAAGGTTTCCAGCCGGTCCACATAGTCCAGCGCCACGGCGAGGCGCGGTATGGACGGCAGGTCAAACAGCAGCATGGCTTGGGTGCTGGCCACGGGCGGCGACAGGTCGTTGAGCTCGGCCTTAAACGCCTTGTCCGCCAGTTTGGATGCCAGCCCCGAGCGCAGGGCAAGGCCGCCCACGTCCAAAATGAGTGCCACCTGCCCGTCACCCAAAATAGTGGCGCCGCTGTAAATTCTGCTGCTTTTAAGCAGCGGCCCCACCGACTTGACGACCACTTCCTGCATGAAAAGCACCTTGTCCACGACCAGGCCAAACACCAGGTCCCCCGCCTGCACCACCACCACGTGCCGGGCGCAGTTCGCGTCGGTTGGGGGCGGCGCCAGTGCAAGTTCTTGTTGCAAATAGGTCAGAGGAATCAGCGTGTCGCGCAAACGGAATACAGACACGCCATAAAAGTCCTCGACGCGCGGGTCGGACGGGGCCAGGCGGATCATCTCCAGCAGGTGGTTTTGCGCGATGGCAAAGCGCTGCTCGGCGCACTGCACAAACAAGGCCGGCAAGATCGCTAAGGTCAGGGGAATTTGCAGGCGCAGCGTGGTGCCTTCGGGTCCGGTGCGCATATCGACCGCGCCACCAATGTGCTGCACATGCGTGCGCACCACGTCCAGGCCCACGCCCCTCCCGGACCAGTGCGTGACCGACGCCTTGGTAGAAAAGCCCGGTAGGTAAGTGAAATCCAGGATTTCCCGCTGCGTCATGCGGGCGGCGCGCTCCTGCGTCACCAGCCCTTTTTCCACTGCGGTGTGGGCCACCAGCGCCAGGTCAACGCCGCCGCCGTCGTCGGCGACTTCAATCACGACCATGCCGTTTTCGTGCAGGGAGCGCAGGCTCACGGTTCCGGTTTCGCTCTTGCCGCTCGCCAGCCGCTGTGCGGGGGGTTCAATGCCGTGATCCACACTGTTGCGCAAAATGTGGATCAGCGGGTCGCGGATGGCGTCCAGCAGCGTGCGGTCAAGCTCGGTTTGCGCCCCGATTTGCACGAGCTGGACTTTTTTGCCACAGTCCTGCGCCATGTCGCGCACCAGTCGGGGAAATTTGGACCACAGGCTGCTGACGGCCTGCATGCGCGTTTTCATGACGCGCTCCTGCAATTCCAGCGTAATCAGGTCAATGGTGCGCACGGTGCTGGCAAAGTGGGCGTCTGCGCTGTGGTCCGTAAAGGACAACAGGCGGTTGCGGGCAAGCACCATTTCGCTCACCAGGTTCATTAGGGTGTCGAGCGCCTCCACGCTGACCTTGACAGGCGCCAACAGTTCGGATGTGTTTGCTGCGCCTGGCAGCATGGGTTCGAGGTCCGGGTCAAAGATGGGTTCGGGTGCGGATTGCAGGGATTGCGCCTTTATGGCTGCGCCGCCGGGTGAGGGCGGCACCCCATCGTCCGATGCGCCTGCAAAAGGCGCGCGCCCCTCGGCCAAGGCGCGCAGACGCTGCAGCAAGGCGTCGTCGTCCCCGGCGGGCTCAACGCGCTGTGCGGCGATGCCGCGCACAATGAGGCGCAGGCAGTCCAGGCTCGCCAGCAGCGCGTCTGTCAGCGGCATGTCGGCCACCAATGCGCCCTCGCGCAGCTTGGTCAGCAGGGATTCGCCCGCGTGCGCCACCTTTTCCAGGCGCCCAAAGGAAAAAAAGCCGCTACTGCCCTTGAGCGTGTGCAGCGCCCGAAAAATACTGCCCAAGAGTTTTTTGTCTTGTGGCGTGGTTTCGAGCTGCACCAGATCGGCGTCGAGCTGGTCGAATATCTCCTGCGCCTCCAGCAAGAATTCATCCAGGATATGCGCGCTGTTGAGCATGGTCAGGGTTTAAGAAGGGCAGGGCGTTCAGGCTTGAAATGTAGACACACCAATGCCTAAATCTGTACCTTGCTGACCAGGGTTTGTAATTCTGTGGCCATTTCGCGCAGCTTGGCAGCCGCTTGTTCGGCGCTGCTGGCGCCCTGCGAAGTGTCGCGTGACACCTGCGACACCGAGCCCACGTTTCTGGCGATCTCCGCGCTGCCGTTGGCTGCGCTGCTGACCGCCTTGCCGATTTCGTTGGCGGTGGCGGCCTGTTCTTCTACCGCGCTGGCAATGACGCTGGCGATATCGTCAATTTTCCGGATGATCTCGGCGATCGCACCGATGGAGGACACGGCGCCTTGCACGTCCCCCTGGATGTTGGCAATGCTTTTGCTGATTTCGTCGGTAGCACGCGAGGTCTGGCGGGCCAGCTCCTTCACCTCATTGGCCACCACGGCAAAGCCCTTGCCCAGCTCGCCGGCCCGCGCCGCTTCGATGGTGGCGTTGAGCGCCAGCAAATTGGTTTGCTCGGCAATGGACGAGATGACCTTCAATACGCTGCCGATTTCCTGGCTGCTGACACCCAGTTTGGCCATGGTTTGCGTGGTGGCCCGTGCTTCGACCACCGCCCGGTTAGTGACGGCAGACGCCGCCATGGCGTTGGACGAAATCTCCCGAATGCTTACGCTGAGCTCTTCAACGCCGGTGGAAACCTGCTGCATATTGCCGCTCACTTGTGTGGCGGCTGCCGCTGCGGACGCGGCCTGCGCGGTGGTTTCTTCTGCGTTGGAGCTCATCTGGATGCTTACAATTGATAGGTCTTGCGCAGCCAGCGACAGGCTGCTTGCGTTGGCGGAAATTGCCTTGAACGCCTGGCGCGCCGTGTCAATGAGCTGGTTGACCTGCGCGGAAACGTCCAGCAAAAAGCCCTCTTTCCCCTCCAGTAGCACGGTTGCCGTGAAGTCGCCATTGGCTGCCGCGCTGATGGTTTCACCGATCTGCCGGGTGGTTTCCTGCGCCAGAAGCTGGTTTTTATGCTCGGCCTGGGCCGCCTGGCGGGCCTGTTGCAGGCTTTTTTGGAGCAGCGCCACGGCGCGCGCCATTTCTCCGATTTCGTTGTCGCAGTCGGTGTTGAGCAACGGCACGTCCAACTCGCCCTCGGCCAGTTCAAGCAAGACCCGCTTGAAGTCTTGTACCGGGGCGATGACAGAGGTGGCAACTAGGTAAATCGTCAACAGCGACAAGCCCATCGCCCCCAGGTACAAAGACAGCTGCACGCGGGTGAGCAAATCGCCCCGTTCAATGGCCGTATTGACTGCGTCCCGCACACTTTGGGTTTTTTGCGTTGTGATCTCGCCAAGGGAGGCGGTCAAGGCTTCTTGGGTGCCGATGTATTGCGCAGACCGAATCCATTGGGTGGCTTGGGCCACGCCATCGGGGCCTTGGGCGAGCTGCATGGCCCGGTCAACCAGCAGGTAGTAAGCGTCCAGCGGCTGGGCCAATGCCTCCAGTTTTGCCTTGGTTTGCGGCGTGCTGCTGGTCGCTTTTGCCTGTTCGTACACATTGAGCAAGTTGCGCTTGGCCGTCACGGTGCTGGCCGCCGCCTTGTCTGCGTTCGCGGTGTCGAGCGCGCTGACGTAGAGAACGAAGGCGCTGGTGTTGCGCGCGATGTTGTGGACCTCCAGGTTCATCTCCCGCACATTGGAAATTCCCAGCACGTCTTGGCTGTACAGCGTGAATGTGAAGCCTTTGATCTTTTCGATGCCCCGCAAGGACGCCGCGGTCAGCAACGAGGTCAACAGCAACACCACGCCAAATCCAATCAGCAGCTTGGTCTTCACGCTGAGCCGGGCAAACGCATTGGAATTGCGCATTCTTTTCCTCCGTTCATAAAAACAGCAGTTCCGCGCTCAGCCCCAGCGCAGCACCGGTGTGGCGTGCAGCCAGCGCCCGAATCGGGTGAGCCGCTACAAACGCAAAAAACTGTTTTTAATTATATCTCTTACTATTATTGGTATTTATTGCGGCAATTATTTGAATGAAAAATTCCGCATGCAGCGACCCAAAGTGCCGCCGAATACGGCAGGTTCAGGGCTGCGCCAGGATTGCCGATGGCTTCAAAAAGGCCCAAAGCGCATCGAGTACGGCCTCTGGCGCTTCTTCCATCAGCGCGTGGCCGGCAGCTACGCGGCACACCGTGGCTTGGCGCGCCAAGGCCACCAGGCTTTGCGCCGCCTTGGGCGGCGTCATCTGGTCGTTGTCACCCAGCAAAAACAGGGCAGGGCATTGCACTTTTGGCATGGCTTGCTCGCCGCCGTTGTAGCTGTCGCATGCCTTGAAGCTGCGGTAAAACACATTGACCTGGGTGTTACTGGCCAGCACGCGGCGCATCAGGGCACGCCCGGCGCCGTGCAGCCAAGTGCCCGGCCCCAGTGTGGAGGGCGGCGGCGCCATCATGGAATGGGAAAAGGTGTTGACCATGTCAATGCCTTGCATGGGCGCCGACACGGCGGCTTCCAGCAGCGCCACAGACACCCGCATGGGGTACGCGGTGCCCAGCAAGGCCAGGTGGCTCACGCGTTCAGGCGCCAGCGCTGCGGCCTCGAGCGCAATCAGCGAGCCCAGGCTGTGGCCTACCAGCGCGGCCTTTTGCACGCCCAGCGCGTCCAGCAGGGAAATCACGGTGCGCGCGGCCTGTTCTACCGTCTCAGGGGCGTCACCGGCGCTCTTGCAGTGGCCGGGCAGGTCGATGGCCAGCACGTTGAAGCCGTGGTTGGCAAAGTAGCGGCTTTGCAGAATCCAGACACTGTGGTCATTGAGCGCGCCATGCACAAAAACCACGGTGGGGCGTTCGGGCGCAAAGTCCTTGCCTGCGGTGTAGGCGTACAAACTGGCATCGTTAACGGTAATGAACACGTGGAAATCCTTGTGAAGCGGCGCAATCAGCCCATTGTGCCCAACTCACACCCGCGCTTTTCCAACGCGGCGACTGCGCCATACTGCACTCCCCGGGTCGCCCCGACCCAGCCCTCGCCCTGAAGGATCAACCCATGGACAACTTAAACGCCAAGGCCGAGCCGGTAGACGCCGTCGTCATCGGCGCGGGCGTGGTGGGGCTGGCGGTGGCCCGCAGTCTGGCGCTGGCCGGGCGCGAGGTCTGGGTGCTGGAGGCGGAGGGCGCCATAGGCACGGGCGTGAGTGCACGCAACAGCGAGGTGATTCACGCCGGCATTTACTACGCCGCAGGCGCCTTGAAAGCACGCCTGTGCGTGCAGGGACGCCAGCAGCTCTACGCCTATTGCGCAGAGCGCGCCATTGCGCACCAGCGTTGCGGCAAGCTCATCGTGGCCAGCACGCCCGTGCAGGTGGAGCTGCTGCGTGCCACCCAAGCCAAGGCGCAGGCCAACGGGGTGGACGACTTGCAATGGCTTAGCCGCGCGCAAGCGCAGGCCCTGGAGCCCGCGCTGGAATGCCACGCAGCGCTGTTGTCGCCCAGCACCGGCATTGTGGACAGCCACGCGCTGATGCTGTCTTTGCAGGCAGACATCGAGAACGCCGGCGGCCAGGTCGTACTCAACGCGGCGGTGGACGTTGTAGCGCTTGGTCACGGCGCGGATAGCCGCCATCGGGTGCAAACGGCGGACGGCACTTGCCTGGCGGCGCGCACCGTGGTCAACGCGGCAGGTCTGTCGGCGCCGACGCTGGCCCGGCGCATGAAAGGCTTGGCCGCTGACAAGGTGCCCACACCGTTTTACGCCAAAGGCAGCTATTTCTCGCTCTCTAGCCGCGCACCCTTTCGCCATTTGGTCTACCCGGTGCCCGAGGTGGCAGGTTTGGGCGTGCACCTGACGCTGGACCTGGGCGGTCAGGCCAAGTTTGGTCCGGACGTGGAATGGGTGGACACGCCCGACGCCTTTACCGTGGACCCAGCGCGGGCAGAGGGTTTTTACGCCGCCGTGCGCCAGTATTGGCCGGGTTTGCCCGACGGCGCCTTGCAGCCCGCGTATGCCGGGATTCGCCCCAAAATCAGTGGCCCCGGCGCCCCGGCTGCTGATTTTTGCGTCCAAGGCCCGCAAGACCATGGCGTGACGGGCTTGGTGAACCTGTTCGGCATTGAATCACCCGGCCTGACCAGCGCGCTGGCGCTGGGCGACTGGGTGGCGCGGCTGCTCGAAGCCTGAGGCAGCCCAGGCGCCAAGTTGGCGCTCAGGCCGCCTTTTCTGCCACCTTGAGCGCGCGCTTGAGGTCGTCTACCAAATCGTCCGGGTCCTCCAGGCCAATCGACAGGCGGATGGTGCCCGGGCCGATACCGGCGCTCTTGAGCGCCGCGTCGTCCATGCGGAAGTGGGTGGTGCTGGCCGGGTGGATCACCAGGCTGCGGCAGTCGCCCACGTTGGCCAGATGGCTGAAAATTTTCAGGCCCTCAATGAATTTTTGCCCCTGGGCGCGCGTGCCCTTGATGTCAAAACTAAACACCGACCCGGCGCCACGTGGCAGCAGCTTCTTGGCCAGTGCGTGGCTGGGGTGGGTGTCCAACATGGGGTGGCCCACGCGCGAGACCATGGGGTGGCTCGCCAAAAACTGCACCACTTTTTCGGTATTGCCCATGTGGCGCGCCATGCGCAGGGGCAGGGTCTCAATCCCTTGCAGGATCAGCCAGGCGCTGTGCGGGCTCATGCAGGCGCCAAAGTCGCGCAAGCCCTCGCGCCGCGCGCGCAGCAAAAAGGCGCCCACCGTGCTTTCCTCGCTGAACACCATGTTGTGAAACCCGGCGTACACCTGGCTGAGTTCGGCAAACTTGCCGGACTTTTCCCAGTCAAAGGCGCCGGAATCAACCACCACGCCGCCCACCACCGTGCCGTGGCCGGACAAAAACTTGGTCGCCGAGTGGTAGACCAGGTCGGCGCCGTGGTCAAAAGGCTTGATCAGCCAGGGCGAGGTGAGTGTGGAATCCACCAGAAGCGGCACACCGTTCTCATGCGCCAAAGCGCTGATGGCGCCAATGTCGAGCACGTCCAGACCGGGGTTGCCCACGGTTTCACCAAAGAACAGCTTGGTGTTGGGGCGCACGGCGGCCCGCCAGGCGTCCAGGTCGTTGGGGTTGACGAAGGTGGTGTCAATGCCAAAGCGCCTGAGCGTGTAGTGCAGCAGGTTGTGCGAGCCGCCATACAGCGCGGTAGACGCCACGATGTGCGAGCCCGCGCCCATCAGCGTGCAAATCGCCAGGTGCAGTGCGGCCTGGCCGCTGGCCGTGGTGATGGCGCCTATGCCGCCTTCGAGTGCTGAGACGCGCTGCTCCAGCACCGCGTTGGTCGGGTTGCTGATGCGGCTGTAGACGTGGCCAGCGCGTTCCAGGTTAAAGAGCGAAGCCGCCTGGTCGCTGGACTCAAAGACAAACGAGGTCGTCAGGTGGATCGGCACCGCGCGGGCGCCGGTGGCGTCGGGGCTGGCGCCTGCGTGCAGGGCCAAGGTGTCAAATCCGGGGTCAGCGTAGCCGGTCATAGGGTGTCTCTCGGTTGATATAGGGCGTTTTTCACGGCCCATTGTGGGCTATATTCAAGTGCAGATTGTCACAGGCGCACGCCGCGCCATGGAACCATCGAGAGGAGACACCATGAAAGTCAGCGATATCTTGCGCGTCAAGGGCGGAACCCTGTTTACCGCCCACCCTGACGAAGCCCTGTCCCACGCAGCGCAGTTGATGGCCGAGCGCGACATCGGCTCGCTGGTGGTGATGGAGCACGGCGACCTGGTCGGCATGCTCACCTTTCGCGAGGTGATTCAGGCGGTGGTCAAAAATGGCGGATCGCTGGGCGTCATGCTGGTTCGCAGCGCCATGGACGACGCGCCCCTGACCTGCACTATGGAAACCGAAATGGACGAGGTCCGCCGCATGATGCTTGACCGCCACGCCCGCTACATGCCGGTCATGGACAAACGCATGCTCATGGGCGTGATCAGCTTCTACGACGTGGCCAAGGCCGTGGTGGACAGCCAGAATTTTGAGAATAAGATGCTCAAGGCCTACATCCGCGACTGGCCGGGGCAGGACGAGGCTGAGAAACCCGCCTGACTTTCGCGGCGAGGCCCAAGCGCTGGGCCCCGCGCGCCCTCAGGGATAATGCAGCCCCATGAGCGGCAACACCTTCGGCACCCTATTCGCAGTCACCAACTTTGGTGAATCCCACGGCCCAGCCATTGGCTGCGTGATTGACGGCTGCCCGCCGGGCATGGACTTGTGTGAGGCCGACATCCAGCACGACCTCGACCGCCGCCGCCCCGGCACCAGCCGACACGTGACCCAGCGCAACGAGCCTGACGCAGTGCAAATTTTGAGCGGCGTCTACCAGGGCAAAACCACCGGCACCCCGATTGCGCTGCTGATCCAGAACACCGACCAGCGCAGCAAGGACTACGGCAACATTCTGGAAACCTTCCGCCCCGGCCACGCCGATTACAGCTATTTCCAGAAATACGGCATTCGTGACCCGCGCGGCGGTGGCCGCTCCAGCGCCCGCATGACCGCGCCCATGGTGGCGGCCGGCGCGGTAGCCAAAAAATGGCTCAAAGAGAAATTTGGCACTGAGTTTCGCGGCTGCATGACGCAAATCGGTGACAAGGCGATTGGTTTTGAGAGCTGGAGCCATGTGCCCAACAACCCATTCTTTGCCCCGGTGGCCGACGTGCAGGGGTTGGAGGACTACATGGACGCGCTGCGCAAGGCGGGCGACTCCTGTGGCGCGCGCATCCGCGTGTCGGCGTCCAACGTGCCTGTGGGCCTGGGCGAGCCGCTGTTTGACAAGATGGATGCCGATATCGCCTACGCCATGATGGGCATCAATGCGGTCAAGGGCGTGGAAATTGGCGCTGGGTTTGCCAGTGTGGCCCAGCGCGGCACCACGCACGGCGACTCGCTATCGCCTCAGGGCTTTATGAGCAACAACGCCGGCGGCGTCTTGGGCGGCATCACCACCGGGCAAGACCTGGAAGTGAGTATTGCCATCAAACCGACCAGCTCCATCATCACGCCACGCGCCTCGATTGACGTGCAAGGCCAAGCCACCGAGGTGGTGACCAAAGGCCGGCACGACCCCTGCGTGGGCATACGCGCCACCCCGATTGCCGAGGCCATGCTGGCCCTGGTGGTGATGGACCACGTTTTGCGCCACCGCGCCCAGTGTGGCGATGTGCAGACTGCGCTGCCCGCCATTGCGGCCCAGGCGCCCGCGCCCTGAATTCACCCGTCCCTCCACCACGCTGCTCTTGAACTGGACACTCCATGAAAACCGCCCTGATCCTGAACGGCCCCAACCTCAACCTGCTGGGCACGCGCGAACCTGCGGTCTATGGCATCCAAACGTTGGCCGATGTGCAAGCCCTGTGCCAGACGGCCTGCGCCGCGCAAGGCTTTACGCTGGACTTTCGGCAAAGCAACTCGGAAGGCACACTCGTGGACTGGATTCATGAGGCCGGGCGCATGCAGGCGGCAGACCAGTTGGCCGGTGTGGTACTTAACGCCGGTGCGTACACGCACACCAGCGTGGCGCTGCACGACGCCATCAAGGGCACAGGCATTGCACTCATTGAGCTGCACATCAGCAATGTGCATGCACGCTAGGCGTTTCGCCACCACTCCTTTATTTCGCCCGCCGCCAAGGCGGTAATGGCGGGCTTTGGCGTGCAGGGTTACGCCTTGGCCATCGCCGGTTTGGCTGGTTTGCAATAAGCCACGCCTTTTTCATTTGTTGCACGAGATCGCCCCATGACCACCACCCTCAAAATTGATTTTGTCTCTGACATCGCTTGCCCCTGGTGCGCCGTGGGCTTGGGCGCCTTGGAAGGCGCACTCAAGCGCTTGGCGCCAGATGTGCGCGCCGAGCTGCATTTCCAGCCCTTTGAGCTCAACCCCAACATGCCCGCCGGTGGCCAGGACTTGACCGAGCACATTACCGAAAAATACGGATCCACCCCCGAGCAACAGGCGCAAATGCGCGAGACCATTCGCCAGCGCGGCGCCGAGGTCGGCTTCACCTTCAACCCCGGCGGCCGGGGCCGGGTGTACAACACCTTTGACGCCCACCGCCTGCTACATTGGGCCGGATTGGTCGGCGCGGACGGCCCGCAATACGCCCTGAAAAAGGCCTTGTTGGAGTCCTACCAAGGCCGCGCCGAATGTGTGGAGTCGCACGAAGTGCTGCTGGCCGCCGTCAAGGCCGCAGGCATGGACGTGGTGCAGGCCCAAGCCATTTTGGAGAGCGACACCTACGGCGACGAGGTGCGCGCAGTGGAGCGCTATTACCAGGGCGCTGGCATTCGCTCGGTGCCAGCCATCATCATCAACGACCGCCATTTGATCTCGGGCGGGCAGCCGGTTGAGGTGTTTGAGCAGGCGCTGCGCCAGATTGCGTCTGGCGCGGCCTGAATGCCGGGCAGCGAGGCGCGCACGGGCCTGCGGGCAGTGGTGCTGGGCGCCAGCGGTGCGCTAGGTGCTGCCTTTGTGGACTTGTTGCGTGCAGATGCGCGCTTTGCCGAAGTGCTGGCCTTGTCCCGCAGCAGCACGCCGGGCTTCTCACTTGAATCAGAGGCCAGTATCCAGGCTTGTGCGCAACAGGTGAGGCAGGGCGACCCGCTTGCGTGGGTGATTGACGCCACGGGCGCGCTCGAAATCGATGGCGTTGGCCCGGAGAAACGGCTCGACGCCCTGAACGCCACGGCGTTAATGCGCGCCTTTGAGGTCAATGCCGTTGGCCCGGCGCTGCTGATGAAGCACTTTATTCCGCTGCTCGCCACCGACCAGCCCACGGTGTTTGCCACCTTGTCCGCCCGCGTGGGCAGCATTGAGGACAACCATAAGGGCGGCTGGTACGGCTACCGCGCAGCAAAGGCGGCGCGCAATATGCTGCTGCAAACCGCTGCCATCGAGGCGCACCGGCGCCGTCCGCTGGCCGTGTTTGCGGCCCTGCAACCCGGCACCGTGCGCTCGCGCTTGAGCCAGCGCTTTGTTGCGCCCGACGACGCACTGGCACCCGAGGCGTCAGCAGCGCAGATGCTGCAAGTGCTGGACCAACTGCGCCCCACCGGACGAGCGCAGTTTGTGGACTACCGTGGTGCGGCCATTGCCTGGTGAAATAGCAAACCGCGTGTCCAGTCCGGCACAGTAGCGACCGAGCGGCGCGCAGACAATGCCCGACGACTGCCGCTTCGGTGCCGCTCACTTTTTACCTCACGCCCATGCCCCAAACCACTCCCGCCACACGCCAAGAACCACTGCCCCGGGTGCTGTGGTCGCTTTTGTTTGGCAACTTTGTGATTGGCACGGGCGTCATGGTCGTGCCGGGCACGCTCAATGACATAGCCACGTCCTTGGCGGTGTCCGTGGCGGTGGCCGGGCAGCTGATTACGGCAGCGGCGGTGATGATGTTTGTGGGCGCGCCGCTCTTGGCCAGTGTGGTGGCCGGCTGGGACCGGCGGCGCCTGCTGGCGCTGTCCATGCTGTGGTACGCCGTGTTTTTGGCTTTGAGCGCACTGATGCCCGACTTTGCCTCGCTGATGGTGGTGCGGGTGCTGGCGGTCATTTCGCCGGCGATCTTTACGCCACAAGCTGCTGCCTGTATTGGGCTGCTGGTCACGCCTGCGCAGCGGGGGCGCGCCATTACTTTTGTGTTTTTGGGCTGGTCGGTGGCCTCGGTCGTGGGCGTGCCGCTGGGGGCCTGGATTGGTGGCACGCTGGGCTGGCGCGCCGCCTTTGGCGTGGTGGCGGTGCTCAGCTTGATGAGCGCTGCATGGGTCTGGCGCAGCCTGCCCGATGGCATTCGGCCCGCGGCTTTTTCGCGCGCGGCCTGGGGCGAGACGCTGCAGTCGCGCGCGCTGATGCTGTGCGTGGCGGTGACGCTGCTCTATTCAGCCGGGCAGTTCGTGCTGTTTTCTTACTTCGCGCCCTATTTCAAACTGCATTTGCAGGTCACACCGCTGGAGCTGAGCCTGTTGTTTGCCTGTTTTGGCGCCTGCGGCCTCTTTGGCAATGTGCTGATGTCACGGCATATCGACCGTATCGGTGCGCCGCGCGCGGTAACGTGGGCGGTGGGGAGCATGGCGCTGAGTCTCTTGGTTTGGCCCTTAACCACCAGCTTGGCACTGGCTGCGCTGATATGCGTGCCCTGGGGCTTGGGCTGCTTTGCCTCCAATTCGGCGCAGCAGGCGCGGCTGGTGGGCATTGCGCCACTCTTGGCGCCCGGCTCGATTGCGCTCAACAGCGCGGCCATGTACGCCGGCCAGGCGCTGGGAGCGGGCAGCGGCGGCTGGCTGATCGCCCAGGGCCAGATGGATACGCTGCACTGGTATGGCTTGTCTGGATTGCTCGCCGCCATGGCCATGAGCTGGTGGGCTACCCGCCAGCCCACGCACCGGTTTCGCTAAGGCAGCACCCGGTCAGAAGTCGATGGGCAGCGGCTTGGGCAATTTGTCGTCCGGGTACAGGCTGTATTCGTCCCAGACGCCTTCGCCGTAATGCTGGTCGCACAGCGCCTCAATCTCGTCCAGGGTGTTGAACACCGTGCTGAACATGCGGTCGTAAAAGAAGGGCTGGTCGGTGTGTTCGCCCGGGCGCACTTCGATGTGGTAGCCGTGCACCCAGACGCGCTTGCCCGCGTGCTTGGCCTCAAACGCCGCGCGGCGCTTGAAAAATTCGGCCTCTTCGTATTCGTCGTCGCTCAGGCGGCGCAGGTGGTAGGCGTTGCCGTGCAGGGGGTGCGCGGGGTCAAGCTGCAAGTCCACCATTTCCCAGACGGGCGAGATTTGGCTCGCTACATTGGCCAGTTCTTCGGGCGTGATGTCGCCTTCCCAGTGCACCACGTCAATACAGCGGGAATTGCCGACTTCGCCGTCCCAGATGCTGGCGCTGTGCTTCATGCTGGCGGGGTGCGGTGCGGTGTGTTTTTTCATGGAAAGGGTGCGCATAAGCGCTTGGGCTACGGTAAAGAGATCGGCCCGCAGTCTAACGCTGCTAGCTTGCGTGGCGCTTTATGATGGGATTTTTGTAAAACGTCAGGGAGCATGAAAAACGTGCGTTCATTTCGGGGCTGCCTGCTGCGGCTCGTGCTGGGTTTTGTTGTGGGTGCGGCGCTGTTGGGCGCAGCGCTTGCGCACTGGTGGGTCAATGCGCCACTGCGCCTTAACGCGCCCTTGGTGGATCTGTGGATTGAGCCGGGGAACAGCCCGCGCGAGGTGGCGGCCGTGGTGGCCCGGTCGGGCGTGGACGTGCCGCCGCCGCTTTTGTATTGGTGGTTTCGCCTGTCAGGCCAGGCCCGCCAGATTCGGGCGGGCAGCTACGAGCTGCAAGGCGAAATCAGCCCGCGCAGTCTGTTGCAAAAAATTGTGCAAGGCGACGAGGCTTCGCGCAGCGTGACCCTGGTGGAAGGCTGGAACTTTCGCCAGGTGCGTGATGCGCTCAAACGCGCCGAAAACCTCAAGCCCGAAGCTGCTGCAATGAGCGACGCCCAGCTCATGCAGCAGCTCGGTCGCCCCGGCTTGGCGCCAGAGGGGCGGTTTTTTCCGGACACGTACACCTATTCCAAGGGCGCCAGCGACTTGGCGGTGTTGCAACGCGCCTTGCGCGCCATGGACGCACGCTTGGCAACCGTATGGGCGCAGCGCAACACCCAGGTGCCGCTGCAAAACGCAGACCAGGCCCTGATTTTGGCCAGCATCATTGAAAAAGAGACCGGGCGCACCAGCGACCAGCCTCAGATTTCGGCGGTGTTCAACAACCGCTTGCTGATCGGCATGCGCCTGCAGACCGACCCGAGCGTGATTTACGGCCTGGGCGCGTCTTTTGACGGCAATTTGCGCAAAGCCGATTTGCAGGCCGATACGCCTTTTAATACCTACACCCGCAGCGGACTGCCGCCCACGCCCATTGCCATGCCCGGGCGCCAGGCCCTGCACGCGGCGGTGCATCCGGCGCCCAGCCGGGCGCTCTATTTTGTGGCCAGGGGCGATGGCAGCAGCGTGTTTAGCGACACACTGGACGCCCATAACCGCGCGGTCAACCAGTTTCAGCGTGGAAAATAGCCGCTTGTAAGCAGTACTAAGAGAAATATGAACGGTTTATTCATCAGCTTTGAAGGCATTGACGGCGCAGGCAAGTCCACCCATATTGCCGCCCTGGCGCAGGCGTTTGAGGCGCAGGGAAGGGCGGTCACCCTGACCCGCGAGCCCGGTGGCACGCCGCTGGCCGAGACTTTGCGCGCCATGGTGCTCAATGAACCGATGGACGCGCTAACCGAGTCGCTCTTGGTGTTTGCCGCGCGGCGCGACCACATCGGCCGCGTGATTGCACCCGCTCTGGCCCAGGGCCGCGTGGTGGTGTGCGACCGTTTTTCGGATGCCACCTTTGCTTACCAGGGCGCCGGGCGCGAATTTGATTGGGACGTATTGCACACGCTGGAGCGCTGGGTGCAGGGTCCTAGCGCCGCAGCCCTGGCCAACGGCACCGCACCCAAGCTGCTGCAGCCCGACTTGACGCTGTGGTTTGACCTGCCCGCCACCGTGGCGGCGCAGCGCCTGGCAGGCGCCCGGGTGCCTGACAAGTTTGAGGCGCAGCCAGCCGCTTTTTTTGAAAAAGTATCCGCAGGCTACGCCCGCCGCCTGCGCGAAGACCCGGCGCGCTTTGCCCGCATTGACGCCAACCAAGGCCCCGATGGCGTGTGGATGGAAGTGCTGGCTGCCTTGCGCGCCAAAGGCCTGTTGCCATGAGCCCCGCAGCTGCCGAAACCAACGCCCCCGCGCTGGCGCCCTGGATCGCGGCGCAAACCGCTGATTTATTGGCCCAGCGCGGCCACGCCTGGCTGCTGATGGGGCCGTCCGGCTTGGGGCAATACGACCTGGCGCTGCAACTGGTGCGCGCCTGGCTGTGCGAACACCCCAGCGCCGCCGGGGCCTGTGGCCAATGCGGCAGCTGCCACGCCATTGAGGTGCGCACCCACGCGGACCTGTGTGTGCTGATGCCTGAGACCTGGATGATCCGCCTCAACTGGCCGCTGAGCGAGCGCGCCCAGGGCGAGATTGACGACAAAAAGCGCAAGCCCAGCAAGGAAATCCGCGTGGACGCCATGCGCGATGCAGTCGAGTTTTCGCAGCGCACCAGCGCGCGGGGCCGGGGCAAGGCGGTGCTGGTTTTTCCGGCCGAAGACATGAACAACATCACCGCCAACGCCTTGCTCAAGACGCTGGAAGAGCCGCCGGGCGACGTCAAATTTGTGCTGGCCAGCGAATCGGCGCACCAGTTGCTGCCCACCATCCGCAGCCGCTGCCTGGGCCACACCATGCGCTGGCCCGACGCGGCCACCAGCCAGCGGTGGCTGCAAGCCCAGGGCGTGGACGCCGGGCTGGCCCAACAAGCGCTGCTGGCCACGGGCGGTCGGCCCCAGGACGCACTGGCGTTTGCCCAGTCGGGCTTGGACCTGGCGGTGTGGTCGACCTTTTGCAAAGCCATGGTGCGTGGCGACGTGGCCCTGGTGCGCGACTGGAGCCCGGTCGAACTTTTGGCTACGCAGCAAAAGCTTTGCCACGATTTGCTGGCTGTGAGCGTGGGCGCGGCGCCGCGTTTTTTTGCTGCCTCGGATTTGCTGCCTGGTGCCTCGGTTGCCACGCTGACGCAGTGGAGCCGTTCGCTCAACGTGCAGCAGCGCACCATTGACCATCCCTTTAACGCCGGCCTGCTGTTGGAGGCGCTGGTAAGCCAGGCCCAGCAGGTCTTGTCCGCCTGCGTCGCATCGCCGGGGTCCAGCCGGTAGTCCGTTTTTTGAAAGTCTCGCCATGGCACTAAATTCCAGCTTTAACACCCCCAGCGCCTCGCCCGGCTGGTCTGATTCGGTTTTGAGCGCGGGCAGCATGCGCCCCAGCGTGATGCAACTCACGCTCAAGGACCGGTCCGCCCTGTACGCCGCCTATATTCCCGCGTTCAAAGACGGCGGCATTTTTAGCAACACCAGCCGCGAATACGCACTCGGCGACGAGCTTTATGTGCTGTTGACCCTGCCAGACGATCCGCAACGCCACGCGATTGCGGGCATCGTGGCCTGGATCACGCCGGCCAACGCCCAGTCCGGGCGCGCGCAGGGCGTGGGCATCCGGTTTCCGAGCGACCAAAGCGCAGCGGCCGTCAAAGGGAAGATTGAAACCATGCTGGGCCCGTTGCTGTTGTCCGAGCGCCCAAACCAGACGATTTAACACGTTATTGCCACCAATGTTCACTGATTCTCACTGCCATTTGAATTTTCCAGAGCTCAAAAGTGCGCTTCCCGAAATCCGCCAGGCCATGACTATGGCCCAGGTCAGTCGCGCCCTGTGCATTTGCACCACGCTGGAGGAGTTTGGCGATGTGCACGGCCTGGCGCTGGAATATGACAACTTTTGGGCAACAGTGGGGGTGCACCCGGACAATGAGGGCGTGACCGAACCGAGTTTGCAAGACCTGCTGGAACGCGGCGTGCTGCCGCGCGTGGTGGCGGTGGGCGAGACCGGGCTGGACTACTACCGGCTCAACGGCCGCAGCGTGGCGGACATGGAGTGGCAGCGTGCGCGTTTTCGCACCCACATTCGCGCAGCGCAGGCCTTGAACAAACCGCTGGTGATCCACACCCGCAGTGCATCAGACGACACCCTGGCCATTTTGAAAGAGGAGGGCGAGGACGGACGCGCGGGCGCGGCCGGCGGCGTGTTCCATTGCTTTACCGAAACGGCGGCCGTGGCACAGGCTGCGCTGGAGGCGGGGTTTTACATCTCGTTCTCTGGCATTTTGACCTTTAAAACCGCCCAAGACCTGCGCGATGTGGCTGCCTGGGTGCCCCTGGACCGCATGTTGATCGAGACCGACAGCCCCTACTTGGCGCCCATGCCTCACCGTGGCAACACGAATAACCCGTCTTATGTGCCCTTTGTGGCGCAGCAAATTGCCACGCTGCGCGGCTGCAGCGTCGAGGAGGTGGCTGCCGCCACCAGTGTGAATTTCACCAGTTTGTTCTCTGGCGTTGCGGCATGATTAATTTAATTAATTACTTTAGATACATCGTCTATCTATTTGTTTTTATTGGATTTTCTTGTGCTAATGCGGGCTCCTACGAGGACTTTTTCCAGGCCGTCACGCGTGACGACGACGCCAAAGTCAGCCAGTTGATTGCGCGCGGCTTTGACGCCAACACCATGGGCCCAGCGGGCGCGCCGGCTTTGTTGACGGCGATCCGCGAGCCTTCACCCAAGGTCATTGGTGTGCTGCTCAAAGTGCCAGGCATTCAGGCCGAAGTTCGCAACGCCAAAGACGAAAGCGCCTTGATGCTTGCGGCGCTGGCGGGCATGCAGGATGTCTGCGCGCGGCTGATTGCGTTGGACGCCGATGTCAACAAGACCGGCTGGACGCCGCTGCATTACGCAGCCACCGGCGGCCACGACGCTGTAATTCGCTTGCTGCTTGAAAATTTTGCCTACATCGACGCTGAGTCGCCCAACCAGACCACGCCCTTGATGATGGCTGCCATGTACGGCAGCGCGAATAGCGTCAAGCTGCTGCTGGAAGCCGGCGCCGACGCCACGCTGCGCAACGCGGCAGGCCTGAGCGCTCTTGATTTTGCTGAACGCGGCGCACGACCGGACGCCTATGGCGCGATTGCCAAGCATCTCAAAGCCGGCCCGGGCACCTGAAGGCGGGTTAAAACATCCGATCTTTAGCTGCTCGAATACTTCATACGATGTATATTATGTTAACAAACGTATGCTCATCAAAAGTTGCGATTGGGCCAACCGCCGCCACACACCCGCTTGAGCGCCCGGCGTAAAACGACCACTTGTTGCATCAAGGCTTGATCGAAGGGCTCAACGCCATCAGGCTCAAAATCTCAAACAGCATCTGCGCGCCGGCCTGGGCGGTATTGGTGCTGGCGTCGTACTGGGGCGCTACCTCCACCACATCGCCACCCACGATGTTCAGGCCCTTGAGCCCGTGCAGAATCGCCAGCGCCTCGCGGGTGCTTAAGCCCCCGATCTCGGGCGTGCCGGTGCCAGGAGCGAAGGCCGGGTCCAGTCCGTCCACGTCAAAGGTCACATAGGTCGGCCCGTCGCCCACCACGGCACGGGCCATACGGACGATTTCTTCGATGCCCAGGCGCTGCACTTCTTCGGCGTGCACCACCGTCATGCCGGCGTCTTTGGAAAACTCCCATAAGTATTCGGACGAGCCGCGAATTCCGATCTGGATGCAACGCGTCGGGTCCAGTACGCCGTCGAGTACCGCCAGGCGAAACGGGCCGCCATGGTGAAAACGGGTCTGGTCAAACTCGCCACCCGTGTCGCAATGGGCGTCGATGTGCACCATGCCGATGGGCCCGGCGCGCCCCACGGCTTTCATGATCGGGTAAGTAATGGAGTGGTCGCCGCCCACAGTGAGCGGCAACACGCCCTGGTCTATCACCTGGTGGTACCAGGCCTCTAAATCTTCCATGCACATGGGCAGGCTGTAGCGGCTGCGAAAGGGCACATCGCCCACGTCGGCCACCCGTAGCGTGTGCACGGGAGCGACTTGCAGCACGTGGTTGTAGGGGCCGATGCGTTCAATGGTGCGCACGGCGCGCGGGCCAAAGCGCGCGCCTGGCCGGTTGCTGGCGCCCAGATCCATGGGCGCGCCCATGAGCGCCACCTGCAAATCGCCAAAATCAGGCGCCTTGGCGTCCACCGTGCGGGCTGGGGCTGAGAGCAAGGTCGGAATGCCGGAATACGGCGCGGCGCGCGTGCCGCCTTCCGAAAAAATGCTGTCCGCCACCTGCTTGAACAGGGGGTCGTGCATGTCGGCGGCGGTGCCGCTGTATTTGGCGCGCAGGGCGGCTAGTTGGTCTTGGCTTAAGGGCATGGCGGTTCCTCAGGGGTTGCCCAGGATGTTAGTGCAGTGCGCGAGTGGCGTCGGCCAGGTCGCCGACATTACAGACCAAGGGTTAGCCCTGCGGCCGCACCGCGCGGTGGCGCTTATTCTTGCGCCATATGACATATCAACCGTACTCCAAGAACTGGGGAATCCATGAAAACCATCATTTATGAACAAGTGGGCGGGGTGGCCACCGTCACGCTCAACCGGCCCGAGGCGCTCAACGCGCTATCTTGGGAGATGAACCACGAACTCGCCGAACTGAGTTCTCGCCTAGAGTTGGACGACAGCGTGCGCTGCGTGGTGCTGCAAGGCGCTGGCGACCATTTCATGGCCGGGGGCGACATCAAGGGGTTTAGCTCCGGCCCGAGCGACGCGCAGTCGCGAAAGATCGGCTTTGAGCGCGGCATTGCCGAGACCCACAGCATCATCACCCTGCTCAAACGCATGCCCAAGCCGGTGATTGCCAGCGTACAAGGGGCGGTGGCCGGGTTTGGCGTGTCGCTCATGAGCGCCTGTGATCTGGTGGTGGCTGCGGACAACTGCTACTTCACCCTGGCCTATTGCCATATCGGCACCACGCCCGACGGCGGCGCCACCTACGCCCTGCCCCGCACCGTGGGCACCAAGCTGGCGATGGAAATTGCGCTCTTGGGCGACCGTTTTGACGCCGCGCGCGCCTTGCAACTGGGCCTGGTCAACCGGGTGGTGCCAGCGGCGCAGCGCCAAGAAGTAGCAGCCACCTTGGCGGCACGCCTGGCCAAAGGGCCCACCGCTGTTTATGGCCGCACTAAAAAGCTGATCAACGAATCGCACAACCACACGCTGGCCGAGCAGTTGCAGGCGGAACAAGAGAACTTTGTCGCATCGGCCCTGGGTGCCGACTTTGCCGAGGGCATCGCGGCCTTTGTAGCAAAGCGCAAGCCGAACTTTGTCGGCCACTGATCCCCATTTTTTTACAACAAACCAAACGGAGGACCCCTATGAAAACCTTGATCACAGAAATGTTCGGCATCCAGCACCCCATCATTCAGGGGGGAATGCACTACGTGGGCTTTGCCGAATTGGCTGCCGCCGTCTCCAACGCCGGCGGCCTGGGCATCATCACCGGTCTGACCCAGCGCACGCCCGAGGCGCTGGCCGCCGAGATTGCCCGCTGCCGCACCATGACAGACAAACCCTTTGGCGTGAACCTGACCTTTTTGCCCACCGTGAGCTCGCCCGACTATCCGGGCTACATCAAAGCCATCATCGACGGGGGCGTCAAGGCGGTGGAAACCGCCGGCAACAACCCGCAAAAGTGGCTGCCCGCGCTGCACGAGGCCGGGGTCAAGGTGATCCACAAATGCACCTCGGTGCGCCACGCGCTCAAGGCCGAGGCGATTGGCTGCGACGCTGTCAGCGTGGACGGTTTTGAGTGCGGCGGCCACCCCGGCGAGGACGATATTCCCAACTTCATCTTGCTGCCGCGCGCGGCCGAGTCGCTCAAAATTCCCTTTGTGGCCTCGGGCGGCATGGCCGACGGCCGCTCACTTGTGGCGGCCTTGGCGCTGGGCGCCGAGGGCATCAACATGGGCACGCGCTTTATTGCCACGCAAGAGGCGCCAGTGCATGACAAGGTCAAGCAAGCCATCGTGGACGCGAGTGAGCTCGATACCCGCCTGGTGATGCGCCCCTTGCGCAACACCGAACGCGTGCTGCGCAACGCGGCGGTTGACCGACTGCTGGAAAAAGAACGTACGCTGGGCGCCAACATCAAGTTCGAGGACATCATTGACGAGGTGGCCGGCGTCTATCCGCGCATCATGCAAAACGGCGACATGGAAGCTGGCGCCTGGTCGTGCGGCATGGTGGCAGGGCTGATTCACGATGTGCCAACCGTCAAGGAACTGATCGACCGCATCATGGCGCAGGCCGAAGGCATCATCTACCGGCGCCTGGTCGGACTGGGCCACAGCTAAGCCGTGCCTAAATATGGCCCCAAACCAGTAGCGCATCGCGGCCCTGGGTGACCAAATCCACCTTGGCGCCCACGGGTAGCAGCACTTTGGTGGTCACATGGCCAAAGGGTAGGCCGGTGAGCACCGGCACCTTCACTTGGCTGCGCAACCAGCCGACCACGCTGGCGAGTTTGAAGCCTTTGTCGTGCGGCACTAGCTTGTAGTTGGTGAACTGGCCCAGCACAATCGCTTTTTGCTGCGCCAGCACGCCACTGTGCAAAAGTTGGGTCAGCATGCGCTCCAGGCGATAAGGGTGTTCGCCCACGTCTTCCAGAAACAATACACCGCCCCTGACCTTGGGCAAATACGGCGTCCCCAAGAGCGACACCAGCACCGCCAGATTGCCGCCCCAGAGCTTGGCGTTGTGTACTTCTAGCGCGGCGTTGGCCTCGGTTAAAGGCAGGCGCCAGCCCGCGCCCTCCCCTTGCTCCAGCAGCAAATCGTCAAAGCAGGCTTGCATGATCTCGTCCGGGCCGTCTGGCGCGCCAAAGTCTTCGCCAAGCGCCGGGCCTTGCCAGGTAATGGCACCGGTTTTGGCCATGACCGCCAGCTCAAAGGCCGTGAAATCGCTCAGGCCCACAAACTGCGTGCCCGTCTCAACCGCCTTGGCAATCGCGGCATAGGGCAGCGCGGGTAAAAGCCGCGTGAGCCCATAACCGCCGCGCGTAACCATGGCCACATCGGCGCCGCTGGCCGCCGCCCGGCCAATGGCCGCCAGCCGCGTGGCGTCGTCACCCGCAAAGCGCAGATGGCTAGTCAGGGCGTCAGCGTCTACCTCCACCTCGTGCCCCAGGGCGCGCAGGTGCTTAAGCCCGCGCTTGAAAGCCGCCTTGTCGCGCACCGCGCCCGAAGGCGAAAAAATGTAGATGTGGCTCATAGAAATGAATTGGGGTCAGATTCCAATTATTGGATTAGCTTTTAGGGTGAAAAAACTGCAGCGCCTGCTGCGCAATGGGCTCGCCGTGCTCTTGCACAAAGTGGCCGGCTTGGGGCAAAAGCATCACTTCGCTGCAGCCGCGAATCTGCTTTTGCAAAGCGCGCATGACTGGCTCGCCCAGCACCGGGTCTTGCTGGCCAATGGCCATCAGCGTCTGGCCAGCCCAGTCGTGCTGCCAAAACGCCTGGGCGCGGCGCGATACTTCCGCACCCGGCGAATCCGCAAACTCGGGCACCATGGGCGGAAAAGCGCGCAGCGCTGCGCGGTGGCCCCGGTCGGGAAAAGGGGCGTTGTAGGCCTGCCACTCAGGCTCGGCCATCTGGGCGTTGCCCCGGGCAAACAGGCGGCCCACGTCAAATTCCGGGTTTTTGTCGCACCACTGGCGCCAGGCCAAAAAGCCAGGCGACAAGGGCTGCTCGCCGGTAGCCAGCGTAGTGTTCATCACCAGCAGTCCCCGGTAGCGCTGGGGCGCGTCCATGGGCAGGGTCAGGCCCAAAATGCCACCCCAGTCTTGCACCACCAGCACCACATTGCGCAAATCAAGCCGTTCCACCAACTCCAACAGCACCTGGCGATGGAAGTCAAAGCCATGAAACCCGTCTTTTTTGGGCTTGTCGCTTTTGCCAAACCCGATCAAATCGGGCGCCACCACCCGGTGCCCTGCCCCGGCAAAGACCGGAATCATCTTGCGGTACAGGTAGCTCCAGGCCGGGTTGCCGTGCAAACACAGGTAGGTGGTGTGCGCGTATGCGGGCCCCACGTCCAGGTAGTGCATGCGCAAACCGGCCAGCACTGGTAAGTCGCTCAGGAAATGGGGCGGCCAGGGGTAGTCGGGCACGTCGGTAAAACAGGCATCTGGCGTGCGCAAGGCGTCGTCGCGGACCGGGTTCATATTCAACCTTTTGGGTTTGAAGAAGTCTTGCAGCATAGACGCACAGCCGGCGGCCAGCACGCCACCCTGCACTTGCGTTTGGTGGTTCAGGGCGTCTTGACCAAACAGATTGAGCACCGAGCCCGCCGCCCCCGTGCGCGGGTCCACCGCACCAAACACAACCCGCTTGAGGCGTGCGTGCAGCATCGCGCCGCTGCACATGGCGCAGGGCTCCAGGGTGACAAACAACTCGCAGCCGTCTAAGCGGTAATTGCCCAATGCCAAGGCTGCCGCGCGCAAGGCCGCGATCTCAGCATGGGCCGTGGGGTCATGCTGGCCAATCGGGGCATTGCGGCCGGTGGCGATCAGCGCACCGTCTTTAACCACCACAGCGCCCACCGGCACTTCGCCGTCTTGGGCGGCCAGCGCCGCCTGCTCTAGCGCCAGGCGCATCCAGTGCGCATCTGTGGGCTGACTTTCAGGCATGGCGCAGGCGGCGGTGTTCAGGCACCCAGACCCATTTGGCGCATCCACTGCCCCAGGGCTTGTTCGTCTGGGCTGCCTGCATCGTAGATTTCCAGCATGCGGGCGTGTGCTTCCGGACGATGTTGATTCACTTTAACTTTGCACTGCAAGCTTATGATTTTTAATGAAAATGCTACGATTCCCATAAGCATCTTGCCGGTGTAATCGTGCGGCAAGGCGCGCCACTGGTCGGCGTAGGCGGGCTCGTGGTCGGCAATCAACTGCTTGAGCAGCGCGTCTTTGGCGGCTTCGCCATCAAGCAAGGTGGCCTGCACGGTGCAATGCACGGCGATGTAATTCCAGGTCGGCACGCGCACCAGGTCGGGATACACCTTGGGCGACATATAGGCTTGCGGGCCCATGAAGGTAACGACCGCTTGCGCCCGGGCTTGCAGAAACTTCCAGTGCGGATTGCCGCGTGCGCAGTGGCCGAGCAAGGTGTGGGGCACCAGGGAGCCGTCTGGCCCGGGGCTTGATTCGAGATGCAGCGGCAAATGCGTCACGAATGGCAGACCGCCCTCATCCACCGAAATCAGGCTGGCAAAGGGGTGGCTGCGCATGACCTGTGCTGCCACCAGGGCGTCCTTGGAGTCAAACTGCGCAGGTAGGTACATGGGGCTCGCTCACTCCCACTCAATCGTCGCCGGGGGTTTTGAGCTCACGTCATAGGTCACGCGGTTAATCCCGCGCACCTCGTTGATGATGCGCCCAGACACTTTTTTGAGCAGCGCGTAAGGCAGTTCGGCCCAGTCTGCGGTCATGAAATCGCTGGTTTGCACGGCGCGCAGGGCCACCACGTAGTCGTAGGTGCGGCCGTCGCCCATCACGCCCACGCTTTTCACGGGCAAAAACACGGTGAAGGCCTGGCTGGTGGCTTCATACCAGTTGTTGGGCACGCCGCCTGCGCCCGCCACTTCGCCAGCCGCCGGAACGTAAGGCGTAGCGCGCAGTTCTTCGATAAAGATCGCATCAGCGCGGCGCAGCAGGTCGGCGTATTCTTTTTTGACCTCGCCCAAAATCCGCACGCCGAGGCCGGGGCCGGGAAAGGGATGGCGGTAGACCATGTCGTGCGGCAAGCCTAGCGCCACGCCGAGTTGGCGCACTTCGTCCTTGAACAGGTCGCGCAGGGGTTCGAGCAGTTTCAGGCCCAGCTGCTCGGGCAGGCCGCCCACGTTGTGATGGCTTTTGATAGTGACGGCTTTTTTGCTTTTAGCGCCGCCACTCTCGATCACGTCGGGGTAAATCGTGCCTTGGGCGAGGAAGGTAGCTCCTTTATGACCACCATTGCCCGCTTTGAGTTTTGCCGCTTGTTCTTTGAACACATCCACAAACAAGCCGCCAATGATCTTGCGCTTGGCCTCGGGCTCGCTCACGCCGGCCAGTTTGCCCAAAAAGAGCTCGCCGGCGTCCACGCGGATCACCTTGGCGTGCAGTTTGCCGACGAACATTTCCATCACCATGTCGCCTTCGTTCAGGCGCAGCAAGCCGTGGTCCACAAAAACGCAGGTGAGCTGGTCGCCAATGGCGCGGTGGATGAGTGCGGCCGCCACTGACGAATCCACGCCGCCGGACAGGCCCAAAATCACCTCCTCATTACCGACTTGTGCGCGAATTTTGGCCACAGCTTCGGCCACATGGTCGTGCATCACCCAATCGGGGCGGGCGGCGCAAATATCAAGCACAAAGCGGTTCAGCAGCGCCTGCCCTTGCACCGTGTGCGTCACTTCGGGGTGAAATTGCACGCCATAGAAATGCCGCACTTCGTCGGCCATACCAGCAATCGGGCAACTCGGGGTGCTGGCCATCAGCTTGAAGCCGGGTGGCAGCTCAGTCACCTTGTCCCCGTGGCTCATCCAGACCTTGAGCATGCCGTGGTCTTCGGGCGTGGTGAAGTCGGCAATGTCCTTGAGCAAAGCGGTGTGGCCGTGGGCGCGCACTTCGGCGTAGCCAAACTCGCGGGTGTGGCCGCCTTCGACCTTGCCACCGAGCTGCTGCGCCATGGTTTGCATGCCGTAGCAAATGCCCAGCACCGGCACGCCCAGCGCAAACACGGCGGCCGGCGCGTTGTCGGTGCTGTCTTCGTACACGCTGGCGTGGCTGCCCGACAGGATGACACCCTTGAGCGTGCCGTCTGCCGCGTACGCCCGCACCCAGTCGTCCGTCACGTCACAAGGATGAACCTCGCAATACACATGCGCTTCGCGCACCCGCCGGGCGATCAACTGCGTGACCTGGGAGCCGAAATCGAGAATGAGAATTTTGGAGTGCTGCATGAATGTCAAATTGGGGAAAGTAAAAACGAAAAAGGCGTCTGGGAGCAGACGCCCTTTGGGGCAAAGAAGATCAGTCGCCGCCGGGCCGCCCCAAGGCGACTGCGCCCCCTGCGGGGGGCAGCGAAGTACACGCAGTGACGAGCGTGGGGGCCATTCTTTAGTCCGCCCGGTAGTTCGGCGCTTCTTTGGTGATTTGCACGTCATGCACATGGCTCTCGCGAATGCCCGCGGTGGTGATTTCCACAAACTCCGCCTTGTTCTGCATGTCCTCGATAGTGGCGCAGCCGCAGTAGCCCATGCTGGCGCGAATACCACCCGACATTTGGAAGATGATGGCAACCATGGAGCCCTTGTACGGCACGCGGCCTTCGATGCCTTCGGGCACCAGTTTGTCGGCATTGGGGTTGCCGGTGCTCGATTCCTGAAAATAGCGGTCGGCGCTGCCTTGCTGCATGGCGCCAATAGAGCCCATGCCGCGGTAGCTTTTGTAGCTGCGACCCTGGTACAAAATTACTTCGCCCGGCGCCTCTTCGGTGCCGGCAAACATGCTGCCCATCATCACCGTGCCCGCGCCTGCGGCCAGGGCTTTGGCGATGTCGCCGCTGTAGCGGATGCCGCCGTCGGCAATCAAGGGCACGCCGGTGCCGCGCAGCGCCATGGCCACGCTGTCAATGGCCATGATTTGGGGCACGCCCACGCCGGCCACGATGCGCGTGGTGCAAATTGAGCCCGGGCCAATGCCGACCTTGACCGCGTCCGCACCCGCTTCGACCAGCGCCAAAGCGGCCGCACCGGTGGCAATATTGCCGCCAATCACGTCCACTTGCGGAAAATTCTTCTTGACCCAGCGCACACGCTCAATGACGCCGTGGCTGTGGCCGTGCGCGGTGTCCACCACGATGGCGTCCACACCGGCGTTGACCAGGGCTTCGACCCGTTCTTCGGTGCCTTCGCCTACGCCTACGGCGGCGCCCACGCGCAGTTTGCCAAAGGCGTCGCGCGCGGCGTTGGGAAAGCTGGTTTGCTTGGTAATGTCTTTGACGGTGATCAGGCCCTTGAGCTCAAAGGCGTCGTTGACCACCAGCAGGCGCTCCAACTTGTATTTGTTGAGCAGCGCCTTGGCCTCGATCAGCGTGGTGCCGTCAGGCACGGTAATGAGCTTTTCGCGCGGCGTCATGATGGCGCTCACCGGCAGGTCGTAGCGCGTCTCAAAGCGCAAATCGCGCCCGGTGACGATGCCCACCACCCGGCCAGCGTCGCACACTGGAAAGCCGGATACGCCGAGTTGCTCTGACAAGGCCATGACCTGGCGCACCGTGAACTGGGGGGTAATGACGACTGGGTCGCGCAACACGCCACTCTCGTAGCGCTTGACTTTGGCCACTTGCGCGGCTTGTTCGGCGGCGCTAAGGTTCTTGTGCACGATGCCGATGCCGCCTTCTTGCGCAATCGCGATCGCAAGGCGGGCCTCGGTCACGGTGTCCATGGCGGCTGAAACCAGTGGCAGGTTCAGCGCGATGTTGCGGGAAAAACGGGTGGAAAGCGAGGTGTCCTTGGGAAGGACTTGGGAGTACGCTGGCACCAACAACACATCGTCGAAAGTGAGCGCTTTGCCGATAAGGCGCATGTCAAAGCTCCAAAAAGTCGATTGTACCTGCGCACCAGCGGCGTTTTGGGGCGGGCCACCGCCCAATGAGGCCTGGGCGGTGGCTCAGAGCGCCTCAAGTGGCGTCAGCGTCCAGGCCTGCTGCAAAGTGGCAGAAGACTGCAGTCCGTGTTGCCAAAAAGCCTCGGTGGCAGGTAACTGGGCCAGCAAGAAAGCACGCACCAAAGCTGCCAGCGGCGTGGTGGCGGGCTCCACCAGCAGCACCCAGCGCGCCTCGTGCGACTGGCCGTGTTCTTCCTGCAAAAGACCGACCCAGCCCATGGCAGCAAGTGTTTCGAGTACGGGGTCCAAGTCCAGGGCGTCGGCGTCCAGCGCGGCGCAGAGCTGCGGCAGGGTGCGGCCTTGGGTGCCTTGCAAGCGGGCGCCGTGCAGGGTTTGCAACAGTTCCAGGGCCAATTGAAAGCGTACGCCCGGCCCCACGCGTCGGCGCGGCAGGCCGGCAATCAGGCTGGGCACATAGGCGGTAAGCGTTGCGCCCAGCAACACGATGACCCAGGCCAGGTAAATCCAGACCAGCAAAATGGGCAAGGTGGCAAACGCACCATACACCGCCGAATAGCTCGGCACCATGGACAAATAAACCGCCAGCAGGCGCTTGGCCACTTCCATGCCGGTGGATACAAAAAGCCCGCCCATCCAGGCATGGCCCCAGCGCACTTGGGTGTTGGGCACGTAATGGAACATGGCGGCCATGCCGGCGGCCACCATCAAATACTGCACGCCATCGAGCAGCAAGCCCACGCCGCCGGGAAGATCAATCACCAAGCCCCGCGAGGCGGACACGGCGTAGGAGGTAATCGTGACGCTCACACCCAAAATCAGCGGCCCCAGCGTCATGCCCGACCAGTAAATCAGCAGCCGCTGCCCCAGCGGACGCAGTGTGCGCACGCGCCAAATGCTGTTGAGCGTGCGGTCGATGGTAAATATCAAGGCCAGGGCGGTGACAAGCAACGCGGCCAGGCCTACGCTGCCGAGCTTGCTGGCTTTGCCGGCAAACTGGTTGAGGTAGCCCAGCACCTGGCGCGCAATGTTGTCGGGCACCAAACTGGCGATCAGCCACTTTTGCAGCACGTCCTGGAACTTGGCAAACATCGGAAACGCGGTAAACACGGCCAGCGCCACCGTAAAAAAGGGCACCAGCGCAATGGTGGTGGTAAAGGTCAAACTACTGGCGGTAAGGCCCAGCCGGTCCTCGCGAAAACGCTCGCGCAAGGTGGTGAGCGCGTGGAACCAGGGCACGTGGGCCACGTCGGCCAGCCAGAGTTGGAGTCGTTGTAAGGGCAGTCGCATGGCCGGTATGATGCCACCGACATGAATTTGCCCTCCACCGCCCCCACCCCGCCCGCCAAAGATCCCGCCCGCGACGCCGCCATTGCGGCGGGCATGCACCAGGTCAACCTGAGCCGCTGGCTGGCCGTGGGCAGCCTGGTGGCGCTGGTGGTGCTAAGCGTCGCTTGGGAGCTGTACCTTGCGCCCATCAAACCGGGCGGCTCGCTCTTGGCGCTCAAGGCGCTACCGCTGTGCGTGCCGCTGGCCGGACTGCTGAAAAACCGCATGTACACCTACCGCTGGGTCAGCCTGCTGGTGTGGCTGTATTTCACCGAAGGCGTGGTGCGCGCCTATGGCGACCGCGCGCCGAGCAGCTATTACGCGCTGCTGGAAGTGTTTTTGTGCCTGACCTTGTTTGCCGGCTGCGCCCTGCACGTGCGCCTGCGCCTGCGCAACGCCAAATCGACCGTGGCCGCCACATCTTTGCCCGACGACGCCCCGGCCACCGCACCCACTGCACCATGAGCCGTACGGATTTTTTGCAATCCCTGCGCGCCATCGTGGGCAACGCCCATGTGCTAACCGAGGGCGACCTGACCGGCTACGAGCTTGACTGGCGCAAGCGCGAACGTGGCAAGGCCCTGGCCGTGGTGCGACCCAACAGTACGGCGCAGGTGGCGCTGGTGGTCAAAGCCTGCGCTGCAGCCGGTGTGAGCATCGTGCCCCAGGGCGGCAACACCGGCATGGTGGTGGGCTCGACGCCCGACGCCACCGGCACTCAAATCGTGCTGAGCCTAACCCGCATGAACGCCATTCGCAGCCTGGACGCCGCCAACCTGACCATGACGGTAGAGGCCGGTTGCGTGCTGCAAACCCTGCAAGAGGCTTGCGAGAAGGCCGGTTTCCTGTTCCCACTGAGTTTGGCCTCGGAAGGGAGTTGCACGATTGGCGGCAACCTGGGCACCAACGCCGGGGGCACGCAGGTGGTGCGCTTTGGTAACACGCGCGAACTTTGCTTAGGGCTGGAAGTCGTCACGGCCACCGGCGAAGTCTGGAGTGGCCTGACCGGCCTGCGCAAAGACAACACCGGCTATGACCTGCGCCATTTGTTTATTGGCTCGGAGGGCACGCTGGGCGTGATAACTGCCGCCACCATGAAGCTCTACCCGGCACCCCAATCGCAACTCACGGCACTGGCCGCTGTGCCGTCGCTGGACGCAGCCGTGGAATTGCTGGGCCTGGCGCACCAGCATTTGGGCGCGGGGCTCACAGGTTTTGAGGTGATGGGCCAGTTTGCGCTGAGTTTGGTGAACAAGCATTTCCCGCAGCAGCGCGTGCCGTTTTTTGATACCACGCCCTACTGCGTGGTGCTGGAAAACTCGGACAGCGAGTCGGACGAGCACGCCAGAGGCCAGTTTGAACGCCTGCTGGAAGCCGCATTGGAACAGGGCTGCGTGAGCGACGCGGTGGTGGCCGAAAGCATGGCGCAGGCGCGCGCCTTGTGGCACATCCGCGAAAGCATTCCCCTGGCGCAGGCGCAAGAGGGGCTCAATATCAAGCACGATATCTCGATAGCCGTGTCGCGCATCCCCGAGTTTGTGCGGCTGGCTGATGCTGCGCTCGAAGCCCAGTTTCCTGGCGCGCGCCTGGTCAATTACGGCCATCTGGGCGACGGCAACCTGCATTACAACGTGCAGGCTCCGGTCGGTACGGACGCCGAAGCTTTCCTAAAAGACCAGGAAGGCCCGATCAATGCGGTGGTCTATGCGCTGGTGGATGAGTTCAATGGCTCGATATCGGCCGAACACGGCATTGGCAGCTTGAAGCGTGAGAAGCTGGAAAAGCACAAGTCGCCCGTGGCGCTGGGGCTGATGCGCTCTATCAAGACGGCGCTAGATCCGCACAATATGTTCAACCCAGGGCGCATGCTGGCGGTAAAAGCTGCCGCGCCCGCCCAAACACAAGCACAAGCACAAGCACAAGCAAACTGACCCGCACCATGACTTTAAACGCCCAACCCACCGTGCCCCAGCAATACGAAGACCTGCTGCGCCACGCCTATACCCATGGCGTGGACAAGCAAGACCGCACCGGCACCGGCACCAAAAGCGTGTTTGGCCACCAAATGCGCTTTGACCTGGCCCAGGGTTTTCCGCTGGTGACGACCAAAAAAGTGCATTTGCGCAGCATCATTGTGGAGCTGCTGTGGTTTTTGACCGGTTCGAGCAATAACAACTGGCTCAAAGAGCGCGGCGTCTCGATCTGGGACGAATGGGCCCGCCCGGACGGCGACCTGGGGCCGGTCTACGGCGTGCAATGGCGCAGTTGGCCCACGCCCGACGGCCAGCACATCGACCAGATCAGCGAGCTGATGCAGACGCTCAAAACCAACCCCGATTCGCGCCGCATGATCGTGAGCGCCTGGAACGTGGCCGAACTCTCCAAAATGGCGCTTATGCCTTGCCACGCCTTCTTCCAGTTTTATGTGGCGCCCGCCACCACCCCCGGCGGACGGGGCAAGCTGAGCTGCCAGTTGTACCAGCGCAGTGCCGATATCTTTTTGGGTGTGCCCTTCAATATCGCCAGCTACGCGCTGCTCACGCACATGGTGGCGCAGCAGTGCGATCTGGACGTGGGCGACTTCATCTGGACCGGGGGCGACTGCCACATTTACAGCAACCACCATACGCAGGTGGAGCTGCAACTCTCCCGCGCGCCACTGCCCTACCCCACGCTGCGCATCCTGCGTCGGCCGGAATCGATCTTTGACTACCAGTTTGAAGATTTTGAGGTGCAGGGCTACGCGCCGCACCCGGCCATCAAAGCCCCGGTGGCGGTGTGAGCGTCGTGCCCATGCGATTGCACCTGGTATTTGCCCGTGCTGCCAATGGTGTGATTGGCAGCGAAGGCGCCCTGCCCTGGCATCTGCCCGAAGACCTGGCGCATTTCAAGCGCCTGACCTTGGGCTGCCCGGTAATCATGGGGCGCAAGACCTGGGATTCGCTGCCGCCCCGGTTTCGCCCCTTGCCTGGACGCCTGAACGTGGTGATTACCCGCCAAGCCGGCTGGCAGGCCGAGGGCGCGGTGGTGGCGCATTCGCTGCAGACCGCAATGGAATTGTGCACCGCGCACGGGGACGCCTGGGTCATTGGCGGCGCGCAAATTTATGCGCAAGCAATGCCCTTGGCGAGCACAGCGGAGATCACCGAGATTGCCCTGGATGTAGCGGGCGACGCCTATGCGCCAACTTTTGGTCCCGATTGGACAGAGACCCGCCGCGAAAGCCATGTGGCGGCCAGCGGGCTAGCCTATAGCTTTGTTACCCTGAGCCGCCAAACTGACAACGCATGAATAAAGCCATGAAATTCGCCACCTGGAACGTGAACTCCCTGACCGTGCGTTTGCCGCAAGTGCTGGACTGGCTGCAGGCCAACTCGGTCGATGTGCTGGTCTTGCAAGAAACCAAGATGACGGACGACAAGTTTCCGGCCGACGCGTTTTTGGCCGCCGGTTACCAGGCGCAGTGGTTCGGCCAAAAGACCTACAACGGCGTGGCGCTGCTGAGCCGCACACCGGCAGCCGACGTGCTCAAGAACATTCCGGAGTTTGCCGATGACATGGCACGGGTGATCTGTGGCACTGTGGGCGGCACGCGGGTGATTGGCGCCTATTTTCCCAATGGCCAGGAACCGGGCAGTGACAAGTTTGAGTACAAGATGCAGTGGCTCAAAGGTCTGCGCGCATGGGTGAAAAGGGAGCTGGAACAGCATCCGCAACTGGTGCTGATGGGCGACTACAACATCACTTTTGACGACGACGATGTGTGGGACCCCGAAGGCATGCGCGAACAGATCCACTGCACCGAAGACGAGCGTTACCACCTGCGCGCCCTGGTCGCCCTGGGCCTGCACGACAGCTACCGCCTATTTGCGCAGGCGCCCAAAAGCTATAGCTGGTGGGATTACCGCGACGCGGCGTTCCGACGCAACCGAGGGCTGCGCATTGACCATATTTTGATCAGCAACGCCCTCAAACCCCTGGCGCGCGCCTGCCAGATCGACAAAACCCCGCGCAAGAACGAGCGCCCCAGCGACCATGCGCCGGTGGTGCTGGAACTTGACCTGCCCCTTTGAGCCCAAGGCCAATTGCGCCACCCAACCCCTGCACCGGCGCGCACTTCGCACTGCGGGGACCAGGAGCTTGCGCATGGAATAGTGCATTTTTAAGCGGGTAAACTGTAAAAATCTAAGTATTTAAAGGGATGGCCATGGCTATTCACACCGGTTTCCAGGTAGGCCTGCGGAGGTTTCTCGGTAGCGTGGTCGCCTTGGTTCTGTTGACGGTCGGCCAAGCCACCTGGGCAGCGCCTGGCCAGAAGAGTGATGCTGCTAGCCCAAGACCTAAGTCCCTTCTGATTTCGGTGCGCTATGGCGAGGGCGATACCGGCGCCAGCACCTCTACCAGCAGCCGCGACAACAATGTAGAGCAGAGCGTGCAGGCGCTTGAAGGCGAGCGTGCCTCATTGGCGATGCTCGAGGGCCCCGGCGGGCGTAGCGGCCTGACCGGCGCACGACCGGCCACTCAAAGCATGCTGGAAGTGGTTGCCAAAGTGAGTGGCAACTACGCTTTGGTGCAATTTTTCTCCCAAACGCAAAGCCAGAGCTCTTCCACCAGCCAGGGCAACCGGGTTGCAACCAGCCTGAGCTTGCCCTTAGGCGCATGGACCGAGGTCAGCGGGCGCAGTCCTTGGCGCGGTTCGCCCACCAGCACAACATCGTCAGGCAGCGCACGCGGTGACAGCAGCCGGGTGTATATCAAGATTGAAGACATCAGCCACTAAGGTTCGGGCACCGTTCGCCGGTGACGCGGTAAGGGCCTTTGGTGGGGGCCCGTCAGCGCTCAAACAGCGTGCGGCCAGCGCTACTCTTCGGCAGCCGCCGGAATTTTTTTCTCCAGCCCCAATTCTTGGATCTTGCGCGTGATGGTATTGCGGCCAATGCCCAGCTTGTGCGCCGCTTCAATGCGCCGGCCCCGCGTGTTGGTCAGCGCCGCCTGAATCAGGCGCGCTTCAAAACGGCGGGTCAACAAGTCCCACACCTCGGCGTGGCCGCTGCGCAGCAAGGTGAGCGCCTCGTCTTCAAGCTCCAGCTCCCAACCCGTCAAGGGTCCGGTGCTGGCGCTGGCTTGCACGCCTGCGGCATCAAGCGGCCAGGCCAGATCTGCATCGGCACTTTCCGGCGTGGCCAAGTCGGGGATTGGACTAAGGCTTGGAGCTTGCATCAAGGCCGCCGCCAAGGAATTCACCCCCGACGCGCCAGGTGCGTGGCTCGGTTCGGGCGAAACCGAAGTCGCGCCGCGCGCCACACCAAACTCGGGTGGCAGGTCTTTGGGTTCAATCACTTGCGCCGGGGCCATCACGGTCAGCCAGTGGCAGATGTTCTCAAGTTGGCGCACGTTGCCCGGAAAAGCAAAATTCTCCAGCGCCAACACCGCGCTGTCTGCGATACGTTTGGGCTCCACACCGAGCTGCTTGGCGCTGTGCTGCAAAAAATGCCTTGTCAGCATAGGAATGTCTTCGCGGCGCTCGCGCAGCGCGGGCAGGCGCAGGCGGATCACATTGAGCCGATGGTACAAGTCCTCACGGAACACGCCTTCTTTGACGCGCTGCTCCAAATCCTGGTGCGTGGCGGCAATCACGCGCACATTGGTTTTGACGGCGCTGTGACCGCCCACGCGGTAAAAGTGCCCGTCGCTCAGCACCCGCAGCAGCCGGGTTTGCAGCTCAAACGGCATGTCACCAATTTCGTCCAAAAAGAGTGTGCCTTCGTCGGCCTGCTCAAAGCGGCCCCGGCGCTGCGCCTGGGCGCCGGTAAATGCGCCGCGCTCGTGGCCAAAAAGCTCGCTTTCCAGCAAATCTTTGGGAATGGCGGCGGTGTTGATGGCCACAAATGGGCCATTGGCGCGCGGCGAATGTTTGTGCAGCGCGCGCGCCACCAGCTCTTTGCCCGAGCCGGACTCGCCGGTAATCATCACCGTGACATTGCTTTGGCTCAGGCGGCCAATGGCACGAAACACGTCTTGCATGGCGGGCGCCTGGCCCAGCATTTCGGGCGTCTCGCTAATGCGCTCTTCGGCCACTTCCTCGCGCTGGCTTTCTTGCACCGCGCGGCGTATCAGCTCCACAGCCTTGGGCAGGTCAAACGGCTTGGGCAGGTATTCAAAGGCGCCGCCCTGAAAAGCGCTGACAGCGCTATCGAGGTCTGAGAACGCCGTCATGATGATTACCGGCAAGCCAGGGTGACGCGCCTTGACCTTTTCCAGCAAATCGAGGCCCGAGCCGCCGGGCATGCGGATGTCGCTGACCAAGATTTGCGGTGCGTCTTCGTCGGTGGCGTCTTCTAGCGCAGCGAGCACATCGCGTGGGTTGGAAAAGCTGCGCGTAGGCAGATGCTCGCGTAACAAGGCCTTTTCCAGAACAAACCGGATGGACTGGTCATCATCTACGATCCAAATCGGCTTCATGTCGGGCGCTTTCTACAAATTGGGCAACTAAGGGAGCGGAATCAGTATCTTGAAATCCGTGTGGCCCGGCACGCTATCGACTTCGATCTGGCCGTGGTGTTGCTGGACAAAAGTTTGTGCCAGCGTGAGCCCCAGGCCAGAGCCACCTTCCCGGCCCGACACCAGGGGATAAAAGATGCGCTCCTTGATCGAATCTGGCACGCCAGGTCCGTTGTCAATGACATGCAATTCCAGTGCCAGGCGATAGCGGGTTTTACCGAAAGTGATTTGCCGTGCCACACGTGTGCAAAAAGTAAGGCTGGCGTCGCCCTGGCTGATGCGCTCGGCCAGGGCCTGGCACGCGTTGTGCGCGATGTTAAGCACGGTTTGGATCAGCTGCTCGCGGTCGCCGCGAAACTCTGGAATCGAAATATCGTAGTCACGCACCACCCGCAGGCCTTTGGGAAATTCGGCCAAAATCAGCGAACGCACGCGTTCGCACACTTCATGGATGTTGACGTCTCCCACCATGTGAGGACGACGGTGGGGCGCAAGCAACCGGTCTACCAGGGTTTGCAGGCGGTCGGCCTCGCGGATGATGACCTGGGTGTATTCGGTCAGCTCGCTTGAATCAATTTCCATTTCCAGCAACTGCGCTGCGCCGCGGATGCCACCCAGCGGGTTTTTGATTTCATGCGCCAGGTTACGGATCAGCTCCTTATTGGCCTGCGCGCGCTCGGCCAAGCGCTCCTCTCGGTCCTGGCGGGTTTGCTGCTCCAGGGGCACGAGTTCCACCACGTAATGCTGGCCGTCTTCGGCGTCGGTCACGATCACATGCACCGGAAGGGAATCCATCCCGACGCGACGCAAAAATGCGTCGTAACGCATCGCGGCAAAGGCGTTTTTGGTGGCCCCAGCAATCGCTTCTCGCAAGGCGCTGGGATCGCTGAACACATCGGACAAGCGCGAGCCCACAATGGCGCGGCGCGAGATGCCCAAGCTGTCCTCTAACGCCGCGTTAGAAAACACCACCACAGAATCAGCGCGCACTACGGCAATCAAGCTGGCAAGCAGGTCAAAGGGTTGGAATTTCACGGCAGGCTCCATGGGCAAATCAGCGTGTCACGGCCGGTGCAAGCCGTGCTATTTCACGCCGTAGGCTGGCAATGTCTGCCTCGTTGCGTTGGATATTGGATTTCATCTCGGCAACCCGATCAAGGTATTTTTGGTAATTGCGGGCTTCGGCGCCCATTTTTTCAGGCTCGCCGTTGTTGTATTCCTTGCGCAATTCGGATTGTCGCGCTTCTGCTTTCTTCAATTCATTTTCCAAAATGAAGCGCGCATCAGCGTCTTTGCTGCGCTGGGCGTCAGACCGCACTGCCGGTGCCTGTGGCGCAGTTGGTGGTGTTTTGACGGCGGGCACAACGGTCACATTGCCCTGGGTTATCAAAGTGCACTTGGCGCTGTTCGCGGGCGTGGGCATATTGGTGTATTCGTTGCCACAACGGTAGACCTTATCCTGGGCCCGCGCCGCGACATTCCACAACGACACCCCTACCGTTAGCGCCAACAACAGTTTCAACATTGCGTACATCCCTGAAATGAAAAAAAGACGGCCAAGGCCGTCTTTTTCTAGCGATCCTTGTGCTGTGATGCTACCCCACGCAAAGGCTGCGCGAGGTAGAACGGTGCACAAAAAGACGAGCAATTACAGCGAGTAATACATATCAAACTCGATGGGGTGGGTCGCCATGCGCAAGCGTGTGACTTCACCCATTTTGAGTTCAATGTAAGCGTCGAGCATGCTGTCGGTGAACACGCCGCCCTTGGTCAGGAAGGCGCGGTCCGCGTTCAGGCAGTCCAGGGCCTGGTCCAGGCTGTGGCAGACGGTTGGCACCAATGCGTCCTCTTCGGGCGGCAGGTGGTACAGGTCTTTGGTGGCAGCTTCGCCGGGGTGAATTTTGTTTTCCACGCCGTCCAGACCGGCCATCATCAGGGCGGCAAAGCCCAAGTAGGGGTTCATCAATGGATCGGGGAAACGCGCTTCGATGCGGCGGCCCTTGGGGTTGGCCACAAACGGAATGCGGATCGACGCCGAGCGGTTGCGTGCCGAGTAGGCCAGCTTGACCGGTGCCTCATAACCAGGGACCAGGCGCTTGTAGCTGTTGGTGCCGGGGTTGGTGATGGCGTTCAGGGCGCGTGCGTGCTTGATGATGCCGCCGATGTAGTACAGGGCGAACTCAGACAAACCGGCGTAACCGTCACCAGCGAACAGGTTTTTGCCGTCTTTCCAGATGGACTGGTGGACGTGCATGCCCGAGCCGTTGTCGCCAACGATGGGTTTGGGCATGAAAGTAGCCGTCTTGCCATAGGAATGCGCAACGTTTTGCACCACGTACTTCAGGACTTGGGTCCAGTCGGCGCGCTCTACCAAGGTGCTAAAGCGGGTGCCGATTTCGTTTTGGCCAGCGCCAGCGACTTCGTGGTGGAACACTTCAACCGGGATGCCCAAGGATTCGAGAATCAGGGACATTTCAGCGCGCATGTCTTGCGTGCTGTCCACGGGTGGCACGGGAAAGTAGCCGCCCTTGACGGTGGGGCGGTGGCCTTTGTTGCCGCCGTCCATTTTGGTACCCGAATTCCAGGGAGCTTCGCCTTCGTCGATCTTGAAAAAGGTGCCCGACATGTCGGTGTTCCAGCGCACATCATCAAAGATGAAAAATTCTGGCTCGGGGCCGAAGTAGGCCGTGTCGCCAATGCCGGAGGACTTGAGGTAGGCCTCGGCGCGCTTGGCGATCGAACGCGGGTCGCGGTCGTAGGCCTTGCCGTCGCTGGGCTCGACCACGTCGCAGCTCAAAAACAGGGTGGTTTCTTCGAAGAAGGGGTCAATGTTGGCGGTATTGGGGTCGGGCATGAGTTGCATGTCCGAAGCTTCAATACCCTTCCAGCCGGCGATCGACGAGCCGTCAAAGGCGTGGCCGGATGTGAACTTGTCTTCGTCAAAATGAGAGATGGGCACGCTGACGTGCTGCTCTTTACCACGGGTGTCGGTGAAGCGGAAGTCAACAAACTTGACTTCGTTGTCTTTCACCATCTTCATCACATCTGCGACGGTCTTGGCCATCAAATACTCCTGTTGCACGGTTGTAAAAAGTGTTGCGTCAAATTCCTTGCAGCTTTTATGCCAAAAAACTGCAAGCGCAAGGATTTGCTCAATCCACCCCCATTTTGCCCTGAGACGGCGCATTTTTGCGATTCGACCTGTCAAACATGCCTTGCCGGCGCAAAAGGCAAAATTTATTAGCACCAATACGGTGCAAAAATCCAAGCAAGAGGGCTACTAAATCGAGGACCGCACCAATTCGGGGCCTAGTGTGCATCCAAAGCTGTTCAGGCCACGCACCAGGTCGGCAAAGGCGGCATCAACCACGAGCGCCTCGCCTTTGACGCCGAGTTCGATATGGCGCCCATAAAGTGGGTGGTCCACGCTGGGCAGGCTGAAGACTTTGACCGCGTGGGTGCGCTCGAGCTGCTCCATCAACGGCGTGAGCGTGGCCTCCATGGCGCCCATCACGATCACGGACTTTTCTAGCCAGGCCGTGCGGTTGAAGCAATGTGCGTAATGCGTGTCCAGCACCCACTCGACCATTGGCCAGGCCATGACCGGGAATCCTGGTACAAAGTGCACCGCCCCACCCTGCGCGCCAGCGCAGCGAAAACCGGGAATTTTGTTGTAGGGGTTGGGAATGATGGCGGCGCCTGCCGGAAACATACCCATGTTCAGGCGGTGGCGGTTGTCGTCGCGCTCGGGCTCAAAGGCCTGGCCCGTTTCCAGGGCCACGTCGCGCATGCGTTCCCAAATCAGGTCGCGCGCTTGCGGTTGGAGCACCAGCTCGCAGCCCAGTGCACGGGCCGCGCACTGGCGGGTGTGGTCGTCGGGGGTAGCGCCGATGCCGCCAAACGAAAATACGGTGTCGCCGCTGGCAAAAGCCTGGGCCAGCATGGCGGTGATGCGCTGCGGGTCGTCGCCTACATAGTGGGCATAGGCCACCTGCAGGCCCCGCGCGCCCAGAATGCTGATGGCCTGGGCCAAATGCTTGTCGGCGCGCTTGCCTGAGAGGATTTCGTCGCCAATGATGATCAGGCCAAAGTTCATAGGTTTCCCATGGGCATGCCGGGCGGGTTTGGCGCCTGTGCGACAGCTTCGGCATCGATAACCAAGTCAGAGCGCGCGTTGGCAGCGCGCTCCCCGTCCCTCAGCGCCTGCACCGCCTCCAGGCAAAAATGCACAAACCAGAGCGACGAAAAAACAAAAATCAGGGTGTAGACCCAAATCGACAGCGGCACCAGCAGAGGCGCCATTGCGATAGCCATCAAGCCCACGGACCACAACAAACTCGGTGCCGCGCCCAGCAAACCTACCACCAGGCCCATGGCCAGAAGGCTTTTGCGATGGGTTTGCAGCAAAGTGCGCCGCTCAGCGTCGCTGGCGTGCGCCGCCAGGGCGTCAAACGCCATGACGCGGCTGGTCAACCAGCCCCAGATCAGCGGCGGCAGCACCAGCACCAGAGGCGGCACGATCCACATCGGCATCGACACCACCATGGCCGCCAAGGCCAACAAAGACGAACCCAGCGCCCAGCCCGCACTTGCCAGAAAAGACGCGCCGTGGCGCCGCTCCAGCGTGGGGAAGCGCCGCTGGGCCACCAGCTTTACCAGCGCCGGCGTCATCAGCAGCGACACCAAGATTAGCGTCGCCACCACCATCAACGGCGTCACCACCACGATCAACAGCAGCGGCGCGAGCATGCTTTTAACGCCACCCAGGCCCACGGCGTCCAGCCAGGCCCAGACCGTGTTGAGCACCACCGAGGAATCCAAAAACGCCGCCAGCGCTACAGTCGCGTCTTGCCAATAGAAGTGCGCCAAGACGGCGCTGGTGCCCATCAGCACCAACACCGGCACCAAAGACAGCACGATGACACGCGGATGCAGGCAATAGGCCGCCGCTCGCCAAAAGGATGAAACCAGGAGCTTCATGGCCGCGTCCACAGACGCTGCACGCCGCGCCACTGTTGCGCCCAAAAACCGCGCCCGTAGTCAACGCCCTGCTCTACTTGGTTGCGCACGCCGGTGGGGGCAAATTGCAGCGTGAAATCGGCGGTGCCAAAAAGCATGTCCCACCAGGGGAACAACACGCCAAAATTGTGTCCGCCGAGTACGGCGGGCGCGTCTATCTGGCCTGCAGGACGGCTTTCGTGGCCAATGCCAATGCCGTGGTGCAGCCGGTGAAAGCGCGGGCTGATGAACAGCCGCTCGCCCCAAGCGCCAAACCACAGGCGCAGATTGGCGTGCTGCAGGCTTTCGCTGAGCTGCGCAAAGGCGACGATAGCCACAAACTGCCCCGGTGCCACGCCAATGGCCAGCGCGGCGACCGCGAAAAACAAGTCGCGCAGCACATCGTCCAGCAAGTGGTTGCGGTTGTCGCTCCACATCGTCATCTGGCGCTGGGCGTGGTGCAGCGCGTGCAGTTGCCACCACCAGCCAAACTGGTGCTGCGCGCGGTGAAACCAGTAGTTCAGAAAATCAAACACCACCAGGTAAATCAACACGCTGACCCACGGGCTGTCCGTCACACCCGGCCACAAATCGTCAAGCTGCAGCGTGGGCAGACCGTGAACGCGCAGCACGCCCATGGCGCTGTCGACCACCGGGTCCAAGGTAAAAAACAGCACCAACCGGAACAAACCCAGGCGGTGGATCAGCGTGTACAGCATGTCCGTGCGCACCGTGGCGCGGTCGTTCACCACTTCCACCGGGCGCCAGCGCTCCAGCGGCCCGATCACCAGCAGCATCAGCGCCAACTGCAAGAGCCCGACCAAAAACCAGCCCGTGCCGACGTAGCCTTGGTCCAAAAACCCCGCCACACCCAGCGCAAACATGGCAGGTTGAACCAGCGCCTCAAACAACCAGCCTTGGGCCTGGGAAAACAACTCGATCAGCGTGTCCATGGTCTGGCCTATTCCTTGTGCTGCGCGATCCAGCGCTGGTAGGCCGGGTGGTTGCGCAGGGTTTCAAAGCAAAAGCCCTTGGCCTGCAAACCCACGATCAGGGGCTCCAGCACCGCAGGCGCCCACGGGTCTTTGCGCGACCAGATGCCCAGGTGCGCCATCAAAATGTCGCCGCTGCGCACATCGCGCAAGGCCTTGTTCAGCAAGACATCGTTCGGAAACTTGTCGCTGGGCAGCTCGTCGCCCATGAACCCGGCGTCGGCCCAGGCCACATGGGCGTAGCCGCACGACCGGGCCGCCGCCAGCAGCGCAGGCGATGTTTTGCCGCCGGGCGCCCGAAACAAGGGCAGCGTGGGGTGCTGTGTCAGCACCTGCAGGCGGTCCGCGGATTGTTTGATTTGCGCGCAATACTGTGCTGCGGTCAAGGTGCTTAATTTGCCCGCCGCCGCGCCTGCCGTGGCTTGCATGCGGAACTGGGGCGCGCTGCCCTTGGTGGCGTCAGCGCGCCAATAGACGTGGTCAAACGTGTGGGAGGCAAACGCATGGCCCTCGCGGGCGCGCTCGCGCCACCATGGCGCCCAGTGCTCGCCCAGGCTGCCGTCACCGGTTTTGGTGGCCTCGTTGGCGGCAAAAAATGTCACTTTGACCTGGTGGCGGGCCAAAACGTCGGCGATCAGGGGTGCCACTTCCATGTGGCCCGTGTCAAAGGTCAAGTACAGCGGTTTGCTGCATTGCGCTGCGGGCGGGTTGGCGCTTTGGGCGGGATCTACCCAGGCCAGCACCGCGCACACCAGCGCCCAGCGCAGGGTGTGGCGGGGGCTTAAAGACATGGCAGCTCTTGGCGCAAAAAAGGGTTTAGCGTGGCGCGTGGTCCAGCGTCCAAACGCCGTGGGGCGACTTGCCCACAGATACCTGGCGCACCACCTTGTGCGTGGTGGTGTCGATCACCGTGAGCTTCTTGATCCAGCGCGAAGCCACATAAATGTAGCGACCGTCGGCTGACAAATCCATGCAGTCCGGGCCACCGGGCGCCACAAACTGGTCCACCACGGTCAAGGTCTGGAAATCGATCTTGCTGATGGTGTTGGCCACCCGGTTGCTCACCAGCACGTGGCGCTTGTCGCCCATGCTGCGAAAGGCGTGCGCCGCAGCACCGGTGGGAACGGTTTTGACCAATTTAGGAGCGGCGGCGCTGACGTCATACACCTCCACGCCGGTGCCGCCGGTCATGCCGACCAAGAGCAGCTTGTCGTCGGGCGTGCCAAACACGTCGGCGGGCAAGGAGCCGGTTTTGGTGCGCCATTTGACAGTCTCAGTCGCCAGGTCAATGGCGATCAGTTCGTCGCTTTCTTGCATGCTGGCGTACGCCGTGGTGCTTTTGCTGTCAATCCAGACGTGGCTGGGTGTTTTGCCGGTAGGGATGCGCTTGGACAGGATAGGCTCACTGCCGTTCCAGCGGTACAAATCCACGTGGTTGAGCCGGTTGCCCACAATCACCAGCCACTTCATGTCGGGCGAAAAACGCAGTTGGTAGGGGTCCAAAATGCCGCGCACCGTGCGCTGCACGGCTGCCGTCTTGGGGTCAACAAACAAGAGCGAGTCGCCCAGCGCATTGGCAATCACGAGCGACTTTTCGTCCGGCGTCAGGTACAAGTGGTGCGGCTCTTTGCCAGTGTGAAAGCGCTGGGTCTCTTTCCAGGTAAGCGTGTCGATGACGCTGACGCTGGCGTCTTGCGAATTGAGCACAAAGAGCGGCGGCGGAGCCTCCGCGGCACCGGCCCCCACGCACAAAACCAGGGACGCAATAGACAAAAGACGGTTCAAACAGATCACAAAGTCCCTAATTCACAAAGTTCGTGCCAAAAATGCACCAGTCAAGTGTAGCCGTGGGCTGCGGGTTATCCCTCGCACCAAGTCGGGCGACGGGCAATATCGAGGCCTGGTTCAGCCCGATACCAGCGCCAGATCGGCCGCGTCCAGCCAACGCCATTGGCCTGGTGCCAAGTCTGCGGGCAAGGCCAGGCCACCGATTTGGGAGCGGCTCAAGGCCTCTACCCGGTTACTGACCGCCGCGACCATGCGCTTGACCTGGTGGTATTTACCTTCGGTGAGCGTGAGGCGCAAATGGAACTCGGACACGGCTTCGCAGGCCGCCGCGCGCACCGGCTTGGGGTCGTCGTCCAGCACCACACCGCTGAGCAGCAGGTCTACCTGGCGCGCGTCCAGCGGGTGTTTGACCGTCACCTCGTACACCTTGGGCACATGGTGGCGCGGCGAGCTCATGCGGTGGATGAATTTGCCGTCGTCGGTAAGCAGCAGCATGCCGGTGGTGTCCTGGTCTAGGCGCCCCACCGCCTGCACGCCTTGCACCGCCGCCTTTTGCGGCCGCAGCCGCAGTGGCGAAGGCAGCAAGGTGTAAATGCTGGGGTAAGTGGACGGTTTTTGCGAACACTCGGTGCCTGCGGGCTTGTTCAGCAAGACATAGGCTTTCTCGAAATACGGCCAGTCCGCGCCTTGCACCCGAAAGCGCAGCCCGGTGGCCTCAAATTCGGCGCTGGCTTCCTTGCAGACAACGGGCGCAGCGCCCTGGCCTTCGCCCAAACCTGCGCCATACACCTGCACCAAACCTTGCTGAATCAGGCCAGCGCAGACGCGCCGGGTGCCAAAGCCCTGGCTGTAAAGAATCTCTTGAAGTTGCATGGCCCAAGTATCGCAGGGTGGCCCGGCGCCCGCTCCCGCGCAGGTGCGCAAAGCGCTTTTTGGTCAGCCCAGCGCCAAGCTTGCAGCAATGTCGCGCTCAAATTGCGCCACCGCTGCGTCGGCAATATGGTCTTGCGACCAGGCTATCAGGCTGGCCGGAGGCAACGTCACGGCCGCAGCGCCCAGGCCGATCAGGCGCGAGAGCACGTCCGGCGACTTGATGCTCGCGGCCAGCAGCTTGGGGCCGGGCCTGGCACCTGCGCTGTTTTGCGCCACGACGCAGGCCTGCATCAGCGCCCAAACGTCGCGCCCGCCGTTAGCGGTGTCGGCGGCAAGCCGCCCCACATAGGGCGCCACATAGTCCGCGCCCACCGACTGCGCCCACAGCAATTGCACAGGGTTGGACAGGCCGGTCAGCAACACCGCCTGGTCCATCGCCTGCACCGCCTGGATGCAGGCCAGCCACGCCGCCTGGCACGGCAGCTTGACAGTGAGTTGCACGCCCTCTTTGGCGGCGCGCTCTTGCAAAGCGCCTACCCAGGCCCGGGCCTGCGCCACATCGGCACTGGGAAGTTGCACCATCAAGTGCGCCATGCCGTACGCACCTGCGGCGTCCACCAGATGCTGGTACGTCGCGAGGGTGACGCTCAAACCGGCTTGGAACACCAGGCTCGGGTTGGTGGTCACGCCCACCGCAGGGGGGCAGCCGACGGGCAAAGCCCATTGGCTTATGTCGGCGCTGTCGAGGTAAATGTCCACAAAAGGTCTTTCAATAAACGGTAGCGGTGCGTCGCTTTAGTTCAGGATCACGCCCTTGCAAAACATAGCGTTGCCATAGGCGGTGGCTTCTCCACTTTGCACGATCAGGCTGGCGCCTTTGATCTTGTCATAAAAGGCAAAGCGCTCCACGCCTTCCACGCGTTGCTCGGGCACGCCTTCTTTGCCCAGACAGTCCACTACCGCCTGGTGCGCGGCAGTGCGGTGGCTGGCATCTTGGTGGCACACGCGCATGTAGGCGGCGGGCTGGGCCACGTCTTCAGCCAACGGAATCACCGACAACACGGCCTGGCTCACGCGCGCCAGGCTGTTGCCCGGCAGGCGCACCACGGGCTTGCCGTGGCTCAGAAAATCGGCTGTGAAGTTGGCGTCCACCACCGCCACCCATTCGCCATGGCCCATGGCAGACAGGTGCATCAGCAACTCGGGCGTCAACAGGGGGTCAATTCCTTTTAGCATGTGAGCGCCTCTTCTTCGCGGAACTTGGCCGGGTCTATGGCGCCAGTAATCAGGCCCACGATTTCTTCGGGGTTGGTGTCCTTGGTGGGGCGGCTGCAAATGATGCGGCCTTGGCGGAACACCCAGATGCGGTCTACCAGGTCAAACACCTGGCGCAGGTTGTGGCTGATGATGATCAGCGGCACGCCCTGGGTTTTCAGTCCCTTGATGATTTGCTCTACCCGAGCCGTCTCGGCCACGCCCAGGGCAGCCGTGGGCTCATCCAGGATGATGAGTTTCTTGGCAAAGCCGGCCGCGCGCGCAATCGCCACGCATTGGCGTTGGCCGCCGGACATGCCGCGCAGGCTCTCGGACATGTCCTGGATCTTGACGCCGGTGGTGGAAAGCATTTGCGTGGATTGCTCGCGCATGGCCTTGTGGTTCAGGATGGACAGCGGTCCCAGGTTCAGGCGCGTGAGTTCACGGCCCAAAAAGATGTTGGCCGGCACGTCCAGGTCTTCGGCCAGTGCCAGGGTTTGGTAGACAGTCTCAATGCCCTGGTCGCGGGCGTCGAGCGGCGAGCGAAAGCTCACTTTTTGGCCGTCGAGCAGGATGTCGCCCTGGTTGGGCTGCTCCACGCCGGTAATCAGGCGCACAAAAGTGCTTTTGCCCGCGCCGTTGTCGCCCACGATGGCGGCGTGTTCCCCGGGCTGCAGGCTGAAATGGGCATCGGTCAGGGCTTTGACGCCACCGTAGTGTTTGGTAATGCCGCTGATTTGCAGCACGGGTTGCTTAGAGGTCATACAGTTTGGTTTACAGGTTCAAAAACAGGCCGGACCGGCGAAAAAGGGCTAAAAAACAGGCGTTCAGGGACTCAAAACAGCTATTTGGGCACAAGCATGCCACAAATTTCGCGAATTTCGTATTAGTAAAACCCCTAGATTTATTTAGTCAAAATTCTGGTTTAATTCGATCCCAGCACGCAACAGGTTCATCTGTGCGGCTATCCCAACCACAACGGAGACACTGTTATGAACATGAAACGCACAATCGGCCGCCTGGCAATTGCAATGGCAGCTGCCGGCCTGATGGCCAGCGCAATGGCTGAAACCACCGTTGCCTACATCACCAACGGCAACACCAACGAAGGCTGGACCCTGATCAACGGCGGCGCCAAAAAAGCAGGCACCAAAGCCGGCGTCAAGTTCATTGAACTCGCGGCTGAAAAAGGCGAACTGTCCAAGCAGCTCGCCATCGTTGAAGACATGATCACCCGCAAGGTCAACGCTATCGCCATCGCCCCCGTGGACAGCGCAGGTATCGCCCCCGCTATCAACAAGGCCCTGGCCGCTGGCATCAAGGTCGTGGCTGTGGACACCGGCATCACCGGCGCCAAGATCACTTCGTACGTGGCAACCGACAACATCGCAGCGGCAAAAGTGCAAGGCAAGTGGGCTGCTGAGCAGATCAAAGACGGCGACACCGTGATCTACGTGACCGGCGACCTGGGCCAATCCACCGGCCAAGAGCGCAAAAAAGGCTTCGTGGACGGCTTGAACGCCGGACGCAAGAACGTCAAGATCGTTGAAGTCCCCACCACTTGGGACCAAACCATGGCCCAAAACGGCGTGGAAACCGCCATGCGCGCCAACCCCACCGCCAAGCTCATTGCCTGCGCATGGGACGGCGGTGCTTTGGGCGCCAAGGCTGCTTTGATGGCGGCGGGCAAAAAAGCCGGCGACGTGAAGATCGCTGGTTTTGACGGCTCTCCTGGTGGCCTGGACATGATGAAGCAAGGCTGGCAGTCCGCCAACGCCGCGCAAATGCTGGCCAAAATTGGTCAAGTGGGTGTGGAAACCGCCATTGCTGCTGCTGAAGGCAAGGCTGTTGAGGCACGCATCGACACAGGTTCTTTCCTGGTGCTGCCGTCCAATGTGGACCAGTTCGCCAAAGACTCTGGCGTGGGCCAGTTCATGAAAGTGAAGTAAATCCCCCGTGCCACCCAGCGGCTTGCGTGTGCAGGCCTGAGGGTGGACAAGGCGACCGCCAGCGACGCAATTGCTGGTGGTCGTTCGTTTTTCGTAATTAGGAACCGTTTTCATGAAGTCCCTCACCCGACAAGAATGGTATGGCGCATTGGTAGCCGTGCTGGTCCTGGGCGCGCTGCTTACCGTGGCCTCCCCCTACTTCCTGACCACCGGCAATTTGTCGAACATCCTGGTACAAGGTTCGGTGATTGCGTTGCTCGCTGGCGGGCAAACCTTTGTCATTCTCACTGGCGGTGTTGACCTGGCCGTGGGCGCGCTGACCGCGCTGGCCGGCGCCATTGCCGGTCATTTGATGATCAAACTCGGCGTCAACCCCTACGCCGCCATTGTGGCCGCGCTGGCCATTGGTGCTGCGGTAGGGGTGTTCAACGGCTATCTGGTGGCCTTTGTGGGCATCCCCTCTTTTATCGTGACCCTGGGCGGACTGACCCTGTGGCGTGGCCTGGCGTTTGACGCCACCGGTGGCTTCGATAACTCCGGCATGCCCGACCCCCTGCCCTTTATTGGCTACGGCGAGCTGCTCGGCGTGCCCATGCCCATCTGGATTACCGGCCTCTATTTTGTAGTGATGGCTTTTGTGCTCTCCAGCACCAAGCTGGGTCGTTACGTCTATGCCATGGGCTCCAACGAGATGGGTGCGCGCCAGGTCGGTATCAACATCCGTTGGTACAAGCTCGGCGTGTACGTGGTCTCGGGCCTGAGCTGCGCCCTGGGCGCCGTGGTGCTGATGGCGCGCATGGACTCTTCGAGCGGCAAGATGGCGCAAATGTTTGAGCTCGACGCGATTGCCGCCGTGATTTTGGGCGGCACCTCGCTGTTTGGCGGGCGCGGCAGCATCTGGGGCAGCCTCTTGGGTGCGGTGCTGATCACCATGATCCGCAACGGCATGAACCTGATGGAAATCTCGCAGTTCAAGCAAATGATGGCGATTGGCGCCGTCGTCATCATCGCTGTCTGGATCGACGTGATCCGCCGCCAGCACCTGCTGAAAAAATAAGCACCCCCAAGGCCACCCCATGCGCATTCTGGTTTTAGGCGAGGCCTTGATGGACTGCGTGGCGCAGCCCGACGGCAGCCTGCGCCCTTTCATGGGCGGCAGCCCTTTCAACATGGCGCGCGCCGCTGCTTTGCGCGGCGGCTCCGTCAGCTTTCTGAACCCGCTGTCCACCGACCAGTTTGGCCTGCAAATGCGCGCCCAACTGGAGCGTGACGGCGTGCAAACCAGCCGTCAGGCCAGCCGCCTGCCCACGTCTTTGGCTGTGGTGCAAATTACCAATGGCCAGCCCAGCTACGGCTTCTACCGCGAAGGCATTGCCGACCGTGACTACACACCAGAGGAGATCTTGGCCCAATTGGCGGGCAGCGCACCCGGCGTGCTGCATACCGGCTCGCTGCTTTTGGTGCCGCCCGAACACGACAAAGTGCTTGCGGTGTTGCACGGCGCCAAGGCGCTGGGCTGGAAGATCAGCGTTGACGTCAACTTGCGGCCCAAGCTGGCTGCCGATCTGGCCGCCTATGTAGCTGCGGTGCAGCAGGTAGCGGCCCTGGCTGACTGGATCAAGGCCAGCGACGACGACCTTGAACTATTGGGCTTTGCCGCCCCGTCGCGCGCGAACGCTGCGACCATTGCCAAACAATTCGCCGCCCAAGGCTGCAGCCGCATTGCCTTGACGTTTGGTGCGCAAGGCGCTTATCTATGGGTGGACGGCCACAGTGCGCAGCAAGATGTGCCCGCCGTCACGCTGGTGGACAGCGTGGGCGCGGGCGACACCTTTTGGGGCAACTGCGTGGCCGACTGGGCGTTGCAGCCCTCAGGGGCCGCGCAGCGCGTGGACGCCACCCTGCGCCAAGCCATGTGCGCCGCCGCCATCAACTGCACCCGCGCTGGCTGCCAGCCGCCCCTGCACGCCGAAGTGCTGGCGCAACTGTCTGCCTGACGGCTTTGCAGCCTGCGCTGGCTAAAAAAGCTGCTCAGGCGCCCGCATCAACGCAAAGCATTGCGCAGGCATAAAAAAAGCGCACCCTCAAGTGCGCTTTTTTGCGGTATACCGGAAAACCTTATTTGGTCTTGATCTTGCCGCGTGGAATCACCGTGGTGGTGATGGTGGCGCGCACCGGCGGCTCGCCACCGGCCAGGGGTTTGGGCGGTGACGTATCCTTCTTGGGCTTCTTTGTTTCTTTATTGGTTTTTTGCTGACCTTTTGCCATGATGATCTCCTTTGCAGTGTTGATACGACTTCTTCGCAGTTTAACTGCACCCCAGCCCCTCGCATGGCAAAAGTGATCGCCATTGCCGAGTCCGAAGTCGAGGTCAGCGCCATCCGTGCGCAAGGCGCGGGCGGACAAAACGTCAACAAGGTCTCCAGCGCCATTCATCTGCGCTTTGACGTGCTGGCGTCGAGCCTGCCTGACGAGATCAAAGAGCGCCTGCTGGCCCTGCCCGACAGCCGCCTCACCAGTGAAGGCGTGTTCATTCTCAAGGCCCAAAGCCACCGCACGCAAGAGCAAAACCGGCAGGACGCCTTTGCCCGCCTGCTCGATTGGGTCAACAGCGTGGCCACACCCCAAAAGCCGCGCCGCGCCACAAAACCCACCTACGCATCCAAACAGCGGCGCCTGAAATCCAAAAGCCAGCGCTCCAGCACCAAGCAATTGCGCTCCAAACCCCGGGATTAGTGCACTTCCCTACAATGCGCCCCACGCCCCGCGTCCGCTCTTTGAGCGCAACCCCCTGACACTCCCTGCGCCCATGCCCCAAAAATCTGCTGCCAAACCTGACGCCAAGCCCGAAGCCGCTTCCAATTTACCCGACCGGGTGATCAAAAAGTACCCCAACCGCCGGCTCTACGACACGCACACCTCGACCTACATCACGCTGGCCGAGATCAAGCAGTTGGTCATGCAGCACGAGGTGTTTGCAGTGGTAGACGCCAAAACGTCCGAAAACCTGACGCGCAGCATCTTGCTGCAAATCATTCTGGAAGAAGAGGCCAATGGCTCGCCCATGTTTACCGTGCCGGTGCTCTCCAACATCATCCGCTTCTATGGCCACGCCATGCAGGGGTTGATGGGCGGCTACATTGAGAAAAATATCCAGACCCTGATGGACCTGCAAGTGCCGCTGGTGCCCAATGTGCTGGGAACCACCGTGTTCACCCAGATGCAAGAACAAATGCAAAAGCAGACTGAACAGTTTTTGGGCACTTTTGGCATCAAGCGCTAACAGCGCCGGGCCCGCGCGGCCTCGGGCGGCAGCCGCCGCCTAGCCCTTTCTTTTTGTACACAGACCCCTGATGAACGACGTAATCGCCCCTTTAGCCACCTCAGCTCCTGCCAAACCCGCACCCAAAGTGGGCTTTGTCAGCCTGGGCTGCCCCAAAGCCCTGACCGACTCCGAGCTCATCCTCACCCAGCTCAGCGCCGAGGGTTACCAGACATCCAAAACCTTCCAGGGCGCCGACCTGGTCATCGTCAACACATGTGGCTTCATTGACGACGCGGTGCGCGAAAGCCTTGACACCATCGGTGAGGCGCTGGCCGAGAACGGCCGGGTCATCGTCACCGGCTGCCTAGGCGCCAAATCAGACGCGCAGGGCAACAACATGGTGCGCCAGATGCACCCCAAGGTGCTGGCCGTCACAGGCCCGCACGCCACCCAGGAGGTGATGGACGCCGTCCACCTGAACTTGCCCAAGCCCCACGACCCGTTTCTGGACCTGGTGCCGCAGTCTTTTGGTGTGGCCGGGCTCAAGCTCACGCCGCGCCATTACGCCTATCTGAAAATCAGCGAAGGCTGCAACCACCGTTGCACCTTTTGCATCATCCCGTCTATGCGGGGCGACCTGGTGTCGCGCCCGATTGGCGATGTGCTCAATGAGGCGCGCGCACTGTTTGAAGGCGGCGTCAAAGAACTGCTTGTGATCAGCCAGGATACTTCTGCTTACGGCGTGGACGTCAAGTACCGCACTGGTTTTTGGGACGGCAAGCCGGTCAAGACCCGCATGGTGGACCTGGTGGCGGCGCTGGGCGAAATTGCCGCGCCCTATGGCGCCTGGGTGCGCCTGCACTATGTGTATCCCTACCCCAGCGTGGACGAGATCGTGCCGTTGATGGCCGCAGGCAAGGTGTTGCCCTACCTGGACATTCCGCTGCAACACAGCCACCCGGACGTGCTCAAGCGCATGAAGCGCCCGGCCAGCGGAGAAAAAAACCTCGAGCGCATCGCCTCCTGGCGCGCCGCCTGCCCCGAACTGGTGGTGCGCAGCACCTTTATTGCCGGATTCCCAGGCGAGACCGAAGAAGAATTTGCCCACCTGCTGGACTTTGTGCGCGAAGCGCAGATTGACCGCGCCGGCTGCTTTGCGTACAGCGCTGTAGAAGGTGCCACCGCCAACGACCTGCCGGGCATGCTGCCGCTGGAGCTGCGCGAAGAGCGCCGCTCGCGCTTTATGGCCGTGGCCGAAGATGTGTCCGCCCAGCGCCTGCGCCGGCGCGTAGGCGCCACCATGCAGGTGCTGGTGGATTCGGCCCCCTCGCTGGGCAAAAAAGGCGCTGTGGGCCGCTCCTATGCCGACGCGCCCGAGATCGACGGCGTGGTACGCCTGTTGCCGCCCGAGAAGATCAGCAAAACCCTCAAGGTAGGTGAATTCACCCGCGCCCGGATTGTCGGCACCGAAGGCCACGACCTGGTGGGCGTGCCCATCTAGGCGCGATTTTTTCGTCCCGTTTGACCGGGATCAAGCCGCCCCCATTTGCCCGGTCGCAATGCGAGCCAGTCGCATTGCGCAGGCGCGTTCTGCCATAACCTTCGTCTCCGTAGGGCCCTTCGGGCCGTTTCTATGGAACAAGATGGAACACTGTGTTGTGGATAAAGACAAGGTCGTGGCAGGTTTGCTCGACCTGTGCGCGGCGGCGGGACTGAACACCTGGAACCTGCGGGGCAAAACCCTCGTTCCCGTGGTGCAAGGCGGCATGGGCGTGGGCGTGTCCGCTGGCGGCTTGGCCGGCGCAGTGGCGCGCCAGGGCGGCTTTGGCACCGTCTCATCGGTCGATTTGCGCCGCCTGCACCCGGATTTGATGGAAAAAACCGCTCACTTAGACAAAGAGCTTGACGCGAAAGAGACCATCGACGCGGCCAACTTGGTGGCGCTGGACCGCGAAATCCAGCGCGCCCGCAAGCTGGCGCAGGGCCACGGCGTCATCGCCGTCAACGTGATGAAGGCGCTCAGCCTTTACACCGGCTACGTGCGCCAGGCGCTGGAAAGCGGCGCTGACGCGCTGGTGGTGGGCGCCGGTTTGCCGCTGGACTTGCCCGAGCTGGCGCGCGACTTTCCCAACACCGCCCTCATTCCCATCCTGTCGGACGCCCGGGGCGTGCAGCTGCTGGTGCGCAAATGGGAAAAGCGCGGCCGTCTGCCCGACGCGGTGGTGATCGAACACCCACGCTTGGCCGGGGGCCATTTGGGCGCATCCAACGTGGGCGACCTGGCAGACCCGCGTTTTGACTTCGAGGTGGCCATTCCCGCCGTACTGGCGTTTTTCAGGGCCGCAGGCATTGAAGGCCGCATTCCGCTGATTGCGGCGGGCGGCATTTCGTGCCAGGCCGACATTGCGCGCTTGCAGGCGCTAGGCGCCTCGGCGGTGCAACTGGGCACCGCCTTTGCCGTAACCCAGGAATGCGACGCCGCGCCCGCCTTCAAGCAGGTGCTGGCCCAGGCCAAGCCGCAAGACGTGGTGGAATTTATCAGCGTGTCGGGCCTGCCCGCGCGCGCGGTGCGCACGCCCTGGCTCAACAAATACCTGCGCATCGAGCCCCAGCTCAAAGCTGCAGCCCACCTGAAAAAGAAATGCAATATGTCTTTTGACTGCCTGGCCCATTGCGGCCTGCGCGACGGCGACGCCAGCATCGGCCAGTTTTGCATCGACCAGCAACTCGGCCACGCCATGGACGGCAATGTGCACAAAGGTCTGTTCTTTCGGGGCGCAGGCGCCCTGCCGTTTGGCGACCAGATCCGCAGCGCCGCCGAGCTGATGCGGTGGCTCATTGGCGCCCAAGTGCCAGCGTATCTGAGCGCCCCAGAGCATGCCCACGTGCACGGAGTCGCCGCATGAACGCCAAACTCCCCAGCCTCTTGGCCGCCGCGCTGCCACCGCAAACCATTTGCGACGACGTGCTGCGCGAGAAATACCTCAAACCCGGCGAAACCAGCGCCGACGACGTGCTGCGCCGCGTGGCCAAGGCGTTGGCATCGGTCGAAAAACCGGCCCAGCAAGCCAAGTTTGAGGCCTTGTTTTTGCACAATCTGCGCGACGGTGCCATTGGCGCTGGGCGCATCATGAGTGCGGCCGGCACCTCCATCCAGGCCACGCTGATCAACTGCTTTGTGCAGCCCGTGGGCGACTGCATTCAGGGCATCGATGCAGAAGGCTACCCCGGCATTTACGAGGCGCTGCGCGAGGCGGCCGAGACCATGCGCCGCGGTGGCGGCGTGGGCTACGATTTTTCGCGCATTCGCCCGCGCGGGGCCGAAGTCAAGGGCACGGCGTCCATGGCCTCGGGGCCGTGCAGCTACATCAATGTGTTTGACCACTCCTGCGCCACGGTCGAGAGCGCTGGCGCGCGCCGGGGCGCCCAGATGGGCGTGCTGCGCATTGACCATCCCGATATTTTTGAATTCATAGGCGCCAAGCGCACACCGGGGCGCTGGAACAACTTCAACGTGTCGGTGGCCGTTCCCGACGCCTTTATGCAGGCGCTTACGCACCAGCAAAACTGGCAACTGGTGCACAGCGCCCGCCCCGGCGCTGAACGCATTGCGGCAGGCGCCAAGCAGCGCGAAGACGGCTTGTGGGTCTACCAGGAAATGCCAGCCCAGGAAGTATGGGACGCCATCATGCGTTCGGCCTACGACTTTGCCGAGCCCGGCATTTTGTTTTTGGACCGCATCCACCAGGACAACAACCTGCGCGCCATCGAATCCATTGCGGCGACCAACCCCTGTGGCGAACAGCCACTCCCCCCCTACGGCTGTTGCGACCTGGGCCCGGTGATCTTGCCGCGCTTTGTGCGCCACCCGTTCGGTGTGGAAGGCCCGGCCAGTTTTGACTTTGAGCGCTTTGAGCACGCCGTGGCCATGCAGGTGCGCGCCCTGGACAATGTGCTGGACCTGACCTATTGGCCGCTGCCCCAGCAAAAGGCCGAGGCCGCCGCCAAACGCCGCATTGGCGTGGGCTTTACCGGCCTGGGCAATGCGCTCACCATGCTGGGCCTGCGCTACGACAGTGCGCCGGGGCGTGACATGGCCACCCTGATTGCCCGCCACATGCGCGACGCCGCCTATGGCGCCTCGGTGGTGCTGGCGCAAGAAAAAGGCGCGTTCCCGGCCTTTGACTCCAGCACCTATTTGCAGGACGACAACTTTGTGGGCCGCTTGCCGGAGGCGCTGAAACAGTCCATCCGCAACCACGGCATCCGCAACAGCCACCTGCTGTCAATCGCGCCCACCGGCACGGTGAGCCTGGCGTTTGCCGACAACGCCTCCAACGGCATCGAGCCTTCGTTCTCCTGGGTCTACCGCCGCAAAAAGCGCCAGGCCGACGGCAGCACCCTGGAATACGCGGTTGAAGACCACGCCTGGCGCGTGTTCAAGCACCTGGGCGGCAATACCGACGCCTTGCCTGAGAGTTTCGTCTGCGCGCTGGACATGCCGGCCGAAGCGCATATCACCATGATGAAGGCGGTGCAGCCGCTGATCGACACCGCCATCTCCAAAACCGTGAACGTGCCAGGCGACTACCCGTTTGACGCCTTCAAGCACCTGTATTTACAGGCCTGGCAGGCGCACCTCAAGGGCCTGGCCACTTACCGGCCCAACAGCATCTTAGGCGCGGTGCTTGAAGCCGGACCGGCCGCAAGCGCGCCCGCCCCTGTTGCAGGCACAGTGGCTGCCTCAGACCCCATGCGCAGCGTGATCGAAAGCCGCCCCAAGGGCGCCCTGTCCGCCGTGGCCGAGAAGGTGGAATACTGGACACAAGAAGGCCACAAAACCCTGTACCTGGTGGTGTCCTTCATGCCCGTGCCCCACCCCAGCGGCGTCGGCACGGTGGAACGCGCCATCGAGTTTTTCATGCCCGTGGGCCAAAGCGGCGAGTCGCAACAGTGGATGACCTCGAGCATGCGGCTCTTGTCGCTGGCCGCGCGCGGTGGCTTTTTGGAACGCGCATTGGCCGACATGCGCAAAGTCGCCTGGGACCGCGGCCCCGTGCGCCTGGGCAGCTTTACCCGCAGCGACGGCGCGCAATTGCCCCTGTGGCACGACTCCGAGGTGGCCGCCATTGGCTACGCCATCCAGAACATCATGGCCCAGCGCAACGATGAGGTACCCAAACCTAACGAGGCTGCGCCCGCCAGCAGTCACGCACCGCAGGCCATGGCGGGCAAAAAGTGCCAGGAATGCGGCGCCCACGCGGTGATCAAAAAGGATGGCTGCGACTACTGCACCCAATGCGGCTACCTGGGCAGCTGTGGCTAAGGTGTGGCAATTTCGATGGCTTTGATGCAAGTCAAGTTCCGGTTTTTCGGTGCGTGAGACGCTTAAGGCGTCCACGCAAGTCCATTCCAGCGTCCAATTCACCATGACCCACCAAAGCATCCGCACGATCCACGACGAACACGCTGCGCTGACCGCCATGCTGCGCTCCATGGGCATGCTGGTGCAGCGCGGACCGCAGGACCGGCCCGAGCAGTTTTTTGACGTGATGCGCGCCATGCTGTTTTACATGGACGAATTCCCGGAGCGCCTGCACCACACCAAAGAAACCGAGCTGCTGTTTCCGCCAGTGGCCGCGCGGTCTGCCGCCACGCGCGAGGTCATTGCGCAGCTTACCCACGAGCACGCGGTGGGCGAGGCCAAGGTGCGCGAGCTGCAGCACCTGCTGCTGGGCTGGGAGCTGCTGGGCGACTCGCGCCGCGCTGATTTCGAAGCGGCGCTCAAGGCCTATGTCGAGTTTTATCTGACCCACATCCGATTAGAAGAATCGGTGGTCATCCCCGAGGCACGCAAGGTGCTCGACGCCGCAGACTGGCTGCTGCTGGACGCGGCCTTCACCACGGAATGCAACCCCATCACCGGAAAATACGCGCGCGAACCGCTCTACGACCGGCTGTTTACCCGCATTGTCATGCACACGCCCGCGCCTATTGGCTTGGGCAGTTGACGCCACGCACTTCCTTCATCGCTAAGATCCGCCCATGCAAGCCCTTAAAACCGTTTTCGCCACACTGCTTTGCGTTTGCGTGCTGAGTGCGCACGCCACCGACGCGCCGCTCACCATCGCCCCGCACCAATTGCCCCAACCGCTGCTGGAGCAATACGCCAAGAACAAACCCGACCTGGGCCGCTACGGCCACTGCGCTGCGGGCTTTGACAGCCGCACCGACGGACTGAAGATGGCCTTTAGCTGCGCCATCTACGTGCGACTGTCCGCACAGGGTGAGCGCCTGGCCGTGTCCTTGTGCAACGAGCGTGCCAAGCTGCTCAAGGTCAAGGCGCCCTGCGCACTGATTGTCGAAGACTAGCCCAGGGCGAGAGCCAGCGACCAAGGGGCGCGACAGCCGCGCAGACCTTGCGGGTATCGGGCGGGCCGCATAATTCGGGCCATGCATTCGCCCACCACTTCCCCCGCCTCCTTGCCATCCCTTGCCTCTAGCGCGCTGCAGTTGCCCGCCAGTGGCGTCGCCCGCTTAACGCACCTAGGCGTCATTGAAGCCAGCGGCGACGACGCCATCCACTTTTTGAACGGCCAGCTCAGTAACGATTTCACTCAGCTTTCACCCAGCGAGGCCCGTCTTGCCGCCTTTTGCTCGGCCAAGGGCCGCATGCAAGCCAGTTTTGTGGCGATCAAACGCGACAACGGCGACGTCTTGCTGGTGTGCAGCCACGACTTGCTGGCGCCCACGCTCAAGCGCTTGTCCATGTTTGTCATGCGCGCCAAGGCCAAATTGCGCGACGCCAGCGCCGATTTCTCGGTCTACGGGCTGCTGGGCCAAAGCACCACCGGCCTGGACGCCGGTACTAACGCACCCTGGAGCGCCGCCAACACGGGCGAGGCCAGCTCGGTGCAGTTGTACCCCGCCCTGGGTCTGGCGCGACAGCTCTGGCTTGCCCCCGCCAACACGCCAGCGCCCGCCGGACCGACGCTTGCGCTGGCCGACTGGCAATGCAGCGAGGTGCTTAGCGGCGTGGCTACCGTGAGTGCAGCCGTGGTGGAAGCCTTTGTGCCGCAAATGCTGAACTTTGAGTCGGTGGGTGGCGTGAGTTTCAAGAAAGGCTGTTACCCCGGCCAGGAGGTGGTGGCGCGCAGCCAGTTTCGCGGCACCCTCAAGCGCCGCGCCTATATTGCGCAATTGCAGTCCAGTGATGCCGATGCATCTGTGGCTGCGGGCCAGGAGCTGTTTTCCAGCCAAGACCCAGATCAGCCCTGCGGCCTGGTAGTGCAAGCCGCCCGCAGCGCACAAGGGCCGGGGCTGGCGATTGTGTCCATGCAAACCAGCGCCTCAGAAGCGGGCAATTTGCACCTAGGAAGCCCCAGCGGCGCGGCGCTTGCCCTGCTGCCGCTGCCCTACCCCTTGCTCGAAGACATTTAAGCCGCTGGGCCGCCGCCGGTGTGCGTGGCCCAAGCCGCCACCGCCGCCTTGCCCCAGCCAGCCCCGCGCAGGGGCTCGGCCACTGCAACCCCGTCCACAGTGTGCGACCCGGCGCAGCGCCGGGCCGTGGCTACCGGTTCGCCCAGGGCGTTGCGCAGCAGGCAATGTTTGGCGGTGGCATCGTGTTCATCGGCGGGGCGCAGGCTTTGCACTGCGACGCTCACCTCGCTCCAGTGGGTAAATGTGGTGCTGACCACGGGCTCACCCTGCTCAAAACCCAGCATGGTCTGGCGCAGCCCCTGGGGCACCGGCAGCGCCCGCTTGGCCACGGGGTCGGCGAATACATAGATCAATTCGGCGCTGACCAGTAGCTCTTCACCCCGAAAAACGCCGCTCAAAAATTGAATAGACGAGTTCCCCATGCGCGCGCAGCGCAGGCCTACGCTCAGGCGGTCGTCGTACAAGGCGGAAGCGTGAAACTCCAGGGTTGATTTTTTGACGAAGAGTTCGCCGCCCAGCGCGTGCAGGGTTTGCTCATAGGGCAACGCAATGGCGCGCCAGTAGTCAGCAATGGCGGTGTCCACGTACATCAGGTAGTGAGGGTTGAAGACGATTTTTTGCAAATCCACCTCGGCCCAGCGCACGCGCAGGTGGTGGTGCAAGCGAAAGTCAGCCAACCGTGCCCATGTTTCAGCCATGGCTAAACGCCTTTCTCAAAGCCCGCGCTGCGTCCGCGTGCGCCTGCAGAGCCTGCGGCACCGCGCGTCCCATTTTGATGAACTCGTGCACCACGCCCCGGTAAATCTCCAGGTCCACCGGCACGCCCGCCAACCGCAGGCGGTCGGCGTACAACACGCCTTCGTCCACCAGCGGATCGCATTCGGCCAGCCCCAGCCAGGCCGGGGCCACGCCGCCCACGTCCACCAGTTCGCCCTGCGCATCCAATCCGTCCAGGGGCGCAAAGCGCCAGTCGTCCCGGTCTGCCGGGCCGCGCAGGTAGTGGTTAAAAAAGTAGCTGATATGCGGCTCTTCCAGCACAAAGCCTTTGGCAAAACGCCGGTGCGAATCGGTGTCTTGGTGGCCGCAGGTGCCAGGGTAAAACAGCAATTGCAGTGCCAGCGGCAGGCCTGCGTCGCGCGCAGCAAGGGCGCAGGCTGCAGACAGCGTGCCACCCGCGCTGTCGCCGCCCACGGCGATGCGGCTGCTGTCCAGCCCCAGGCTTGCGCCGGATGCCGCGAGCCACGCCAGCGCGTCCCAAGCGTCTTCAAACGCGGTAGGAAAGCGGTGCTCCGGCGCCAGCCGGTAGTCCACCGACACCACGGCGCATTGCGCCAGGTGGCTCAGGCGGCGGCACAGCGTGTCGTGGGTTTGCACGCTGCCAATGGTGAAGCCGCCGCCGTGGAAATACAGCAGCACCGGCAGGCGCTCGGCGCTGGGCGCGTACAGGCGGGCCAGCAACTGGGCGCCGTCGCGGGTGGTGAAAAAATGGTCCTCCACCCGCACCAAGGCCTGGGCGGGCAAATCCAGCACGCCAGAGCCTGCGGCATAGGCCGCGCGCGCCTGCTGTGGCGACAGCGCATGCATGGGCACGTGGCCAGCGCGGGCGATGCGCTCCAGCACGCCGTGCATGACCGGCGTAAGCCAATGGGCGGGAGAACTGTGGTGGCGGTGGGGCATGGTGCGTCGGAGCTAAAGGGTGCCAGCGTTTCCGGGTTCAGGCGGGCACGCGCTGGGTGCGGCGGCCCACGCCCAGCGCGGCCACCACGCTGAGCATCAGCACCGCTGCGGCGCCCAGGAGCGTGGCGCCGTACCAGCCCCGGTCCATAAAGGCGCCAAACACCAGCGGCGACAGCGCAAAACCCGTGTCCAGGCCCGAATACACCAAGCCGTAGACGCGGCCGGTGGCGCCTTGGGGCGTAGCGCGTTTGATCATCATGTCGCGCGAGGGGCCGCCAATGCCCACGGCAAAACCGGTGGCGGCCAGCACCACCATGGTGGGCGTTGCGCCCAGCCAACCGGTTCCGCACAAGGCCAGCAAAATTGCCCCTGCTGCCATGGCCAGCGCCACCACGCGGTCGCTGTTGGCGGTGCGCGCCGCCACAAAACCGCCGATGAATACGCCCACCGCGCCGCACAGCATATAGGCGCTCAGCGTGAGCGTGGCGGCCTCAAAACCCACGCCATGCATGGCTTTGAGGATCGACACCGCAAAGCCCTGCACCACAGCCAGCGTCATGGTGGATAGCAAAAAGAAACCAAAGCACCACCACACCACCGGCAGCTTCATGAAGGCCATGGCGTGACCGGGGTCGGACACCGGATTGCGCGCCAGCACGCGGGTTTGCAGGTGTTCACGCTTGAGCACCAGCACCAGCAACACCAGCCCAAAAAATGCGGCGGCGGCCAGATAAGTCTGGCGCCAGCCCAGCACCGAGCCCAAACCGGCAAAGAAAACCGGCGCCGTGGCCCAGCCCAAATTGCCGCTCAGGCCGTGGGCGCTAAAGGCGTAGCCCAGGCGCGGGGCGGACACGCGTTGGTTCAGGATGGTGAAGTCAATCGGGTGGAACGGCGCATTGGCCGCACCCGCCAGGGCCGCAACCGCCACCAGCGTGCCATAACTACCGGCCACCGAGGCCAGCAGGCAGGCAGCGACAAACAGCCCAAACGCGGTAAACAACAAGGGCCGCGCGCCCACGCGGTCCACCAAAAAGCCCGAACTGGCCTGGCCGATACCCGAGACGACAAAAAACACCGTCATCAGCAAGCCCAGCTCGGAATAGCTAAAGCCAAACTCCCGCATGAACACCGGAAACAGCAGCGGCAGTATCAGGTGGCCGAAATGCGAACTGCCGTGCGCCAGGCCCACCAAGCCAATGACGCTGGCGTCCTGGCGCCATGTGAGGGGGGAATCCGTGGATGAATCGAGTGTTGCAGTGGTCATAGCGCGGAATGGTAATGGCTACAGGCGGAGGCTCATGCCACCAAAAGCTCACACCGGCGTGAGTTTGGCCACGCTAAGCGCCAGCCACTTGGTGCCGTGGCGAGGAAAGTTGATTTGCGCGCGCGCATCGTCGCCTGCGCCTTCGAGCGTGAGCACCGTGCCTTCGCCAAACTTGTTGTGAAACACCTGCATGCCTAAACGCAGACCGTGCTCGGGTTCTGTCTTGCGGGCCACGGCCGCGCCGCTGCCGTAGGTAGCCGATCCAGAGGCTGTGGACGCGCTGGGATAGCTGCTGCTGGAGCCCCCACCGTGTCCGCCATAACTGCCGCCGCCCTGGCCCCAGCTACCGCGTACCGGCTGGCGTTTGGGGGTGAGCAATTTCAGGCATTCCTCCGGCAGCTCGTCAAAAAAGCGGCTTTTGAGGTTGTAGCGGGTCTGGCCATGCAGCATGCGGGTTTGCGAATGGCTCAGGTACAGGCGCTGGCGCGCGCGGGTGATGGCCACGTACATCAGGCGACGCTCTTCTTCCAGGCCGTCGCGGTCGCTGAGCGAGTTTTCGTGCGGGAACAGGCCCTCCTCCATGCCGGTGATGAACACGCAGTCAAATTCCAGGCCCTTGGCCGAATGCACCGTCATGAGCTGGATGGCGTCTTGCCCGGCCTGCGCCATGTTGTCACCGGCCTCCAGCGCCGCGTGGGTCAAAAAGGCCACCAGGGGCGACAGGGTTTCACCCGTGTCGCCAAATTCGGGCTCGGGCGGCGGCATATTGGGGTCCAGGCCTTGGCTGGCCGGGCTTTGCGTTAAGGCGCCGTCGCCGGGGTTTTGTCCCGGCGCTGCGCGGCCAAAGCCTTCCAGGCGCACAAAGCTTTCGGCGGCGTTGACGAGTTCTTCCAAGTTCTCGATGCGGTCTTCGCCTTCGCGCTCTAGGCGGTAGTGGGCCAGCAGGCCACTGCTGTCGAGCATCAGCGCCACGGTTTCGCGCAGGCTCAAGGTGGCGGTTTGTTCGCGCAGCACGTCAATCTTGGCGACAAAAGCGCCCAAGAGCGCGCCGGCCTTGCCCGCCACGGCGCTCACCGCGTCATGGAAAGAGCAGCCCGAGGCCTTGGCCATGTCTTGTAATTGCTCAATGCTGCGCGCGCCAATGCCGCGCGCCGGAAAGTTCACCACCCGCATAAAGCTGGTGTCGTCGTTGGGGTTGGCGAGCAGGCGCAAATAGGCCAGCGCGTGCTTGATCTCGGCGCGCTCAAAAAAGCGCAGGCCGCCGTACACCCGGTAGGGCAAGCCAGCGTTGAACAGCGCGGTCTCAATCACCCGGCTTTGCGCGTTGGAGCGGTACAGCACCGCAATCTCGCTGCGCTGGTAGCAATCTCCGCCGGGGTGCTCGCTGGGAGTTTTAAGCAGATGGCGCATTTCGTCCACCATCCACTGCGCTTCTTCAAAGTCGCTGGGCGCCTCATAGACGCGCACTGGTTCGCCCGGGCCCTGGTCGGTGCGCAGGTTTTTGCCCAAGCGCCGGCTGTTGTTGCTGATCAGCGCGTTGGCTGAATCGAGGATGTTGCTGTGGCTGCGGTAGTTTTGCTCCAACTTGATCTGGTGCTGCACCTTAAATTCACGCACAAAATCGGCCATATTGCCCACGCGTGCGCCGCGAAAAGCGTAAATGCTCTGGTCGTCATCGCCCACGGCCAGCACCGCGCCGCCCTCGCCGCCTGCGTCGCCATCAGCGCCTACACCGGCCAGCATCTTGATCCAGGCGTATTGCAGCTTGTTGGTGTCCTGAAACTCGTCAATCAAGATGTGGCGGAAGCGCCGCTGGTAATGCGTGCGGATGTCGGCGTGGTCGCGCAGCACTTCATAGCTGCGCAGCATCAGTTCGCCAAAATCGACCACGCCTTCGCGCTGGCATTGCTCTTCATACAACTGGTAAATCTCGACCTTGCGCCGGGTGTCGGCGTCGCGCACTTCCACCGCTGCGGGGCGCAAGCCGTCTTCCTTGCAACTGGCAATAAACCAGACCAGTTGCTTGGGCGGAAAACGCTCTTCGTCCGCACCGATTTGCTTGCACAGGCGCTTGACGGCGCTGAGTTGGTCTTGCGTGTCCAGAATCTGAAAGGCCTGCGGCAGACCGGCCGTTTTGAAGTGGGCGCGCAAAAAGCGGTTGCACAGGCCATGAAAAGTGCCAATCCACATGCCCCGGGCGTTGACCGGCAGCATGGCGGACAGGCGCGTGACCATCTCTTTGGCCGCCTTGTTGGTAAAAGTGACCGCCAAAATGCCGCCCTGTGACACATAGCCGTTTTGCAGCAGCCAGGCGATGCGGGTGGTAAGCACCCGGGTTTTGCCCGAACCTGCACCGGCCAGTATCAGCGCGTGTTCGGGCGGCAGGGTGACGGCGGCGCGTTGCTCGGGGTTGAGGGCAGCGAGCATGGGCGAGAGGCCTGGCGTTTGCGCAACGGATGGCGCGTCAAACAAGGAAGGGGCAGCACTTGCCGCAGAAGGCGCAGAAGACGGGGTATGGACAGGCATGGCCTGATTGTAGGAACGCGCCGCCTGGCCCCAGGGCCGGTGCCGCTATTCCACCAAAGCCACCGATTTGACCTGCGCCCACACCTGCTGCCCCGGCGCCAGGGCCAGTGTGTCCACCGCGCGCGCCGTCACCCGCGCCAGCAGCGTAGCGCTGCCGCACTGCAGATGCACGCGCTGTTGCGAGGCATGCGCATCATCCGCGATGGTCAGGACGGTACAGGTCAACTGGTTCTGGATGCTGGTGTGGCGCGGCTGTTCCAGGGCGATGCTGACATCGCGCGCCAGCACTCGCAGGCGCACGCTGCGCCCCAGCGCCAGCCCGGTGTCGCGCAGCCACAGGCTGCCGCCGTCAAAGTCCAGGCGCAACAGCTGCCAGCGCGCGTCACGCTCGGCCACGGTGGCGTGCAACAACGCGCCCATGTCGTCACCAAGCAAGCGAGCCGATTGCAAACCCAGGGCAGCACCCACATCACTGCCGCCACCACCCAACACCTCAGCCACCGGGCCACAGGCCAGTACCTTCCCGCGCTCCAGCAGCACCAGGGTGTCAGCCAGGCGGGCCACTTCTTCCACGGAATGGGTGACGTAAAGCATGGGAATGTGCAACTCGTCGCGCAGGCGCTCCAGCCAGGGCAAAACCTCTTGGCGCCGGGCGTGGTCCAGCGCGGCCAGTGGCTCGTCGAGCAACAACAAGCGGGGCTGGGTGGCCAGCGCACGGGCAATGGCCACCCGTTGGCGCTCGCCGCCCGACAGCTGCGCGGTGCGCCGGTGCAACAAAGCGCCGATTCCCAACAGTTCAATGGCCGCTTGCAACGCGCAGGCCGCCGCCGGGTCTTTGGAGCGTTTCAGGCCAAATTGCAAGTTCCCCTGCACGTCCAGGTGCTCAAACAAGCTGGCTTCCTGAAACACATAGCCCACAGGTCGGCGCCAGGTCGGCACAAAAATCCCTCTGGGCGCGTCTTGCCAGACCTCTGTGCCCACCGCTACACGGGCCTGGCTTGCTTGCTCCAAACCCGCCACGCAGCGCAGCACGCTGGTCTTGCCAGAGCCCGAGGCACCAAACAGCACGCTAATGCCGTGGGCAGGCAGGCGCAGGTCGATGTCCAGCGCAAAGTCGGCGCGGGGCAAGCGCAGGCGAATCTGCAAGTCGTTCAATACGGCAGCAGCGCTCATGCTGCCACCCGGCTGGCGCCGCGGTTAAACCAGTTCAGGCCCAGCAGCACCGCAAAAGAAAACACCAGCATGCCGGCCGACAGCCAGTGTGCCTGGGCGTATTCCATGGCCTCCACGTGGCCGTAGATTTGCGTTGACAGTACCCGGGTTTGGCCCGGAATGTTGCCGCCCATCATCAAAACCATGCCAAATTCGCCCACCGTGTGCGCAAAACTCAAAATCGCCGCAATGATAAAGCCCGGACGGGCCAGGGGCAGCGCCACGGACAAAAACGCGTCCAGCGGCGCAGCACGCAAGGTGGCGGCCACTTCCAACGGACGCGCACCAATGGACTCAAACGCGCGCTGCAAGGGTTGCACCGCAAAAGGCAGCGAATAAACCACCGAACCGAGCAAGAGCCCGCCAAAGGTAAACGGCAGCGTGCCCCAGCCCCAGGCCTGCGTAAGTTTGCCAATCGGCCCTTGCGGCCCGAGCGCCACCAGCAAATAGAACCCCAGCACCGTCGGCGGCAACACCAGCGGCAGCGCCACCACCGCCACCACCGGCGCCTTCCACCAAGACGCTGTGCGCGCCAGCCACCAGGCCAGCGGCGTGGCCAGCAGCAGCAAAAGCACGGTAGTAAGGCAAGCGAGTTGGAGCGTCAGCGCGATGGCGCTGCGGGTGTCGGCGTCGATCCAGCTCACCATGTGTAGCCGTAACTCGCCAAAACCGCCCGTGCGCGCTCACCGCGCAGGTACTGCAAGAGAGCGCGTGCTGCGGGGTTGTCTTTGCCACTGGCCAGAAGCATGGCGTCTTGCTGCAAGGGACGGTACAAGGGATCTGGCACAACCCAGGCCGAACCCTGGCTGATTTTTCCGTCGGCGTAGACCTGTGACAGGGCGACAAAGCCCAAGGCCGCGTTGCCCGTGGCCACAAATTGCAGCGTTTGGGTAACACTTTCGCCCTGCACAAATTTGGCTTGCAAAGCGGGCAACAGGCCCAGGCGGGTCAGGACCTCGATGGCGGCAGTGCCATAGGGTGCGGTTTTGGGGTTGGCCAGGGCCAGTTTGTCAAAGTTGCCTGCGCGCAGCACCTCGCCCTTGGCGTCCACCAGCCTCGGCTGCGTGCTCCACAGCACCAGCTTGCCAAACGCATAGGTAAAGCGCGTACCCATCACGCCCAAGCCCTCGCGCTCCAGGCGGGCGGGGGTCTCGTCGTCTGCAGCCAGCAGCACCTGAAATGAGGCGCCGTTGCTGATTTGGGCGTACAGGCTGCCGGTGGAGCCGAACGCCAGTTTGGCCTTGTGCCCGGTGTCGTGCGCAAACGACTTGGCGATCTGATGCATGGGTGCGCTGAAATTGGCAGCCACGGCCACGCTTACCTCGTCGGCATGCGCCACCGTGCCCACCGCCCAGGCCAGTAACCATGCCAGCGACCGGGTGAAGACCATTTTTTTCATGGATACTCGCTATTCACAAAAGGGATAGCGAAGTATAGCCAGCACCCTTCTCCACAGTAAATGCCTATTACGATGCAAACCACCGCGCTCCAAATGGCCGATGCGCTGGGGCACCAGCCCAGTGACAAGCGGCTCGACATCTTGCGCCGCATTGGCGAGTTGGGCTCTATTTCGCAAGCCGCACGTGCAGCCGGCGTCAGCTACAAGGCGGCCTGGCAGGCGATTGACACCTTGGGCAATCTGGCCGGCGTGCCTCTGCTGGAAAAAACCGTAGGCGGCGCCGGGGGCGGGGGCGCGCGGCTGACATCCGCAGGGCGCAGTCTGCTGGAGGCGGCCGAAAAAATGCAGCAGGCGCGCGCTCGCGTGTTGCAGCCAACCCCAGCAGATGCCGCCTTGGACGCCGCGCTGCCGACCCTGTCAGCGCTTGGCTTGCGCACCAGCATGCGCAACCAGCTTCCATGCAGCGTGGCGAACCTGCGGCGCGACGCCGGGGCGGTATCGGTAGAACTGCACCTGGCCGACCAAACTCCGCTGCGCGCACGCATTACCCGCGAGAGCGTTGATCTGCTCAACCTGAAGCCTGGGCTGGCGGTGCTGGCCTTGTGCAAGGCTACAGCGGTAGGCGTGGCCACAAGCGCGCAAGCGCAAGAAGGGCGCAACCTGCTGGCCGGCCAAGTGAGCCGCGCCTCGCGCTCCACACGCGGGGGTGAGGTGGCGCTGGCTTTGCCCAGCGGCCTCAAACTGGTGGGCTTTTGCGCGCCAGGTGTGGTGCTGACCGTGGGCCAGCCCGCCATAGCCAGCATAGACCTTGCTGCGGTCGTGATCGCGTTGCGCGACTAAGCGCCGCGCGTTTGCGTGCCGAGCGCGGGAGAATGCCCGTACTGCTTAGCGCAGATCCAAAATCTCGCAGGTGTGCTCAGCAATCATTTGCTCTTCGTTGGTGGGAATGCGCCACACCGACACCGGGCTATTTGCGGCACTGATTTGCGCGGCACCTGAGGCGTTGGCTTGGGCATCCATATGCACGCCCATCCAGGCCAGGCGCTCGCATACCGCCTGGCGGATCTGGGGGCTGTTTTCGCCAATGCCGGCGGTAAACACCAGCGCATCCACGCCGCCCATGGCGGCGGCCATAGAGGCCACCTCGCGCGATAGCTGATAGACAAAATAGTTCACCGCCCTGCGTGCACCGGGCGCGCTGCTTTCCAGCAGGTCCTGCATGTCGCTGGACACGCCCGACAAGCCCAACAAGCCCGAATCGCGGTACAGCATGGACTCGATGGCGTCAATCGACATGCCGTAGGCGCGCGCCAGGTGAATCACCACACCCGCGTCCAGGCTGCCGCAGCGCGTGCCCATGGGGCAGCCGTCCAGCGCAGTAAAGCCCATGGTGGTGGCTACGCTTTTGCCGTCCAGCATCGCGCACAAAGACACACCGTTGCCCAGGTGCGCCACCACCGTGCGGCCTGCGGCCAACGCAGGCACTTGCACTTTGGCGGTGCGCGCAATGTATTCGTACGACAGGCCATGAAAGCCGTAGCGCCGCACGCCGTCTTCATGAAAACGCCAGGGCAGCGCAAACATCTGCGCCTCGGGCGGCTGGCCGTGGTGAAAAGCGGTGTCAAAACAGGCCACCTGCGGCAGGTCTGGCCGCTCGGCCAGCAGACTGCGAATGGGCGCCAAGTTGTGCGGCTGGTGCAGCGGCGCCAAAGGCACCAGGGCACCGAGCTGCTGCAAGATGCCGGCGTCCACCCGAATTGGCTGCGTAAATAGGGTGCCACCATGCACCACACGGTGGCCTACCGCCACCAGTTGCCTGTCCACCATGTGCGCTTGCAACCAAGCCAACAGCCACACGAGCGCCGCGTGCTGCCCGGTGATGGCGTCGCCGCTGAAACTGGCGTCACGCAGGGCGCGACCGGCGCCGTCCTTGACCTTGAAATGTGCGTGGTTGCCAATGCCGTCAATCTGACCGCGCAAAAAACACTGCAGATGAGCAGGCTGCAGGTCAAATACCTCGAACTTCAGGCTTGAAGATCCGGCGTTGAGCATCAAAACGGCTCGGTTGGGCGCAGGCGCGGTGGGCAAGGCGCTGGCAGCGGTGGCGTTAGCCACGGAGGGGGTGTTGTATGTCACGGTGCTTTTCAATTTTCAGATCTGCGCAAACAAGGGCCATACGGCAACGGGCCGCCCTGTAAGGTCGGGAAGATACCCGGTTGCTGGCAGCTTACGCACTGGCTGCAGTGTCCATGCTCAGGGGCTGCGCCTCAGATTTTTGCTTGCGATGCGCTTCACTGCTTCATGTAAATCACCCGCTTTTTGCCCGGACTAACGATAAGTAGCGCGCCGTGTCCGTCGTAGGCGTAATAACTGCCTGGGCTGAATGCGATGGCGTTTGCGTCTTTAGCAACCGATGCGTCGGGCGTGATGCAGAAGGCTAACCCGGAGTGACAGACGTAGGCCTGAACGCCACCAATCCGGGTTTCGGGCGACCATTCGCTTAAATCGACGCTCCATGATTCGTCTAGGACCACGGGTGTTTCACGCCAGCCATCGAATTTGCCAAATCCCCCGGGGTCAAAGAATCTAAGGCTCTTTTCGGTAATGGTGCTCGCTACGTCGTGCGGTAGTACGAAGACCTGAAAGGTGCCTCGCGCGTAGTCATTTTTCCAGCGCGGCTCCTCGCTGTAGACCATTTCATTTACCTGAAGCGCGGCCGGGAGCACGCTCAAGACGCTCTCCTTCTCCCATCGGTCGATCCCAGCGTAGCCGACCGCGATGCACCCAGCAAAGAGCAACAAGGCCTGGCTTGGAACACGCCTTTTGAAGGCATAGAAAAAACCCAAAATAAGCACTAGCGGCGGCGCCAACAAGATGGCGATGAGCAGAAGGGGAAGAAGCCAGGGGATCAAGCTATTTAACCTCGCATACCAATGAAAACGCAAACGCGCGGTGGTAATTCACGCAACGCTTTAACGACACCGTTACGATAGCGCTTTAGTTTCCAAAAAGATAAGCGGATGGCAAAAAAAGCCCCCACCGGGCACGGTGCGGGCTTTTGAGAGGCGCGTGCCTGAGCCAACTACTTGCGCGTCGGCGGCAAATCCGTGCAACTGCCATGCGCCACCTCCGCCGCCATGCCGATGCTCTCGCCCAGCGTCGGGTGCGGGTGGATGGTCTTGCCAATGTCCACCGCGTCGGCTCCCATCTCAATCGCCAGGGCAATCTCACCAATCATGTCGCCCGCGTGCGTGCCAACCATGCCGCCGCCGAGAATCTTGCCGTGGCCGTGCGCTTCCGGTGAATCGTCGAAAAGCAGTTTGGTGACGCCTTCGTCGCGGCCGTTGGCAATGGCGCGGCCCGAGGCGGTCCAAGGGAATAAGCCCTTTTTCACCTTGATGCCTTGCGCTTTGGCTTGGTCTTCGGTCAAGCCCACCCATGCCACTTCGGGGTCGGTGTAGGCCACGCTTGGGATGACGCGGGCGTTGAACGCCGCAGCAGCCAGCTCTTTGTTGCCTTGCAATTCACCGGCAATCACTTCGGCGGCCACATGCGCTTCGTGCACGGCCTTGTGCGCCAACATGGGCTGGCCCACGATGTCGCCAATGGCAAAGATGTGCGGCACGTTGGTGCGCATCTGAATGTCGACGTTGATGAAGCCACGGTCGGTCACGGCCACGCCGGCTTTGTCCGCCGCAATCTTCTTGCCATTGGGCGTGCGTCCCACGGCTTGCAACACGAG
>CANBVJ010000004.1 GCA_947372865.1 Comamonadaceae bacterium
GCGCCTCCACCACCGCACTGCCCACCACCGGCGTGGGACAGGCCACCATCTCCGCCTCTGCCGGATCCCTGGCCTCCTCCAACTACAGCTTTGGCACCCTGGTCGATGCCTCCCTCTCCATCACCAAGGCACAAGCTGGAGCCATAGCAGTAGAGCCAATATTGCCTATCGTAGTTACAAATCAAACTCTTATGCAACAGCAAAAGAACGTGACATCAGCGGTTACTTCATTGATATCCAGTGTTAACCAAAGGTCACTGCAAATTGATGAACAAAAAAATGTGGATCCGAACTTGGATCTTGCCAATCAGTAATATGAGTAATGCACGCTCCCACCCAAATATAAGAAAGAATTAATTCGTGAAACAACCTCGAGCCGCTTTGTGTGAAATAAAAATACTGGTAATTGCGCTGGTATTCGGGGTTACTTTATTCGCAGCGCCTTCAGTTCGGGCGGCGGCACTTGGCCTGCCTGACGCAGGAACATTGCTTCAACAGATTCAATCCACAATGACAACTAGGCCCTCGCCCGATGCGACGAACTTAACTATCGAGCAGCCTAACCCTAAGAGTGGCAGCGTGCCCCAAAGCGATGCTTTCTTGGTCCAACGCATTCGCATTACCCGTAACACCATGTTCGACACGGCGCTGCTGCATGGCCTGGTTGTGGACGGTGAAGGGCAAAGCCTAACTTTGCAACAATTAGGGGACCTGGCTGCACGCATCACTATTTACTACCAGGGCCATGGCTACCCGCTCGCAAGGGCCATCATCCCAGCGCAAAGCGTTTTGGAAGGAGTTGTGGTGATAGAGGTAATTGAACCGCACTACGGCCAAATTTTGCTCGACAACCACAGCCAGGTACCCGACACATTGCTGAAGATGACGCTTCAGGGCCTAGAACCTGGATTCGTCATCGAACAAGTCCAACTAGACCAGGTATTGCTATTGCTATCTGATATTCCGGGCACTGTGGTGAATGCCAGTTTTAAGGCGAGTAGCGTCAATGCAAGCAGTGATCTTTCGGTGGATGTACTGCCCAGCGAATCTGCCATTGGCAACATTACACTGGATAACCATGGCGGCGCATTCACCGGCATCGAGCAACTAGGTACAAACCTCACACTGAACAACCCCTTGCATCAGGGCGACTCGCTGACATTAGACCTGCTCACATCCGGAGCAGGACTTCAGTATGGACGGCTGGAATATGAATTTTTATTAAATGGTATTGGCACACGCCTTGGAAGTACTTATTCAAGTTTGCACTGCACCGTGGGTGGCGCGCTGGTAGATGCAAAAGCAGAATGCAATGCAGACACACTCAGCCTATGGGTCAAGCATCCAATAATAAGAAGTCGAAGTATCAACCTGCGCAGTCATATTCAATTCGACCAGCTATTACTAAAGGACCATATCAACTCCGAATTACTACCTACACAAACGGATCGTCACCTTGATAATTGGACTGCTAATTTGTACGGCGATGTGCAAAATTTCTTGGGTGAAGGTAGTATAAATAGCTGGAGCGTGGGACTGACAATGGGTCAAGTAAGCTTTGATAATTTATCCGCGCAGGAGCATGACGCAGACACTGCACAAACTCTGGGCAACTTCATTAAGTGGAGTGCCGACCTGAATCTCCAACAAAGCCTGGGGCCATCTTTAGACGTGATCATCGCGATCAAGGCGCAGAGGGCAAACAAAAACTTGGATGCCTCACAAAAAATCAGCGTCGGTGGTCCGCATGCTGTACGCGCGTATGACACCAGCGCGCTAAGTGGTGACGAAGGCTACTTGATGAAAATCGACTTCAGGCAGTTGCTAGGATCTGCATGGGGTGGACGGTGGCACGGGGTCGCATTCATCGACGCCGCCAGCGTCACCGTGAACCAAAAGCCGTGGCCTACTTCAAGTGGTGACAACATCAACCACATCATAGGAGCTGGCTTGGGCCTATCTTTCACAAGACCCAAACAATGGCAAGCCACGGCGTCTGTGGCCGCTCCACTTGGGAATAAGCCAACACGGATTGGCTCCGGCGAGCCACCTAGAGCATGGCTAAATATTGCACGGTATTTTTGAACCTCTTCGGTAATCCCCCCAATTTTCAATCTACCTAAAAGTAGAACAGTTGTGCAGACTTGGACAAATACGTGGGACTGCTTTTGAGAAATCGTCAAAGCTCTTTAGGTATGCAGGAACGGGAGCAACCGCTGCATCACCGCCACCGAGGGCGGCGCGTCAACCATCCGCAATGGGTCGCAACCTGCCCTTGATCGCCAAGCCGCACCGCTGAACAGTAGACCCAAAGGCAAAACCGGTCGAGTATCCGATGCAAGGCATTAGACTCCCGCCGGTACAAATTCCCATTGGCTGAAAGACACCTTGCACATGAAGAAATTTCTTCTCGCAGCGCTTATCTTGCTCGCCAGCAGCGCGCACGCTGACTGGGTCAAGATGGGAGACACCGATGAGGGCAGCTTCTATATTGACCCCGCCTCCGTATTGCGGGACGGGCATGTGCGCCAGGTATGGGAATTGACCGATTTGAAGCAGCGCGATGAAGGCGGCGAGTTGTCGCGGCGCACCCGGGTGCAATACGACTGCCAACGAGGCAGCACCCAGGTGCTTTCGATAAGCACCCATTGGGAGCCCATGGCTGCGGGTAAAGCATTGCTGTCGATCGCCCGTGAAGGTTTGTGGAAAGAAGTGCCGCCCGAGACGCCGTATGCAAAGGCCTTCCATTTGCTCTGTGCGCAATAGGCACAGCGACTTGCGTGCGCACAATGCCTTTGGCCTGAAACTCAAATGACGACTGATAAAGTACATCCGTCAACTCCCCTGCCCGTCCTGTATTCCTTTCGGCGCTGCCCCTACGCCATGCGTGCGCGCCTGGCCTTGCGGGTGGCCGCTCAGGCGGTGGAGCACCGCGAAATCGAACTCAAACACAAGCCCGCCGCCATGCTGCAAGTCTCGCCCAAAGGCACAGTGCCGGTGCTGGTACTGGCGGGCGGCGGCGTGCTGGAGCAAAGCCTGGACATCATGCGCTGGGCCTTGGAGCGCCACGACCCCGAGGCTTGGCTGCCCACAGATGCGGCGCGCCACCAAGACGCCTGGGCGCTGATTGCGCAAAACGATGGCGAATTCAAATTTCATCTGGATCGCTACAAGTACCCGCACCGCTACGACCTTTCCGACGGCGTGGCGCACCGTGCCCAAGCTTCTGTATTTCTGGAGGCTTTGGCGCTGCGCCTTATGGCAAACGCATATCTGAGCGGCCCGCGCTTTGGCATCGCCGACGCCGCCATCCTGCCTTTTGTGCGGCAGTTCGCGCATACCGACAAAGCCTGGTTTGCGCAACAAGACTGGCCCGCACTGGCGCAGTGGCTGGCCGCTTTTGAAGCGTCTGCGGCTTTTGCGCAGTTGATGGAAAAACACCCGGTCTGGCCAGGTGTTACTGAGGGCTTGGCGCCTGGGGCGCTTTAGCTTTCGGTTAGCCGCCGTTCAGGCGATCCGTTCCTTGGCGTCCGCGTACTGGCGTTTGAGCTGGGCTACAAAGTCGGCGGTCGATTGCACCTCGTGGATGGCGCCAATGCCCTGACCGCAACCCCAAATGTCTTTCCAGGCTTTGGTTTTGTCGCCGCCAAAGTTCATCTTGCTGGGGTCGCTCTCGGGCAAGTTGGCCGGGTCCATGCCAGCGTTGCGGATGCTGGGCGCCAGGTAGTTGCCGTGCACGCCGGTGAACAAATTGCTGTACACGATGTCATCCGAGTCGCTGTCCACAATGCTTTGCTTGTAGGCCTCGGCGGCACGCGCCTCGTCGGTGGCAATAAAGGCCGATCCGATGTAGGCAAAGTCTGCGCCCATGGCCTGGGCCGCCAGCACCGCGTCACCCGTGGCGATAGAGCCACTCAAGGCCAAGGGGCCGTCAAACCACTGGCGAATTTCCTGGATCAGGGCAAACGGGCTTTTCAGGCCGGCGTGGCCACCGGCGCCTGCAGCCACGGCGATCAGGCCGTCGGCGCCTTTTTCAATCGCCTTGTGCGCGTGCTTGTTGTTGATCACGTCGTGCAGCACCACACCGCCGTACGAGTGCGCTGCGGCGTTGATGTCTTCGCGCGCGCCCAGGCTGGTGATGATGATGGGCACCTTGTACTTGACGCACATGGCCATGTCGTGGTCCAGGCGGTCGTTGCTCTTGTGCACGATCTGGTTGATGGCATAGGGCGCTGCTGGCGCATCGGGGTGGGCCAGGTTGTAGGCGGCCAGCGTCTCGGTGATTTCGATCAGCCATTCTTCGAGTTGCTCGGCCGGGCGGGCGTTGAGCGCGGGCATAGAGCCCACCACGCCAGCAATGCACTGGGCAATCACCAGTTTGGGCGTGCTGATGATGAACAGCGGCGAGCCGATCACCGGGAAAGGCAGGTTTGCCAGGGCGGCAGGAAGTTTGGACATAGGCTGCTAATTAAAAAGGTGAAATTAAAACGCTTCGAGCGCCAGCGCGGTGACGCTGTCTGCGCCTTCGACAATGCTGTCGCGCAGGCCCTGGGCCTTGGTCAGGATGTGGTCGGCGTAAAAACGCGCGGTCACCACCTTGGCCTGCATGAAGGCAGCTTCTTTGCCCTCGGCCAGCGCCTTTTGTGCCACCAGCAAGGCGCGCCCCATTTGCCAGCCAGCCATCACATTGCCGGCAAGCATCAGGTAGGGCACGCTGCCCGAAAACACGGCGTTGGGGCTGGCCTTGGTGTTACCGGCCACAAAGTCAATCACTTCCACCAGCGCGGCACGGGCCGCGTCCAGGCGCTGGGCCACGGCCAGGGCGTCAGGCGAGCCGCTGGCGCGCAGCTCAGCCACGGTCACAGAAATTTGCGCAGTAATCGCCTTGGCCGCCTGGCCGCCGTCGCGCGAGGTTTTGCGCCCCACCAGGTCATTGGCCTGGATGGCGGTCGTGCCTTCGTAAATCGTCAAAATCTTGGCGTCGCGGTAGTACTGGGCCACGCCGGTTTCCTCGATAAAGCCCATGCCGCCGTGCACTTGCACCGCCATGGAGGTGACTTCCAGGCTCATCTCGGTGCTAAAGCCCTTGATCAGCGGCACCATGAATTCATAAAAGGTTTGGTGCTCTTTGCGGGCCTGGGCGTCTGGGTGGTGGTGGGCCACGTCAAAGGCGGATGCGGCCACGCTGGCAAGCGCGCGGCAGCCCTGCACATAAGCGCGCATGGTCATGAGCATGCGGCGCACGTCGGGGTGGTGGATGATGGGCGCGCTGGTGTTCATGGAACCATCGACCGGGCGGCTTTGCACTCGGTCGCGCGCAAAGCTGGCTGCCTTTTGGTAGGCGCGCTCGGCAATCGCAATGCCCTGCACGCCCACGCCATAGCGGGCGGCGTTCATCATGATGAACATGTATTCCAGGCCGCGGTTTTCCTGGCCCACCAAATAGCCCACCGCACCACCGTGGTCGCCGTACTGCAAAACAGCCGTGGCGCTGGCCTTGATGCCCATCTTGTGTTCGATGCTCACGCAATGCACGTCGTTGCGCGCACCCAGCGAACCGTCGGCCTTGACCATGAACTTGGGCACCACAAACAGGCTGATGCCCTTGACGCCCTCAGGCGCGCCTTGCACCCGGGCCAGCACCAGATGGACGATGTTGTCGGCCATGTCGTGCTCACCCCAGGTGATGTAAATCTTGGTGCCAAACACCTTGTAGGTGCCGTCGGGCTGGGGCTCGGCGCGGGTGCGCACCATGGCCAGGTCGCTGCCGGCCTGGGGCTCGGTCAGGTTCATGGTGCCGGTCCATTCGCCACTAATGAGCTTTTCCAGGTAGGTGGCTTTGAGCTCGTCCGAGCCTGCGGTCAAGAGCGCCTCAATCGCGCCGTCGCTGAGCAAGGGGCACAGCGCAAAGCTCATGTTGGCAGAGTTTTGCATTTCGCCACACACCGAACCGATGGTCTTGGGCAGGCCCTGGCCGCCGAAGGCTACCGGGTGTTGCAGGCCTTGCCAGCCGCCTTCGGCAAACTGCTTGAACGCGTCCTTGAAGCCCGGCGTGGCGGTCACCACGCCGTCTTTCCAGCTCGTGGGATTGATGTCGCCCGCCCAGTTCAGGGGTGAGAGCACGCCCTCGTTGAACTTGGCCGCCTCTTCGAGCACCGCCTGCGCCGTGTCCAAGTCGGCATCCTCAAAACCGGGCAATTGGGCAATCTGGTCGATGCGGGCCAGGTGCTCGATGTTGAACAGCATGTCTTTGACGGGTGCGATGTAGCTCATGGCGGACTTCCAAAAAGAGACGAAAAAAAGAGGGTTGAACCCAACAAGCCAAATGCAGGCGAAAAAAAAGGCACCGCGCGCGGTGCCTCGGCCTGCCAGATTACAGGGCGGCTACAAGCTCGGGCACGGCCACGAACAAGTCCGCTTCGAGGCCGTAGTCGGCCACGCTGAAAATCGGGGCTTCGCCGTCTTTGTTGATGGCGACGATGACCTTGCTGTCCTTCATGCCGGCCAAATGCTGGATGGCGCCGCTGATGCCGCAGGCCACGTACAACTGGGGCGCCACAATCTTGCCGGTTTGGCCGACCTGCCAGTCATTGGGCGCGTAGCCCGCGTCCACCGCAGCGCGGCTCGCACCCATGGCCGCACCGAGCTTGTCGGCCAGCGGGGTCATGATTTCCATGAACTTTTCGCTCGAACCCAGGGCGCGTCCACCAGAGACGATGATCTTGGCGGCGGTCAACTCGGGGCGGTCGTTGCGGGCAATCTCCGAACCCAAAAAGTGCACGTCGGCGCTGGCGCCAGCGGCCGCTGGCGTGTCCACGCTGGCGCTGCCGCCGGTGCTGGGCGCGGCGTCAAAGCCGGTGGTGCGCACGGTGATGACCTTGATCGCGTCGGTGCTTTGCACAGTGGCAATGGCGTTACCTGCGTAGATGGGGCGCTCAAAGGTGTCGGGGCTGTCCACCTTGGTGATGTCGGAGACTTGCGCCACGTCGAGCTTGGCGGCCACGCGCGGAGCAATGTTCTTGCCAAAGGCGGTGGCGGGGAACAACAGGTGGCTGTAGGCGCTGGCCATGGCCACCACCTGGGCGCCCACGTTTTCGGCCAGTCCGTGGGCAAGACCTTCGCCCTCCACGTGGATGACCTTGGCTACGCCTGCGATCTGGGCGGCAGCCGCAGCAGCGGCACCGGCGTTGTGGCCGGCCACCAGCACGTGCACATCTCCGCCACATTGGATGGCTGCGGTGATGGTGTTCAGGGTCGAGGGCTTGATGCTGCTGTTGTCGTGTTCAGCGATGACGAGAGAACTCATGGAAATGTCCTTTGAATCAAGAGAGGGACGGCAATGCGTCGCGGTATTTAGATGACCTTGGCTTCGTTGCGCAGCTTGTCCACCAGTGTGGCTACGTCAGCCACCTTGATGCCGGCGCTGCGGGCGGCGGGCTCCACCACTTTGAGGGTCTTGATGCGCGGGGCAATGTCCACGCCCAGGTCGGCGGGGCTGAAGGTGTCGAGCTGCTTTTTCTTGGCCTTCATGATGTTGGGCAAGGTCACATAGCGGGGCTCGTTCAGGCGCAAATCGGTGGTGATGATGGCGGGCAGGCTCAGGCTCAGGGTCTCGGATCCGCCGTCCACTTCGCGCGTGACCTGGACCTTGCCGTCAGCCACTTCCACTTTGCTGGCGAAGGTGGCTTGGGGGCGGTCGCTCAGGGCGGCGAGCATCTGGCCGGTCTGGTTGCAATCGTCGTCAATGGCTTGTTTGCCCAAAATCACCAGGCCGGGTTGCTCTTTGTCCATCAGGGCTTTGAGCAGCTTGGCCACAGCCAGGGGCTGGAGTTCTTCGCTGGTTTCCACCAGGATGGCGCGGTCTGCGCCAATGGCCATGGCCGTGCGCAGGGTCTCGGAACACTGGGCCACGCCGCAAGACACTGCGATCACCTCGGTGACCACGCCTTTTTCGCGCAGGCGCACTGCCTCTTCGATGGCGATTTCGTCAAACGGGTTCATGCTCATCTTGACGTTGGCAATATCGACGCCGCTGCCGTCAGACTTGACGCGCACTTTGACGTTGTAATCAACCACGCGCTTGACCGGTACCAAAACTTTCATATCTACCACTCCAGAGAATAAAAAAAGGGCACTTCAACGCCGCAGGGGACCTTACGTGCACGTCAACTGGCGATTCTATGCGCCCACTTGCGTGCCCTAGCTTACAGGCCTTGCAGCACAAAAAAGAACGACCGTGCTTTTTTGATTGTAGCCGGGCGCACTGGGTAGCGCTAACCCTTCGGCGACCGGCCTTGTAGCGCGGGCGACAGGCGCCGCGCAGCCTCTAGCGCGGGCTAGCCAAAAACTGCAGCACACCGTCGTCCAGGCGGCCAAAACGCAGGTCCAGCAAGTCGCGCACATAGTTCTGGTTCAGGCGCCAAGGGGTGCTGCTGCCCTGTACCGGAAACTGGTGGAGCGAGCGTTGGATATAGCCCGAACTGAAATCCACCCAGGGCTGCGGCTGCACCTCCGCGCCCGGCATGGCGGGCACGCACACCACCGCGCCGCTGCGCTGCATCTGGCGCAGCACGCGGCAGACAAAGGCGCCGGTCAGGTCGCTCTTGAGCGTCCAGGACGCGTTGGTGTAGCCCACCACATAGGCGAGGTTGGGCACGCCAGCGAGCATCATGCCTTTGTAGCTCATGGTTTTGCCTATTTCCACCGGCTTGCCATCCACGCTCAAAGCCATGCCGCCAAAGCCCAGCAAGTCCAGGCCCGTGGCGGTGACCACCACGTCTGCCGCCAGCAAGGCGCCCGAACCCAGGCGGATGCCTTGGGGCTCAAACGCGGCCACGGTATCGGTCACCACGTCGGCTTTGCCGCTGCGGATGGCGGCAAACAAATCGCCGCCAGGCACCAGGCACACGCGCTGGTCCCAGGGCTTGTAGCGCGGGCTGAAGTGGGTTTGGGTGTCAAAGCTGGCGGGCAAGGCAGCGGCCGCCGCTTGCACGATGCGGGTCTTGGCCAGGTCTGGCCGGCGCTTGGCCAGTGCGTAGAAAAACAGGCCCAGGCCCACGTTCTTCCAGCGGGTAAGCGCATAAGCCATGCGCTCGGGCAAGACGCGGCGCAGTGTGTCGGCCAGCGCATCCGCGCGCGGGCGCGCCACCACGTAGGTGGGCGAACGCTGCAACATGGTCACCTGCGCCGCTTGCTTGGTCAAGGCCGGCACCAGCGTCATGGCGGTGGCGCCACTGCCAATCACCACCACGCGCTTATTCCGCACGTCCAGATCGGCCGGCCAGTCTTGCGGGTGCACCACGCGCCCGGCAAATTGGTCCTGGCCCGCAAAGGCTGGCGTGTAGCCGTGGGCGTAGTTGTAGTAGCCGCTGCACACCAGCAAAAAGCGGCAGCGCATGTGCACTGGCGCCTGGTCTGCGCCCCGCTCCACCGTCAGCAGCCAGCGCGCCTGCGCGCCCGACCAGGCCGCAGCCGTCACCCGGTGGCCCAGGCGGATGTGGGGCAACAGCCCATGTTCTGCGGCGGTGTCTTGGATGTATTGCAGGATGGACGGGCCGTCGGCAATGGCCTGCGCGCCGGTCCAGGGCTTAAACGCATAGCCCAGGGTGTGCATGTCCGAGTCCGAACGCACGCCGGGGTAGCGAAACAAATCCCAGGTGCCGCCCAGGCGCGCGCGCCCTTCCAAAATGGCAAAGCTCTGGTCCGGGCAACGCTGGCGCAGGTGCACCGCGCTGCCAATGCCCGAGAGGCCCGCGCCCACGATCAGGGTGTCAAAGTCCTCGGTATCCAAAGATTCTGTGTTCATGCGACAAAAATCCGCGCCAGGCGGCCCATGGACGACCAATACAAATCACGCTCCCAGCCCACGCTGGGAAACACCACGCCCTGCGTCAAACCGCCACTGCGTACCCGGGCGCGCTCTTGGCCCGTCTCGATATCCAGCAGCACCACCTCTTCGCCCAGGCGGCGGTAGTCGTTGACCACCAGTTCGCCCGTTTGCGGGTACAGCAGCAGGTGGCTGGCCACGCCAAAGTTGGGCTTGTGCCACAGCGGCGCCAGGCTTTGATCGTCGTGCAGGCGCCAGGCCCGCAATACCTTGTTGGCCGAATCAAAACCCACCACGATGCGCCGCTGCACATCGACCAGCGGCGGGTTGGTGATGCTGCCCCCGCGCAAGCCGCTCACGTCTGTGGCGGCGTGGTCTTGCGCGTCGTGCAGCGACACGCGCAGCAAACGGTTGGGCGTCTGGCGCACGCCCGCGCCCAGCATATTGATGCGGTAACGGTGCAGGCCGTTGTCCATGAACCAGGCGTTGTGGCCGTCAATCACCACGTCCCAGCCGTAGGTCTGGGCGGTGGCGCCCACATAGTCCCAGGTCCAATCGGGGTCGCGTTGCAGGGTCTGCGCCGCGTCGCTCCAGTGGTAGCGAAAGATGCTGCGCACGCCCACCACATAGACCGTATTGCCCACGGCGCTCAGGCGCGCAATGGACGCCTCGGGGCAGGCCACATCGGCAAAGGCAGGGCGCAAGGTCTCGGCGTTTAGCACCGTGAGGACGGCGGGGTGTGCGTCGGAGAGGTTTTTGGTAACGATGTGCCCATTGTCCAACATGACAAAGGAGTTGTAGGCCTGGGCCATGGGCAGCTCGAAGGTGGCTTTAAGCCCGCAATCCCGGTCCAACCGGTGCGCGTAGCGGCCATAGACCACGTAGATATCGCCATTGCGGTGAATCGCCATGCCACCGGGCCACATGGGGCCGCCGGGCAGGCGCGGCGAGCGTTGGCGGGTTTGCAGCGTGTGCGGGTCAATGCGCTCTACGCACGAGGTGGTGGCCAACCCGAGGTGCGCGCGCAGCGCAGAGTGGGTGAGCAGATACACCTCACCCGGGTCGCCCAGCACGGTCATGGTGGAAAGCACGGTGTTGCGGGTCACGCATTGCAGGCGCTCGCCGGCTTGCAGCGCCAGGGCCGCGCCACTGCGCGCCGCTTGCAGGCGCGCCGGACCACCGTCTTCGCCGGGCCAGGGGCTGGCGAAGTAGCCGCTGCTCATGCGCGGCGCCGACGCAGGCGCCACCAGACCAGCAAGGCGACCACAGCGAGTAGCACCCCAAGCACCTGTTTGCCAAACACGGGTAGCCAGTAACGCGACACGCTGTTGATAAACACCTGGCGTTGCGGGGTATAGCCCGAAGGCATTTCCAACACCTGGTTGGCTTTTTCATAGGCGGCGTAATCGGCCTGCATGGCCGCAAATTCTTGCGGGAAACGGGCGCTGATGTCCTGGGTTTCACCGGGATCCTGGCTCAGGTCGTACAAATGCCACAGACCGTCGCCCAGCGAGGGCATATTGCGCACCAGCTTCAAATTGCCCTTAAATAGCGCAGCGTTGCCGGAGAGTTCATAGCCCAGCGGCTGGTCGGGCTTGCGCACCGTGCTGGCGCTTCCCTGCAACAAGGGCAACAGGCTCATGCCGGTCATAGGCTCGACCGCGGCACCCTGGTAGCTGGCGCCCGGTGCCTTCACTTGTGCCAGGTCCAGGAGGGTGGGCGTGATGTCGGTCACATGGGTCAGCGCACCCTCAATATGGTTTGCCTGGCGCACCGGCGGGCCCGATATCAGCATGGGCGTGCGGATGCCGCCCTCACCGGACCAGAATTTGTAGGTATACAAAGGTGATGCCGAAGCGCTGGCCCAGCCGGGTCCTGGAATGCCGATCGTGCCTTTGGCCCCCAGCGTTTCGGTGTCCTGCTTGTAATGAAACACCAGCCAGGGTTGGGCCTCGTGGTAGTCCGAACCTTCGGGGCCGTTGTCGGACAAAAACACAAACACGGTGTTGTCGTACTGGCCAGTTTTCTTGAGGTGGTCCACCAAGCGCCCCACGTGCGCGTCCATGGCCTCGGCCATGGCGGCGTAGACCTCCATCTGGCGCTCCATGTGCAGGCGGTCTTTTTCAGACAGCGCGTTCCAGTCGCCGGTGGTGGACATGGTGGTCAGGCGGGTGCCTGCCGGCACCAGGCCCAGTTCAATCGCTTTTGCCAGGCGGCGCTCGCGCAGCACGGTCCAACCTTCGTGGTATTTGCCCTTGTACTTGTCGATATAGGCCTTGGGCGCTTGCACCGGCACGTGGTTGGCCTGAAACCCGACATAGGCAAAAAACGGCTGCTGCTTGCGCGGGTCCGCGTCGATGTAGCCGATGGTGCGATCGACAAAATATTCCGACGAATAAAAGTCGCTGGGCATGGTGGCAGTTTTGCCGTCCTCAAACCAGTACACCTGGGGCAGATGCGGCAGGTACTGCTTGGCCGGCTCCCAGTTGTCCGAGCCCGTGTCGCCCTGCACGATGGACTTGTCAAAGCCGCGGCGGTTGGGCAGGTTGAAAGGCTCGGAGCCCACGTTCCACTTGCCCGCGATATAGGTGCGGTAGCCGCTGTCTTGCAGCAGCGAGGCCACGGTCACGACATTGCTCGCCAGAGAGCCCTGGTAGCCGGGCTTGCCCAAATGTTCGGTGGGCATAGCTTCGCGCAGATTGCCCACGCCATTGCGGTGGTTGTCCACGCCAGTCAGCAGCATGGAGCGCGTGGGTGAACACGAGGCCGCCACGTGGAAGTTGGAAAAACGCATGCCGCGTTTGGCCAGCGCGTCTAGGTGCGGCGTGGCGATTTCGCCGCCAAACGCGCCCAGGTCGGAAAAACCCCAATCGTCGGCGACCAGCACCACGATATTGGGACGCGAGGCCGCACCCGGCGTCGCACCCATTGCCACGCCCTGGGCCGCTAACACCCCCGCCAAGGCCAGCGTGTAAGCCACGCGGATCGCCGTTTTTTTCATTGCAAAACCTTCAATAAAAGGGGGCACTGGTCTTCAGCGCAGATAAACCCATACACTAGTGTATCTTTTACGCAATTTAGCACGCAGTCCTTCCGCGTCACGATTGCGGCTATCGTTTGCGCGACAATCTTCACACTACTGACACAACACCGATCCAAATGGTACCCGCCCCTGTTCCACCCCAAACGCCGCCCCCGCCGCCGCGTGTTGCCGCAGTCCGACTGAACCGCGACGACTGGCTGGACGCCGCCTTCAACGCCGCAGTAGAGCATGGCTTTGATGGCGTGCGGGTGCTGGTGCTGGCCGACACCCTGGGCGTGACGCGTGGCAGCTTTTACTGGCATTTCAAAGACCACGCCGATTTGATCGCAGCGCTGCTGGAGCGCTGGCGCGCCGGAGAAGCCGCAACCAACCAGCGCATGCAACAACCCAGCAGCGACGACCCGGTGAAAGACCTAGAACAGCTGCTGGACGCCGCCTTGGCCCACGGGGGCACCGATCTGAGCAATATGCGCTTTGAACTCGCCTTACGCGGTCTGGGCCGGCGCGACGCCGCAGTGGCCGCCATGCTGCTGGAGGTGGACCAGGCGCGCATGGCCTTGTTTGCGGGCAAATTTGCGCGCATCACGCCCGACGCCAAAACCGCCATCGACCTGGCGGCCCTCTTTTACCTGACGATTGTGGGCAGCTTCCAGGCCCTGAGCAGGCCACAAGCCGCCCACCCGACCAAGCAGTACCTAACCGACATCATTGGCCGCTACCTGGTCAAGTCGCAGGTCCGTTAAGCGGGCACCGCCGTTCAAGGCCCTGGCGCCACCAAAACCGTGCGAAAGCCCAGGTGGCTGACCGCCAGATCGTCGTCCTGCGCCTGGCGCGCGCCTGCACGGTAGCGCATGCAGTAGTTGGGCGCACACAAAAACGAACCGCCCTTGATGACGCGCTGGCCCATGGCCGCTGCGCCTGCAGGACGCACACTGCCCGGGCCCGGATCGGCGCCATCGTCTGCGGCAAGCACCGCGTGGCTAGGCGTGTAGGCGTCGCGCGTGAGTTCCCAGGCGTTGCCAATCATGTCAAACAGGCCCAGCGCGTTGGGCGCAAAGCAGCCTACGGGCGCCAGTCCCACAAAGCCGTCGGCAGCAGAATTGGCCACCGGAAACAGGCCTTGCCAGGTGTTGGCCTGGGCGGGTTGCTCGTGCGCAGGTAGCGCCGCACTTTGCGCGGCACGCGCGGCCCATTCCCACTGCGCCTCCGACGGAATGAACGTGCCCTTCCAGTGCGCATAGGCTTGGGCGTCTTCAATGGTGACGTTGACCACGGCAAAGGCGCCGCGCCCGTCAATGCGGGTACCGGGACCACCGGGGTGGCGCCAGTCGGCGCCTGCCAGATAACGCCACCATTGCGTGGGGCGGCCCTGGCCGGACAGGTTGGTCGGGCTGATGAATACCACCGCGCCGGGCAGGCGCATCTCCGGGGGCAATTCAGGGTGCTGTTTGGCGTCCACCGCACGCTCGGCCACGGTGCGGTAGCCGGTGGCCTGCACAAAAGCGGCGAACTGGTCGTTGGTCACTTCGGTGCGGTCCATCCAGAAGCCCGCCACGGGCAGCGGTCGCACGGGCATTTCTTCCGGGTAAACCGTGTCGCCCAAGGACAAGGTGCCACCCGGCACCCAGACCATGCCCGGATGCGGTGCGCCAGCGGGCTGCTGCGGCAGCGCACAAACCAGGCGTTCCTGGTGGCTTAAGCGCTCGCTGCGTTGCGCGGACCACCACAGCCAGGAGGCCAGCGCCAGCAGCGCGAGGACGATCAGCGCCAGCCAGCGCCGCAGTCGGGAAGCGAAAAAAGTCAAGGGCATAGGCCGGATTTTCACCGCAGGGCGACCGGGCTTGGTGCCCCGGCGGCCATGGGCTAGTTGCTCCAGTAGGTGTATTCGTCGCCCGGGGCGTCGGGCTGGTCCAGCGTTTTGTCGATGTTGATCGGCATCTGGAGGAACGAGGCCCAGCGCGACGGCGGCATATGGGCGTGGTGCGCCGCCAGTTCGGCCTTGAGTTCGGCCAGCTTGTGCGGCTCAGTGGCCGCGAGGTTGAGCTTTTCGGTCGGGTCGGTGGCCAGGTTGAACAGCCAGTCTTTGGCCGGCAGGTCGGCTGAGATCAGCTTCCACTGCTGGTGGCGCAGGGCGCGGTAGGGGCCGTCGCGCCAAAACAGGGTTCGCGACACTTGGGTCTGGGGCTTGGCACCCAAGAAGGGCAACAAATTCACGCCGTCAATGGGGCGGTCTGTCGGCATTTTTCCGCCTGCGGCCGCCACCACCGTGGGCATCATGTCGATGTTGGTGATGGGCTGCGGATACTGGGTGCCCGCAGCGATATGGCCGGGCCATTTGGCCACGTAGGGCACGCGCAGACCGCCTTCAAAAAAGGTGAGCTTCCAGCCGCGGTAAGGGCGGTTGACGTCGGGGATGCCGATGTAGCCGGGCGCGCCGTTGTCGCTGGCAAATATCACCAAGGTGTTTTTGTCCAACCCCTCGTCTTTCAGGGTTTGCAGCACGCGCCCCACGCTGCGGTCCACCGAGCGCACCATGGCCGCATAGACGCGGCGGCGGTGGTCGGGGATATTCGAGAGCGCGTCGTAATCTTCCTTGCTGGCCTGCAGCGGCGTGTGCACGCCCCAGTGCGCCAGGTACAAAAAGAAAGGTTGGTTTTTGTTGCGCTGGATGGCGGTGACGGCCTGGTCGGTGAAGTAGTCGGTCAGGTATTTATTGGGTTCAAACCAGTGGCCGGCGTTGTAGCTCACGCCAAAGCGCATGTTCGGCCAGAGGAACTTGTCGATAGGGTCAAAGTCTTGCTTGGAATTGACTACGCGGGCGTCGTTTTGCGGCAGGTACAGGCCGCTTTCCATGAACAGGCTTTCGTCAAAGCCCTGGTTGCCCGGGCGCATTTCGGGCGTGCTGCCCAAGTGCCACTTGCCGATGTGCATGGTGTGGTAACCACGGTCTTTGAGGGCTTCGGCCATGGTGATTTCTGAGGGCGGCATGCCCAAATCGTTGAAATCTTTGGCCTCTTTGGCCGCCGCCTTGTCGATCAAGACCTTGCGGATGCGGTTGGGGTCTGAATACAGTTCGCCCGCCACCCGCGCCATGGCGCCGGGCGTGGGCGTGTATTCCACACCAAAGCGCCAGGGGTAGCGCCCGGTCAGCAGCGCGGCGCGCGACACGGTGCACACGGCGCTGCCGGCATAGCCCTGGTCAAAACGCACGCCCTCACGGGCGATGGCGTCAATATTGGGGGTAGGCACGCCTTCGGCCGTCAGGCCGCCGCCGTGGGTGGACACGTCGTTGATGCCCATGTCATCGGCCAGGATCACGATGATGTTGGGCGGGCGCTGCGCCAGTGGCGCGTTTGCCATCTGCGGTCCCTGCACCCAGGGCGTCTCCTGATAGGCGTCGCGCGGATAGCGGATGTCGGTGTACCAACCCAGCGAATACTGCAGCAGATGAATGCGGTTGGCATAGGCCAAGGCGCTCAGGGCTATCAAGACTGCGGCGCCAAGTCCGAGCTTGTGGTGGGTTTTCATGGGGAGTCTCCAACGCTGCGAGAGCGCATTTTTTTACCAATAAGGGCCGCAGCGTGGAAAGCAGCGCGCGCGTCAGGTCAGGTCAAGGCCCACACGGCCGCCGTCAGCAGCGCCAGCAAAGCCGCCACCGACAGGCGCACCGCAATCAGGTTGACCAGCGGCTTGACCGGGAAAATCACGGTTTGTTCAATCGCCGCCCATTTGTGCACATCGTCGCCGGCGGCGCCAATGGCCAGGGCAAAGTGGAAAAAATCGCGCTGGCTGCGGTAGCGCACCATGGCCACGTAATGCCAATCGGGTACGCCTTCGCAGTCTATAAAGCGCCCGCTGCGCCGGGCAATAAATACCGGCAGGCAGGCGCGTCGCAGCAGGTGCGGAATGATGGCTTTGCCGTAGCGCTTGTCGGCCTCGCGCGGGTCGTCGCTGTAGTGGTAGCCCGGCGGGTACAAGGCTTTGGCGCGGTAGCGCACGCAGTTGTGCATTACAAACTCTTTGCCGTCGTCGCTGGCCATGAGCTGGCGCGCCTCGTCAACAAAGGATTCACCCGGCGTGCCCTGCAGGCGCTGGCGCAGCGTCTCCAACAACTGCGCTTTTTCGGCGGCGCCCATGGGCGCGCCGTTGCCGCCGTACCACCAGACAAAGAGCGCCAACAGCGCCACGGCCACTGCGACCAAGATTGCGTGATAAGCCATACGGACCGTCCCGGATCAGGCCGCAGCCGGGCTGGACACGGGGGTGAAATACCGCGTGTTGTCGCGCAACCAGGCTTGCGAGCGGCTGGCGTCGTGCTGCTCGGGGTGGAAGTCTTCGCGCAGGTAGTCGCGCCACTGCGCCACGTTGCCGCGCATCATGCCGTCCTTGGAAAACAACAGTTTGGCGCAACTGCGCCAAGTGCTCAGTTTGAACAAGGCGCCGTCGTGCCACAGGTTGCGCACGGTCTGGCGCAACAAGTCAAACATGAAGATAAAACTCACATAGCGAAACACCCGCACCCGCCACACATGGCTTCCACCCATGGCCTGGTAGATGTCAAAGGCAGTGCTGCGGTGTTCGGACTCTTCGGCGCTGTGCCACAGCCACAGGGTTTGCAGGCGCTCCTCAGCGCCTTCGAGCGCCTCGGGGTGGCGCAGCATCCAATCGGCAAACAAGGCGGTGAAGTGTTCGGTGGCGGCGGTGCCAGCCACGTGCATGCGCGGGTCCAGGTGCGCCTGCTTTTTGATGCGTGCGGTGGCGCGCTCGGCAATGGTATTGGCATAGCCCATGCGTTCGAGGTGGCCGTTGAACAGCGCGTGGATGCGCCGGTGCGTGGCTTCCTGGCCGACAAAACCCTGCACTTCTTTGGCAAAGCGCGCGCGTTGGTCGTCGGGCAAGGTTTTGAAGCCAGCGCGCACCGAGTCCATGAAAAACTGCTCGCCCACCGGAAAGCTCATCGACAAGGCGCTGAAAAAGGCCGAACGAAAGGCGTCCCCCCCGTTCCAGCGCGCCGCAAACGGCGTATTCAAGTCCACCAACAGTTTTCGTACTACCAAATCAGTCATGGCAACTCCCTTTTTATTTAAACGCGGTCGCGCAGCTCGCGCCGCAAAATCTTGCCCACATTGCTTTTGGGCAAGGCGTTCAAAAACTCGATCTGCCGGGGCACCTTGTAAGCCGTCAGGCTTTCGCGGCAATGGTTGAGCAGCATCTGCTCGGTCAGCGCCGGTGAGCGTTTGACCACAAACAGCTTGACCGCCTCGCCCGTGGCCTCGCTGGTCTGGCCGACCGCGGCCACCTCCAGCACGCCGGGGTGCAGCATGGCCACATCCTCAATTTCATTCGGGTAGACATTAAAGCCCGACACCAGAATCAGGTCCTTGAGGCGATCCACAATTTTCAAAAAGCCCTGCGCGTCCATCACCGCCACGTCACCAGTACGCAAAAACCCGTCTGCCGTCATGACAGCGGCGGTGTCTGCCGGGCGCTGCCAGTAGCCCTGCATCACCTGCGGGCCGCGCACGCACAGTTCTCCGGCGGAGCCGATGGGCAGCTCCATCCCGTGGGCGTCGCGGATCGACACCTCGGTGGACGGCAGCGGCAGGCCGATGCTGCCGTTGTACTCCAGCAGGTCAAAGGGGTTGACCGCGACCGTGGGCGAACACTCGGTCAGGCCATAGCCCTCGATCAGCGGCGCTTTGGTCAGCGCTTGCCAGCGCTCGGCCACGGCGCGCTGCACGGCAGCGCCTCCACCCACGGCCAGACGCAACTGGCTGAAATCCAGTTTGGCAAAGTCCGGGTGGTTGAGCAGGCTGTTGAACAAGGTGTTGACCGCAGGCAGCGACACGAAGCGGTATTTAGCGAGCACCTTGATAAAGCCGGACATATCGCGCGGGTCGGCCACCAGCACATTGGTGCCGCCCATGCCCAAAAAGCTCAGGCACGAGCCCAGCGCGAAGATGTGGTACAGCGGAATGGCCGTGATGCTGATGAGTTCCTGGCTGGCGTCCACAAAGGGCGCGCTCCAGACCTGCACTTGTTTGACATTGGCCAGCACGTTGCGGTGCGTGAGCATGGCGCCCTTGGACACGCCGGTGGTGCCACCCGTGTATTGCAAAAAGGCCAGATCGCCTGGCTGGAGCGCGACCGGGCTGAAATCGGTCTTGGCGCCCTGCGCCAGCACGTCGCGCAAGCTGACGCTGCCTGGCAGCGCATAGGCTGGCACCAGTTTTCTCAGGCGGTGGATCACAAAATTGGCGGCGGCGCGCTTGAGCACCGGCATCATGTCCGCCAGCCCGGTAACCACCACGTGGCGCACGGAGGTTTTGGCCAGCACCTGCTCCACGGTGTGCGCAAACAGGTCCACCACGATGATGGCTTCAGCACCCGCGTCGTCGAGCTGGTGCTCCAGCTCGCGCGCGGTGTACTGGGGGTTGACGTTAACCACCACATAGCCCGCCCGCAGCAGTCCAAAAAGGCACACCGGGTATTGCAGCAAGTTGGGCATCATCAGCGCCACGCGGCTGCCTTTGGGCAACTTCAACACGCCCTGGAAATAAGCCGCCACCTGGCGCGTCAGCGTATCGAGCTCACTAAACAGCAACCGGGTACCCGTGGAGCCGCTGACAAAGGCAGGCCGATCGGCATACAGGTGCACCGCGTCGTCCAGGTAGTCGGCAATCGTGCCAAGGGCATCGGCGTCAATATGCGCCGGCACGCCGGGTGGGTAACGTTTGATCCAGATCGGGTCCATGGGAGAGAGATGCCTTGCGGGTAATGGAAAACAATTCTAACAATACACTAATGTATTGACGATGTCGCCCACCCGCCAGCGTAGGGGTATCAGACCGTAAACGGCGGGTTGCTGCTGGTCGGGGCCGGGGCCGCGCGCGCCTGAGTCGAAGCTGGGGACGGAATCGCAACGCCATGGGCGCGCAGGGCCTGCAAGACCGCCAGATTGACGTCCGAGCGCAAATTACCCTGGCCGTTGTGCAGATCATTGATCCAGTAAACCAGCGTAAATTCCAGCCCGTCCGCAGCAAACTGCGACAGTTGCACCGAGGGCGCCGGGTCTTGCAACACGCGGGGCTGCGCCAACGCGGCGGCCTTGAGCAAGTCCATCACTTGCTGCGCGTCGCTTTCAAAGGCCACCAGCACCTGCGTGCTTTGCGCCACCACGGCGTCGGCCAAGGACAGGTTTTCTACCCGGGTGCTGATCAGCATCTCATTAGGGACGATGGATTCGCGCCCGGTTTGACCGCGCACCACGGTGTAGCGGGCGTTGATTTCGGTGATCACGCCCTCAAAGTTTTCGACCTTCACAAAGTCGCCAATGCGCAGATTGCGCTCGGTCAGAATGACAAAGCCGCTCACATAATTGGCCGCCAACTTTTGTAAGCCCAGGCCAATACCCACGCCCAACGCGCCGCCCAGCACCGACAAGGCCGTCAGGTCAATGCCCACCGCCGACAGGGCCACCATCAAGCCCACAAACAGCAGCAAGGCGCGGGTGGCGTTGCTCAGCGCCTTGCGCAATGACAGCTCGCCCCCAGTGGCCGAACGCAGCAAGCGCGCCTCAATGCCAGCCGACATCCACAGCGTAATGATCAGCACCACGCTGGCGGTCAGCAACCCTTCAATGATGTTGCGCACCGACAGGTGGGCGTTGCCCACTTTCCAGCCAATCTGGTCCAGCGCATTGAGCAGCGCCGGCAGCACGCCGCTGACCCACAGCACCATGGCCAGCCAAGCCAGCCAGGAAATGGTTTGCTCCAGCGCCCGCACCCAGCGCGCCTGCGAAAAAGCAATCTGCAGCACCTTGACGCCGGTGCGTATGGCCACCAGCGCCAGCAGCACCGGCACGGCCAAATCAAGCACCGCGATATTGATGTAGCGGTCCAGCACCGCGCGCGCGGCAAAGCCCAGGCACAAGAGCAGCAGCGGAAACAGCACGCCGTCAACGTCCTTGCGACCAAACCAGACGGAGCGTTCGTCGCGCCCCAGGGCCTGACGCAGCGCACGCACCACCACCCAAGCCAGCAAGACGCAGCCCACCAGGGTTGCCAACTCCAGCGCCACCGTGGGCTGCGAAAACGCCGCCAGCCAGCCCTCAAAGTCATCAATGGGTTGGGGCACGGGGTTATGCAGGCTGCTGCTCATGGAATGGGCCTTTAAAAAAACAGCGCGCTACACACCGGCGAGCACCCGCACATGGGCCTCTACGCTGCGCGCCAGCGCGTCGAGCTGGTAGCCGCCTTCCAAGCAAGAAACGATGCGCCCCTGGGCGTGGCGCTGCGCCACGGCCTTGATCTGGCGGGTGATCCAGGCGTAATCCGCCTCCACCAGGCCCATTTGACCCAGATCGTCTTCGCGGTGGGCATCAAAGCCGGCGCTGATAAAAATCATCTGCGGCGCAAAAGCGTCCAGGCGTGGCAGCCAGTGGTCTTGCACCACCGCACGCACCGCGTCGCCCTTGGAATAGGCCGGCAGCGGCACGTTGACCAGGTTGTCCGCGTCCGACTGCGCGCCACCGTAGGGGTAAAACGGGTGCTGAAAAAAGCTCGCCATCAGGATGCGCGCGTCGCCGCTGACGATGTTTTCGGTGCCGTTGCCGTGGTGCACGTCAAAGTCAATGATGGCTACGCGCTCCAGTCCGTGGCGCTCTAGCGCATAGCGCGCGGCAATCGCCACGTTGTTAAAGAAGCAAAAGCCCATGGCTTGGTCGCGGCAGGCATGGTGGCCGGGCGGGCGCACCGAACAGAAGGCGTTTTCCAGCTCGCCGGCCATCACCGCGTCGGTGGCGGCCAGTGCGGCGCCTGCGGCGTACAGGGCGGCATCCCAGGTGTGGACGTTGAGGTTGGTGTCGGGGTCAATCTGCGCGTGGGTGGGGCCACCGGCCTCAATCTCTTCGCGCAGTCCGTCGGTCAGGCCGCGCAAGGCCGCAATGTGCATGCGCCCGTGGGCCAGCTCCAGGTCGGCAATCGGCGCGGCCGGGGCCTCGTGTTGTTCCAGCGCATCCAACACGCCAGTGGCCAAAAGCCAGTCGTTGATGGCGTCGAGCCGCTCGGGGCATTCGGGATGGCCCGCGCCCATTTCATGTTTGCGGCAGGCGGGGTGGGAGAAGAAACCGGTTTTGTGCATAGGCGGGGGCGCTTGCGCGCGAGGTGCGCTGGTTTTCAGGTATGGTCGACAGCGGCCCCGACCCCGGCTGCCAGAGGCGCGCTGTTGATGCGATTTAGCTTACCACGCCCCTGGGCAGCCGAAAATGCGCGCCACCGCTCCCGCGCGGGTTTTATTGTCCTATTCCAAGCTGAGTTGATCTTTGACCTCCCCATTTGCCTGCCTTGCCGTTCTGTTGTGCTTGCTGCTGCCCGCCAGCCAGGCCGCGGCTGCCAAGCGCCCTCGCCCGGACGCCTCCACCACCTACCGCAGCAACCCAGCGGCCATGGAGGCGGCCACCGCCATGGCCGAGCGCTTGCAGGTGCGCCCGGCCTGGGTGCGTGGCGTGATCGGCAAGGCGCGGCGCCTGCCCGCCGTGGTGAAGGCAGTCACGCCGGGACAGGCAACTGCGGCGCGCGACTGGACGCTGTACCGCAGCCGGGTGGTGGAACCCACGCGCATCCAGGCCGGCGTGCGCTTTTGGCAGCACAACGCCGACACTCTGGCGCGCGCCGAAAGCCAGACGGGCGTGGCGGCCAGCGCCATCGTCGGCATTCTGGGGGTGGAAACCATTTACGGCCAGCGCATGGGCGGCTACCGCACGCTGGATGCGCTCAGCACCCTGGCCTTCGACTTTCCTGCCGCCCACCCCAAGGCAGCGCAGCGTGCCGCCTATTTTTTGCAAGAGCTCGAAGAGTTTTTGCGCCTGTGCAAGGCACAGAACCTGGACCCGCTCACGGTACGCGGCAGCTACGCCGGGGCCTTGGGCATGGCGCAGTTCATGCCTTCGAGCTGGCGCCACTATGCGGTGGACTTTGACGGCGACGGCCGCATTGACCTGTTTGGCAGCCGCGCTGACGCCATTGGCTCAGTGGCCAACTACCTGGCGGCGTTTCACTGGAAGGCGGGCATGCCCACGCACTACGCGGTGCAACTCGACACCCAAAAACTGGACTTGCCCGCCCTGCTGCAAAACGACATCGTTCCCAGCCTGAGCCCGGCGGCGATGCTGGAAAAAGGCGTGGCGCTGGGCGACAAAGGCGCGCGCCACCCCGGCCTGCTGGCGCTGATCGAGCTGCCCAATGGAACTGCGCCCACCCAGTACGTGGCGGGCACTGACAATTTCTATACCGTGACCCGCTACAACTGGAGCAGCTTTTACGCCATGGCCGTGATCGAGTTAGGCCAGGAAGTGCAAGCCGCCTACGAGCGTGAAGCGGCTTTGCGCCAAAGCCTGGCGCGGCCCTAAGCCTGCGCGGGCCGCCGCACCAATCAGGTTACCGGCACCAAAAACTCGCGGCTCACGTGCACGCCCAGGTCGTTGACGCGGTCTAGGAACTGCGTCAAAAACGCGTGCAAGCCGGTGGCCAAAATCTCGTCAATGCGGCCGTACTGCAACTGGGCGCGCAGCTTGCCCGCGCGGCGCAGGGTTTCGCTCTCGGGGTCGCTGGTCACGCGCTCCAGGTTGTTGAGCACTTCCACCAATGAGGCGTGCAGCGAACGCGGCATATCGGCTTTCAGAATCAGCAGCTCGGCCACGCGCTCGGGGCGGATCACGTCGCGGTAGACCTTGCGGTAAATCTCAAAAGCCGAGACGCTGCGCAAGACCGCGCTCCAGTGGTAGAAATCGCCCTCCTGGTCTTTGGCGGTGCTGGCGTCCATGAAGTCGGTGGCGCCCCCGTGGAACTTGACGTCTACCAGGCGCGCCGTGTTGTCGGCCCGCTCCAAAAAAGTCCCCAATCGCATGAAATGCAGCGACTCGTCCATCAGCATGGTGCCCACGGTCACGCCGCGCGACAGGTGCGAGCGAAACTTGACCCACTCAAAAAACTGCGATGGGTCGCGCTCAAAGCTGTCGCTCGACACCAGGCGTTTGACCTCCAACCAGGTCTGGTTTTGCGTTTCCCACACCTCGGTGGTCAGCGTCCCGCGCACCGCACGGGCGTTTTCACGCGCCGCGCCCAGGCAGGAAAGAATACTCGACGGGTTGCTTTCGTCCTTGACCATGAAGTCCATCACCTCGCGCGCACGCACCGCCTTGTGGCGCTGGGTGTAGGCGGGCAGCAGCTCGCTGATGCTCAAGAGACCGCGCCAACTGCGTTCTTCTGCGGCCTCGGTCTGGCCCAAAAGCGCGGTCTGGTAGTTGACATCGAGCATGCGGGCGGTGTTTTCGGCGCGCTCGGTGTAGCGCGACATCCAGTACAAGTGGTCGGCAGTGCGGCTGAGCATGGTTATTCCTCCAGAATCCAGGTGTCTTTGGTACCGCCGCCTTGGCTGCTGTTGACCACCAGCGAACCTTCTTGCAAGGCCACGCGTGTCAGGCCGCCGGGCACCATCTGCACGGTTTTGCCACTCAGCACATAGGGGCGCAGGTCAATATGGCGCGGCGCAATGCCACTGTCCACATAGGTGGGGCAAGTGGACAGGCTCAGCGTGGGCTGAGCGATGTAGCCGCTGGGGTTGGCCAGCAAGGCCTGGCGGAAGTTCTCGATCTCGGCGCTGCTCGCAGCGGGCCCGACCAGCATGCCGTAGCCGCCGGCGCCGTGCACTTCCTTGACCACCAGGTCTTTGAGGTGCGCCAGCGTGTAGGCCAGGTCGTCGGGCTTGCGGCACTGGAACGTGGGCACATTGTTCAAAATGGGCTTTTCGCCCAGGTAGAACTCGATCATCTGCGGCACATAGGGGTAGATCGACTTGTCGTCGGCAATGCCGGTGCCTACGGCGTTGCAAATCGTCACATTGCCCGCGCGGTAGGCGTTGAGCAAACCGGCGCAGCCCAGCGTGGAGCCGTGGCGAAACACCGTGGGGTCGAGAAAGTCATCGTCCACCCGGCGGTAAATCACGTCCACCCGGCGTGGCCCGCGCGTGGTGCGCATGTAGACAAAGTTGTCCTTGACCATCAAATCCTGGCCTTCGACCAGTTCCACACCCATTTGTTGGGCCAAAAAGGCGTGCTCAAAATAGGCGCTGTTGTACATGCCGGGCGTGAGCACCACGACCGTGGGCTCGGCGGTGCTGGCCGGGCAACTGGCGCGCAGTGTCTCGAGCAGCAAGTCGGGGTAATGCGCGATGGGTGCGACCCGGTGGCTGTTGAACAACGCAGGGAACAGGCGCATCATCATCTTGCGGTCTTCAAGCATGTAGCTCACGCCGCTGGGCACGCGCAGGTTGTCCTCTAGGACGTAGTACTCGCCCTGCCCTTGCGCGTTGGGGGCGCGCACGATGTCAATGCCCGAGATGTGCGAATAGATCTGGTGCGGCACGGCCACGCCCACCATTTCCTTGCGGAACTGGGCGTTGTGCTCGATCTGTTCGCGCGGCACGATGCCCGCGCGGATGATGTCTTGCTCGTGGTAGACGTCGTGGATAAAGCGGTTCAGGGCGGTAACGCGTTGCACCAGGCCTTTTTCCATGGATTTCCACTCGTGCGCCGGAATGATGCGCGGAATCAGGTCAAACGGAATCAGGCGCTCGGTGCCCGAGCCGTCTTCGTCCTTTTCGCCATACACGGCAAAGGTGATGCCCACCCGGCGAAAAATCATCTCCGCCTCTTCACGCCGGTGTGCCATGGTTTCGGTGCTTTGGCCGGCCAGCCACTGGGCATAGGCCTGGTAATGCTCGCGCACCTGGCCGCTCTTCGCCAGATCGCCATAAGGCAACTTCGCCACCATTTCGTCAAATGTATGCATAGGTACGGACCTTCTGTTTTTTAGCTTATACGCAAGACTTGGGCCAATTTAGCCGCCCTGCGGCACCCGGTGGTGCCAGTAGCGCTGCCCCAGCGCCCGTGCGCATACGCCATTGTGGGGCACGCCGGAGCGCCAGGTAAATGCACCACAATGGGGCGAATCGACAATTTCCAGGATTTGCGTTTGGCCATCAGCCGCGCCCAGCGCCTGGTAGCGCGCCATCACTTCCGGGGCCGGGTGGCCGTAGCGGTTGCGGTAGCCCGCCTGCACCAACACCACGGCGGGCTGCACGGCGGCCAAAAATTCGGCGCTGCTGGAGGTTTTGCTGCCGTGGTGCGGCGCCAGCAGCACGGTGGAGCGCAGGCCGTTGGCGCCATCAGCCTGCCCCAGCCTTGCCAGTAGCGCAGCCTCTTGCGCGCGCTCAATGTCTCCCACCAGCAAGGCGCTGCTGGCCCCGCCAGAGATGCGCAGCACGCAAGACAAGGCGTTGGGCTTGGGCGGGGGCTGGGATTCGTAGTCTTGGGCGCGCGGGTGCAGCACCTCAAAACGCACACCGTCCCAGGTCCAGGCCTGGCCGGCCTCGCAGCGCTGGGAAGTGCGCCCGGCCAGTAAAGGGTGATCGGCAGTCAGCGAGGTCAGCATGTCGGCCTGCGGCTGCGTGGCCAGCACGGCGGCGGCACCACCCACATGGTCGGTGTCGCGGTGGCTGAGCACCAGGCGGTCGAGCCGGGTTTGCGTGGCTTGCAAAAGCGGCACCAGCACCCGGTGGCCGGCGTCGCTCTGCAAGCTGTAGCGCGGCCCAGCGTCGTACAGTAATGCGTGCTGCGCGGTGCGCACCAGCACCGCGTTGCCCTGGCCCACGTCGGCGGCCAGCAGCTCGAATTCACCCAGCGCGGGCGCGGGCACTTGCCACAGTGGCACCGCCAGCAGCAGAGGCAAGCCCAAAAGCCGCAGACTCCAGGGGCCGGGCAGCACCAGCAACAGGCCGCCCAGGGAGGCCAACGCGGCCAGCCACAGCGGCGGCACCGCCAGCGTCAGCACCGCGCCCGGCCAGGCCGCCAGGGTTTGCAGAACCGCCATCAGAGCGTCCACTGCCAGCGCAGCGAGCCCCCACACCGGCGCAAACAACACGCCCACCATGGCCAGCGGCGTAAGCACCAGTGTGACCCAGGGCACGGCCAGCAGATTGGCCAACAGGCCCACCACTGACATCTGGCCAAACAGCATCACGGTCAGTGGCGCCAGCGCCAGGGTGATGGTCCACTGTTCGCCTGCCAGCGTGCGCAGGGCTTGTGCGCTTGCCCCTAAGCAGCGCTGCCCAAGCGACCGGGCCTTGTCGTCGGGCACTGGCGGCACGGCCAGGGTGTCCAGGTTGTCGCGCGGATCGGTGTCCAAAGCGGGCAAGGTGCGTGCGTGGGTTGCCTGCGCTGGCCGCTGGCGCCCCGGGTGACTGGCAAACAAGACGCCCACCGCCACAAAGCTGAGCCAAAACCCGGCCTGCAACAGCGCCCACGGATCGCTGGCCACCACCACGCAAAACGCCAGCAGCCACACCTGCGGCCAGGGCCAGCGCAGGCCCAAAATACGCAAACCGGCGAACGTGGCAAGCATGACGCAGGTGCGCTGCGCGGGCACGCCCCAGCCCGAAAAGAGCGCATAAGCCAGCGCCAGCAGCACGCCACCCACCAGCGCGGCCGTGGGCGCGGGCAGCCAAAGGCACAGGCGCTGCGAACGCCGCCACAGCCAGCCCACCGCAGCCATGGCGCCCCAGGCAAACATGGTGATGTGCAAACCCGAAATGCTGACCAGATGCGCCACGCCGGTGGCGCGAAACACATCCCAGTCGGCGCGTTCGATGGCCGCCTGGTCGCCCACCACCAGCGCGGCGATCAGGCCTGCAGCCTGCGGATCGGCCACGTGCGCCAGGATGCGCGCACGCACCTGCTGGCGCACAGCGGCCACTGGATACGCCCAGGTTTCGCCCAACAACACGGGTGCGGCGTCACGCGCCCCGGCGCGCACATAGCCGGTGGCTTGCAACCCCTGGGTCCAGAGCCACAACTCGTAGTCAAAGCCCTGCGGATTGCGGCTGCCATGCGGCGCCTTGACGCGCAGGGTGAACTGCCAGCGCTGCCCCGGGCGCAGGTCTTGCGGCTGGCGCTGCAGCTCCCAGTCGGCCAGCTCGGCGCCCGCACCCCTAGGCGCCAAGCCGCTGTACCAGCCCACATCCATGCGCGGCGGCAGTTGCACCGCCTGGGCGCCCCGCTGCGCCGATTCCACCTGCAGGCGAAAGCGCAGGCCGGTGGCATTGCTCTGCGTCAGGTCGCCGACCACACCCACCACCTGCAGGTCTTGCCCCTCCAGCGCCGGGTCCAGGCGCTGGGCGTCAAAGTGACTGGCGCGCAGGCCAACCAGGGCGAAGGCTGCTCCCGCACACGCCAGCAGCAGGATCGCGTGCCGCAGGGCGGCCCACCTGCGCAGCGCCAACGCAGCGGCCATGCAAACCGCAAGCAGCGCGCAATAGTCCGCCACCGCCCACAACTCCCCCTGCTGCAACTGTGCCGCAACCCCGCCAAGCGCCGCCAGAGCCCGCCACCCCAGGGCAGGCGAGCGGGAATTAACAACAGAATTGGCAAGCGTCATGGGCCGATCTTATCGACCGGGTTTGGCAGCACCTGGGCGACAATGCGGGGTGCGCGGCACACAGTGCGGCGCCGGTTTGATTTACCCGTTTTTTATCCTTTTTTGCCCGGACCCGATTGCCATGAACATTTACGACACCCTCGCCGCCCTGAACATCACCCTGCCCCCGGTGGCTACGCCCGCTGCGGCCTATGTGCCTTTTGTGCAGACCGGCAACCTGGTTTTCCTGAGCGGCCACATTGCCAAAAAAGACGGCCAAGTCTGGTCCGGCCAGTTGGGCGCCACCATGGAAACCGCCGAAGGCAAGCTCGCCGCCCGCGCCATTGCCATTGACCTCCTGGGCACGCTGCACGCCGCCGTGGGCGACCTGAACCGCGTCACACGCATCGTCAAACTCATGTCCCTGGTCAACTCCACCGGCAGCTTTACCGAGCAGCACCTGGTGACCAATGGCGCCAGCGAACTGATTGGCGAGATCTTTGGTGCCAAGGGCGCCCACGCCCGCAGCGCTTTTGGCGTGGCCCAAATCCCCATGGGCGCGTGCGTGGAAATTGAGATGATTGCCGAGGTCGCGGCCTAAGGCCTGCGCAGCTACAAAAGCGCGGGCCGTCCCAAGTCCCGCAGCCGCCCATGCGCGGCGCCGTGGGCATCAAACGGCAGCTGCTGCTTGGCCTGCAAATAGTGGTGGGTGTAGACATCCAGATACGCCTCCAGCGTCTGCGCCGCCAGGGGCTCGCCCGCGAGCTCCAGGCACAAGGCAGCCACTTCGCTGGTGCAAAAGTGGTCGTCGCGGCGCGAGCGGCGCAACTGGTAGCGTGAAATTTGCGCCGGCGCCAAACTGAGCACCGGCAGCGCGTCCAGGTACGGACTTTTGCGAAACATCTTGCGCGCCTCGGCCCAGGTGGCGTCCAGCAGAATGAATAGCGGGCGCTTGGTGCCTTGGCTATGCGCATCCGGCACCACGGCATGCACCACGCGCTCAGGCGCCACAAACTCCCCCGGAAACACCACATAGGGCTGCCACTGCGGATCGGCCAGCAGCGCCAAGAGCGCGGGATCGGTCTCGGTGCGCGCCCAGCCAAAGGCAAAGGTGTCCGGCACTACATCGGCAATCAACCAGCCGGTGTTGCTGGGTTTGAGTGGCTCAATGTCGGCCATCAGCAGGCAAACCCCGGCGCGCGTGGGCACCGAGGGGCGCAGCGCACACATGCAATGGCTGGGCACCAGCCGACAGCCAGGACAACGCTCGCCCTTGATACCGCCGCGCGCTAAAAAGGGTTTGGAGCTGCGCGCCAGACGGGCGGCGCGTAGCCGGGATACGGCGTGGGGTGAAGGCAGAGAAACGGGCGAGTTGTCGGGCATGGGTGCCAAGCGTACACGCCGCGCCCGGCGTTCAGCGTTCAACGTTCAGCGCCCGACCTTAAGAAGACGCGCCTTCGGGCCAGCGCACGCTGCCCCGGTAGGCGTGCCAGGTGGCGTGGCCGAGCCAGGGGCCCACCACCAGCAGGCCCGCGCCCCACGGCAAAAGCGCGAGCAGCACCAGCGCCGTCAGCAACGCGCCCCACAACACCATGACGCCCAGGTTGGTAAACACCACCTGCAAGCTGGTAATGGCCGCCGAAATAGCGTCGGTATCGCGGTCCAAAATCATGGGGATGGAAACCGCCGCAGTGGCAAACACCAGGCCGGCAAAACCACTGCCCACGATCAGGTAGACGACCAGAAACTCCCAGTTATCGATATTGAACACCGCCTCAATCACGCCCGTGGTGGACGGCATGCCGGTGTTAAAGAACACGGCAAACACCACCAGGGACGCGCGGCCCCAGAGCAATTCCAGCACGATCAGCACCAAAACCAGCAAGCCCATGCTGCGCAGATTGGCGCGCCAGCAGGTCAGCGACTGCCCCAACTGCGGTGCGCGCCCGGCCTCATGGCTGCGGCTCACATCGTACAAACCCATGGCCAAAAAGGGCCCGACCAACAGGCAGCCCGAAGCCATAGAAATGACATATTCCGGCGAATGGCGGAACACCGCACCCAGCAGCACCGCCATGGCCCAAAAACACAGGCCATAAAAAAGCGCGATGCCTTTGGCGCGGCGCACGTCGTGCCACCCGCGCGCCAGCCACACCAGGGGGTCGCGCCACTGCAGCACGGCAATCTCGTTGCCCAGCGTGTAGGGCGGCGGCGGCTCGTAGGGCGCTGGGGCGCTGTCTATCGGTTCGGGTTGGGCGTTCATTGCGACCAGCTTAGGTGCCAATACCCCTGCTTGCAATGCGGGAAATCACCGAGAGGGGTGCTAGTTACGGGCCCATCGCCGCCGACGGCGGGTCGTTCACTCGTCGACCCGCTGGCTACCGAGCTTTATAATGTGATCTCATTTGTACTTACGGAGTCAATGATGAACCACCAAACGTTTAGCGGCAAGAGCACCTCCATTGGCAACTCCAACGGTTTTCGGTTTGATGCAGCGCTATTCAAGGCCAACCCTGAGTTTTTTGGCGAGGTGCGCGGCACCGTGCTGGCGCCAGGGCAGATGCTGGTGTCGGTCGTGCCCACGGGCGAGCAACAGCCGGAGCTGCAGGACGAAGAGGCCAACCCCGTCATGCTGGCGTTCTTGAGTTTTCTGGAGGGCCAGATGGCCGCGCACCCTGAGCTGATTGAGCCAGTAACGGAGGCCCAGATGGCCCACATCGCCGCCTTGGTGGAAGGTGTGGAGCCTGATTGATGCAAAAAAACGGATGGAATCTGTTTCAGTTCAAACCGTTTGCGCTGCGGCTGCAGGCGCTAACGCTAGACGTGGCGCGCCTGGCCCAGGCTGACCCCACGGGGTACAAGCAGCACCCCAAAACCAAACTGCTGGCGTCCGTTTACCAGTCGATGACCGTCAATGTGCCCACCAACCCTGCAGATCCGGCGTTTCGGCTGGGCCACACCCTTGGCAAGAGCCATGGAAACTGGCGGCGCGTCAAAAAAGGGCTGCCGCAGCGCTACCGGCTGTTCTTTATGTTCGCCTCCCACCCTTTGGCCGTGGTCATTTATGCCTGGCTGAACGATGAAGACACGCTGCGCAAAGAGGGCAGCCGGACCGATGTGTATGAAGTGTTCAAGCGCATGCTGGAGCGCGGCGATGTGCCTTCTTCGATAGAAGAATTGATCCAGGGAAGCATGGACCCACAGACCTGAAAAACTGGGCGAGCAGATGGGGCAAAAGCTTAAGCGCGCATGCTGGTGGAGGCCGAGACAAAAGTCGGTGGCCAGGGGGCGGCAGGTTGAGCGGAAAACCGAAACCGCAGGCACCAGCGACGAGCGAACCAACGAATACAAGCGCAAAGGCGGCGCGCAGACCAATGGCGTTGTTGACCTGCCCCTCACAATGAGCACGTGAACGCCATCGCACAAAATTTTGTGGACAAACCCACCGACTTCCCGCCCGAGGTACAGGCCACTCCACGCTTCTAGGAAAGCCTGCAGCGCGAGGTGCCGCTCGGGCGTTTGGTCGGCGCCCGCGAAGGCGCTGAATTTGCCGCCGATCTAGCGAGCGACGCGGCCTATTGCTTTGTCGGCTCAGGGGCTCCCTGTCTGCTGCGGCTGCGTGGGCCGCTAAGGATCCCTAGCCGCCGAGGGCGGGTTGTCGATCAGCGGTTTGAGGATATGCGAGTCAGCCTCTAGCTGCGCTGCCGAGGCCGGGGTGTTCGGGCTGATACGAATGGCGTGTCCATTGGGCTAACGCGATCTTTGAGCATGGCTAACAGGCTTCCACTCCGCCACGCCTATGTAGCGCGGGTGCCGCATACCGCCTGGCTAACTAGCGCTCCAGCGAAGGAGAAATAAAAAGCCAAATTGATAAGCTTTATCCGTATTCGGGCTATAGTGCTTGTACTGAACACGTTCGCAAACTTGGTCCAGTAGACGCGTTGAGGCCAACGCAGGTTTGCCGACTTTGTGAGATTTTTATATTTGTAATTTGCTACACCTCAATGGGCTAAGCTTTTGATGCAAAAGAGTTTTTTCAATTTTTGCAGGCTTGTTATCCAGTGGTGCACCAGAGTTATCCGGTGGTTTGCGGGCTACATCAAAGTTAGACGTCACAGGGAGATACTGAACGAATGCGACTATCAAAATCCCTTTGTGCTGTGGTTGGTGACGTGCTCTCAACAACCGGATCGCATGCGTCGCTAGATGAGCTGTTTATTTCGGCGGGCGCCCCAGGCGAACCTCCAGCGCTATCTCATGGTTCGAAGTGGAAGACATGGCTATTCCGTGCTGGGCAAGACCCCAACTTAGACAGTCTTGCAATACTTGGGAATCTTCTCGAAGAATTTATGGATCTGCCACCAGCTGATCCCGAGGCTGTGCAGAAGTGGAAGACGAACCGGAGTCGTATTGAGGCCGTGTTGGAACAGAATGGGCTCCGCTACTTTCGCTTTGGACGAGTTCTACCGCAGGGGATCAGCAACATTGATGAACCACCCATCGCAAGTGCGCAAGTCCGTCAAGCACCTACCAAGCCGACAAAGGTCGAGGAACTTCTTGAGACTACTGTGCGTGGACTGCGCCGAGCGATGCATCCCTTGACGCACCGAAGGAAGGGTGTGCAACCTCTGTCCTTCGGCAATGAATATGACGTTCAGGATCTTTTGCATGCACTACTTCGCCCTTGGATCGGCGACATCCGACCGGAGGAGTTCACGCCGAGCTATGCGGGCGCGAGTACGCGAATGGACTTCTTGTTGCCAGCTCACGAACTGGTCGTCGAGACCAAGATTGTTCGGGACCGGTCCCATGCGAAGCGGATTGGCGATGAACTGATAATTGACATTGAGCACTACCGCAGGCACCCGAACTGCGCGACATTGTGGTGCGTCGTCTATGACCCAGACCAATTGATAACGAATATGCAAGGGATGAAGGATGACCTCGACGGAATCCGCAAGTCAAAAGATGGTGAGGTCACCGTCAAGACTTTCATCCTCTGAGCGTGATGACGTTTAACCATTCGTTCAACCGGAAGCAGTGGGGCATGCCGCCGTTTTGGGCTCCATGTCATTCTGCCCCAAACGTCGTCATGCCCCACTGCTCCGGTTAACTCGGACGTTAGGCGTCAGATGAACCGATTCACGGTGCTCGCAGACATAGCCAGTCGGACGATGCTTGCTACAGCGGGAAGTCCGAGGACGGTTGCCGGTGCGGTCGCACTCGATACCGTGAAGCTCGAGGGTGTACGGAGGGAAGTTGGCTCACTGCCCAAGTGGGGAGCCTGTGGCTTCGATGAAGCAGCGTTCGTCGTGGACTTGATCGCCTCCCAAGCCACGGCAATGTCCATCGTCAGCATAAACAGAGATACCGACGCCTGGAGACAGTTCCTCGTCGATGCCGAGGTACTCCACAACGCAATCATCCTCACGTCGCGAAAAGTAGCTGGTTGGGCAAAGCCTGCGAATCTCTTGAAGTTCATACTTCTTGGTTCCGCCTGTGCTGCAGCTACCGGACATGCGCTCGGGTCAGATCGGCGCGCACGCATCGTCGGAGCCACAGGTCGCCAGATCATCGAATGCGCCACAGTCTGCGACAAAGAGGTCGAAGGCAGAGAAAACTTGGAGGTCTTCGAATCGTTCTGGAGCATGCAGCGCATCCCCACCTCCAAGCTCGCGAAGGCCGGTTTCGAACTGATCTCCAATGAGGTCACCGTAACGACAGAGCAATTGGAGCCAGGGCTGATGCTGGCTGACTATGTGGCTGGCCTCGGACTCGCGGCAGCGACCGAAGATCCGGGAACAATGCCGCTACCTCTGGATCAGGCTACAGCCGCTCAGCTTTTGGCACCGCTTCGGAACCAAGGCAAGCTTGTGGTCGTCGAAGAGGACTTTGACTATTCCTACAGCGAGATATTCAAAGACGTAATGAACAAGGCACGTGAGCTCGCTGACGCCTAACCCCTTACAGGGACTTCTCACGTAGTCAAGCATCGCAGGCGTGAGTTATTCGTTTTTAACGGCTTTCTTGCATTGGCGTGACGGGGATGGTGCGATAAAACGGGAACAGACTGCACATCTACAGACGCCCTTATTCCGCCCTGGTGGGCGCGGAACCAGATACGAACCGCTAGCCTGGGCTCCATTGCTTTCCCGTGGTCATTGCCAATCGAATGCCACAAGGGATTAGTCGGGTTTGCCCGCCGCAGGTCTGACCTGTTCGAAATCACCCATGCGACCGTACCTTACGGATCCATCGCCGCCGACGGCGGGTTGTCGATCAGTGCTTTGAGGATGTGCAAGCCCGCCTCCAACTGCTCCACCGACGCGGGCGCATTCAGGCTGATGCGAATAGCGTGGGGCGCGGGCGAGCGACCTACGGCAAAGTGGTCGGCGGTGCGCACCAGCACGCCGGCCTGGCGCAGTGCGGCGGCAAACTGGCCGGCGCGCCAGGGCTCGGGCAGGGGCAGCCAGATCAGCGGGAACTCGGCGTCGGTTTTGAATTCCAGGCCTTGCAGTACGGCGCGCGCGCATTCCAGGCGCTGGGCGGTCATCTGGCGCTGCTGGGCGATCAATCCCTCCATGGCGCCGCTTTCCAGCCAGCGGGTGGCGATCTCGGGCAGCAGGGGCGCGACCATCCAGCTATCGGCCCGCATGCTGGCGGCAAATTTGCTGAGCCAAGCCGGGGCGGCTTCCACATAGCCCACGCGCAGGCCGGGTGCGAGCACCTTGGAAAAGCTGCTCAGCAAAAACGACTGCTCGGGCAGCCAAGTGGACAAGGCGGGCAAGGGCTTGGCCTGCATGGCGGCGTGCACGCAGTCTTCGATGATGAACAGGCCGTGCGTGCGCATCACGGCGGCCACCGCCTCGCGCCGCTCCATGGACATGGTCGCACCCGTAGGGTTGTGCAGCGTGGGCGCGCAGTAGACAAACTTGGTGTCAAAGGTTTTGGCCGCGCGCTCCAGCGCCTGGGGCACCATGCCCTGCTCGTCGGTCTCAATGCCAATAAGTTGCAAGCGCATGGAGCGCGCCAGCGCCTGCAAGCCGGGGTAGCTGAGCGACTCGGTCAGCACCGCGTCGCCCGGGCGCGCCACGGTGCGCAGCACACAGGCCAGCCCGTGCTGGGCGCCGTGGGTCACCATCACGCGGTTCCACTGGCCGCTGGTGCCAAAGCGGCGCAGCCACTGGGCGCCGGCCTCGCGGTGGCGGCGCATGCCGGTCTCGCTTTGGTAGCTAAGCACCTGGCGCATGAGTTCGGCGTCCAGCGCCAGGCTTTGAAAGGCCTCATGCAGAGCGCTGGATTCGTCTCCCACCATGGCCACGTTGTGCGCCAGGTCGATGGGCTGCTGGTGGTCGGACTCGCCGCTCTCGGGCACGTGTTCGGCCGAGCGCACATAGGTGCCGTCGCCCACGCGGGCGGTGGCCAGGCCCTGGCGCTCCAAAATGGCATAGGCGCGGCTGATGGTGCCGGTGGTCACGCCCAGGCGGTGCGCCAGGTTGCGCTGGGGCGGCAGCTTTTCGCCCATGGGCACTTGGCCGTTCAAAATGGCCTGGGCCAGGTCTTCGGCGATGGACTGGTATTTGGGCTTGCTGCCATCGCCCAGGCTGGCGGTGGAAATCAGTTGTTCAAAGGACATAAGGGCTGCATTTGGTGGGGCAATTACTTTATTTGAACGCATTGATGGCATCCAATCCATTGCATAGTATCCATGCACAGGCTATTTAGTGTGGCCGCCGCCCCGCCACCCCCTACCCAAACCCACCCCGCGCCATACTCGCAGCCCATGAACGAATACGACTACATCATCGTTGGCGCCGGATCGGCTGGCTGCGTGCTGGCCAACCGCCTGAGCGCCAGTGGCAAAGACCGGGTGCTGCTTTTGGAGGCCGGAGGCTCGGACCGCAGCCCGCTGATCCAGGTGCCCCTGGGCTACGGCCTGACGTTTTCTGATCCCAAATACAACTGGATGTACACCACCGAGCCCGACGCGGCTTTGGGCGGGCGCACCTCGTTTTGGCCGCGCGGCAAGGTGCTCGGCGGCAGCAGCTCGCTCAACGCCATGGTCTATATGCGCGGCCAGCACGCCGACTACGACGAATGGCGCGACGCCGGCAACCCCGGCTGGGGCTGGAGCGATGTGCTGCCCTACTTCAAAAAGTCGGAAGACCATGTGTGGGGCGCGTCCGAACACCACGGCGCAGGCGGCGAACTCACAGTCAGCGACTTTGCCGACCAGGTGCATCCGCTGTGCGAGCGATTCCTGCAGGCCGGTGAGGCGCTGGGCTATGGGCGCACTGCCGACTTCAACGGCGCGCGCAAAGAAGGCTTTGGCCTGTGGCAGATGACGATTCGCAAGGGCGTGCGCGCCTCCACATCCAACGCTTTTTTGCGCCCAGCCATGGGGCGCAGCAATTTGACGGTGCTCACCCATGCCTTGGTCCAGCGCGTGCTGCTGCAAGGGCGCGGGGCCGTGGGCGTGGAATGCGTGGTGGACGGCGTTAAGCAGCAATTCAAAAGCCGCAAAGAAGTAATTTTGTGCGGCGGCGCCATCAACTCGCCCCAGCTTTTGCAGCTCTCGGGCGTGGGCGACGCCGCGTTGCTGGCCGCCAAGGGCGTGCCCCTGGCGCACCACTTGCCCGCCGTAGGCCAGGGCCTGCAAGACCATTTGTGCGTGTCTTACTTCTTCAAATCCAAGGTGCCCACGCTCAACAACACGCTGGGGCCCTGGTATGGCAAGGTTTGGGCTGGCATCCGCTATGCGCTGGACCGCAAGGGCCCGCTGGGCATGAGCGTGAACCAGGCCGGTGCCTTTGTGCGCAGCCGCCCTGGCCTGGCGCAGCCCAATTTGCACCTGTATTTCAACCCGATTAGCTACACCGCCAACACGGCGCCGGTGGGCAAGCGCTTCCAGTTGCAAAACCCCGATCCGTTTGCGGCATTCTTGATCTCGTTCAACACCTGCCGCCCCACCAGCCGGGGCAGCGTGCAAGTCCAGTCGGCCAACGCGCAAGACAAGCCGCTGATCACCACCAACTTCCTGACCACCGAACACGATCGCCAGGACATTGTGGAAGGCGCGCGCATGGTGCGCAGCATTGCCGCTACCGCGCCGCTGGCCGATGTTGTGCAAAGCGAACACCTGCCCGGGGCAGATGTGCAAAGCGAAGCAGCCATCTTTGCCGACTTTGCCAAGCGCGGCGGCTCGGTCTACCACGCGTCTTGCACCTGCGCCATGGGGCCGGATGCGGCAACTTCGGTGGTGGACGCACGCCTGCGGGTGCACGGCATGCGCCGACTGCGGGTGATTGACGCATCCGTGTTTCCGGCCGTGACCTCGGGCAACACCAATGCGCCCGTCATCATGGTGGCCGAAAAAGGCGCGGACATGGTGCTGGCGGACAACGCCTGACGCAGCCTTTGGCGTTTAATTGAGCCCTCTTTTTTTATTTTTGAAGTCGCCATGAACACCACATTCCAAGCCCTTGTTGTTGATCAGGTCGAGGGCAAACCGGTGCCTCAGCTCAAGCACATCACTGTGGCCGACCTGCCCGCAGGCGAGGTGCTGGTAGCCATTGACTATTCCAGCATCAACTACAAAGACGCCATGGCGCTCACGGGCACCGGCAAGATCATCCGCAGCTTTCCCATGGTGCCAGGCATCGACTTTGCGGGCATGGTGGTCGAGTCCAGCAGCGCCGACTACAAGCCGGGCGACAAGGTGGTGCTCACCGGCTGGAGCGTGGGCGAGCGCTTTTGGGGCGGCTACAGCCAGATGCAGCGCGTTAAGGCCGAGTGGCTGGTGCCCCTGCCCGCCGCCTTGAGCAGCCAAAGCGCCATGGCCATTGGCACCGCGGGCCTCACCGCCATGTTGTGCGTGATGGCGCTGGAGGACGCAGGCGTGCACAGCGGCGAGATTTTGGTCACCGGCGCCAACGGCGGCGTGGGCAGCGTGGCCATCAGCCTGTTGGCGGGCCTGGGTTATGAAGTGACGGCCCTGAGCCAGCGTCCCGACGAGAACCGCGACTACCTGATGGGCCTGGGCGCCAAAGACGTGATTGGTGGCGCCGAGTGGAAAGAAAAGCCCGCGCCCCTGGGCAGCCAGCGCTGGCAAGGCGCGGTGGACGTGGTGGGCGGCACGGTGCTGGCCCGGGTGCTGAGCGAGATGGACTACGGCGGCGCAGTGGCCGCCTGTGGACTGGCCGGTGGCTTTGGGCTTGAGACCACGGTGATGCCTTTTATTTTGCGCGGCGTGCGGCTCTTGGGCGTGGATTCGGTGATGTGCCCCAAGGCGCGGCGCATGGCCGCCTGGCAGCGTCTGGCTACCGAATTTGCCGCCCCGGCGCAAGCGCAGATGCAGCGCGTGGTGGGCCTGGGCGAGGTCATGGCCCTGGCCAAAGACTTTATGGCAGGCACCTCGCGCGGGCGCGTGGTGGTGGACGTCAACCGTTAAAACTTCTTCTCTTTTTTCTACTCTTTAAAAATACAAGGACCCAGCATGAGCGCACAACAACTTCGCATCGGATTTATCGGCCTGGGCGCTTTGGGCGAAGGCCTGTGCAACAACCTGATCAAGGCGGGCTTTCCCGTCACCGTCAATGACCTCAACAAAGACCTGGCCAAGCGCCTGCTCGACGGTGGCGCCCAATGGTCGGACGATGTGGCCGGCACCTGCCGCGACGCCGATGTGGTGATCACCGTACTGCCGTCCCCCTCGGTCTCGCGCAAAGTGGTCGAAGGCGCAGGCGGCGTGTTTGAGAACCTGAAAAGCGGCGGCACCTGGATCGAGATGAGCACCACCGACATGGAAGACCTGCTGCGCCTGGCCGAAGTGGCTGCCAGCAAAGGCATTACCGTGCTGGAATGCCCGGTGACCGGCGGCGTGCACCTGGCCAATTCGGGCGAGATCACCGTGCTGGTGGGTGGCGAGGAAAGCACCTTCAAGCGGGTGGAGGCCATTTTGTCGGCCATGGGCGGCGAGATCATTTACATGGGCAAGATGGGCAATGCCTCGGTCGTCAAGGTCGTGACCAATATGCTGGCCTTCATCCACCTGATTGCCGCGGGTGAGGCCATGATGCTGCCCGCCAAATACGGCGTTGACCCAGACGCCACCTACCGCGCCATTCGCGCCAGCTCGGGCAACAGCTTTGTGCACGAAACCGAATCCAAGCTGGTGCTCTCAGGCAGCTACAACGTCAAGTTCAATATGGACCTGGCTTGCAAAGACCTCGGCCTGGTCAACGGCATTGCCGAGAAAATCGGCGTGCCTTTGGAGCTGGGTTCCATGGCGCAGCAAATTTTCCGCCGCGCGCGCGGCCTGTACGGCAGCCAAGCCCAGTCGCCCGAAGTGGTGCGCATGATCGAAGCCGCCTGTGGCCTGGAACTGCGCGCCCCCGGCTACCCCACCGAACTGGTTGCTGAATAAGGCCCCACCATGAGCACCGCCCTGACCCACCAAGACTGGCAAGACCGCGCCGCGCGGCTCGACATTGCCACCGGTCTGTTTATTGACGGCCAATACGTGGCGGCGCTGGACGGCGAGACCTTTGACTGCCTCAACCCCGCCACCGGCGCGCTGCTGGCGCGCATGGCACGCGGCCAGGCGGCGGACGTGGACCGCGCGGTGGCCTCAGGCCTTGCCGCCTGGCGCGATGGCCGCTGGGCCAAGCAGGCGCCGCGTGCGCGTGCCGATGTGCTCTTGAAATGGGCCGATCTGGTCGAGGCGCACAGCGAAGAGCTGGCGCTGTTGGAGACCCTGGACATGGGCAAGCCGATCTCGGACATGTTCAACATCGACCTGCCCGAGGTGCTCAAGACCATTCGCTACTTTGCCGAATGCATTGACAAGATCGAAGGCGCGGTTACCCACACCGACCCCAGCGCCCTGCACACCATCACACACGAGCCGCTGGGCGTGGTGGGCGCCATTACGCCGTGGAACTACCCCATGCTGATGGCGGTCTGGAAACTCGCACCCATCTTGGCAGCGGGCAACTGTGTCGCCCTCAAACCGGCGGAGCAAGCACCGCTGACTTGCTCCCGCCTGGCGCAGTTGTTTGTGGACGCGGGCGGCCCGGCTGGCGTCTTCAACGTGGTCAATGGCATGGGCGCCGAGGCTGGCAAGGCGCTGGCCTTGCACATGGATGTGGACAAGATCACCTTTACCGGGTCGACTGCCGTGGGCAAGTTGTTGCTGGGCTATGCAGGCCAGAGCAACATGAAGCGCGTGGCGCTCGAGACTGGCGGTAAAAGCCCGCAAATCTTCATGCCTGACCTGTATGACTTTGACGCTGCGGTAGACCGCGCCGTGGGCGGCATTTTGGACAACGCGGGCCAGGTTTGCAACGCGGGCTCGCGACTGCTGGTGCACCGCTCGATTCACGACCGTTTTGTGGCGCGCTTTGTCGAGCGCGCAGCCGCCCTGTACCAGCCGGGCGACCCGCTGGACCCGGCCACCACCATGGGCCCGCTGGCGAGCCAAACCCAGCGCGCCAATGTGCAGGCCCGCATCACCCGCGCGCTGGAGCAAGGCGCAACCCAGGTGCTGCCCGCGCTACCCGCTGGCCTGAACGCAGCGGGTGCTTATGTGGCGCCCACCTTGTTCACCCACGTGCGCCAAGACATGGCCATAGCCCAAGAAGAAACCTTTGGCCCGGTGGCGTCCGTGCAGGCCTTTGACACCGAGGCCGAGGCCATTGCCCTGGCCAACGACTCGGTTTATGGCCTGGCCGCCAGCGTGTGGACGGCGGACCTCAAAACCGCACACCGCATGAGCGCGGCCTTGCAAGCCGGCGTGGTCTGGGTTAACTGCTTTGGCGACGGCGACATGACGCAGCCCTTTGGCGGCTACAAGCAAAGCGGCAATTCGCGCGACAAACACAAAGACAGCCTGCTGTCTTACCTGCAAACCAAGTCCACCTGGATCAGCCTGGCCTGAGCGCTGCACACACTATTTATTGGGAGAGAAAAAATGACCATGACACATTGCAACTTCTACATTGACGGCGCCTGGGTTGAACCGCTGGGCGCGCACACGGTGCATCCGGTGGTCAGCCCTGGCGACGAATCGGTGGTGGGCGAGGTGATAATGGGCAGCGCCGACGACGCCAAGCGCGCCGTGGCCGCCGCGCGCCGCGCCTTCGACGGCTTTAGCCAAACCACGCTGGCACACCGCACCGAGCTGCTGCAAAAGCTGCAAGCCGCCTTTGAGCGCCGCTACACCGAAATGGCCCAAGCCCTGAGCACCGAGATGGGCGCGCCCTGGGATTGGGCTCATGACGCCCAGGCCGAATGCGGCCCCGGCCACATCAAGGCCACCCTCGAAGCGGCCAAAGACTACCCCTGGGAGTCCCGCAGCGGCGCCAATGGCGAGCTGGTGTGCGAGCCCATTGGCGTGTGCGTGCTAATCACACCCTGGAACTGGCCGCTCAACCAAATCGTCTCCAAGCTCGCACCCGCGCTCCTGGCGGGCTGCACCGTGGTGCTCAAGCCCAGCGAATACGCGCCCCTGTCGGCCAAACTCGTAGCCGAGTTTGTGCACGAGGCGGGTTACCCCCCCGGCGTGTTCAACCTGATTTACGGCGACGGCCCGCTGATTGGCCCGGTGCTCAGCGGCCATCCTGATGTTGATTTGGTGTCGTTTACCGGCTCTACCGCTGCGGGCATTTCGGTGGCCAAGCACGCTGCAGACACGGTCAAGCGCGTGGTGCAAGAGCTGGGCGGCAAGTCTCCCAACATCATCTTTGCCGACTCCAAGGTTGATAAAGCGGTGCGCTGGAGCGTGAACAAATGCATGAGCAACACCGGCCAAAGCTGCAACGCGCCCACGCGCTTGCTGGTCGAGCGCTCGGTCTACGCGCAGGCGGTGGAATTTGCGGCGCAAGCCGGTGCCGCCGTCAAGGTGATCCACCCGGCAGACAAGGGCAACGGCATTGGCCCCTTGGCGTCCAAGCGGCAGTTTGACACCGTGCAGCGCTACATCCAGATCGGCATTGATGAGGGCGCGCGCCTGCTGTGCGGCGGCCTGGGCCGGCCCGAAGGGTTTGACAAGGGCTTTTACGCCCGCCCCACCGTGTTTGCCGACGTCAACAACCAAATGCGCATTGCCCGCGAAGAAGTTTTTGGCCCGGTGCTGGTGATGATTCCCTTTGACACCGAAGAAGAAGCCATCGCCATTGCCAACGACACGCCCTATGGCCTGGCCGCCTACATCCAGTGCGCGGACGTGGCACGCGCCAAGCGCGTGGCGCGGCGCGTGCGCGCGGGCACCGTGTCCATCAACGGCACGGGCCAGGACTATTGCTCGCCTTTTGGCGGCTTCAAGCAAAGCGGCAACGGGCGCGAATGGGGCCGCTTTGGCCTGCAGGACTACCTGGAATACAAAGTCATCAACAGCGCGGCCTGAGCGTCGGTCCACACAATAACGAGGAGACAGCATGAAAATCACCGACGTAAAAACCTTTGTCGTAGGCAACCCACCGCCCGGTTTTGGCGGGCGCTACTTTGTCTTTTTGAAGATCATCACCGACGAAGGCATCGAAGGCCTGGGCGAGGTGTACAGCCTGCCTTTTCACCCCAGCGTGGTCGAGCAGATGATCAAAGACGTGGTGGAACGCTGCGTGATTGGCCACGACCCCTATGACACCGAACGCATCTGGCGCAGCGTCTACGGCAGCGGCTTTATCCAGCGGCCCGATATTTCGATGATGGGCATTCTGAGCGGCATCGAGATGGCCTGCTGGGACATTGTGGGCAAGGACGTCAACAAACCCGTCTACAAGCTGCTGGGCGGCCAGGTGCACGAAAAACTGCGCAGCTACACCTACATCTACCCCAAAGAAGGCGACAAGACCAACGTCTACGCCGACCCGGTGCTGGCCGCCGAGCGCGCCGCCGAGTATTTGAAGATGGGCTTTACCGCCCTGAAGTTCGACCCGGCCGGCCCGTATTCGATTTACGACGGTCGCCAGTTATCTCTCACCGAACTGGACCGGTCTGAAACTTTCTGCCGCATGCTGCGCGAAGCCGTGGGCACCCAGGCCGACCTGCTGTTTGGCACGCACGGGCAAATGAGCGCGGCGGGCGCCATCCGGCTGGCGCGCCGCCTGGAAAAATACGACCCGCTGTGGTTTGAAGAGCCCATTCCGCCAGACAACCAGCGCGAAATGGGCAAGGTCGCGCGCGGCACCACCATTCCGGTGGCCTGCGGCGAACGCCTGACCACCAAGTGGGAGTTTGTGCGCGTGCTCGAAGAAGGCGCGGCCGCCATTTTGCAAATGAACCTGGGCCGCGTGGGTGGCATTCTGGAAGGCAAAAAGATCGCCTCCATGGCCGAGGCCTACCATGTGCAAATCGCGCCGCACCTGTACTGCGGCCCGGTGGTGGGTGCTGCCAACATCCAGCTCGCAGCCTGCAGCCCCAACTTCCTGATCCAGGAAAGCATTCTGGACTGGAAGGGTTTCCACAGCCAGATTCTGAAAAAGCCCATCGAGTGGCAAGACGGCTACATCATCCCGCCCACCGCTCCGGGTCTGGGCGTGGAGCTCGACGAAGACGTGGCCCGCGCGCACCCCTACACCGGCACAGCGCTGCACTTGGACATGACGCACCACCCTATCCTGCCGTAAAAAAAGCCGGCGCGGACCAGCGAACTGTCACCCTGCGGCCCGCAGGCGTCCATCGGCGCTGGCTGCATGGGGATCCCTGATCCCCGCCCAGTTATTCGGTGCGCTGGACCACTTGGTCTTCTACAGCGGCCAATGCCTGGGCGCTGACAAGCTGCGGCGCAATCTGCGCCAAGGGCAGCAACACAAAGGCGCGCTGCTGCATGCGCGGATGCGGAATGGTCAGGGTGGGGCTGTCCATGCGCGCATCGCCATAAAGCAATACATCCAGGTCCAGCGTGCGCGGGGCGTTGCGGTAGGGGCGCTCGCGCCCGGCAGAGGCTTCTATCGTTTGAAGTTGCGCCAGCAGTGCCGGGGCGCTCAGGGTGGTGCGGACTTGCACCACCGCGTTTACGTAGTCGGGCCCGCTGGAGTCCACCGGCGCGCTGCGGTACAGGGACGAGGTACGCAACAAGTGCGTCTGCTCCAGCGCGGCGATGGCGGCTAGTGCCGCCCGCACCGTGGCCGGAGCGTCTCCCAGGTTGGCGCCCAGGCCGATGGTGGCGACAACGCTTGCGCGCATGGCCGGGTCTGGCTGAATCTTCCGCTTATTCAGCGGCGTGGTCGCCACGCGGGGCGCTGGCGCCCTCGCCGCCTTCACCTGCGCCGCTGCCACCGGTACGGCGACGGCGACGGCGTTTGGGCCGGGGTGCTTCGTCGCTGAACTCGGCGCTCGCGGGGGCGTTGCCCGTCGCGGCTTGGCGTTCGGCGGGTGCCGCGCGGCTGTTCGATTCGCCCTCGGGCGCCGGGGCGCGCTGCATTTTGGGGGCGCGGGCGCGTTTTTGGGTTTCCTGGCGCACCTGGTCCACCAGGTCTTCACGGAACAAATCGTCGCCGGTGCTGAACTCTTGCCACCAGTCGGCCAGCGCTTCGTCCACCTCGCCAATGTCGGCGCGCAGACGCATGAAGTCAAAGGCCGCGCGAAAGCGCTCTTGCTGCACCAGGCCAAAGGGCGCGCTGCCCACGCGCTTCTCAAAGCGGGGCTGCATCATCCAGATCTCGCGCATGTCGCCCGCGAGCTTGCCCCGGCCCGACACGTCGCCGATGCGGGCGTTGAACACGTCGTCAATCGCGTCTTGCAGCGCGGGGTGCGAGTGCTGGCGCTGGTTCAGGCGCGCAGCCCAGCCGTCGCGCACATCGGCCCACAGCACGCAGGCCAGCAAAAAGCTGGGCGCCACGGGCTTGCCTTCGCCCACGCGGCGGTCGGTGTCTTGCAGGGCGGCGTTCACAAAAGGCGAATCGGCACGCTCCACCACCACGTCGAGCAGCGGGTAAATGCCGCGCGCCAGACCCAGCTTGCGCAACTGCGCAATCGACGCCAGCGCATGCCCGGTTTGCAGCAGCTTGAGCATTTCGTCAAACAGGCGGCTTTGCGGCACATCGGCCAAAAGCGGCAGGCATTTGGCAATGGGCGCGGCGGTTTTGGGGTCGAGCTTGAAGCCCAGCGCGCTGAGCTTGGCGCCAAAACGCACGGCGCGGATGATGCGCACCGGGTCTTCCCTGTAGCGCACTGCGGCGTCGCCAATCATGCGCAGGGTGTGGTTTTTGGCGTCTTTGAGACCCTGGTGGTAATCGACCACGATTTGCGTGGCCGGGTCGTAGTACATGGCGTTGATGGTGAAGTCGCGGCGAATGGCGTCTTCTTCTTGCGGGCCCCAGACGTTGTCGCGCAGCACGCGGCCTGTTGAATCGACGGCGTGTTTCATGCCCGCCAGCTCGCTTTTGCTGGTTTTCTCATTGCCCGCCACCTGTTCGGCAGCCGCGTTGTCTAGATAAGCGCGAAAGGTGGAGACTTCAATCACCTCGTGCTCGCGGCCACGGCCATAGACCACGTGCACGATGCGAAAGCGCCGCCCGATGATGAAGGCGCGGCGAAACAGGCCTTTAACTTGCTCGGGCGTGGCGTCGGTGGCCACGTCAAAGTCTTTGGGGCGCAAACCGAGCAGCAGGTCACGCACGGCGCCGCCCACAATGTAGGCCACAAAACCGGCCTCTTGCAGGGTGCGCACCACGTTGACGGCGCGGTCATCGACCAAGCTCACATCGATACCGTGGCTGCTGACGGGCACTTCGACCCGCTTGCCAAAATTGGGTTTGCCTGCGCCTGTGGCGCTGCTGCCGGGCAAGCCGAGCAGTTTGCTGATGAATTTTTTGATCATATTTCCTTGTGGCGCATGCGCTGCGTTGGCAGCGTGCAAGCCCGGCGGAGCCAGGGGCTGGCGCCTAGTTGAAGAGTTCGAGTATGCGCCATCCGCGCGCTTGGGCGATTGCGCGCAGCGGGTCGTCGGGGTTGGTGGCTACCGGCACATTGGCTTTTTCCAGGAGCGGCAGGTCGTTGATGGAGTCGGAGTAAAAGGTGCTGTGCACATCGCCCCAGCCCAAGCCGCGCGCGGCCAGCCAGGCTTCGACGCGCAGCACCTTGCCCTCGCGAAAGCTCGGAATGCCCCGCACCTCGCCAGTAAACCAGCCGCTGCCACCGGGCGTGCTGTCGCGTTCCAGGTCCACGGCCATGAGCTCGTCAGCGCCCAGGGCCTGGGCAATCGGGCGGGTCACAAACTCGTTGGTGGCGGTAATGATGATCACGGTAGCACCCGCGTCCTTGTGCTGCTGCACCAGTTGCATGGCTTGCGGTTTGAGTGCGGGCTGCACCACGGTGCGCATGTAGTCGGCGTGGGCGGCCACGCTCTGGGCCTCGCCCTGGCGCACAAACGCGGCCGTGGCAAAGCGGGCGTATTCAAAAATATCGAGGGTGCCGGCCTTGTACTGGGTATAAAAGGCGTCGTTCTGGCGGGTAAATTCCACCGGGTCGGTCCAGCCCCGGGCGGCCGTGAACTGGCCCCAGGAATAGTCAGAATCGATCGGCAACAGGGTGTGGTCCAAGTCAAACAGGGCCAATTTCGGCAAGCTCATGCGTTCTCCAGCATAGATTTCACAAGGGGAATGGTAAGGGCGCGCTGGGTTTGCAGGGCGTAGCGGTCCAGGCCGTCCAGCAGTTGCATCAGGCTACCTAGGTCGCGGCTAAAGCGGCGCAGGGTGAAATCCATCACCTCGTCACTGAGCACCAGCCCGCGCGCGTCTGCCGCCTGGCGCAGCACGGCGCGGCTTTGCGCCTCGTCCAGCAATTGCAGTCCCAACACGTGGCCCCAGCCCAGGCGGGTGCGCAGGTCTTCGCGCAGCGCCAGGTCCACCGGCGCCAAGCGGCCCGCGGCCAGCACCGGGCGCTGCAGGGCATGGGCCTGCACAAACCAGCTAAAGGCGGTGTGTTGCAGAGCGTCGCCATACAAATGCACATCGTCCATCACCACGGCGGCCCAGGATTCGTCAAAGGCGGCGGGCTCTTGGGTCTCGGCGTCCAGGTAGCCCACGCTGTGGCCCTGGGCGCGCAAGCCTGCCACGGCGGCTTGCAGCAAATGGGTTTTGCCGCTTCCCTCCGGACCCCAGACATAGGTGGGCGCACCGTCCAAGCGCCAGACATCGGAGGGCGCGCCTTGAGGGCGACTTATTTCTGAAGGCGCGCCTTGATGGCGCGCGGGCAACCACTGCTGCAGGTGCGCCAGCGCGGCGGCGTTGGGCCCAGGAAAATAATTGTCCAGCGTGGGCGGAGTGCGCAGGCCGATGTCCAGGGCGATTTGCTGCATGGCGGCGTCAGGAGCCCCGGCGCGGGCCGCGGCCCTGGTACAAACCGCTGGCCAAATAGCCGGAACGCACCCGGCGCACCGCCACCAGCAGCACGGCGCTGACTGGCAAGGCCACCAAAATACCGACAAAGCCAAACAACTGGCCAAAAGCCAGCAAGGCAAAAATCACCGCCAGCGGGTGCAGGCCAATGCGCTCGCCCACCAGGCGTGGCGTCAGGAAAAAACTCTCCACCAACTGCCCCAGGCCATAAACCACGGCCACCATCAGCACCGCCTGCGTGGCGCCGCCCGCGCCCGAAAACTCCAGCAAGCCCGCCAGCAGCGCCAGCACCAGGCCCAGGCCATAGCCCAAATAAGGCACAAACACCGCCAAACCGGTAAAAGTGCCAATGGGCAGCGCCAGATCGAGCCCGAACAGCGACAAGCCCAGGCTGTAATAAACGGCGAGCACACCCATCACCATCAACTGGCCACGCAGGTATTCGCCCAGCACCTGGTCAGATTCGGCCAAGAAACTGTCGGTGGCAGCACGCAGGCGTGGCGGAATGAGCTCGCGCAGCGTGTGCATAAAGCGCTCCCAGTCCATCAGCAGGTAAAACAGCGCCACAGGAATCAGCACCACGTTGCCCAGCACCGCCATGGCGGCGCTGCCACCGAGCTTGACCGAGGCCATCACCGAGCCCAGCGTGTCCTCAAAATTGGCGTTCAGGTAGGTCATGACAAAGGACTTGATGCTGGGCAAGTCCAGGCTGAGCTTGATACCCATCTTGCGCAACATGGGTTGCAGGGCGGTGTTGAGTTTGTCCAGAAACACCGGCAACTGGTCGCGCATCAGGGGCAGTTCTTTGACCAAAATCGGCACAATCAGCAGCACCAGTCCAATCGCCAGCATCACAAACAACAGCTCCACCACCACCACCGCCAGCACCCGGGGCACGCGGCCTTGGGCGGCGGCGTCCAGCCAATCCACCAGCGGCGTGAGCGCGTAGGCCAGCACGCAGGCCACGATAAACGGCGCCATCACCGGGGCCAAAAACCACAACATCAGCAGGAAAATACCGGCAATGGCGGCCCAAGCGGCAACACTTTTCTGCGAATCTGTCATGGAGCCTCCGTGGTGCTTCGGGGTGACCCCGTAAAATCTGCCTTGATTCTATCGAGCCGGTCTTGCACAGCAGCCCGGCGCCCCCCTTTTTCCAAGCCCGACCCGCTGCGCCTGCGCGCCCCCATTTCCATGACCTCTTCCCTGCCCCCTTCTTCCACTCCCTTGTCGTACAAAGCCGCCGGCGTGGACATTGACGCCGGCGACGCGCTGGTCGAACGCATCAAACCCCTGGCCAAAAAGACCATGCGCGAGGGCGTGCTGGCAGGAATCGGCGGCTTTGGCGCCCTGTTTGAAGTACCCAAGCGCTACAAAGAGCCGGTGCTGGTCAGTGGTACCGACGGCGTGGGCACCAAGCTCAAGCTGGCGTTTGAATGGAATATGCACGACACCGTGGGCATTGACCTGGTGGCCATGAGCGTGAACGACGTGCTGGTGCAAGGCGCCGAACCGCTGTTCTTTTTGGACTACTTTGCCTGCGGCAAGCTGGACGTGGACACGGCTGCGGCCGTGATTGGCGGCATTGCCAAGGGTTGCGAGCTGTCTGGCTGCGCCCTGATTGGCGGCGAAACGGCGGAGATGCCCGGCATGTACCCCGCAGGCGAATACGACCTGGCCGGTTTTGCCGTGGGTGCGGTGGAAAAATCCAAAATTTTGACCGGCGCTGATGTCAAGCCCGGCGACGTGGTGCTGGGCCTGGCCTCGCACGGCGTGCATTCCAACGGTTTTAGCCTGGTGCGCAAATGCATTGAGCGCGCTGGCAGCGCGCTGCCTGCCACGCTGGACGGCAAGCTCTTCAAGCAAGCGCTGATGGAGCCCACGCGCCTGTACGTCAAAAACGTGCTCGCCGCCCTGGCCGCGCACCCGCACAGTGATGCGGCAGGTGGCATCAAGGCCCTGGCCCACATCACCGGCGGCGGACTGCTGGAAAACATTCCCCGCGTGCTGCCCGAAGGCTGCGCCGCCGTGCTGACCAAAGGCAGCTGGCCGCAAACCGAGCTGTTCGCCTGGCTGCAAGCCACCGCCGGCATTGACGACATCGAGATGAACCGCACCTTTAACAACGGCATCGGCATGGTGGTGGTGGTAGAGGCCGCTGCCGCTGCCGCCTGCGCCGCCACCCTGCGCGCCAGCGGCGAACAGGTGTTTGAGATTGGCGTGATCGCCGCGCAGGGCGACGGTGCGGCGGTGCGGGTGGTGGGCTGAGGGCCCTGCGCGACGTCCATCACCTGATGTATGCGCATAAAATGCGCATACATCCGAGGAGCCCGCATGTCGCACCTATCCGATCAAACCGCTACCCTTTCCCGCAAACGCCCGGTCAACCTGACCTTGAGCGAAAACCTGATCGCTGAGCTCAAGGGCTACACCAGCAATTTGTCTGCCACTGCCGAGCTGCTGTTGACCGCCTATGTGGTGGAGCAAAAGCAGGCTCGGGCACTGCGCCAAGAACAGGCCACCCAAACGGTAAAAGGCTGGAACGCCCTGCACGACGCGCAAGGTTCTTTTGCCGACGAACATTCAACGCTCTGATGGCCCAGTTTGACCTGCACCGCAACAAAGGACCGCGCAAGGACACCATTCCTTTCGTCGTGACCGTCCAGTCCGCGCTGTTTGATGGCTACCGCCGCCGCCTGGTGGTCCCCCTGGTTCGAAGCAGCGCACTCAGCCCAAAAATGTCCGGCACGCGGCTGAACCCCCGCTTTACTGTAGGCGGCGCGTTGCTGGTTTTGCATCCGCTGGACATGGTGTCGGTGGCGCTGGACCAGTTGGGTGAGCACGTCGGCTCGCTGGCCGAACACGGTCAAGCCATTACCGATGCGCTGGACGAGGTGTTTACGCGGGCCTGGAATTAGGCTAGCCCAGCGTTACCATTACCCGCACAAAAAAACCCAGGAGCCCTGCATGGACAGCGAAGAACGCTTTGGCAGCTTTGCCGACTTTTATCCTTTTTATTTGGGCGAGCACGCCAACCGCGCATCAAGGCGGCTGCACTTTGTGGGCACCACGATTGCGTCGCTGTTGCTGACGCTGGCGCTCACGGCGCAAATGCCGTGGCTGGTGCTGCTGGCGCTGGTGCAGGGTTATGCGTTTGCCTGGGTGGGGCATTTCTTTTTTGAGCACAACAAGCCAGCCACGTTCAAATACCCACGCTACAGCCTGATGGGCGACTGGCGCATGTGGTACGAGATGTTGACGGGCAAGATCAAGTTTTAACCCGCGCGTTTGTGGCGCAGCGGCTGCGCCCTATTCGAAGCGAAACTTCTTGTGGCAGGACTTGCAGCTATTGGTCACGTCCACCACGGCAGGCTTGATTTTTTCCAGGTCACCCGCTTGGGCGGCTTGGGCGAGCAGGGCGACCACTGCTTGGTATTGCTGTTGCGCCGCCTCAAACTCTGCCGGCGCGGACCACACCGCGGGCTTAGCGCGGGTGGGCGGGTAGTTGCCATCCGCCGGAAAATAGACCCAGGGCTTGCCGGAGAGTTTTTGCAGCTCATCTACGTAGCCCGCAAACTCTTGGCGCTTGTACGCGTTGCGCTCGTTGGCCACCAAGCCGATGGGTTCCAGGGCGCGGTTCATTTGCTTGAACAGGGCTTTGCGCTTGGTCAGCACCTGGTCGGGGTGGGTGTCTTTGACTGCGCGCACACAGCCCGGCAGCGCACACGCCAGCACCAGGCCCAAGGCCAACCACCTGAGGCGCCGTGCCGGTTTCATGGCGCCTGCTTTGCTGGCGCGGCAACTCGGGTGCAGCGTATGGCGTCGGCGCCTGGCGCGCGCAGGGTCAGGGTTTGCGTGTCTTCAAAACGAATATCGCTCGGGGGCACGAAGCCGAGCTGACTGGCGTCGCTACCGAAGCTGCCCCAGTCGAACTGGTTGTTGTGCAAGGTGCCTTCCAGCACGCCGCTGGCCGAACTGATCTTGACCCGCTCGGTGCCGTGCAAATACAACAAGGCAAAAGGCGCTGCGGCGCCGCTGCAGTCATAGCGCGCCGGCGTGTGGGGCGGCGGAATCAGACTTTTGTTTTTGACGACGTCGGCCACGATGGAGCCCACCACGCCGACAAATGCCAGCGCTACGGCACCATAAAACAAGACCAACACCAGGCGCCAGCCCGTAAAAGAAGCGCGAGACCCGTCAGGAGGTGTTGCTGAAGTAGTGCGCTCAGCGCTGTCGTGGGCTGCGGTGGATTGGGTCATGCGGCATTATGGTTGCCGCTGTCGCCTGGCGGCCCCAGACACCCGTAAATTTCCGTAAAGCCCGCGCAGGCCAGGCGCTACAAAAAGCGGTCCATGATCTTTTTGCTGTGCGCGTCCAGCGCCAATTGGTCGGGCACCAGGTACTGGATGCCGTGGGCGTCGGCAATCAACAGGGTGTTGTCGGCGCCCACGCGGCGGATGTCTTCGTCGCCGCGCAGCACAAATTCACAGTCGCCCCGGTCGGTAGCCACCGTCCAGGTGCAGGGCGTGGAAAAGCTGCTCACCGACACGATGCGCGCAATCACCGGCATGAACTCGCGCCGGGCGAGTTCCTGGCGCAGCAGGTCTTGCGCGGGTTGCGGGCATCGGCCCAGGTGCGGCACCCAGGCCACCTCGTGGCCGTCGGTGTCGAGCACCGAGACGCCCTCGTCGGGCGCCTGGATGGGAAAGGCGCGTACGGGCGCCACGCCTTCAAAACGCTGGCCTTGGGCGTTGGTCAGCACCAGCTTGCCAAAGGGATTGAGTTCCAGGCTGAACGCCTGGGCGTCCGCCGTCACAGCAAGGTTTGTCACCAGTGCGTTGTTCATGATTCGCTGCCTTCTGAGGCCAAGACCGGCTCGGCGTTGCGCGCCTGGGCTTGGTAGAGCTTGAAATACGCGCCTTGCGCGGCCATGAGTGCGTCGTGCGTGCCCTCTTCCACCACACTGCCCCGGTCCAGCACCACCAGGCGGTCGGCACGGTGCAAGGTGGACAGACGGTGGGCGATGGCGATGGTGGTGCGGCCTTGCACCAGGTTTTCCAGGGCTTTTTGGATTTCTTTCTCGGTTTCGGAATCGACCGAGCTGGTGGCTTCATCCAAGATCAAGATGCGCGGATCGATCAGGAGTGCCCGCGCAATCGAGATGCGCTGGCGCTCGCCGCCCGAGAGACCCTGGCCGCGCTCGCCCACCATAGAGTCGTAGCCCTGGGGCAGGCGCAAGATGAATTCGTGCGCGTGCGCGGCGCGGGCAGCCGCCACAATTTCGCTGCGCGTGGCCTCGGGCTTGCCGTAGGCAATGTTCTCGGCAATCGTGCCAAAGAACAAAAACGGCTCTTGCAGCACCAGTCCGATATTGCGCCGAAAGTCGGCAATCGCATACTGTCGAATATCCACGCCATCGACCAATATGGCGCCCTCGGACACGTCGTAAAAGCGGCAAATCAGGTTGACCAGCGTGCTCTTGCCCGAGCCGCTGTGGCCGACCAGGCCAATCATCTCGCCCGGTGCGATTTTGAGATTGATGCCCCGGTTCACCGCCCGGTTGCCGTAGCGAAAGCCCACTTCGCGCAGCTCAATGCGCCCTTGCACCCGGTCCACATGCACCGGGTTTTGCGGCTCGGGCACGCTCGACACATGGTCCAGGATGTCAAAAATCCGCTTGGCCGCCGAGGCCGACTTCTGCGTCACCGAAACGATGCGGCTCATGGAATCGAGCCGACCGTAAAAGCGCCCGATATAGGCAATGGCCGCCAGCAACATACCCACGGTGATCTCGCCCTTGGACACCTGCCAAATGCCAAAGCCCCAGACTACCAGCAGGCCCATCTCGGTGAGCAGTGAGACGCTGGGCGAAAACAGCGACCAGATCTTGTTGATGCGGTCGTTGACCAGCAGGTTGTGGCGGTTGGCCTCGCGAAAGCGTTTGGCCTCGCGCTGCTCCTGCGCAAAAGCCTTGACCACGCGGATACCCGGAATGGTGTCGGCCAGCACATTGGTCACTTCGCCCCAGACGCGGTCAATCTTCTCAAAACCGGTGCGCAGACGGTAGCGCACGAAGTGGATCATCCAGCCAATGAACGGCAGCGGCACCAGGGTGATGAGCGCCAGGTAGGGATTCATCGAGAACAAAATCACGGCGGTCATGACGATCATCACCACGTCGCTGGCAAAGTCGGTCAGGTGCAGTGACAGATACACCGCAATGCGGTCGCTCTCGCTGCCCACGCGTGAGAGCAGGTCGCCCGTGCGCTTGCCGCCAAAGTATTCGAGCGAGAGGCGCAGCAGATGCTCGTAGGTGGTGGTGCGCAGGTCGGCGGCAATGCGCTCGGACGCTAGCGCCAATATATAGGTCTTGGCCCAGCTCAGACCCCAGGCCAGCAGGCCCGAGCCCAGCAAGCCCGACAAGTACCAAGCCACGGTGCTCATCGGAATCTGCTGGCCGTTCTGGTAAGGAATCAGCACCTTGTCCACCAGCGGAATGGTCAGGTAGGGCGGCACCTGGCTGGCGGCAGTGCCCAGCAGCATGAGCACAAAGCCCAGCAGCAACTGGCCCCGGTAGGGCTGGGCAAACTGCCACAGGCGCAGCAGCGTCCAGGTGGACGGTGGCGTGTGGACCACTTTGGTGCACACCGGGCATTCTTCCTGGTCCGGTTCGAGGGGCGCCTTGCAGCTTGGGCACACCGCCTGAGCGGCGGGCGCCACGGGGTGGCCACTGACCGAGCTGTTTTGCTGGGCCATGAACTGGTCCACCAGCCGCAGCGCCTGCAGGTTCTGGCCCAGGGTGAAGCGCCAGCGCTGCAGCAGGCCCTGGGCATCAAGCAGTTCAAGGTGGCCCACGCCCGCATGGTCGTGGTGGCTGAGCGCCAGGTCGGCGCGGTAGGGCCAGTCTTGGGCTGCGCCGCCTTGTTCTAGGCTGATCAGGCGCTGGTTGGTGGCCAAAACCACCGAGGGCGCAAAGTGCAGGCGCTCGTCAAGGTCAACCTCCAGGCAGGCACACACGTTCTCTTGGGTGTGCAGGTGCGATTGGATCGCCTGGCGCCACGCGGCTGGAACTTCTCCAGCAGGCGATGGCACCACAGATACGTCAAAGGTCATGTAATTGAGTCACTATTTATTGAGAACCGACCCGCTCCAGGCGGCACATCGGCAGGGCGCGCAAGCCGCGCAAAACCCCCACTATGCCTGAGACGGCTGCCACGCAATGCCAAGGCACGCCCTTGAGCGAGAATACACAACGCACCATGAACCCCAACGGTGGACCCACCAAAGCGCCCCATTCCATGACGAGCCAGAAAAAAATCGACATTTTGCGGGTCAATTACCTGCGCGGACCCAATATCTGGACGTACCGACCAGTCATTGAGGCCTGGGTAGACATTGGGGAGCTGGAGGATTTTCCGTCCAACACCCTGCCCGGCTTTGTGGAGCGGCTCACCGCTTGGCTGCCCAGCTTGATCGAGCACGAATGCAGCCCGGGCGTGCGTGGCGGCTTTCTGGAGCGCCTGCACGAAGGCACTTGGGCGGCGCACATTCTGGAACACGTCTGCCTGGAGTTGCAAAACCTCTCGGGCATGCGCACGGGCTTTGGCAAAGCGCGCCAGACGTCCAAGCGCGGCGTCTACAAGGTGGCTTTTCGCACCCGCCAAGAGCAAGTGGGCCGCGCAGCACTGCAGACCGGGCGCGATTTGCTGCTGGCCGCCATCAACGACACCGCGTTTGACCTGGGCGCCGCCATTACTGAACTGAGCGACATGGTCGATTCGCTCTGCCTGGGCCCGAGCACCGCGCATATCGTGGACGCGGCCACCGCGCGCGGCATTCCGCACATCCGCCTGACCGAAGGCAACCTGGTGCAACTGGGCTACGGCATGGCGCAACGCCGCATCTGGACCGCCGAGACCGACCAAACCAGCGCGATTGCAGAAGAAATCGCCAGCGACAAAGACCTGACCAAATCCCTGCTGCAAGCCTGCGGCGTGCCCGTGCCCGAGGGCGAACTGGTGCGAAGCGCCGAAGCCGCCTGGGAGGCCGCCCAAAGCGTGGGCCTGCCGGTGGTGGTGAAACCCTACGACGGCAACCACGGGCGCGGCGTCTCACTCAACCTGACGCAACAAGCCGAGGTGGAAGCCGCCTACCAATTGGCGCACCGCAAGGGCGGGGGCAGCGTGATTGTTGAAAAATTCATCCCCGGCGACGAACACCGCCTGCTGGTGGTGGGCAAAAAAGTGGTGGCCGCTGCGCGTGGTGACGTGCTTTATGTGCAGGGCGACGGCGTGTCCACCATCGACCAACTGGCCGAACTGCAAATCAACTGCGACCCGCGCCGGGGCCGGGGCGAAGACTTTCCGCTCAATGTAGTCACCCCCAGCGAAAGCGCCGAAGTCATTTTGGAGCTGGAGCGCGTGGGCCTGAACGCCCAATCGGTACCGGCCAAAGACCAGCGCGTGTTGATCCAGCGCAACGGCAACGTGGCCCTGGACGTCACCGCGCTGGTGCACCCCACGGTGGCCGCCGCCGCCGCTTTGGCCGCGCGCGTGGTGGGCCTGGACATTGCCGGGGTGGACATGGTGCTGCAAGACTGCGCCCTGCCGCTGGGCAGCCAGCGGGCCTGCGTGATTGAAGTCAACGCCAGCCCCGGCCTGCTCTCGCACATCAAACCTGCCAACGGCGAAGGCCAGCCGGTGGGCACGGCCATCATGGCGCACTTGTTTGCGCCCAAGGTGGACGGGCGCATCCCCATCGTGGGCGTGACTGGCACGCAAAACACGGGGCGCATTGCGCGTTTGGTGGCGTGGCTGGTGCACATCAGCGGCAAGCACGTGGGCCTGGCCTGCAGCGAAGGCCTGTACCTCGACGGGCGCAGGGTGGACGCGCGCGACAGCACGCACTGGGACGCCGGACAGCGCATCCTGATCAACCGCTCGGTGCAAGCCGCCGTGTTCGAAAACCCGAGCGCCACCATCCTGGGCCAGGGCCTGGCCTATGACAAGTGCGATGTGGGCGTAGTCACTGACGTGAGTTGGCAACCCGGCCTGAGTGAGTTTGACATTCTGGACGCCGAGCAGACCTACAAGGTAGCGCGTACCCAGGTGGACGTGGTGCTGCCCAGCGGCACAGCGGTGCTCAACGCTGCCGACGCGCAGGCGCTGGAATTGGCCGAGCTGTGCGACGGCAAGGTGATTTTTTATGGCCTGTCGGCCGAGCACCCGACCCTGGTGCAGCAGCGCAATGTAGGCGAACGCGCGGTGTTTTTGCGCGACGGCGCGATTGTGCTGGCGCAAGGCGCGCATGAGATTTCCTTGCTGCCGCTGGCCAGCCTCAAACCCACCAAGGCCGCCCAGCCCGAAATGGTGATGGCCGCCGTGGGCGCCGCCTGGGCGCTGAACATTCCGCCCGAACTCATTGGGGCGGGACTGCGCACATTCGAGTCCAATCCGCACAAAACTCCCTATTGACACGCCCCCCGAGCACCCACACCGAATACGCCATGGAAGTAACCCGCCTTCGCGCCCTGCGCGGCCCCAATCTTTGGAGCCACCACACCGCCATCCAAGCCGTCGTCTCGTGCAGCCCGCAGGAATGCGACGTGGGGCAACTGCCGGGGTTTGAAGCACGGCTGCGTGCCCGCTTTCCCGAAGTAAGCCCGTTTCAGACCATTGGCAGCGAGGACACCGTGCCCATGGCCCGCGTGCTGGAACTCGCCGCCCTGGGGCTGCAAGCCCAAGCCGGCTGTCCGGTCACCTTTAGTTGCACCAAGCCGACGCTGGATGTCGGCGTCTACCAGGTGGTGGTGGAATACAGCGAAGAAGACGTGGGCCGCCTGGCGTTTGAATTGGCGCAGGCCTTGTGCACCGCCGCGCTCGAAGACACCCCCTTTGACCTGGCAGACGCATTGCACCAACTCAGCGAACTTGACGAAGACGTGCGCCTGGGCCCCAGCACTGGCTCCGTGGTGAACGCCGCGCTGGCACGCAATATTCCCTACAGCCGCATGACGACAGGCAGCATGGTGCGCTTTGGCTGGGGCAGCAAGCAGCGCCGCATCCAGGCCGCCGAAATTGACGCTACCAGCGCCATTGCCGAAGCCATTGCGCAAGACAAAGAACTCACCAAAAAACTGCTGCACGCCGCAGGCGTGCCGGTGCCCATGGGCCGCGCCGTGGCGGATGCCGACGACGCCTGGCAAGCCGCGCTGGAAATTGGCCTGCCGGTGGTGGTCAAGCCGCTGGACGGCAACCAGGGCAAGGGCGTGACGGTGAACATCACCGAAGAGGCCCAACTGCGCGCCGCCTACGCAGTGGCCACCGAGTTTCGCGACCGCATCTTGGTGGAACGCTACATGCCGGGCAACGACTTTCGCTTGCTGGTGGTGGGCGACAAGCTGGTGGCTGCGGCCCGGCGCGACCCGCCCAAGGTGGTGGGCGATGGCGTGCACACCGTGGCGCAACTGGTCGATCTGGTAAACTTGGACCCCAAGCGCGGCAGCGGCCACGCCACGTCGCTGACCAAGATCCGTTTTGACGAAATTGCCCACGCCTGCCTGGCCGGCCAGGGCTTTAGCGCCGAGACCATTCCCGCCAAAGGCCAGCGCGTCAATTTGCGCAACAACGCCAACCTGTCCACCGGCGGCTCGGCCACCGACGTGACCGACGACGTGCACCCCGACGTGGCCGCGCGTGCCGTGGCGGCTGCGCACATGGTGGGCCTGCATATTTGCGGTGTGGACATGGTGTGTGACAGCATTCTTCGCCCGATTGAGGAGCAAGGCGGTGGCGTGGTCGAAGTCAACGCCGCCCCCGGCTTGCGCATGCACCTGAGCCCCTCATTTGGCAAAGGCCGCCCGGTGGGCGAGGCCATCATTTCGCAGCTTTTTAAGAGCGGACAAGACGGGCGCATTCCCATCATCGCCGTCACCGGCACCAACGGCAAAACTACGACCGTGCGCCTGATCTCGCACCTGCTGGCGCACCAGGGCTGGTGCGTGGGCATGACCAACACCGACGGCGTCTATGTGGGCGGCCAGTGCATTGACACCGGCGACTGCAGCGGCCCCAAGAGCGCCAAAAGCGTACTCCACCACCCCGACGTGGACGCCGCCGTCCTAGAAACCGCGCGCGGTGGCGTGCTGCGCGAAGGCCTGGCCTTTGACTACTGCGACGTGGCCGTGGTCACCAACGTGGGCAGCGGCGACCACCTGGGCCTGAACTACATCACCACGGTGGATGAGCTGGCGGTGCTCAAGCGCGTGATCGTGCAAAACGTGTCGCCCAAAGGTACGGCGGTGCTCAACGCCGCAGACCCGGTGGTGGCCAAAATGGCCGCCAAGTGCAAAGGCGCAGTCACGTTTTTTGCGCTGGACCAGTTCAACCCGGTCATGGCCACGCACCGCGCTCAGGGCCACGCCGTGGTCTATGTGGACAACCAGCAACTGGTGGCGGCCAAGGGGGCGGTCAAGCATTACATCAGCCTGGCGGACATTCCGGTCACGCTGGGCGGCAGCATCGGCTTTCAGGTGGAAAACGTGATGGCCAGCGTGGCGGCGGTCTGGGCCCTGGGTCTGGACTGGGACACGATCCGCAGCGGGCTGGCCGATTTTTCAACCGATGACGACAACGCGGCCGGACGCTTTAACGTGTTCCAGTACCGGGGCGCTACGGTGATTGCCGACTACGGCCACAACCCGGACGCGATGCTGGCCCTAGTTAACGCGGTCAACACCATGCCGGCCACCCGGCGCTCGGTGGTGATCAGCGGCCCGGGCGACCGGCGCGACCAGGACATCCGCGAGATCACCGAAATTTTGGGCGACACTTTTGAAGAAGTGGTGATGTTCGAAGACCAGTGCCAGCGCGGCCGCCAGGATGGCGAAGTGATGGCGCTCTTGCGCGAAGGCCTGGCCGGCGCCAAAAAAGCCAGCCAACGCTCCGAAATCTACGGCGAGTTTTTGGCCATCGACAAGGCCATGGACGCGCTGCAGCCCGGCGAGCTGTGCCTGATTTTGGTAGACCAGGTGGAAGAGGCCATGGCCTATATCGCCGCCAAGATCGCGCAAGACGCCTCGGTCGCTTAGGCGCTCACCCTTTTTGAAAGCAAGACATGTCTGACACCACCGATTACGTCCCTCCAAAAATTTGGACCTGGAACAAGGCCAACGGCGGGCGTTTTGCCAATATCAACCGCCCGGTGGCCGGTGCTACCCACGAGCAAGCGCTGCCGCGCGGCAAGCACCCGCTGCAACTCTATTCACTGGGCACGCCCAACGGCGTCAAGGTCACGGTGATGCTTGAAGAGCTGCTGGCACTGGGCCACAGCGGCGCCGAATACGACGCCTGGCTGATCCGCATTAACGAAGGCCAGCAGTTTGGCAGCGGCTTTGTGGCGGCCAACCCCAACTCCAAAATTCCGGCCTTGCTGGACTACAGCAATGGCGACTCGCCGGTGCGGGTGTTTGAGTCGGGCGCGATTTTGCTGCACTTGGCCGAAAAGTTTGGCACCCTGGTACCCACTGAGCCTGCGCTGCGCGCCGAATGCATGTCCTGGCTGTTCTGGCAGATGGGCAGCGCGCCTTATCTGGGCGGCGGCTTTGGGCATTTTTACGCCTATGCGCCTTTCAAGATCGAGTACGCGATTGACCGCTTTGCCATGGAAGTCAAACGCGAACTTGACGTGCTCAACCGCCGCCTGGCCGAGAGCCGCTTTATTGCCGGGGACGACTACACCATCGCCGACATCGCCATCTGGCCCTGGTACGGCGGCATGGCCAAGGGCCAGTTGTACGAAGGCGGCGAGTTTTTGCAAGTGCAGGAATACACCCACGTCATCCGCTGGGCCGACGAAATTGCCAAACGCCCGGCCGTGCGCCGGGGCCGCATGGTCAACCGCGTAATGGGCCCGCTGGAAACCCAGTTGCACGAACGCCACGACGCCAGCGACTTTGACACCCAAACCCAGGACAAGCTGCAGGCCAAGGCCTGAAGAACGCTTGCGCCAGTGCCCTAAGCGCTGGCCTGCACGGCGCTGCAGGCCTGCTGCAGGGCCGCAATATCGGGCGTCACGCCAATGCCAGGCGTCTCGTCCAGCGTGATGCAGCCGTCCACCACTTGCGCAAAAGGCGGGGCCAGCAGGCTGCGCAGCAGGTTGTCGTTGGCGTCCACCTCCAGCATGCCGTCGCCCCCGGCTGCGGCCAGCACATGGGCTGAAGCCATCAGGCCAACGCCCGCGCCGAGGTAGTGCGGACAAAAGCGCGCACCACTTTCACGAATGGCTTGGATTACCGGCCAGCAACCCGAAATACCGCCCCACTTGGCAATGTCAGGCTGCAGCACGCCAAAAGCCTGGCTTTTCAGGGCTTGCGTAAAGCGGTCCGCGCCGATGAGGTTTTCACCGGCGGCCAGGGGAATACCGGATTGCGACTGCAATTGCGGCCAATCGGCCAGGCTGCTGTCGGTGCGCAGGGGTTCTTCCAGCCAACCCAGACCATAGGCGCCAAGCTGCGGCAGCATGGCCAGCGCGTGGGGCAGGTCCCAAGCCTGGTTGACGTCGGCCATCAGCGCCGCCTCGGGGCCCAGCCAACCGCGCAGCGCTGCCAGATTAGACAGGTCTTGCGCATCGTCAAAACCGATCTTGAGCTTGAAGGCGCGGTAGCCCTGGGCGTATTTGCGCTGCACCACAGCAAGCGCACCCTCGGGGTTGATGCCGCTGGCGTACACCGGCACGCGCGCCTGCTGGCCACCCAACAGGCGGAACAGCGGCAGCGCGGCGCGGCGGCCGCACAAGTCCCACAGCGCCAGGTCCACGCCCGAGATCACTTGCGCCATCGGGCCGGGTTCGCCGCTTTGCAGCGCCAGCACTTCGGTCTTGCGGGTGGCGTGGGCGTAGGCGTGGGCGGGGTCGGTAAAGTCGTGGTGTAGCAGCAGGGGCGCGACCACGGTAGCTAGCAGGCGCGCGCGGTGTTCGGCGCCACAGGCCGGAAAGTTGCACCAAATCTCGCCCCAGCCCACAGCGCCGTCGGCACTTTGGGCGCGCACAAAGACCGCCGGGCGGTCATGCATGGTGCCAAAAGAGGTGCGCACCGGCACCGGGCTGGGGCAACGCAGCACAAAAGCCTGCAGGCTGACCAGACGCAGCGACAGCGGGCCGGAGGCGGACTGGGACGATGGCAATGGGACGAGTTTCATGGCAAATAGTATAAACGTATGGCATATAATACCTTTCGTCTGCGCAGCGTTTGGCAACCTATCGACTTTGACCCGCTGCGCCACGCGCCACCCTGCCCGCACACCATGAACACATCACCGTTAAACCAGGGTTTTGACCACATCATCGTCGGCGCCGGTTCCGCCGGTTGCGTGTTGGCCAACCGCCTGAGCGCCGACCCGGCTTGCCGCGTCTTGCTGCTGGAAGCCGGTGGGCCATCGCAGGGGTTTTGGTTGCGCTTGCCGGTGGGCTACTTTCGCACCATCAACGACAAGCGCTTTTCCTGGCAATTCCCTGTCGAAGCACAGGCCGAAACCGGTCACCGTGCCATGGTCTGGCCGCGCGGCAAGGTGCTGGGCGGCTCCAGCGCCATTAACGGCCTGCTCTACATTCGCGGCCAGCGTGCCGACTACGACGACTGGGCCGCACTGGGCGCCACAGGCTGGAGCTACCGCGATGTGCTGCCCTACTTCAAACGCTCGGAACGCTATGGCGGCGGCGCTAACGAATTCCATGGCGGCGTTGGCGAATTGGGTGTGTCCGACCTGCGCAATGAGCACCCCTATTGCGAAGCCTGGCTGGACGCCGCAGCCCAAGCCGGCCACCCACGCACGCCCGACTTCAATGGCGCCCAGACCGATGGCATGGGGCGCTACCAGCTCACCCTGCGCGGCCACTGGCGCTGCGACGCGGCCACGGCTTTTCTGACCCCGGCACGCCAACGCGCCAACCTGACCATCGTCACGGGTGCGCAAGTCAGCCAGGTTTTGCAAGCCAAAGGCCGCGCCGTGGGCGTGGAATGGATCCAGGGTGGAACCCGACATTCGGCGCGCGCTGATGGCGAGGTAATTTTGGCCGCCGGGGCCTTGCAGTCACCGCAGCTCTTGCAGCTCTCGGGCATTGGCCCGGTGCAGCTGTTGCGCCAGCACGGCATTGCGGTGAACGTGGATGCGCCCGAAGTGGGCGAAAACCTGCAAGACCATTACCAAGCGCGGGTCATCGTCAAGCTGCGCGAGAAAAAGTCACTTAACGATGACATCCGCAACCCCTTGCGTCTGGCGCAAATGGGTGCGCAGTGGCTGTTCCAGCAACGCGGCCCCCTGACCGTGGGCGCCGGTCAGGTAGGAGGCTTGGCCTGCACCGAATACGCCGAGGGCGGACGCGCTGATGTGCTGTTCAACGTGATGCCTTTGTCGGTGGACAAGCCGGGCGATGCCTTGCACCGCTTCTCGGGTTTTTCTGCGTCAGCCACGCAGTGCCGACCGCTTTCGCGTGGCAGCGTGCACTTGCGCTCGGGCGACCCGTTGGCCGCGCCGCGCATAGTGTCCAACTACTTGCAGCACCCGCACGACGCGCGCGTGCTGGTGGCCGGGCTGCGCCAGTTGCGCGAGATTTATGCGCAACCCGCCTTCAAGCACCTGGTCACCGGCGAAGAGCATTTCCCGGGCGCGGGCGTGACCAGCACCGAAGCGCTGGAAGTCTTTGCCCGGCAAAAAGGTGGCACCGTTTACCACCCGGTGGGCACCTGCCGCATGGGCGGCGACGCGGCTTCGGTGGTGGACGAACGGTTGCGGGTGCGTGGCGTAGCTGGCCTGCGCGTGATTGACGCATCCGTCATGCCGCGCATGGTGTCCACCAACACCAACGCCGCCGCCATCATGATTGGCGAAAAAGGCGCAGCCATGGTGCTCGAAGACGCCGCCTAAGCCGGGCTACGATCGCCCTGCTCTCGCTTCTTGTTTCTGTGTTTTTCGATTTACCAAAGTACCCCCATGAACGACTACCCCACCATCCAGCTTTACATCGACGGCCACTGGCGCCAAGGCGCTGGCGCGCGCAGCCTGCCCGTGCACAACCCCGCCACCGGCACCGTGATGGGCCAGGTGGCCTGCGCCGAGACGTTGGACCTGGAAGAAGTGGCAGCCGCCGCCGAACGTGGCTTTGCGGTGTGGAAGCGCATCAGCGCGTTTGAGCGCTACAAGACCATGCGCAAAGCCGCGCAGTTGCTGCGCGAGCGCGTGGAGCACGTGGCCCGCCTGCTGACGCTTGAACAAGGCAAACCCTTGGCTGAGGCACGCATCGAAATTCTGGCGGGCGCCGACACCATTGACTGGTTTGCCGAAGAAGGCCGGCGCGCGTACGGCAGGGTGATTCCGGCGCGCCAGCACGACGTCTACCAACTGGTGGTCAAAGAGCCCGTGGGCCCGGTGGCGGCGTTCACGCCCTGGAACTTTCCGATCAACCAGATCGTGCGCAAGCTCTCCGCAGCACTGGCGGCGGGCTGCTCCATCATCGTCAAGGCCCCGGAAGAAACCCCAGCCTCCCCGGCCGCACTGATCCAGGCCTTTATTGATGCAGGCGTGCCTGCGGGCGTGCTCAACCTGGTCTATGGCGACCCGGCGCATATCTCGTCGTACCTGATTGCGCACCCGGCTATTCGCAAGATCTCGTTCACCGGCTCCACGCCCGTGGGCAAACAACTTGCTGCCATGGCCGGCCTGCACATGAAGCGCATGACCATGGAGCTCGGTGGCCACGCGCCGGTGGTAATTTTTGACGATGCCGATGTGGCGCTGGCCGCCAAGACCATGGTGGCGAGCAAGTTTCGCAATGCCGGTCAGGTGTGCGTGTCGCCCACGCGCTTTTTGGTGCAAGAAGGCGTCTACAAAGAGTTTGTCGCGCAGTTTGTGATGCACGCCGAAAAGCTGCAAGTGGGCAGCGGTCTTGAGACGAGCACGACCATGGGCCCGCTGGCCAACCCGCGCCGCAAGGCCGCCATGGAAAACCTAGTGGCCGATGCACGCCAGCAGCATGCGCACATCCACACCGGCGGCGTGCCCGTGGGCAACGCAGGAAATTTCTGGGCGCCCACAGTGATCACCGAGCTGCCGACCACGGCGCGCGCCATGACCGAAGAGCCCTTTGGCCCGCTGGCGCTCATCAACCCCTTTGGCACTTTTGACGATGCAGTGCGCGAGGCCAACCGCCTGCCCTTTGGCCTGGCCGCGTATGCCTGGACCCGCTCGGCGCGCACGGCGCAGCAGATTGCGGCGTCGATTGAGACCGGCATGATCACCATCAACCACTTAGGGCTAGGCACGCCCGAGACACCGTTTGGCGGCGTCAAGGACTCGGGCTATGGCTCAGAAGGTGGCACCGAGGCGCTGGAGGCGTATATGAACCCGAAGTTTGTGTCGCAGGCCGGTTTGATTTAAGCCGCATGTGACGCTTGGATTAGCGGGAGCGCCACTAATCCAAGTCCCTACTTCTTGCCTGCGCCCGGCAAGTCTGGCTGCGCTGCTTCCACAAACGGAAAGCGCGCCCGCGCCTTGACGCTGGTCGGGCCGGCCGTGCCCGAGCCCCGGATGAAACGCTGGCTCTCGTCCACAAAGGGCTGGTAGGCCCAGTTGGGCGTTTTGCTGGAAGCATTGGCCACCTCGGCCAAAAACAGGCGCTCGCGCTGGCTGGCCAGAATGCGGGCGTGCACTTCGGCCGGTTCCCAGTCTTGCACCAGGCGGGCATGCAGGCGCTGCTCGGTCTGGGCGTGGGCGGGCTGGCCGGCCAGGTTGCTCCGTTCGTCGGGGTCGGCGTCGAGGTTGAACAGCATGGGCGCAAGACCGTGGGTAAAGATGTATTTCCAAGGCCCCTGGCGCACCATCCTTGATGCCGCACACACGCCTTCCGAGCTGTATTCCGACACCACGCAGCGCTCGGCGCCCAGGTCGGTGCCGGTCAGCAATGGCAAGAGGCTGCTGCCGTGCAGCGGCCCCACCGGCGCGGGCGGATGCCCATCACAGGCGAGGTCCATGAAGGTGGGCAACAAGTCCACCAGCGAGACGTGCGCCGCCACGCGCGCAGGCGCAAAACGCTTTGGCATGGACACGATGAGCGGCACGCGCACCGACGACTCGTAAAAGCTTTGCTTGAACCACATGCCGCGCTCGCCCAGCATTTCGCCGTGATCGCCGCAGAACACCACTACGGTGTTGTCGTCCAGGCCGGTTTCTTTGAGCACGTCCAGAATACGGCCGATTTTTTCGTCCACGTAACTCACCATGCCGTAGTAGGCGTGGCGGGCGCGGCGTACCTGTTCGGGCGACACGCTGTAAATGTCTTGCGCGTGGGCCACGTGCAGCCATTGGCTGTGTTCGTCCTGGTCTTCAAAGGCAATGGGCGGCACGCGCGGGTCGTCAATGTCCTGGTCGCGGTACAAATCCCAATGGCGCTGCGGGGCCACAAAAGGCGGGTGCGGGTGGGTGTAGGCCACAGTCAGGAAAAACGGCTTGTCTTGTGGCGCACGCGCCAGGTCGTACAGGCACTGCGCGCCCTTGTATTCGACCTCGTCGTCGTAGTCGATCTGCATGCTGCGCACGCAGGGGCCGGCCTCTAAGACCGGGCGCATACTCACGCCCGTGGGGCGGTAGGCCGGGCCCTTCAACCAGTCGGGTGTCCAGGCAAAGTCGGCGGGGTAAATGTCCGTGGTCAGGCGTTCTTCAAAGCCGTGCAACTGGTCGGGGCCGATGAAGTGCATCTTGCCGCACAAAATGGTGCGGTAGCCCGCGTGGCGCAGGTAGTGCGCCATGGTCGGCATGGCCGCCGGGAACTCGCTGGCGTTGTCGTAGGCGGCAATCGAATGCGGCAAGCGGCCTGACAGCATGGAAAAGCGCGAAGGCGCGCAGATCGGAAAGTTGCAGTAGGCGCTGTCAAACACCACGCCGTTTTGCGCCAGGTGGCTCAGATTGGGCGCCTGCACCAGTGGGTGGCCATGAAAAGGCAGGGTCGGCACGGCCAGTTGGTCGGCCATGACCAGCAAGATATTGGGTTGGGTTGGCTTCATGGAAGGCACCGGCCTTATTCGGGCTTGATGCCCGCAGACTTGACCACCGCCGCCCACTGCGCCAGGTCGCGCCTGAAGGATGCGTCAAAGCCTTCGGGTTTGCCGGGCTTGGCAGCACTCATGCCGGCGTTGGCCAGTGCGGCTGAATACTCCTCCTGGGTCAGCACCTTGTTGACTTCAGCAGCCAGCTTTTGCACTACATCGGGTGGCGTGCCTTTGGGCGCAAGCAGGCCCAGCCACTGGTCAGCCTCAAATTTTTCTACGCCGGCTTCGATCATGGTGGGCACCTGGGGCAGGCTGGCCATGCGCTGGGCGCTGGTGACCGCCAGAGCGCGCACCTTTCCGGCCTTGATTTGCGGCAGCGCCACAGCGGCGTTGGAAAAATGGAAGTCAATGCGACCGGCAATCTGGTCGATCATGGCGGCGGGCGCGCCGGTGTAGGGGATGTGCAGGATGAACAGGTCTTTGCGCGACTTGAACAATTCGCCCGTCATGTGCGCAGGCGAACCCACGCCGGCCGATGCATAACTTAGTGCGCCCGGCTGCGCCCGCGCGGCCTTGATCAGGTCTTGCACCGTCTGGATTTTGCTGGATGCACTGACCACCAACACCGAGGGTGCGTAGCCCACCAAGGCCACGCGCTCGAGGTCTTTGACGGCGTCAAATTGCATTTTGGCGCCCATGGCAGTGCTGACCGTGAGCGCACTGGAGGTGAGCAAAAGCGTGTAACCGTCGGCGGGCGCCTTGGCCACCGCATCGGCGCCGATATTGCCCCCGGCACCGAGCTTATTCTCAACCACCACCGGCTGGCCCAGCGCGGCCTGAAGGCGGATACCCAACTGGCGTGCCGCCAGATCCACCACACCCCCGGCAGGCCAGGGAACGACCAGGCGAATGGGTTTGGACGGGTAAGGCTGCGCCTGCGCGCCCGAGGCCAAGGTACAAGCGAGCAAGACGAGCGCCAGACTTTGGCGACGGGAGAACAGGTTCATGGAAAGACTCTTCAAGATGACAGAGAAAGGTTCACAAGGTCAGTTGCATCGAAAACTCGATGAAGTCACCCCGGTAGGTGATTTCGCCCAGGTACAGCACGCTGCCGTCGGGCGAGAGGCAAATGCGCCGCACTTCGGCCACGGGTGAATTGACGGGCACATTCAACAGGCGGGCGGTTTCCACGTCGGCCGTGGATATGCGCAGCGTTTGGCGCGCCGAGGCAATCTGGACATCGGGCAGGTCCATCAGCACCGGCACCACGGTTTCCTGGCGAAAGCGCTTGGGCGCTAGGCGAAACGCGCGCTGGTCGATGTATATCTCCGCCACGCAATAGGCCGCGCCATCGCGCGAATGCACGCGCCGCATGAACTGGTAGGCGGGCGCGGCGCGGCCATCGGCATCTGTGAGCACGGGTTGCACGCCGGCCTCTTCCACCAGCGTGAGCTCGGGCTTGTCGTTGCGGTAGGCGTTGGCCAGGCCTTGCAAGGAGGTTTCCAACTTGAGGGACCGCAGCGACTGCACGTGCTCGCTCACAAAAGTACCACGCCCGCGCTGGGGCAGCAGCAAACCTTCGCGCGACAAAATCTCAATAGCCTGGCGCACGGTAACGCGGGCGACCTTGAATTCTTCGACCAGCGCCTCCAGCGAGGGCACCTTACTGCCTGGCGGCCAGGCGCCGCGCGTGATGCGCTGGCGCAGCAAGTCGGCCAACTGCGAATACAGCGGCACCGGACTGTCGGCAAAGATGGTGTGAATGGATTGGAGCATGTAAAAGGCCGAACGTTCTATTTATAGAATCATACCAAGATTCAGCGTCTCGGGCCGACGCACTACATTAAGACGCAAGCGCTACGGCTGCGCAAATCGGCGCGACGCAAATTGCGCCACGCAGACCACGCAAGAGGTCTTCCCCAACCTGTTTCTTTCTTTATGCACACTCTTGAACAACTGCGCTCGGGCGCGCTGGCAGGGCTCGCACGTGTCGAGTTGGTGTCGTGTGGGCTGCGCGCGTTTCCGGAGGAAATTTTTCAGCTCGCCGACGATTTAGAAATCCTGGACCTGTCGGGCAACGCACTTTGCGCCCTGCCCGACGACTTGGCGCGCCTGCACAAGCTGCGCATTTTGTTTTGCTCGGACAACCAGTTCACGGAACTGCCGCCGGTGCTGGGCCAATGCCAGCAGCTGCGCATGGTCGGGTTCAAAGCCAACCAGATCCGCCAGGTGCCGGCGCAGTCGCTCCCCAACAGTCTGCGCTGGCTGACCCTGACCGACAACCAGATTAGTGAGCTTCCACCCGAAATAGGCCAATGCGCGCACCTGCAAAAGCTGATGCTCGCGGGCAACCGGCTGCGCAGGCTACCAGCGTCACTGGCTGCATGCCAGCGGCTGGAGCTGGTGCGGTTGGCGGCCAATGAACTGGCGCATCTGTCGGACTGGCTTTTTGCGCTGCCGCGCCTGGCGTGGTTGGCCTTTGCCGGCAATCCCTTGTGCGCGGATCTGGAGGCTTGCGCCCTGGCGCACAGCGCGGCAAGCCTGCCTGATATCGCTTGGTCGTCGCTGCAGTTGCAGGAGATGCTGGGGCAAGGGGCCTCTGGCGTCATTCACCGAGCCCAGCAACATTGCGCGGATGCCGCGCAGGCGGTGGCCGTCAAGCTGTTCAAGGGCGCAATGACCAGCGACGGCCTGCCGCGCTCGGAAATGGCGGCCTGCCTGGGGGCGGGGCGCCATCCCCAGCTCATTGCCTTGCTGGGCCGGGTGAGCCAGCATCCGCGGGACGCACAAGGACTGGTCATGGCGCTGGTGGACCCCGCATTTCAAAATTTGGCCCTGCCGCCCAGCCTGGACACCTGCACCCGAGACGTCTACCCACCCGAGCGCCGCTTTGGTCTGGAGATGGCGCTGCGTTTGGCCGCGGGCGTCGCCTCTGCCGCAGGCCATCTGCATGGGCGCGGCATCATGCACGGCGACTTGTATGGGCACAACACGCTGTACGACAGCCAGGGCCAGGCCTTGCTGGGCGACTTTGGCGCCGCCTCGCTCTATGCGCCCACGGCCACCGACTGCGGCGAAAAATACCAGCGACTGGAAGCCCGTGCCTTTGGCTGCCTGCTCGAAGAGTTGCTGGAACGCTCGAACGTGCCCGCCCCATGGGCCGAAGTGGCAAGGAGCCTGCGCGAACTCAGCACCCGTTGCCTTAGCGAATGCCCGGCAGACCGCCCGCTTTTCGCGGAGATCGAAGAAACACTTGCGCGCGCCACGGCGCTCTTGAGTCGCTAGGCGGCAATCTGGCGCGGCCAAGGCACGGGCAGCCTCCTTCGGGTCTGGTTGCTGGCGGGGCAAGGCTTGCACTTGCTGGCAAAATCGCGCTTCGCACTCTTTGCATTCCTCTTTCCATTCCTCTGTGCATTGGCCTGGCACGGCCTTTTCGGCCCAGGCGTCCCACACATTTTTCCTCAGTTCCATGACCCATCCGCTGCCGGGCACACTCGGCATTGATTTCGGCACGTCCAATTCGGCGGTCTCCTGGGCTGCGCCCGGTGGCTCGGCCCGCCTCATTCCCCTGGAGGGCGCGGCGCTGGCCATGCCCACGGCGGTGTTTTACAACAGCGAAGACCTGAGCACCCACTTTGGCCGCGACGCCGTCACCCAGTACCTGGAAGGCACCGAAGGGCGCCTGATGCGCTCGCTCAAAAGCCTCTTGGGCAGCCCGCTGCTGCTGGAGACGACCGAGGTGAACCACCGGCAGATCAGCTTTCAGGACATCATCGCCACCTTTTTGGCCACCTTGCGGGAGCGCGCAGCGCAAACCCTGGGCAGCGCACCCAGGCGCGTGGTGATGGGCCGGCCCGTGCATTTTGTGGACGACGACCCTGCGCGCGATGCGCTGGCGCAGGCATCCTTGCAGCAGGCAGCGCAAGCGGTGGGTTTTGACGAAGTGGCGTTCCAGTTGGAGCCGATTGCGGCGGCGCTGGACTACGAGCGGCGCCTCGCCCGCGAGAGCACGGTGCTCGTGGTGGACGTGGGCGGCGGCACATCCGACTTCACCGTGGTGCGCCTGGGCCCACAACGCATGCTGCAGCCCGAACGCCGCCACGACGTGCTGGCCACCAGCGGTGTGCATATTGGCGGCACTGACTTTGACCACCAGCTCAGCCTGGACTTGGTGATGCCGCTGCTGGGTTTGCACCACCTGGGGCCCCAGGGGCGCGAGGTACCCAGCCGCATCTTTTTTGAACTCTCGACCTGGCACCTGATCAACTGGTTGTACCAACCACGCGCCCTCGCGCAGGCGCAGGCCTTGTGGACCAACTACGCTGACCGCCATCTGCACCAGCGCCTGATGCAAGTGCTGCAGCAGCGCCAGGGCCACCGCCTGGCGCACGATGTAGAACAGGCCAAGATCCGCTGCTCCGAGCGCAATGGCGACGCGGCGCTGGATTTGTCCTACGTCGAGGCCGGCCTGAGCACGCCGATGACCGTGCGCGCCATTCAAGACAACTTGCAGGCCCTGCTGGCGCGAACGGTGGCCTGCGCACGCGAATGCGTACAGCGTGCAAGCCTGGGCCCGCAAGCCCTGGACGCCATCTACCTGACCGGCGGCTCCTCCGCACTGCGGCCGTTTCAGCAGGCCTTGCAAGCCGCATTTGTGGGCGTGCCGCTGGTCGAGGGCGATCTGTTTGGCGGCGTCGCCTCGGGCCTGGCCTACAGCAGCTAAGCGTGTGCCCTTGAACGACGCTACACACCGCCCGCCCACGGCGTATTACTGGAGTGGCGAGGCCCTGCGCAGCCGCAGCGTGAGTGACACCGTGCTCTGGGGCACCGTGGACGTGCCCACGCCCCCTGCCCGGCTGCTGGCAGACTGGCACCGAGAAACCTCTGAGCGCATCGGTCTGGAGGCCGGCGATGTGGAGGTTTTGCCACTGGCGCGGGCGCGCATGCGCTGGCCGGATTACCCGCGCTGCGTGCAAGCGGTGCGCGACTGGACGCGTGCGCGCGGTTTGCAAGAGGTGATCGCCTCCAGCGAGGTGGCGCTGATGGCCTGCCGGGGCGCAAAGTACCACCACGACGGCGCGCAATACGCAGGCGCGGCGTTTTGCAATCTCTTTTTGAGCGTAGACCAGGGGCTGGACCTGCATTTTGCGCAGACCGGCCAACGCATCCCCCTGGTCAAAGGCAGGGTAGTGGTGTTTGATACCGGCCAGCCGCACGCTGTCATCGCGCGCCACCGCAGCGGCTTTTGTCCGGCGGACTTTCCGACCGGGCCGGCATTTACCCAGATATTTCTGACCTGGGAACTGCCCATCGAGAACGCGCTGGTGGCGCAGGCACTGGGCATCGCCTTTGACACCGACCCCGCGACCGCCTTGCAACTCGACCATGCGCAGGTCTGGCCCACAGGCGCACCGGCTGGCGTGTGTCCGCAGTCGGGCCAGTGGCGCGCGCCAGACCCCGCCTAGGGCCCAAACTCTTTAGGTCCGGCCCAGGGCCGAACGCAGCACGCCGGTTTTTGCATGTGGCGACACATGCTGTGACTCGCGTCAGTTTGTAGTGACACGCCCGGTGACCCTCCACACGGCATTCAAACCGGTATGCGCGACGCTGTGCCCAGGCCGCACGAATGTGCGTGTGACCTGGTCTTTGTTCATTACAAATTTTTAAATCAGTGGAGGTATTTACCATGAACCAATCACCCATGTTTGAAGGCCGCAAAGCGCGGCGACCCCTGGGCCATTTATGTCGCCGACTGGTCCACGCCGTAGCGGCGCCCTTGTTGGTGGCGGCGATTGGCGTATCGCCTGCCTGGGCGATTCATGACGATGGGCTATTCGAGCTCGATGGCAATGCACTTAGTGATGCGTCCGTGCCGGGGGACGACTGGAGCACGTTCTATCCCACAGTGCCTCCAGGCACGCGCGCCACCGGCATCATTGCGGACACTGTTCCGGCGGTTTTCCGCGGCGGCTCCAAGGACACCGACGACATCAGCAACTGGCGGTATGACCTGGGGGCGTCTCCGCCCAAGGATGACATCGTTCACGCCTACGCGGTGGGTTACTCGGCCACAGCGCCTGGCACGGCCGGCGACTTGATGGTATTTTTCGGTGCGGACCGCAAGGCGTTCTCGGGCACGGCCAGTCTGGGCTTCTGGTTTTTCAAGCAGCAGATCGTCCGCAATGACGCGACCCACCGCTTTGTAAACGCCGCCACCAACGCGCCTGCCACGCACACGGAAGGAGATGCGCTGGTGGCCTTTGAGTACACCAATGGCGGCGCCGTCACTGGCGTCAGGGTCTACAAATGGCATAACAACGCGCTGGTGCTCGACGCGAATGTGGGCCTGGCCGCGACCGACAAAGTCGGTGTGTTCTGCGACCCATCCGACCACATTTGCGGCTCGACCAACAGTGGCCAAATTACGCTACCTACGGGTGAAACGGTGGAAGCCGGGCAGTTTTTTGAGGGTGGAATCAACATCAGCAAACTCGTTGGGCAGGACTATTGCTTTGCGTCTTTCATGGCCACCAGCCGCTCGTCAGATACGACCAATGCCTCTGTCAAAAACTTCTTATTAGGGAACTTCCCGGTGTGCCACATGACGGTGACCAAGACCTGCGACACCAGTGAATACCAGGCGGCCAGCGACACGGTGCTGTTTACCGTCAAAGGCGCAATCGTCAACGATGGCGGTGGACCATTAACCAACCTCTCGCTGGTCGACAGCCCGGCTTTCAACGCCGGCACCCTGCAATACTATGCCTGCGACGCGGGTGGTCAACCGGGCGGCTCGCCCATCACGCTGCCGGGTTCACTGGCGGTAGGGGCCTCGGTTTGCTACCGGGGAAAGTACACCTCCAGCACCTTGTCCAAGTACGACGAAGTCACGGCCAGCGCCAATACGGGCTTTAGCACCTTGACGGCGACCGCGCACACCACCTGCACTGGCACCGCACCTTCGAGCGGCCTGTCGGTGACCAAGAACTGCGATCTGGATTTGGTCCAGCAAAGCGGTCAACTCGGGGTCAAGGTCAACTTCAGCGGCTCGGTGACCAATGAGGGCGGTGTCACCTTGAAGAACGTGAGCGTGTGCGAAACGCACGAGGGGGCGAGCACCTGCAATGCGACGATCAACGTCGGCGACATGGCGCCGGGCGCCGTGGTTCCCTACAGCGGCAGCTACATGCCAAGTCTGGCGTTGAATTCCGGTGGCACCTCGACCCTGACAGAGCCCAAGAACGCGGTGTTCAAAGACCTGGCCAAGGCCACCGGAACATTGCCGGCGATTTTGGGTGGGACTACCGTCACTTCGTCTTCGAAAGAGGCCACTTGCACCCTGTGCGCGCCATGATCTGCCCTTGATCTGGTGAGCCACCCAAGCCGCGCGGGCCGACGGAAATACACCGTCCCTGCGGGCTTGGGCCCCTTGTCCTCTTAGGCAATCTTGGAAAAAAATACCATGGCCATTGTTTACCAATCCCGCTGGAAATCCCCGATGCTGGTGGCGCTTGCGTGCGCTGCGGTGCTTGTCGTGGCCTACGCCGCCTGGTCGGCCTGGAGCGAGCCGACGCCCGGCGCAGCACCGTCGTCGCTTGCTTCGCAGGCCTGGGGCGGCCGTGACGGCGCGCGCGCCGAACCGGTGGAAGAGTCGCCTTTTGCAGGCGGCGCCCATGGCGCTTCGCCGGGCAGCTTGACCGGCATTTGGGTCGGCGCCATTGACACGGGAGCCGGTAAGCGGCTGCAATTCAGCCTGAACCTGCGCGAGGCGGAGGGTGAATTGAGCGGCACAGCGCGCTTTCCCATCGGCGAAGTTGGTATCGAATACGGCAAAGTCCTTGGCACGCAAGTTTCCTTCACCACGCGTCACCGGCTGTCGGCCACGGGCCAGCCATTGCTGACCCAGTTTGCCGGACAGCTGTCTGCGGGCATGCTCCAGCTCAGCATGGTGTCCGAGGGCGTTGAGAGCCGTTTGACGCTCAAACCCTTTCCTGGTTAGCCCTGTGGTGCTGGGCCTGTGCAGTCCGGCGCGCGGTGTCTACGGTCCCCGCTGCAAGCGGATGCGGTCAAACTGCAAGTGGTGCATGAACTCCCGCAAAATCAGCAAGGCCGCGGCGAATTGCGGGTCTTCGGGCGGGTCCACTTGGGACGCGGGCCGGCCTTCGGCGCGGGCCGCAAGCTGATTGAACAGCCCTTCGACGTCTTCAATCGTCAGCGCGCTGGTCACCGCCTGCGACCCGCTCACCATGGTGGCCATGGCGTGAAGCCGTTCATCGGTCGAATACAGCAAGGCGCCTGTGGGAATGACGGCCCGGGCACGGCTGACTTCGTCCTCCACGACCATGATGGCGGTTTCAATCTCCAGCGGCGACGGCGGACGATGTTTGAAAAAATCTGCGGCGGTTCGGACCGCGCCTATGTTCAGCGCCAGCACCTGCGCGGGTTCGGCGCCCGTGCCAGATGCAAGGCTGGTCTGGGCGTCGCCAATGTGCAAATACACGATCGGATGCGCTGGCGCCGTCGTGCGGCGAACCTTGGCGTAGCTTTGGCGCAGGACGTCCGTCACTTCAGTCTCCTGAAACGACGCCTTGCAACCAGGACACAAAGTCCGCCTGCATCGCAGCGCTGATTCCATGGTCTATGGGGTAGCGCCGGCTCAGGTGCGCAACACCCAAGTCCCCCAGCAGCTGCTCTGAGCGCTGCGCCCAGACCACTGGCAGTTTGCTGTCGTATTCGCCGTGCCCGATGAAGGCGCGCAGGTTTTTCAACTGTGCCGCGTCGGCCAGATGCGGTTTGAGTTCGGGCAGGATTCGCCCCGACAAGATGGCAAAACCTGCGACGAGGGCGGGGGCGCTGAGCGCAACGCTGGCGCTCATGATGCCGCCCTGACTGAACCCGGCAATCACCGTTTTTTCGGGCGCGATGTGGTGGGTCTGCTGGAGCTGCGCTACAAATCGGAGCAAGGTCTGGCGGCTTTGCTCCGCCTCGGCCTCAACAATCACCGGCCCGGCGCTAGAGAAGTTCACCCGAAACCACGCGTATTGCCCCGCGCCCAATGTGAGCGGACCGCGCGGCATGACCACCAAAGTTTCGGGACCCATCCCCTGGGTCAGGTTAGCAAGGTCGGTCTCGTTGCCGCCCACGCCGTGCAAAAGTACCGCCAACGCCTTGGGCTGGGTCGGCTGCGCTTGATTCGCCACAAACGTCAACGCAAAGTCTGTGCTCGAACGCACCTGGGCCAGGTCGGCGCCGGTTGTGGTGACTTTCATGGTTTTATTCCTTTGGTTTGCCTGAAGGTACCGCTTGCAAACACGGCAAGGGCCGGACTGCGCAGGGCTCAGAGTCCATGAAATGGACTTTATTGCAAACCTGGGGAAAGATAAATACAGCGCCAGAGGATTGATTGTCTCAACGGAAGGATCAATGCACGACCTTCACGCCTTCGCTTCAATCTGGGCGCGCAGCGCCTCCAACCCGGCTTGCGCGCCACCGCTTTGGCAGCGCGCAAGGAATCTCGCCAGCCATTGCGGCTGGCGGATAAGCCCAATTAGCGGGCTTTGGAGGATTTGGCAGCAGGGGACACGGACGCGGCCATGGCGGCGCCTTTTTCCATTGCCGAGTCAATTGCGTTTTCAGCGGTGGAAGCGGCTGCCTTGAGGTTCTTGGCCACAGAGGCAAAGGCCTCGGGCTGGGGATGGGCTTTTTCAACGGCGTCCACCGTGCTGTGGAACTGGCCAAAGCTCAGGGAGGTCGCGTCTTTGAGGTTTTTGGCAAACATGGCCATGCCGGCTTCGGCGGATTCCTTCATGATGGCAAAGGCGGCCTGGGGGTCCTTGATGCCCTTGATGGACTCCACCGTCTGGGTAATGGCGCTTTGCGCCGCAGCGGCCTGTTGTTGGGCCAGATCAGCCCAGGCTTTCAAGTTATCCTGGGCGGGCTTGACGGCGTCTTGCACAGCAGCCGGGTTGAACTTGGGCGCCGATTCCGACAGGGTTTTTGCGATGGCTTCAAAGGGGGTGTTCTTGAACATGGTGGTCCTTGGTGTAAAAAATGTTGCAGTGCAGCAATTGTCAACCAAATATCCCGCCTGTGCCTGTTTCAATGAAGAATAAATTGCAAATAGGCAATTCCGGCGGTCACGCTGGCACCGACCGCCGACAAACCGTCGGGTAAAGCACATTCACCATAGCTTGTGACTTGGATCAGCGGCAGGCGTGCCACCCGTCGGCACAATAAATCGTCCAGTTCGAGGCGTTTGTGTGCAAGGAGTTTGTGTCAAATGGTGAATGTTCCTGTGCCGCAGCACGACAAGCCCGGCCATCCCTTGGACCGTTGGGCACACGTACAACTCTCACCCTTGGGGCGCGGCGTATCGACGGCGGCGCTGTGCATTGCGTTCAACGACTGGGCGACGCACCTGTCGCACAACCCCGGTGAGCAGCTTGAACTGGCAAAGAAGACCTGGCAAGGGTTTCAACAACTTGTGGCCTACGTTCCACGCTCAGTGCAAACGCCCTGCCCACCCTGCGTGAAGCCCATGGTACAAGACCGGCGCTTCAGCAGCGAGGCCTGGAACACCTGGCCGTTTAACGTCATCAGCCAGTCGTTCCTGACGACACAGCAGTGGTGGCAGGATGCCACGACGAACGTCCGGGGCGTGTCCGGCCACCACGAGGAGGTGGTCAGTTTCACGGTGCGGCAGATGCTTGATGTTGTTTCGCCTGCCAACTTTGTTTGGAGCAACCCGGAAGTCCTAGAGCGTGCCGCAAATACAGGCGGTCTGAGTCTCTGGCGCGGTCTTCAGAATTGGATTCAGGACGCGCAAAAGCTCAATGCAGGTGTCTCGCCACAGCGAAGCGATGCATTCCAGGTCGGAAAAGATGTGGCCACCACACCGGGCAAGGTGATTTACCGCAACAGCCTCATTGAGCTCATTCAATACGGGCCAACGGGCCAGGAGGTCTTTCCCCAGCCCGTTCTCATCGTCCCTTCTTGGATCATGAAGTACTACATCCTGGACCTCTCGCCCAACAACTCCCTGATTCGCTACTTGGTGGATCAGGGGCACACGGTTTTTACGATTTCGTGGAAAAACCCCCAATCGGATGATCGCGATCTGGGCATGGAGGACTACCTGCGCTTGGGAATCATGGATTCGCTTGACGCAATCACCAAGGTGGTGCCAAAACAAAAAATCCATGCGGTTGGCTACTGCCTTGGCGGCACGCTGCTCACCATGGCGGCCGCAGCCCTGGGTCGCGACGGCGACAAACGCCTGGCCACCATTTCGCTGCTGGCGGCGCAAACCGACTTTACCGAGCCGGGCGAGCTTGAGCTGTTCATTGATGAAAGCCAGGTTGCTTACCTCGAAGATATCATGTGGGACCAGGGCTATCTGGACATCAAACAGATGGCGGGCGCTTTTCAGCTCATGGGCTCCAGCGATCTGGTGTGGTCCAAGGTGTTGAAGGATTACCTTTTGGGTGAACGCGCCACCGTCACCGACCTCATGGCCTGGAACGCTGACGGGACGCGTCTGCCCTACCGCATGCATTCTGAATATTTAAGGCGCATGTTTTTGCACAATGACTTGGCCAGTGGTCGCTACACGGTAAACGGCAAGTCCATTGCCCTGCTTGATATCAAATGTCCAATTTACTGCCTTGGCACGGAGCACGACCATGTCGCACCCTGGCGCTCTGTGCACAAACTGCACCTCTTGTCCGACGTGGAACTGACCTTCTTGCTGACCTCGGGTGGCCACAATGTGGGAATCGTGAACCCACCCGGAGTTGCCGGGCGTAGCTTCAGAGTGCTTACCCGAAAGCACGATGGCAATTACCTTGATCCGGACGCATGGCTGCAGACCGCACCACGCCATGAAGGGTCCTGGTGGCCGAACTGGGCCGCGTGGTTGCAAGCCCATTCTGGAGACCCGCACCCAGCGCCCGCCATGGGAGCCCCGACGCAAGGCTTGGCGCCTATCTGCGAGGCTCCTGGCACCTATGTGTTGCAGGAATGAAGGTCTTGGCATTTACTTTTCATGAGAAAGCGGGGGCTGTGCATTGCCTGCGTAAACTCGGCGCCTTTGCCACGCCGCCCCTCATGCTTGCTACCGCCCCCTTTGAACTCTTGGAAATCTTGCTGCTGGGAGCGGCGCTCGGATTTTTTGGTGGCTTGTTTGGTATTGGTGGCGGCATCATCGTCATCCCGCTGCTGGTCTTGGGCTTTGGCATGGACCAGGCGATTGCCCAAGGCACAGCCCTGGTCATGATGGTTCCCAATCTGCTGATCGCGTGGCTGCGCTATAGCCAGCGCCATCCGGTTGCGCTGAAGATGGCATTGCAAATTGGCGTACTGGCCTGTGCTACCACCTGGTTGGTGGCACACCTTGCAACGCGGCTGCCCTCAGATCTCATGCGAACCCTATTCAGCCTGTTTTTGCTGGCCTTGTCGCTTCGCATGCTGCTGAAAAAACCGGTGTCGGCGTCCCAAACCAGCCACAAACAACGCGACCTGCGTTACATGCCCCTGGTGGGCGTCTTGGGTGGAAGCAGCATGGGTCTGCTTGGCGTGGGCGGCGGTCTCGTCGCCACGCCGGTCTTTAATGGCTGGTTCGGTCAGCGCCAGACTGTTGCGCAGAGCTTGTCTCTGGCCTTGGTGGCGCCCAGCTCCATCGTCGCACTGATGACCTACAGCGGCGCCCACCGGGTCGACTGGGCCGTAGGCTTGCCTCTGGCGCTCGGCGGCTTGTTCACCGTATCGGCCGGGGTCGCCTTTGCCCATCGTTTGCCGGAAAGGCAGATGCACCTTGCTTTTGCGTGGATGGTGCTTTGCACGGCGGTGTGGATGCTGGTCAAACCGCTGCTCTTGGCATAGCTTGACGCTGCAACGCAAAAATCCAATTCGGTTATTTCGCGCTTGGGGCAGCAAGCGTTGCGCCGCTGCCCGGTGCATTTAGTCCGCGCTAAAGCTCACCACATCGGCCACAGCGCGGCGCACCTTGCGTGGCCAGTTACCGGGTGCGGGGCGGCCCACGGCGATCAGCATGACCGGGATTTCGTCGGCGGCAAGCTTGCACTGCGCGCTGACCGCAGTGGGGTCGTAACCAATCATCGCGCCTGAGACCAGGCCTTTGCCATGGGCCGCGTGCATGAGCGTCATGGCGGCCATGGAGGCGGAACGAATGGCCTCGTCGCGCTGGAACTGCTCTTTGCCGTCGTACATACCATTGGCCATGCCAATCCAGCCGTCAAAGGCGGCTTGGTCAATATAGCCGCCGTCGAGCATGGGCTTGATCAACACGGGCAGGTCCTTATGGCCACCGATTTTTCCCACCACCACAAAGGTCACGGCAGCGTCACCGACTTTGGGCTGGTTGTAGGCTGCGGCCTTGAGGCGCGCCTTGGCTGCGGGCGTATTCACGGCCACCAAGCGCCAGTTTTGCTGGTTGAAGGAGGTGGGGGTCTGATTGGCCAGTTGCGCCAGCTCGGTGATTTCCGCCTGGGTCATCACATGGGTGGGGTCAAAGTTATTGGCAGAAGTGCGGCCGTTGATGGCGCTGAAAACGTCGGTCATAGCAAAGTCCTAAAAAGAGAAAAACGAAAGGGAAAGCGTTGAAATCTTAAGCCACCAGTGCTGCAAACGATCTGAAACAGCAGGGGCCCCATCCAGAATCGCTTCCGGTTTTTATGGAGCCAACAATACTTTAGCAATTCGCACGGCGATGATCGGCGATGGAATGGTCATTAAATTTCATTTGCGGGTCTCTGAGCGCCCGGTGTTTTGTGGCCCGGCCCTTGACACGCATGCGCCAACGTTTAAACGAGCTGGATTGAAGCGCAGCGCGCATAACCTGAATTACCTCGGCCTCACTAACTCCCAGGCGCTCTTGAATGGTTTCAAACGTGGTTCGGTCTTCCCATGCCATTTGAATGAGGGCGGCGATGTCGCCATCGGTCAAAGGTTTGCGTTTTTGAGGAGTCATAAGTCCTGCCTGCTACCAAGCACCGCTGCCAGGCGCACCCTTGAACGGTCCGGCCAAATCAGGCGTGATCCAGCCGCCATAAAAGCCACCCGTTTGCGCAACCACCTTTTCGCCGCCCACGGTGCATTCCAGGTCATGGGCATAAAAGGCCACGCAGTCAGCCAACGGCTCGGCCCCTGGCAAGGGCTGCGGGTAAGTCCAGGCCACCTGCGGCAGGCAGCGCGGGCCATCGACCAGATTCCAGTAGCGCGCCGGGCCCTTCCATTCGCAAAACGAGCCGCCCGCAGCGGGCTGCAGAAACGCGCGCTGCACATCGGCCAATGGCAAGTAGAAAGTGGGCGGGTGGGCGGTCTCCCGAACCGCCCAAGCGCCGCGCGTGCGCGCAAGCTCCCGTTCGCCCCAGCGCACCACGATTTCGCGCGTATCACGCACCAGTTCCGGTGGGCGCGGAAAGTCCCACACCGACACCTGCCCCGGATGGGGGCGGTCGGCAAACGGAGGGCGCCCCTGGCCGCGCCATAGCCATTGCGCGCGGGCCTGCTCCAATCGATCAAACTCGTTGTTCATAGGGGTTGGAGCATAACCAGCGTAGCCGCCAAATTGCAGCAAAAGTCGCCTTGCGATGCCGCATCGCTAACCTCCCTGCAGGTAAAGGTGAACTGGCGCACAAAGTCCGTCAATCCGGATTTTTACTACTTTTAGGCAAAAAAAAGCACCGAGCGTTCCCGCTAAGTGCTTGATTTATAACCAATAAATTGGTGGGCAGTACAAGTTTCGAACTTGTGACCCCTGCAGTGTGAAAACACTAAAAAATCACTACTTTTCTTATATAAATCAACTACTTACGCATTCCTTTGAAACACCAAGTAGTATATTTGTAGTATAGCCCTAAATAACAAATTTGAATATTTATCATCTTACAAATAACCCAATGAATATACTTGCCTAAAAAAGAGGCACCGTCAAAAGTTTTGCACTTGAGCACTGAGTGCAGCCTGCGCTGAGTGATGGTGGCACCGAGCGCAGCCTCACCCGAACGCGGCTCGCACAGCGCTCATTTCCAATCAATCGTAAAAAGTTTTGCTCTTGAGTGGATAGAACTGAGATAGATTTTGAGAGGGAAAACCTATGAATTCAGCAAGAAAAATCTAACAAAAGTAGTAAACCCGGTTTTTACTACTTTTGGGCCAAAAAAAAGCACCTAGAATCGCTTCTAAGTGCTTGATTTATAACCATAAATTATGGTGGGCAGTACAAGTTTCGAACTTGTGACCCCTGCAGTGTGAATGCAGTGCTCTACCCCTGAGCTAACCGCCCTGAATTTTGTTCAGGAAAGCCTGAGATTATACGGTTTTTTTGGCCAGTTTCAGGCGTGCGTGCGCCAAGTTGTTTTGGCACCGCTGGATTTATCGAGTTCAGTCAGCACAGTGGCGTGGGCGGCCAGCTCCTGTTCGTTGGCGGAGATCACCGCCAGAGTCAGGGTTTGCAAGTCCACGTGCTCCAGTACAACGCCCGGCTCGTCTGCACTGGAAGACTCCATCAGCAGGGCGTCTTGGCCGCGCGTCATGTTGATGTAAACGTCAGCCAGCAGCTCGGCGTCTAAGAGCGCGCCGTGCAGGCTGCGCCCGGAGTTGTCCACTTCGAGCCGCGAGCACAGGGCGTCCAGACTGTTGCGCTTGCCGGGGAACATTTCCTTGGCCATGACCAGGGTGTCGAGCACGCCGCTGACAAAGTCTTTCAGCGGCGGGCGCCCCAGCAGCGACAGTTCCTTGTTCAAAAACCCCAGATCGAACGGTGCGTTGTGGATGATGAGTTCGGCGTCGCTGACAAAGTCCAAAAACTCGTCCGCCACTGCCGCAAAGCGGGGCTTGTCGCGCAAGAACTCGGTGGTAATGCCGTGGATGCGCAGCGCCTCTTCGTGACTGTCGCGGTCGGGGTTGAGGTACAAGTGCAGGGTTTTGCCGGTGAGCTTGCGGTTGAACAGCTCGACGCAGCCGATTTCAATCACACGGTCGCCCTGATCGGGGTACAGGCCGGTGGTCTCAGTATCTAAAAATATTTGGCGCATGGCCAGATTTTGCCGCAGCGACCCTGCCCTAGTGGTTTTCTTTGGCGTGGTTGATCGAATACTTGGGTATTTCCACCGTCACGTCCTGCTGCGCCAGTATGGTCTGGCAGCTCAGGCGCGAGTTGGGCTCCAGGCCCCAGGCGCGGTCAAGCAAGTCTTCTTCTTCTTCCTGGGCCGGGTTGAGCGAGGCCAAGCCGGCGCGCACGATGACGTGGCAGGTGGTGCAGGCGCAGCTCATGTCGCAGGCGTGTTCGATGGCAATGTGGTTTTCCAGCAGCGCCTCGCAAATCGAGGTGCCCGCGCTGGCGCTAATTTCCGCCCCCTGAGGACAGTATTCGGCATGGGGCAGTATTTTGATGATCGGCATGGTGCGCTCTCGCAGTGGGCAAACGGTGGGGGCGGATTACAGAGCCGCGATATTTTTTCCTGACAGCGCCTGGGCGATGCCCCGGTTCATGCGCTGGGCGGCAAAGGCTTCGGTGGCTTGGGCCAGGGTTTTGGTCTGGGCCTCAATGGCTGCGGCGGCGTCGCTAGAGGCCATAGCGCGCAAGGCATCCACGGCGGCGTCTATGGTTTGGCGCTCGGTGTCTTGGAGCAAATCGCCGTCAGCATCCAGCGCGCTTTGGGTGGCCAGCAGCATGCGCTGGGCGTCCACCCGCGCCTCCACCACCGAGCGGGCACGCATATCGGCCTCGGCGGTAGAAAAGCTGCTTTGCAGCATCTCGGCAATTTGCGCGTCGCTCAGGCCATAAGACGGTTTGACTTCAATGCGCGCCTCTACGCCACTGACCTGTTCGCGCGCAGCCACGCTGAGCAAGCCGTCGGCGTCCACGGTAAAGGTGACACGGATGCGCGCTGCGCCCGCCACCATGGGCGGAATGCCGCGCAGCTCAAAGCGCGCCAGGCTGCGGCAGTCGGCTACCAGGTCGCGCTCGCCTTGCACCACATGCAGCGCCAGCGCCGTCTGCCCGTCTTGGTAGGTCGTGAAGTCTTGCGCCATGGCGGTGGGGATGGTCTGGTTGCGCGGCACGATACGCTCCACCAAGCCGCCCATGGTCTCCAGCCCCAAGGACAAAGGAATCACGTCGAGCAGCAACAAATCGTTGGCAGTGGCGTTGCCCGCCAATTGGTTGGCCTGGATCGCGGCGCCCAGCGCCACCACCTCGTCGGGGTTGAGGTTGGTCAGCGGCGCCTGCCCAAAAAATTCGCCCACCACCGCGCGGATGTGCGGCATGCGGGTGGAGCCGCCCACCATCACCACGCCCTGAATGTCGGACTTGTCCATCTTGCTGTCGCGCAGCACTTTGCGCATGGCCTGCAAGGTGCGGGCGGTCAAGGGCACGGTGGCGGCTTCAAACTCGGTGCGGTTCACGGAAATATCGATCCGCCCCACCGAAAAGTCAATTTCCACTGGCGCAATCTCGTGCTCAGACAGCGCTTCTTTGCAGGCGCGGGCCGCGGCCAGCAGCAGCGCCTGGTCTTCCTGGCTTTCCACCTGCAGCGGGGTTTGCGCCAAGATCCAATCAGCCAGCGCCCGGTCGTAGTCGTCGCCGCCCAAGGCCGAGTCGCCGCCAGTTGCCAGCACCTCAAACACGCCCACGCTCAGGCGCAAAACAGAAATATCAAAAGTGCCGCCGCCCAGGTCGTAGACCGCGTAAACGCCCTCAGACGCGTTGTCCAGGCCGTAGGCAATGGCAGCGGCTGTTGGCTCGTTGATCAGGCGCAAGACGTTCAGGCCGGCGAGCTGCGCTGCGTCTTTGGTGGCCTGGCGCTGCGCGTCGTCAAAATAAGCGGGCACGGTGATGACCGCGCCATACACATCGTCGTTAAAGCTGTCTTCGGCGCGAAAGCGCAGCGTGGCCAAAATCTCGGCGCTGACTTCCACCGGGCTTTTCTCGCCCGCAATGGTGCGCACTTTGACCATGCCGGGCGTGGCCACCAGGCTGTAAGGCAGGCGCTCGGCGTGCGCAATATCGGCCAGGCCGCGCCCCATCAGGCGCTTGACCGAGGCGATGGTGTTGCCGGGGTCGCTGGTTTGCTGCGCCAGCGCGTCATAGCCAATTTGGCGGCGCTGGGCGTCGAGGTAGCGCACCACGCTGGGCAAAATCACCCGTCCCTGGGCGTCGGGCAGGCATTCGGCTACGCCGTTGCGCACCGCAGCCACCAGCGAATGCGTGGTGCCTAGGTCAATGCCAACGGCCAGACGGCGGGCGTGGGGGTTGGGCGACTGGCCCGGCTCGGAAATTTGTAAAAGCGCCATGGTGCAGTTTATTCAAGCGCATCCAAGCGCTGGTTCAGATCGTGGACAAATTTGTCGATAAACATCAGGCAGCGCACCGGCAATACCGCAGCGGCAAAGTCGTGCTGCTCGTCAAGTGCCCGCGCGCAGTCGCGCAGCAAGGCTTTTTTCGTGGCCTGCACAGACGCCATCAGCGCCTCCAGCTCAGGCAGGGTGCGCGCCTCGTCCAGCGCTTCGCGCCACTCGATTTGCTGCATCAAAAAGCTGCCGGGCATGGCAGTGTTGCTGTGCGCGTTGATGGGCTGGCCGTTCAGTTCACAAAGGTAGGCGGCGCGCGAGAGCGGATCTTTCAGGCGGCGGTAGGCCTCGTTGATGCGCACCGACCACTGCATGGCCACGCGCTGGGCAGCGGCGCCCTGGGCGGCAAATTTGTCGGGGTGCGCCTGGGCTTGCAGGCGCTTCCACTGCGCGTCCAGCGCGGCGCTGTCCTGGGCAAACTGCGGCGTCAGGCCAAACAGCGCAAAGTCGTCAGTTTGCAGGTTCACAAGAAAACGGTCACACCCGGAAAGATTCGCCGCAGCCGCACTTGTCGCGCTCGTTGGGGTTATTGAAGCGAAAGCCCTCGTTCAGGCCTTCGCGCACGAAGTCAAGCTCGGTACCGTCGATATAGGCCAGGCTTTTCGGGTCCACCAGCACTTTGACGCCGTGGCCCTCAAACACCACGTCTTCCGGGGCGAGTTCGTCCACGTATTCAAGCTGGTAGGCCAGGCCAGAACAGCCCGTGGTTTTGACGCCTAAACGCACGCCCACGCCCTTACCACGTTTGGTCAGGTAGCGGGTGACGTGCCGCGCAGCGGCTTCGGTCAGGGAGACGGCCATATCAGTTCAGGTGCTTTTTCTTGTAATCGTCCACCGCCGCCTTGATGGCGTCTTCGGCCAGGATAGAACAGTGGATTTTGACGGGCGGCAAGGCCAGTTCTTCGGCGATCTGGCTGTTTTTCAGGGCAGCGGCCTCGTCCAGGGTTTTGCCCTTGACCCATTCGGTGACCAGCGAGCTTGACGCAATCGCCGAGCCGCAGCCGTAGGTCTTGAAGCGCGCGTCTTCAATCACGCCGGTCACAGGGTTGACCTTGATCTGCAGCTTCATCACGTCGCCGCAAGCGGGCGCGCCCACCATGCCGGTTCCCACCGAGTCGTCGCCTTTTTCAAAGCTGCCGACGTTGCGGGGGTTTTCGTAGTGATCGATCACTTTTTCTGAATAAGCCATTGCGCTAGTTCCTCTTCAATACGGTTAATTCGGTTGGGACCCGGGCGCTCAGTGCGCCGCCCACTGGATGGTGGAAATGTCGATGCCCTCTTTGTACATGTCCCACAGCGGGCTCAGGTCACGCAGCTTGGCGACATTGAGCTTGATGGTGTCCACCGCGTAGTCGATTTCGGCTTCGGTGGTCCAACGGCCAATCGTCATGCGCAGGCTGCTGTGGGCCAGCTCGTCGCTGCGGCCCAGGGCGCGCAGCACGTAGCTGGGTTCCAGACTGGCCGAGGTACAGGCGGAACCAGAAGACACCGCCAGGCCTTTAATACCCATGATCAGCGACTCGCCTTCGACGTAGTTAAAGCTCATGTTCAGGTTGTGCGGCACGCGTTTTTCCAGGTCGCCGTTGATGAACACCTGCTCCACGTCGGCCAGTCCGGCCAGCATGCGGTCGTGCAGCGCCCGGATGCGGACGTTCTCGGTGGCCATTTCTTCTTTGGCAATGCGGTAGGCTTCGCCCATGCCCACGATCTGGTGTGTGGGCAGGGTGCCGCTGCGCATGCCGCGCTCGTGGCCGCCGCCGTGCATTTGCGCCTCGAGGCGAATGCGGGGCTTGCGGCGCACAAACAAGGCGCCAATGCCCTTGGGGCCATAGGTTTTGTGCGAAGTCAGGCTCATCAAATCGACCGGCATCTGCGACAAATCGAAGGCCACGCGGCCAGTGGCTTGCGCCGCGTCCACGTGGAAGATCACGCCTTTTTCGCGGCACACCGTCCCAATGGCCTCGATGTCCTGGATCACGCCGATCTCGTTGTTGACGAACATGACGCTGGCCAGAATTGTGTCCGGGCGGATAGCAGCCTTGAAAACTTCCAGATCCAGCAAGCCGTCCTCCTGCACGTCAAGGTAGGTCACTTCAAAACCCTGGCGCTCCAGCTCGCGGCAGGTGTCGAGCACTGCCTTGTGTTCGGTCTTGACCGTAATCAGGTGTTTGCCCTTGCCCTTGTAGAAATGCGCGGCGCCCTTGAGCGCCAGGTTGTTCGACTCGGTCGCACCCGAGGTCCAGACGATTTCGCGCGGGTCGGCGCCAATCAAAGAGGCGACTTGTTCGCGCGCTTTTTCAACCGCCTCTTCGGCCTCCCAGCCCCAGGCGTGGCTGCGCGAGGCGGGATTGCCAAAGTGGGTGCGCAACCAGGGCACCATGGCATCAACCACCCGCTCGTCGCAGGGATTGGTGGCGCTGTAGTCCATGTAAATCGGAAAGTGGGGAGTGGAATCCATGGCAGTGGGCTTAAAAACGTTGAATTAAAAAAGTGCGCTTAGACCTTGGTTCAGGCCTTGGTTCATGCCTTGGAAAAGGCGTTGCCCAGCGCAAACACCGAGTTGGGCGTATTCATGCGAATGGGTTGCGACACAGGCATAGCCGAAATGGCGCGCTTGAGGCTGGGTGCTTCTTCCACCTGCAAGCCCTTAGCCAACTGGTCGTCCACCAGCTTCTGCAGAGTCACCGAGGTCAAAAAGTCCACCATGCGCTGGTTGAGCGTGGCCCACAGGTCGTGCGTCATGCAGCGGCTGCCCTCGCCCAGGCAGTTTTCCTTGCCGCCGCACTGGGTGGCGTCAATGGGTTCATCCACCGACACAATGATTTCTGCCACCGTGATATCCGAGGCCTTGCGTGCCAAGGTGTAACCGCCGCCAGGGCCGCGGGTGGATTCGACCAGCTCATTGCGGCGCAGCTTGCCAAACAGCTGCTCCAGATAGGACAAGGAAATTTGCTGGCGCTGGCTGATAGCCGCCAACGTGACCGGGCCGCCGCTTTGGCGCAGGCCCAAGTCGATCATGGCGGTAACGGCAAAACGGCCTTTGGTGGTAAGACGCATCGCAAACTCCTGGAGACGGGTGTAGTTGACTAACGAGGTCGAGTATACCCAACGTCCTACTGTTTTACTCGGATAACTAGACTGCACGGTCACAAAATAATTTCACGCCTGGCGTTAGCCCGCTTTCAGGGGCAGTACCACCACGTTGTCCAGCCCCGGCGCGCCAAAGGCCTGGGCCTTCAAAATGCCCAACTGGTCGCGCACGCGGGCGGCTTTTTCGAACTCCAGGTTGCGGGCGTGTTCCATCATGAGCTTTTCCAGCCGCTTGATTTCGCGGGAAACGTCTTTTTCGCTCATGTCTTCCACCTGCGCGCGGGCCATGGCGTCGCGCTCCAGGCGCTCGGCTTCTTTGCCGGCCTTTTCGCTGTAGACGCCGTCAATCAGGTCGCGCACTTTTTTCACAATGGCGCGCGGAGTGATGCCGCGCTCCAGGTTGTGGGCCACCTGCTTGGCGCGGCGGCGCTCGGTCTCGCCCATGGCGCGGGCCATAGAGTCGGTGATTTTGTCGGCGTACAGAATTGCCCGCCCCTCCAGATTGCGAGCAGCGCGGCCAATGGTCTGGATGAGCGAGCGCTCCGAGCGCAAAAAGCCTTCCTTGTCCGCGTCCAAAATCGCCACCAGCGACACCTCGGGAATATCCAGGCCCTCGCGCAGCAGGTTGATGCCCACCAGCACGTCAAAGGTCCCCAGGCGCAGGTCGCGCAAGATTTCCACCCGCTCGACCGTATCCACGTCGCTATGAAGGTAGCGCACCTTGACGCCGTTATCGCTCAGGTAATCGGTGAGTTGTTCGGCCATGCGCTTGGTCAGGGTGGTGATCAACACGCGCTCGTTTTTGTCCACGCGGATGCGGATTTCCTGCAGCACGTCGTCCACCTGGTTGGTGGCGGGGCGCACTTCCACTTCCGGATCCACCAGCCCGGTGGGGCGCACGAGTTGCTCCACGACCTGACCGGTATGGTCTTTTTCCCACTGGCCTGGCGTGGCCGAGACAAAAATGGCCTGGCGCATCTTGGTCTCAAATTCTTCAAACTTGAGCGGACGGTTGTCCAGCGCGCTGGGCAGGCGAAAGCCGTATTCCACCAGCGTGGTCTTGCGCGAACGGTCGCCGTTGTACATGCCGCCAAACTGGCCGATCAGCACATGGCTTTCGTCCAGAAACATCACCGCGTCCTTGGGCAGGTAGTCGGTCAGCGTGGCCGGGGGCGCGCCCGGGGCGCTGCCCGCCAAATGGCGCGAGTAGTTCTCAATCCCCTTGCAGTGGCCCACTTCGGAGAGCATTTCCAGATCAAAGCGGGTGCGCTGCTCCAGGCGCTGGGCCTCCACCAACTTGCCTTGGCCCACAAATTCTTTCAGCCGGTCGGCCAGCTCGATCTTGATGGTTTCTACCGCCATCAGCACCTGCTCGCGCGGCGTCACATAGTGGCTGCTGGGGTAGACGGTAAAGCGCGGAATTTTCTGGCGGATACGCCCGGTCAGCGGGTCAAACAACTGCAAGGACTCGATCTCGTCGTCAAACAGTTCCACGCGGATCGCCATCTCCGAGTGTTCAGCCGGAAAGATGTCGATAGTGTCGCCCCGCACGCGGAAGGTGCCGCGCGAAAAATCAATGTCGTTGCGCTGGTACTGCATGCGCACGAGCTGGATGATCATGTCGCGCTGGCCGAGTTTGTCGCCCGCGCGCAGCGTCATGATCATCTTGTGGTAGGCCTCGGGCTGGCCGATGCCGTAGATGGCCGACACCGTGGCCACGATCACCACATCGCGCCGCTCCAGCACGCTTTTGGTACACGAGAGGCGCATCTGCTCGATGTGCTCGTTGATGGCCGAGTCTTTTTCGATAAACAGGTCGCGCTGCGGCACATAGGCCTCGGGCTGGTAGTAGTCGTAGTAGCTGACGAAATACTCCACCGCGTTTTTGGGGAAAAACTCGCGAAATTCGCTGTAAAGCTGCGCCGCCAGCGTCTTGTTGGGCGCAAACACGATGGTCGGGCGCCCCAGGCGGGCGATCACATTGGCCATGGTGAAGGTCTTGCCCGAGCCGGTCACGCCCAGCAGGGTTTGAAACACCTCGCCGTCGTTCACGCCTTCAACCAGCTTGTCGATCGCCTCAGGCTGGTCGCCCGCCGGGGGGTAGGGCTGGTACAGCTCAAAGGGCGAATCGGGGAAGGTAACGAAGGTGCCTGGCAGGGCCGAGGCGGTAACTTCAACAAGGTCGGACATAGAAACCTGGAAATAGAGGGGCGGCAAGCTTAGCCCAGATGGGCGCCATCACGCGGACCCGGCGACGGCGCACCAAAGCGCCAAGCAACTGAGTTATGGGCGGGGCGGTAAAATTAAAGGTTTGTTGCGGCTGACTTTTCACCGCGTTTTTCTTGGCCCCCCTTCAGGACTCCTCCATGTCTCTCTTTTCCGCCGTCGAAATGGCACCCCGCGACCCGATTTTGGGTCTGAACGAACAATTCAACGCCGACACCAACCCCAACAAGGTCAACCTCGGCGTGGGCGTTTATTTCGACGACAACGGCAAATTGCCACTCCTGCAATGTGTGCAAGCGGCTGAAAAAACCATGATGTCCACGCCCACCGCCCGCGGCTATTTGCCCATCGACGGCATTGCCGCCTATGACGCCGCCGTCAAAGGCCTGGTGTTTGGTACTGATTCCGAAGCTGTCGCCTCGGGTCGCATCGCCACGGTGCAGGCCATTGGCGGCACTGGCGGTTTGAAAATTGGTGCCGACTTCCTCAAACACCTGCGCCCCGACGCCAAAGTACTGATTTCGGACCCAAGCTGGGAAAACCACCGCGCCCTGTTCACCAACGCCGGTTTTGTGGTGGAAACCTACGCCTATTACGACGCCGCCAAACGCGGCGTCAACTTCGAAGGCATGCTCGCCAGCCTGAACGCCGCCGCCCCCGGCACCGTGGTCGTGCTGCACGCCTGCTGCCACAATCCCACCGGCTATGACATCACCCCCGCGCAGTGGGACCAGGTGGTAGACGCCGTCAAAGCCAAGAACCTGACCGCTTTCCTAGACATGGCCTACCAAGGCTTTGGCCACGGCATTGCCGAAGACGGCGCAGTCATCGCCAAGTTTGTGGCCGCAGGCTTAAGCTTTTTGGTATCCACCTCGTTTTCCAAGAGCTTTAGCCTGTACGGCGAGCGCGTGGGCGCCCTGTCGGTGCTCTGCGAAAGCAAAGAAGAAGCGGCCCGCGTGCTCAGCCAACTCAAGATCGCCATCCGCACCAACTATTCCAACCCGCCCATCCACGGCGGCGCGATTGTGGCCGCCGTGCTGGGCACGCCTGAGTTGCGCGCGCTGTGGGAAAAGGAACTCGGCGAAATGCGCGTGCGCATCAAGGCCATGCGCCAAAGCCTGGTCGATGGCCTCAAAGTCGCAGGCGTCACGCAGGACATGGGCTTTATCACCACCCAGATCGGTATGTTCAGCTACTCCGGCCTGAGCAAAGACCAGATGGTGCGTTTGCGCAACGAATTTGGCGTGTACGGCACCGACACCGGCCGCATGTGCGTGGCCGCGCTCAACAGCAAAAACATCGCTTACGTCTGCGCGGCAATAGCCAAAGTCATGTAACCCAGGGCTCAGGGCGTTGGGCAGCCGCAAGTTATTGCTGTTATATTGCACTGCAACATTTTTCAATCAGGACACCGCATGCTCTACCAGCTTTACGAGACCCAACGCGCCCTCATGGAGCCGTTCTCCGATTTGGCCAGTTTTGCCGCCAAATCACTGTCGAACCCCCTGTCGCTGGCGGGCCAAAGCCCGTTTTCGCAGCGCCTGTCGGCCAGCTACGACCTGATGCACCGCCTGGGCAAGGACTACGAAAAGCCTGAGTTTGGCCTGCGCACTATTGATGTTGATGGCGTTGAAGTCGCTGTGCACGAGCGCATTGAGGTCAAAAAGCCGTTTTGCGACCTGATCCGCTTCAAGCGCCTGACCGACGACTCGGCCACGCTGGACAAAATCAAAGACCAGCCGGTGGTGCTGATCGTGGCACCTTTGTCGGGCCACTACGCCACGCTGCTGCGCGACACGGTCAAAACCATGCTGCAAGACCACAAGGTCTATATCACCGACTGGAAAAACGCCCGTCTGGTGCCCCTGAGCGATGGCGAGTTCCACCTTGATGATTATGTGAATTACGTGCAGGAATTCATCCGCTACGTACAGTCCAAGTACGGCAACTGCCACGTGATGAGCGTCTGCCAGCCCACGGTGCCGGTGCTGGCTGCCGTGTCGCTGATGGCTGGACGCGGTGAAAAAACACCCTTGACCATGACCATGATGGGCGGCCCCATTGACGCGCGCAAGTCGCCCACGGCGGTGAACAACCTTGCCATGAACAAGAGCTACGAGTGGTTTGAGAATAATGTGATCTACCGCGTGCCCAGCAGCTTTCCTGGTGCCGGTCGTCGCGTGTACCCCGGCTTCTTGCAGCACACCGGCTTTGTGGCCATGAACCCGGACCACCACGCCAAGAGCCACTACGACTACTTCAAAGACCTGATCAAGGGCGATGACGTCAGCACCGAAGCGCACCGCAAGTTTTACGACGAGTACAACGCCGTGCTCGACATGGACGCCGACTACTACCTTGACACCATCAAGGTCGTGTTCCAGGACTTCAGCCTGGTCAATGGCACCTGGGACGTCAAATCGCCCAGCGGCAAGATTGAGCGCGTGCGCCCGTCGGCCATCACCACCACCGCGCTGATGTCGGTCGAGGGTGAGTTGGACGATATTTCGGGCTCCGGCCAAACCCGTGCGGTGCATGAAATTTGCACCGGCGTGGTTAGCACTCAGCAGCGGCATTTTGAAGCCGTGGGTGCTGGCCACTACGGCATCTTTTCGGGTCGTCGCTGGCGTGAGCTGGTGTACCCGGAAGTCAAAGCCTTCATCAAGAGCCACCAGCCAGGCGCGACCAAGGTCGTTTCTGCCGCAAAAGTAAGCACCCCCGCCACTCCCACGATCCGCAAACCCCGCGCGGTCAAACTGACGGATACCGCGCCCACACTGTTTAGCAGTCCCGTGGCAACAGAAGTCGTAGACGTGCCCGTACGGACCGCCAAAGCCGAAACAGCGGTGACTAAAACGGCCAAAAAGCCAGCGCGCCCGGCGGCCGTCGCCAAGTCAAAGGCAGCCCTTGTGAGCGTTGCAAAAGCGACAGCGGCCCCCGCGCCGCAAGCAAAAGTGGTACCTGTAGCGGCATTGCCCGTAACAGCCATCGACGTGCAGGCCACACCAGTGGCTGCAGTGCCGGACCCAGCGCCAGCGCAGCCTGCCCTTGCCAAGGAACCGGTCGCCAAAGCCGCATCGCCCAAGGCCACCAAGGCGCTTGCAGTGAAAGCCAAAACGGTCGCGGAAAAGGCCCCCAAGGCCAAGTAATGGAAACGCAGACCGGCGAAGGCGTATTGGCCGGCCGGCTGCTTGACGCGCTACCCCAAACCCAGTGCACGCGCTGCGGCTACCCGGGCTGCGCGGCCTATGCGCAAGCCATGGCGCAGGGCCAGGCCGACATCAACCAATGTCCGCCCGGTGGCGCCCAAGGCGTGGAACGGCTGGCTGCCTTGTTGCAGGTGCCGCCCAAGCAGTTAAACCCTGAATTTGGCCTGGAAGGCCCGCGCACCGTCGCTTTTATTGACGAAGCCTGGTGCATTGGATGCACCTTGTGCATCGAGGCCTGCCCCACTGACGCCATTTTTGGAACCAACAAGCGCATGCACACCGTGATAGAGGCGTATTGCACCGGCTGCGAGTTGTGTTTACCCGTCTGCCCGGTGGACTGCATCAAGCTGGAAACTGTTGGCGCATCGCCCTTGGCCGAAGACCCCAAACCGCCCACCGCCTGGAACGCCTGGTCACCCGCCCTGGCGGACACCGCGCGCCAGCGCTACAGCGCGGCCACCGCCCGACGCGCCAGCACCAAGACCGCACACACCGCCGCCAAGGCGGCGCAAGCCCAAGACAAACTTGCTGACATGGCGGCGCACTCCCGCATTACAGACCCAGCCGTACTGGACCACAAAAAAGCTGTGATTTTGGCGGCAATGGAACGGGCGCGCTTGCGCAAAGCCAGCTAAGCGACGCACGGTGCGGCCAGCTCGCAGCGGCGGCGCACGCCAGCAAGGCTCCAAAGCGCCACCAGCCCTGAATTAGCTGCCCGCCTGCGCCAATCGGGCAAAGGCGCTCACCACTTCAAGCGGCGCCTGCACCAACTCAATCAAGACGCCTTCGCCTGCAATCGGAAACTCCTCGTTGGCCTTGGGGTGCAAAAAGCAGATATCAAACCCGGCGGCGCCCTTGCGGATGCCGCCAGGCGCAAAACGCACACCGTTGCCGCCCAGCCAGGCCACGGCCTTGGGCAGGTCGTCAATCCACAAGCCGATGTGGTTGAGCGGCGTGGTGTGGACGGCGGGCTTTTTGTCGGGGTCTATGGGTTGCATCAAATCGACCTCGACCTTGAAGGGGCCGCTGCCAATGGCGCAAATGTCCTCGTCCACATTTTCGCGCTCGCTTTTGAAGGTGCCGGTGACTTCCAGCCCCAGCATGTCCACCCAGAGCTTTTGCAGGCGCAGCTTGTCGGGGCCGCCAATGGCAATTTGCTGGACGCCCAGCACCTTGAAGGGGCGGCTCGCTGCGGCGCTCATGCGGCGAATTCCACGATGGGCTGGTCCACGCTCAGGCTTTCGCCCTGCGCGGCCATCACCTTGCTGACCACGCCGTCAGCCTGGGCAAACAGCACGTTTTCCATTTTCATGGCCTCAATCACTGCTACGCGCTCGCCGGCCTGCACTTTTTGGCCAGGCACTACCGCCACGTGCACCAGCAAGCCGGGCATGGGCGACAGCACAAAGCGGCTCATGTCGGGCGCGGCCTTGAAGGGCATGAGCGCATGCAACTCGGCCATGCGCGGCGACACCACCAAGGCGTCAATGCGCCTGCCGTTGTGCTGCACCCGCAGCGCCAGCGGGTTTTTCGGCGTGCCACGCTCAATTTGCGCGGTAAAGGGCGCGCCGTTGACGGTGCCGGTAATGGCGATGTCGTTCAGGCGCGAGCGGCTGCGAATCTCAAAGTCCGTGCCCGCCACGCGTACACGTGCCGATCCAGACTCGCCCACAAACTCGTCCACATGCACTGGTGAATAACTGTTCTGGCCGTCTTCGGCCAGCGTGACCACCACGTAGTCTTTGCCCGCATCCACCGCGTAACCCGGCAACTGACCGCTGATGCCGGCAGCGCGCTCACGCGACTTGCGGCGCACAAAGGCAGCCAAGGCGGTGAGGAACTTGGGCTCTTCGTGGGGCACGTCTTCGGCACGAAAACCGTGGGCGTATTGCTCGGCGATAAAACCGGTGTTGAAGTCGCCCGCCACAAACTTGGGGTGCGCCAGCAGCGCGGCCTGAAAAGGAATGTTGCTCGACACACCACGGATCACAAAGCCGTTGAGCGCTTCGCGCATCTTGGCAATAGCGTTCAAGCGGTCGGTGCCGTGGACGATGAGCTTGGCGATCATCGAGTCGTAGTACATCGGAATCTCGCCGCCGTCTTGCACGCCGGTGTCCACGCGCACACCGTGCAGGTGCTCGGTGTCGCCCTGCCACATGGTTTGCGCCGGTGGCGCAAAGCGCACCAGGCGGCCGGTCGAGGGCAAAAAGCCACGGAAGGGGTCTTCGGCGTTAATGCGGCATTCCATGGACCAGCCGTTGCGCTGCACTTGGGCTTGGGTGAGCGGCAGTTTTTCGCCAGCGGCCACGCGGATCATCAGTTCCACCAGGTCCAGGCCGGTAATGGCTTCAGTGACGGGATGCTCCACCTGCAAGCGGGTGTTCATTTCCAGAAAGTAGAAGCTCTGGTCCTTGCCGACCACAAACTCCACCGTGCCCGCACTTTGGTACTTGACGGCCTTGGCCAGTTGCACCGCCTGCTCGCCCATGGCTTTGCGGGTGGCGTCGCTGATGAAAGGGCTGGGCGCCTCTTCAATCACCTTTTGGTGGCGGCGCTGGATGGAGCACTCGCGCTCGTTCAAATACAGCACGTTGCCGTGGCTGTCGCCAATGAGCTGGATCTCGATATGGCGGGGTTCTTCGACAAACTTCTCGATGAAGACGCGGTCGTCGCCAAAGCTGTTGCGCGCCTCATTGCGGCAGCTGGTGAAGCCTTCAAAAGCCTCTTTGTCATTAAAGGCTACGCGCAAACCCTTGCCGCCGCCGCCGGCACTGGCCTTGATCATTACGGGGTAGCCAATGCCCTTGGCAATTTCGACCGCGCGCTCAGGCGTCTCGATGGCGTCGTTCACGCCGGGGATGCAGTTCACACCGGCGGCACCCGCCAACTTCTTGGACTCGATCTTGTCACCCATGGCGGCAATCGAATAGTGCTTGGGGCCGATAAAGACGATGCCTTCTTCTTCGCAGCGACGCGAAAACTCGGCGTTCTCACTCAAAAAGCCGTAGCCCGGATGCACCGCTTGCGCGCCAGTTTGTTTGCAGGCCGCAATGATTTTGTCAGCCAGCAAATAGCTCTCGCGACTGGGCGCCGGGCCAATGTGCACCGCCTCGTCGGCCAGCATCACGTGGCGCGCGTCGCGGTCCGCATCTGAGTAAACCGCAACGGTCTGGATGCCCATTTTTCGGGCGGTGGTGATAACGCGGCAGGCAATTTCGCCCCGGTTGGCGATCAGGATTTTGGTAAACATGTTCTTGTGCTCCTTGGTTCTTACAACGGAATGTTCCCGTGCTTGCGCCATGGGTTCTCGATCTTCTTGTCTTTCAGCATGACTAGGCTGCGGCAAATCCGCTTGCGGGTCTCGCTGGGCAGAATCACGTCGTCAATAAATCCGCGCGCACCGGCCACAAAGGGGTTGGCAAAGCGGGCTTTGTATTCGGCTTCCTTGGCGGCGAGTTTTTCAGGGTCGCCCTTGTCTTCACGGAAGATGATTTCCACTGCGCCCTTGGCTCCCATCACCGCGATCTCGGCATTGGGCCAGGCAAAGTTCACGTCGCCGCGCAAGTGCTTGGAAGCCATCACGTCGTATGCGCCGCCATAGGCCTTGCGGGTGATGACGGTGATTTTCGGCACGGTGCACTCGGCGTACGCATACAGCAACTTGGCGCCGTGCTTGATGATGCCGCCGTACTCTTGTGAAGTACCGGGCATGAAGCCAGGCACGTCCACAAACGTGACCACGGGGATGTTGAACGCATCGCAGAAACGCACAAAACGTGCGGCCTTGATGGAACTCTTGATGTCCAAGCAACCCGCCAACACCAAAGGTTGGTTGGCCACGATGCCGACGGTTTGGCCTTCCATGCGGGCGAAGCCGATCAAGATGTTTTTGGCGTAGTCGGGCTGCAGCTCAAAGAAGTCGCCATCGTCCACGGTTTTGACGATGAGCTCTTTCATGTCATACGCTTTGTTGGGGTTCTCAGGCACCAGCGTGTCCAAGCTCATGTCCATGCGGCTGGCCGGATCGCCGCTGGCACGCACAGGTGCTTTTTCGCGGTTGTTCAGTGGCAAATAGTTGTAAAGGCGGCGCAGCATGAGCAGCGCTTCCACATCGTTCTCAAACGCCATGTCGGCAACACCGCTCTTGGTGGTGTGCGTCACCGCGCCGCCCAGCTCTTCAGCGGTCACTTCTTCGTGCGTCACTGTCTTGACGACTTCAGGGCCAGTAACAAACATGTAAGACGTGTCTTTGACCATGAAGATGAAGTCGGTCAGCGCCGGCGAATACACCGCTCCGCCAGCCGACGGGCCCATGATCATGCTGATCTGGGGCACCACGCCACTGGCCATGACGTTGCGTTGGAACACATCGGCGTAACCACCCAGCGAGGCCACGCCCTCTTGAATACGGGCACCGCCCGAGTCGTTCAGGCCAATCACCGGAGCGCCGACCTTCATGGCTTGGTCCATGATTTTGCAAATCTTCTCGGCGTGCGTTTCAGACAGCGCGCCACCGTACACGGTGAAGTCTTGGCTGAACACAAACACCAAGCGACCGTTGATCATGCCGTAGCCGGTGACCACGCCATCGCCCGGAATTTTGTTGTCTTCCATGCCAAAGTCGGTGCAACGGTGTTCCACGAACATGTCCCACTCTTCGAAGGTGCCTTCGTCCAACAACACTTCGATGCGCTCGCGTGCGGTGAGTTTGCCTTTGGCGTGCTGTGCGTCAATGCGCTTTTGGCCGCCACCTAAGCGGGCCGCAGCGCGCTTTTGTTCCAGTTGTTCGATGATGTCTTGCATGGTTGCTCTTTCTTACTCCAGGAAGATTTCAAATTAACCCTGCGCCTTAACTTTTCGTTTCATAGGCGCCGAGCAGTTGACGGGCAGCAGTCGAAGCAGCCAGTTGGCCCGCCGCGACTTGCTCACTCAGTTGGGGCAGCAGCGTTTGCACACGCGGCTGCGTCCGGAAATTTTGTTTCAAGCCTGCATCAATGCGTTCCCACATCCACGACAGCGCTTGGTTTTGGCGGCGCGCCACAAAGCGGCCGTTTTGTTTTTGCAAGTGTTGAAACTCACCCACCGCGGACCAAAACGCATCCACGCCTTGGTTGAGCAAGGCGCTGAGCTGCACCACTTTCGGATGCCACACCTCGGTGTTGCGATGCGCATGGCCCGCGCCACCGTGCATGCCCAACAGTTGCAAAGCGCTGGTGATTTGCAGCTGTGCACGCGTGGCGGCTGTGGCGTCGATGTCGGCTTTGTTGATGACCACCAAATCGGCAATCTCCATCACGCCTTTTTTGATGGCTTGCAAATCGTCACCCGCGTTGGGCAATTGCAGCAACACAAACATGTCGGTCATGTTGGCCACGGCGGTTTCGCTTTGGCCCACACCCACGGTTTCAACGATCACCACGTCGTAGCCTGCGGCTTCGCAAACCAACATGGATTCGCGCGTTTTCTCGGCCACACCACCCAAGGTGCCGCTGGAGGGGCTGGGGCGAATGTAGGCTTTGTCGTGCACGCTCAAAAACTCCATGCGAGTTTTGTCACCCAAGATGGAGCCGCCTGACACGGTGCTGGAAGGGTCGATGGTCAGCACCGCCACACGGTGGCCCTGCGCAATCAAATACAAACCCAGTGCTTCGATGAAAGTGGACTTGCCCACCCCCGGCACACCACTGATGCCGAGGCGAAACGACTGGCCCGTGTGCGGCAACATGGCCGTGAGCAAGTCATCGGCCAAAGCACGGTGGTCCGTGCGCGTCGACTCTAAAAGCGTGATGGCCTTGGCCATGGCGCGACGTTGCACGGCAGAGTTGCCGTGCAGCAAGCCGTCGAGCAACTGCGCAGGTGTCACCCGATGGCCTTTTTGATCTGCGCCAACACATCTTTGGCGCTGGCTGGAATTGGGGTGCCTGGACCGTAGATGCCTTTGACGCCCGCTTCGTACAAGAAGTCGTAGTCTTGGCGTGGAATCACACCGCCCACGAACACAATGATGTCGTCGGCACCTTGCTTTTTCAACTCGGCAATGATGGCGGGCACCAAGGTTTTGTGGCCGGCTGCGAGGGTGGACACACCCACCGCATGCACGTCGTTTTCAATCGCTTGACGCGCACACTCTTCAGGCGTTTGGAACAAGGGGCCCATGTCCACGTCGTAGCCCAGGTCGGCAAACGCCGTGGCCACCACTTTGGCGCCTCGGTCGTGGCCGTCTTGGCCCAGCTTAGAAATCATCACGCGCGGACGGCGGCCTTGTGTGTCGGCAAACTCAGCAATGTCAGCCTTGAGGGCATTCCAATATTCCATGGTGTCTCCCCCTGTTTCGCCATCGTCGTAGGCCGCTGCGTAAACGCCAGTGACCTTCTGCGTGTCGGCGCGGTGACGGCCAAACACTTTTTCCAAGGCATCGCTCACCTCGCCCACTGTGGCGCGCAGGCGCATCGCTTTGATCGACAAATCGAGCAAGTTGCCTTCGCCGCTTGCGGCGCTTCCGTGTGTTTCGCTCTCGGCGCAGGCGGTCAACGCGTCCAACGCAGCTTGTACTTTCGCTGTGTCGCGTGTGGCTTTGATTTTTTGCAATCGCGCAATCTGACCTTCGCGCACACGCACGTTGTCGATGGACAAGGTCTCGATGGGGTCTTCTTTGGCGAGCTTGTATTTGTTCACGCCCACGATCACATCTTTGCCCGAGTCGATGCGCGCTTGCTTTTCAGCCGCGGCAGCTTCGATCTTCAACTTGGCCCAGCCGCTGTCCACGGCCTTGGTCATGCCGCCCATGGCTTGCACTTCTTCGATGATGGTCCACGCGGCGTCTGCCATGTCTTGCGTGAGTTTCTCCATCATGTAGCTGCCCGCCCAAGGGTCCACCACGTTGGTGATGTGGGTCTCTTCCTGGATGATGAGTTGGGTGTTTCTGGCGATGCGCGATGAGAACTCGGTCGGCAAGGCGATGGCTTCGTCAAAGCTGTTGGTGTGCAGCGATTGCGTGCCGCCAAACACCGCCGCCATGGCCTCGATGGTGGTACGAACAACGTTGTTGTACGGGTCTTGCTCGGTGAGTGACCAGCCGCTGGTTTGCGAGTGCGTGCGCAGCATCAGACTCTTGGGTGACTTGGCGTCAAAGCCCTTCATGATGCGACACCACAACAGGCGCGCCGCGCGCATTTTGGCAATCTCCAGGTAGAAGTTCATGCCCACAGCCCAGAAGAAGGACAGGCGCCCGGCGAAGGCGTCCACATCCATGCCCTTGGCAATAGCGGTCTTCACGTACTCTTTGCCGTCGGCCAGGGTAAAGGCCAGCTCCAGCGCCTGGTTGGCACCGGCTTCCTGCATGTGATAACCCGAAATCGAGATCGAGTTGAACTTGGGCATGTGCTGCGCCGTGTACTCGATGATGTCGCCGATGATGCGCATGCTCGGCTCGGGCGGGTAGATGTAGGTGTTGCGCACCATGAACTCTTTGAGGATGTCGTTCTGGATCGTGCCGCTTAATTTGTCCTGCGAAACACCCTGCTCTTCTGCCGCCACCACGTAGCCCGCCAGCACCGGCAGCACCGCACCATTCATGGTCATAGAGACACTGACCTTGTCCAGCGGGATCTGGTCGAACAAAATCTTCATGTCCTCGACCGAATCTATTGCCACGCCGGCCTTGCCTACGTCACCCGTGACGCGTGGGTGATCAGAGTCATAACCCCGGTGTGTGGCCAGATCGAACGCGACCGACACGCCCTGCCCGCCTGCGGCCAGCGCCTTGCGATAAAACGCATTCGATTCCTCCGCCGTGGAGAACCCGGCGTACTGACGAATCGTCCACGGCCGCACCGCGTACATGGTGGCCTGCGGGCCGCGCAGATAGGGCTCAAAACCCGGTAGCGTATTGGCGTAGGGCAAGTCGGCCGTATCGGCCGCCGTGTACAACGGCTTGACGGTGATGCCGTCGGGCGTGAGCCAGTTGAGCGCATCCACATCACCACCGGGGGCAGACTTGGCTGCGGCTTTGTGCCAAGCGTCGAGGCTGGCGGGCTTGAAGGGTTCAGTCATGGTTGAATTTTACTCAAAAGTTCTTCTGTAATTATAAATTCAAAATTCAATTTTGTTGTAAACTTTAGCGCATGAACGCCGCTGTCCCCCACGACCGACTGAAACCTCGCGCCCTGTACGAAGAGGTGGCCGAGCTGCTGCGTCAACGCATTTTTAAAGCCGCCCAAGGCGACATGGAGCCCGGCGCCTGGATTGACGAGCTCAAACTCGCCGCCGAATACGGCATCAGCCGCACCCCCCTGCGCGAGGCTATCAAAGTGCTGGCCACGGAGGGCCTAGTCACCATGAAAATGCGGCGCGGCGCCTACGTGACCGAGGTGAATGACAAAGACCTGCGCGACGTGTTCCATTTGATGGCCGTGCTGGAGGCCGACGCTGCCGCCGCGGCGGCGGCCCTTGCCACAGAAGCACAACTTCAAGAATTAGAAGCCCTGCACCAGCAACTGGGAAAAGCGACCAAAGACCGCGTGAAATTTTTCGCCGTCAACGAGGCCTTTCATCACAAGCTGCTGGAGGTGGCCAACAACCGCTGGCGCGACCAAATGGTGGCCGACTTGCGCAAAGTAATGAAGCTCAACCGCGCGCAGTCGCTACTCAAAGCAGGGCGGATTGAAGAGTCTTTGGCTGAGCACAACGCCATCATGGCGGCGTTAAAGCAACGCAATCCTGGCGCAGCGCAGGCTGCTATGCGGGCGCATATTGAGAGTGGGCAGGAGGCTGCGGGATAGCTTGAGGTTTAAGCTGGACATACCCGATAAAGGAGATGGCATTAATGCGGCTTTGGGCGTAAAAATGTAGGGCTTCGCAAGAGCATCTTAGAATGATACTTCTAGTTCACAAGGCACCCCTCCCCCCACTGTCCAATGCAAAATTTTCGCTCATTTGCTCATTACTGCTTTGTTTGTTTATACCTCGGCATGATCGCCGGCCTAACGGCGGGCTGCTCACCCAAAGAGATGGCACAGACCGAGGCCAACACGCGCCATGGCGGTTTGTATGCGCCTGAGAAAAAAAACATTGCCAGACAACTCGTCTCAGCGGCTGAAAACTCATCACTCGACTGGCAGCAACAGTATGCTTTCATCAAGTACAACGTTGAAGGCAATGATCATGAAAACCGGGGCTATACCGCTGGCATCATCGGCTTCACCTCGCGTACGCACGACATGCTCGCTTTGGTTGAAAAGTACCAGAAAATCGCCCCTGACAACGTCTTGACTCGTTTCATTCCTGCTTTGAAAAAGGTGGACGGCACATCATCAATCGAAGGGCTGGGACCATCCTTTGAGGCCGCATGGGTGCAGGCCGCGCAAGACCCGAAATTTCAGGAAGCCCAGGAATACGAATGCGACCGCGTTTACTTCAATCCAGCGGTCAGTCAGGCCATGAAAGATGGACTACGAGAGTTGGGGCAATTTGCGTACTTCGACGCCATCGTCATGCATGGCCCTGGTGATGACGCCAACAGTTACGACAACATCCGCGCTGCAGCCCTCAAGCACGCCAAATCACCGTCACAAGGCGGCGACGAGGCCACTTACCTCCACGCCTTTTTGAATGCGCGAATAGCCGCGATGCAAAGAGAGCTCGGCCACCAGAACACCTCACGGGTGGATACCGTGCAACGTAAATTTCTAAATCATGGAAATTTCTCACTCAAGCTGCCACTGGTCTTCAAAGTTAACAATACGCCTTTTGAAATTGGTACCACTCAGTCTGCGAGGCTTTGAGTGGGTGCGACCAGCAGTCCAAAATCACTGAGCGGTCTGCGCCCTTTTTTACGGCCCTACCGGACTCGTATTGCGCTGGCTTTGATCTTCTTGGTATTAGCGGCTGCCGCCACCTTGATGTTTCCGCTGGCGTTGGGCAGCCTGATTGATGGCGGCTTGATGCCACAAGACAAAGGGTCACAGGTGATGGCCTTACGCGAGCACTTTGCAGGGTTGTTTGCGGTGGCTGCGGCTTTGGGTATGTTTTCGGCAGTACGGTTTTATCTGGTGAGCTGGTTGGGTGAGCGGGTGACGGCCGACCTGCGCAACGCAGTCTATCGCCATGTGTTGCAACAAAGCCCGGCATTTTTTGAAACCACACAAACCGGCGAAGTTCTTTCGCGCTTGAGCGCTGACACAACACTGGTGCAAACAGTCGTGGGCTCGTCGCTCTCCATGGGGCTGCGCAATGCGGTGATGGGCATCGGGGCCCTGGGCATGCTGGTGTGGCACAACCCGACGGTGATGTTGCAAGTGCTGGGCGTTCTGGTTCTGATCGTGATTCCTGCGGTGTGGTTTGGACGCCGCGTGCGCAAGCTCTCACGCGCCAGTCAGGACCGCCTAGCCGATTCCAGTGCCATGGCAGCGGAGGTGCTCAATGCCATTCCAGTAGTACAGAGCTACACAGCCGAAGCGCGCGAAGCTGCACGTTTTGATACCTCAACCGATCGCGCCTTCCAAACCGCTGTGCGGCGCGCACGGGCACGCTCGGTGCTGGTCGCCTTCATCATCATCGCCACCTCAGGCGCACTCTTGTGGGGCTTGTACCAGGGTACACAAGCGGTTGCGCGCGGCGACATCACGGCCGGACATTTGGGGCAAACCGTGCTCTACATCATCATTCTGGCTAGTGCGTTTGCGGTTCTGGGCGAGGTGTATGGCGACTTGCTGCGCGCAGCAGGTGCGACCGAGCGACTGATGGAGTTGCTGACCAGCCGTTCGCCCGTTGCCTCGCCCATGAATCCGCGAGCAGCGCCCATCTCGCAGGAAGGAAGCTCAATCCGTTTTGAAGCCATCACGTTTCACTACCCTTCACGCCCTTTACTGGCTGCCCTGACTGATTTCACCTTGACGATCAGGAAAGGCGAGACAGTGGCACTTGTCGGTCCCAGCGGCGCGGGAAAGAGCACCGTATTCCATTTGCTACTGCGTTTTTATGACCCAACGACTGGCCGCATCTTGCTGGATGGTTTGCCCACACGCGAACTGGCGCTGCATGACTTGCGCGCCCGCATCGGCATCGTGCCGCAAGACGCGGTGATTTTTTCAAGCAGCGCGCTGGAGAACATTCGCTACGGCAATCCACAGGCCAGCGATAAAGAGGTTCATGCGGCGGCACTGGCCGCATTTGCGCATGAGTTCATCATCGCACTACCCGAGGGCTATGACACGTTTTTAGGTGAACGTGGCGTTCGGCTGAGCGGTGGCCAGCGCCAGCGCATTGCCATTGCGCGTGCCATTTTGAAAAATCCGCCGCTGCTCTTGCTGGACGAAGCCACCAGCGCACTGGACGCCGAAAGCGAGCGCATGGTTCAGGCCGCGCTCGACTCCGCCATGCGGGATAGAACCACACTGGTCATTGCGCACCGGTTGGCTACGGTACAAAAGGCGGATCGTATTGTGGTCATTGACCACGGGCGCATTGTGGAAGAGGGAACCCATGAGTCTCTGCTCAAAACGAATGGTGTTTACGCTCGGCTGGCAACGCTGCAATTCACAACCTGAATTTAAACACGGGAAACAACAGTTAAAACCCATCTTCTTTGACTCATTCGTTTTCTTGAACGCGCTAAGCTTTCCTCTCGTTACCCCTATGGCTTAACTATGAGGATATGACCCATGAAACCAGCACTCCATGAAGTTGACGAACGAACCAACTTAACAGCCAGCAACAAGTTTGAGTTACTGCTGTTCCGTCTAGGGGAATCAGCCAGCGGGAAAAGTCATGAGCTGTTCGGAATCAATGTGTTTAAGGTTCGAGAGATATTGGTCATGCCACCCATTACCGAAATGGCCAACGCTTCTGTCAATGTATTGGGAGTGGCCAATATCCGAGGGCAAATCATTCCCGTCATTGATCTAGCTGCCGTGGTCGGCTGCAAACCCACCCACGGATTGTCGATTCTTCTGGTCACCGAATTTGCCCGTACCACACAGGCCTTTGCAGTGGAAGAGGTTAACGAAATTGTTCGCCTAGACTGGAAGCAGGTGCTTTCTGCCGAAGGTCAGGGTGGTGGTCTGGTGACCAGTATTGCGCGCCTGGACGGCGACAAAGCTGATACCCGTTTGGCTCAGGTACTTGACGTTGAGCAAATCCTGCGCGAAGTGATGCCACAGGATAAAACCATCGATGAATTCAAAACTAGCGGCCCTAAAATCACACTACCGCCTGGCACGGTGATCTTGGCAGCAGACGACTCAGCAACGGCCCGCTCACTCATTGAGCGGGGGCTTACAGCCATGGGCTTGCCCTTCATCATGACCAAGACAGGGAAAGAAGCCTGGGATCGGCTGCAATCCATCTCGGATGCAGCCGTAAGTGAAGGCAAGTCCGTGCACGACAAAATAGCCCTAGTACTCACCGATCTAGAGATGCCAGAGATGGACGGTTTCACCCTGACGCGCCATGTCAAGGGGGATGCTCGCTTTCGAAACATTCCGGTCGTCATCCACTCATCACTCACCGGCTCGGCCAACGAAGACCATGTGACCAGCGCGGGCGCAGATGCCTACATCGCAAAATTCAAAGCAGACGAGTTGGCTCAGACCTTAAGGTCTGTCCTATCACTTCACTGAACTCAAAGGGGGGGCCTCTCTTATGGCCTTGATCCACATCTTGCATGCAAGGGATTTGGTCGAACTCTAACCTTAAGCCCTGGTAATCCCCCCGTTTTCCACTGAGCCTAAAAGTAGAACAGTTATGCAGCCATGGCCAGATGCTGCTTTGGGGTGAAACCGCCCAGGGCCATATTCGGGCGGTCGTGATTGTAGGACCACATCCATTGCGTGGCGAAGTCCTGAACCTC
>CANBVJ010000005.1 GCA_947372865.1 Comamonadaceae bacterium
CATGGTCTTCGCGCACATAGCCGTGGGCCAGCACATAGTCGCCTAATTGCTGCGTGTTGCGCAGCCCCGCGCAGTGGCCCAGCATGATCCAGGCGTGGGGCCGCAGCACGGCGATGTGGTCGGTGATGTTCTTGGCGTTCGCCGGGCCCACGCCAATATTGACCATGGTGATGCCGCTGCGGTCGGCGCGCACCAGGTGGTAGCCGGGCATTTGCGGTAGCCGGGGTGGGCTGTTACCAGCGCTTTCGGGCGCCACGCCGGGCGCGGTGGCGCGGTAGGTGATCATGTTGCCGGGTTCAACAAAAGCCACGTATTCGCTGGCCGGGTCCGCCATGGCGGCGCGGCCCAGGGCGATGAACTCGTCAATGTAGAACTGGTAGTTGGTGAACAGCACAAAGTTCTGAAAGTGCTCCGGCAGCGTGCCGGTGTAATGGCGCAGGCGGTGCAGCGAATAGTCCACACGCGGCGCGGTAAACAGCGACAGGGGCTGCGGCTCGCCCGCGCGCGGCTCAAACGTGCCGTTGGCAATACCGTCGTCCATGGCGGCCAGGTCGGGCAGGTCAAACACATCGCGCATGCGGGCGCGCCGGGTGGCGTCCATGGTGCCTTCAATATGGTCGTTCTCGGCAAACGAAAAATGCACCGGAATCGGCTGCGTGCTGGTGCCAACTTCAAGCTCTACACCATGGTTTTGCAGCAGCAACTGAAACTGCTTGCGGTAATACCCGGCAAACAGGTCGGGCCGGGTGAGCGTGGTCTCAAAGCGGCCGGGGCCTTCGACAAAGCCGTAGCTCAGGCCCGCGCCCTCAGGCCCGCCTTTGCGCGACACGGTTTCAGTCTGCAGGCGCACCAGCGGGTAGCAGGCGCGCACATGGCCGTCCATCTCCGTGCCCGCCACGAAACCCTGCATCGCCTGGCGCAGATGGGCGATGCTGGCATCGTAAATGCGCATGACTTGGGCCAGCGCCGCGTCGGCGTCGCTAAAGCGCAGGGGCGCGATAAAGGGGGGCAGGTGCGGGCGATTGAGGGTCATGGCGCCATTGTGCCTTGGCGAAAAGTCGGCCTGCAGGCCTGGGCAAGGTCCTTGATTTGGCCCCGTTAAACCCGCTCCACCACCACCGCAATCCCCTGCCCCACACCAATGCACATGGTGCACAGCGCGTAGCGCCCGCCGGTGCGGTGCAACTGGTTGATGGCGGTGGTTACCAGGCGGGCGCCGCTGGCGCCCAGGGGGTGGCCCAGGGCGATGGCGCCGCCGTTGGGGTTGACGCGGGCGTCGTCGTCGGCCAGCCCTAAGTCGCGCATTACGGCCAGGCCTTGGGCGGCGAAGGCTTCGTTGAGTTCGATCACGTCCATTTGCGCCAGCGTCAGGCCCGTTTGTGCCAGCACCTTGCGCGTGGCCGGGGCCGGGCCAAAGCCCATGATGCGTGGCGCCAGGCCCGCCGTGGCCATGCCCACCACGCGGGCGCGCGGGGTCAAGCCGTATTGGGTGATGGCGGCCTGGCTTGCCAGCAGCAGGGCGCAAGCGCCGTCGTTTACGCCCGAGGCGTTGCCTGCGGTCACGCTGCCGCCCGGGGTGACGATGCCTTTGAGTTTGGCCAGGGCCTCCAGGGTGGTGCTGCGCGGGTGTTCGTCTTGCGTGACCAGCAGCGGGTCGCCTTTGCGTTGGGTAATCGATACCGGGGTGATTTCGGCGTCAAAACTGCCGTCTTGCTGGGCGCGCAGCGCATTGGTTTGCGAGCGCAGCGCCATCCGGTCCTGGGCTTCGCGCTCAATGCCAAACTGCTGCGCCACGTTCTCGGCGGTCTCGGGCATTGAATCGACGCCATACTGCGCTTTCATCAGCGAATTTACAAAGCGCCAGCCGATGGTGGTGTCATACACCGTGTTGCTGCGGCTAAAGGCCGCATCGGCTTTGGGCATCACAAAAGGCGCGCGGCTCATGCTTTCTACGCCGCCGGCAATCATCAAGTGCGCCTCGCCGCTTTTGATGGCGCGCGCCGCGCTGCCCACCGCGTCCAGGCTGGAGCCGCACAGGCGGTTGATGGTGGCGCCGGGCACTTCTTGCGGCAGGCCCGCCAAGAGTGCGGCCATGCGCGCCACGTTGCGGTTGTCTTCACCGGCCTGGTTGGCGCAGCCCAGCAACACGTCGTCGAGCGCCGCCCAATCCACCTGCGGGTTGCGCGCCACCAGCGCGCGGATAGGAATAGCCGCCAGGTCGTCCGCCCGTACCGACGACAAAGCGCCGCCGTAGCGGCCAAAAGGGGTGCGAATGGCGTCGCAGATATAGGCATGGTTCATGGCAAAACGGCTTTCTTCCAATGTTCTTCAAACAGGGGCAGGGCGCGCACGCCCCAGGCAATCTTAGGCGCCGCCCAAGGCCGCGCAGGCCTGCTGGCGCAGCCAGGGGCTCACCCGGTAGCGTTCGCCCCGGTACTCGGAGTCCAGCGCGTTCAGCACGTCGATCACGCCTTGGGCGCTCCAGGCGGCCAGCCAGTCAAAAGGCCCGGCGGGGTAGTTGACGCCCAACTTCATGGCCTGGTTGGCGCCGTCCACCGTGCACACGCCTTGTTGCACCGCGTCTGCCGCTTCATTGATCAGCATGGCAACAGTGCGGGCCACGATCAGCGCGCTTTGGTCCGCCACTTGCTGCGGTTGGTAGCCCAGCGCGCTAATCCAGGCTTGTGCCTCGACGGCGCAGGTGGCTCTGGCACGCACCGACGGCGCCCAGGCCAGCATGCGCGAGCCCTCGGGCGCAAACGCCATGTCAAACACCGCCACATTGGCGCCCAGGCTGGACGCGGTGCGGCCATCGGTCTGGCGCAGTTGCAGCGTGGGGGTGGACAGGCCAATCCAGTCGCTGTTGGGTTCAACGCTAAAGGCCACGCCAACTGCCGTTAAATGCGCAGCCCACGCATCCATGCGCGCGCTGCTGCCGTGCAGTTGCACACCGTTGCGGGCTGGCACGTCGGCGCTTTGCGCGGAAGCCAACTGCGGCTTGGCCGCGCCTTCGGCGTAGTCGTAAATACCGCGCCCGGACTTGCGCCCCAGCAGGCCGCCGTCTACCAGCTCGCGCTGCAAGAGCGAAGGCACGTAGCGCTTGTCAAAAAAGTTGGCCTGGTAGACCGACTGCGTCACCGCAAAATTGGTGTCGTGGCCGATCAGGTCCATCAGCTCGCAGGGGCCCATGCGAAAGCCGATGGCTTTGAGGCAGGCGTCCAGCACCACGGGGCGGGTGCATTGTTCTTGCAGCAGCGCCAGCGCTTCGGCGTAATAGGGCCGCGCAATGCGGTTGACGATAAAGCCCGGCGTCGAGCGCGCATGCACCGCCACCTTGCCCCAGCTTTGGGCCAGGGCAAACACGTCGGCGGCAATCTGCGGCGCGGTGTGCAGGCCCGAGACCACTTCCACCAGCTTCATCAGCGGCACGGGGTTGAAAAAGTGCATGCCCACCAGGCGCTCGGGGTGGCGCAGGCCCTGGGCCATGGCGGTGATGGATATCGACGAGGTGTTGCTGGCAAACACGCAGTCCGCACCCACGATGCCTTCCAACTGCAGCCACAAGGCGCGCTTGGCCTCGACCTGTTCCACGATGGCTTCCACCACTAGCGTGCTGCTGGCTGCGTCTTGCAAACTGGCCACTGGCGTAATGCGCGCCAGCAGCGCGGCTACATCGTCGGCTTGCATCTTGCCCTTGGCCACCAGGGCGCCCAGGCTGGCGTGCAGCTTGTCGAGCGCACCTTGGGCCGCGCCTTCGCGCATGTCATACAGCCACACCGGGTGCCCGGCTTGCGCGGCCACTTGGGCGATACCGGCGCCCATGATGCCCGCGCCCACCACCAGCACGCTGGTCTTTTGCAGGCCGCTCATGGCGCAGGTGCCCAAGGGGCAGGGCGTTTGTCAAAAAAGGCGGCAAAGCCCGCGCGCGCCTCGGGGGTGGCGCGCACCCGGCTGATGGTTTGGGCGGTGAGTTCGCGTGTGGCTTCGTCCATGGCGCCTGGGGTGAGTTGGGAGAAAAGTTGTTTGATCTCGCGCTGTGCGCCAGGGGCGGCGGCCAGCATTTCAGACACGCGCGCGTCTACGGCGGCGTCGAGTTGTTCGGGCGCAGCCAGTTCGTGCACCATGCCCATGGCCAGCGCTTGCGCCGCGTCAATGCGGGTGGCGGTTAGCGCCAAAAACTTCGCTTGCCGTTTGCCCACTGCAGCCACCAGGTAGGGTGAAATCACGGCCGGCAAAATGCCAAAGCGCGCTTCACTGACCGAGAACGCTGCATTGTCGGCAGCAATCGCGATATCGCAAGCGCAGCACAAGCCCACGCCGCCGCCCAGGGCGCTGCCCTGGATGCGCGCCACGGTGGGTTTGGAGCAGCTTTGGATGCGCGCAAGCATGGCGGCAAAGCGCCGTGCGTCGGCCAGGTTCCACTCTTGGCTGGCGGTGCTAGAGCGCTGCATCCATTTCAGATCAGCGCCAGCACTGAAGTGTCTGCCTTCGCCGGCCAGCACGATCACGCGAACGCGCTCGTCTTGTGCAGCCTGGGCAAAAGCGGCGTCCAGTTCGGCGATCATCAGCTCGTCAAAGGCGTTGAATACGCTCGGGCGCGCCATGGTGATCTGCGCCACGCCGGGGCGTGGGTAGCTGATTTGCAAAGTGCTGGGGAGTTCTGCGGTGGCGTTCATCAATAGGTTTCCAGGTGCAATCGACCGTGTTGCTGCAGGTCGGCGGCCACACTGGCCCAGTCCAGACCGGCGTTTTGTGCCACTTCGCGCAGGGCCAGCACCACGCCTTCTTCCATGCTTTTCAAGCCGCAGACGTAGAAAAAACAGTCCGGGTCGGCCAGCAAGGGCGCTACGTCGGCGGCGCGCTCGCGGATCAGGTCTTGCACATAGCGCTTGGGTTGGCCGCTGGCGCGCGAGAAGGCAAAGTTGCTGTCAATAAAGTCTTTGGGCAGGTTTTGCAGCGGGCCAAAGTACGGTAATTCTTCTTGCGTACGGGCGCCAAAAAACAGCATCAACCGCCCTCCGTCAAACTTGCCCGAGGCGCGCAGGCGCCTGCGCCACTCCGTCATCGCACGCATAGGTGCGCTGCCGGTACCGGTGCAAATCATCACGATCTTGGAGCGCGGGTGGTTGGGCATCAAGAACGAGTTGCCAAACGGGCCGATCACGTCCACCGTGTCGCCCACGGCCAGGTCGCACATGAAGTTGGATGCCACGCCGCGCACGGCGTTGCCGTGGCTGTCTTCCAACACGCGCTTGACTGTGAGCGACAGGTTGTTGTAACCCGGGCGCTCACCGTTGCGCGGGCTTGATATGGAGTATTGGCGCGCGTGGTGGGCGCGGCCGTTGGCGTCTGCGCCGGGCGGCAAGACGCCGATGCTTTGCCCCTCCAGCACCGGGAAAGGCATCTTGCCAAAGTCCAGCACGATGTGGTGGGTGTCGTAGTCGCGGCCTACCGCCGTAACGCGGACATTGCCGCTCACCGTGGCGCGTATGCTTTTTTGCGCGGCCTTGGGGCCGTACAACTGGGTGTAGGCGTGCGCCGCCGACCAGGGCGGCAGCATGGCGCCGATCGCCGGGTTGGCGGCAGGCGCTGCGGTGGCCATGGCGTTGGGCGCGGCTGCGGCTTGCGCATCAGCCACGGTGACCGTCGCGCCTTCTTCTGCCACCAGTTGTTCCGGTGGCAGTTCGGCGGGCAGCTCGTCCCACAGCAGTTGCACGTCCGGACTATAGGCCTGGCTGCGCAGCATGGTGCGCCAGTTGTCAATTGAGCCGGTGGGGCAGGGGCCAATGCAGGCCATGCACGAGTTGCATTTTTCTGCGTCCACCACGTAGTTGCGCGAATCGTGGGTGATGGCGGCCACCGGACAGATGGCCTCGCAAGTGTTGCAGCGGATGCAGATCTCGGGGTCAATAAGATGCTGCTGTATCAGTTCAGACGGCTGCGTTGTCACTTGGAGGCTCCTGTTTTTCTGAAGGCTGGCTTAGTTAAAGCGCACGTAGTCGAAATCAACGCTTTGGCGGTTGATGCCCATGACCGGGGGGGCGATCCAGTTGGCAAATTTGCCTGGTTCTACCACGCGGCCCATCAGGCTGGCCACAAAGGCGCGGTCGCCACCGGAGGGCAGCCAGTGGTCCACTTGCGCGTTCCACTCGGCTTGCGACACCACGCGGCCGTCTGGCGAAACCTTGGCGCTAGACAGCGCGCCGATGTTGCGGTGAAAGGCCTTGTGCGGCACTTTCAGGCGGAAGGGGATACCGGCCTTGTCGATCACCTTGTTCCAACGGTCCACGCCGCCAATCGAGTCTTTGATGTAGTCGTCGCGCAGCACTTCGTTCAGGGCGTTGAGCATGGGCACTTCGCGTTCCACCAGGTTGCCGTCTTGCACCGACAGCACGCGGTAGGTCTGGCTCTTGAGCACGTGGTCGTCGGTGCGCTTGCCTTCTTCGTAGCGGCCTTTGAGACCGGTGGAATAGAAGGTGGCGGCGTTGCTCGACTCGTCGGCGCCAAACAGATCAATGGTCACGCTGAAGTGGAAGTTCAGGTAGCGCTGGATGGTGGGCAGGTCAATGATGCCCGCGGCGCGCAGGGTGCGCACGTCGTCGGTTTTGAGTTCGTTCATGGCGGCGCAGGTGCGGCTGATCACGCGGCTGATGCCGGACTCGCCCACAAACATGTGGTGCGCCTCTTCGGTCAGCATGAATTTGGTGGTGCGTGCCAGTGGGTCAAAGCTGCTTTCGGCCAGCGCGCAGAGCTGGAATTTTCCGTCGCGGTCGGTGAAGTAGGTGAACATGAAAAAGCTCAGCCAGTCTGGCGTCTCTTCGTTGAAGGCCTGCAAGATGCGGGGGTTGTTCTCCTGGCCGCTGCGGCGCTCGAGCAAGGCTTCGCCTTCTTCACGGCCGTCGCGGCCGAAATGCTTGTGCAACAGGTACACCATGGCCCACAGGTGGCGGCCTTCTTCCACGTTGATCTGGTACAGATTGCGCAGGTCGTACATGCTGGGCGCGGTCAGGCCCAGGTGGCGCTGTTGCTCGACGGACGCGGGCTCGGTGTCCCCTTGGGTGACGATGATGCGGCGCAGGTTGGCGCGGTATTCGCCGGGCACGTCTTGCCAGGCGGCTTCGCCCTTGTGGTCGCCAAAGTGGATCTTGCGGTCGGCTTCACCGGGGTTCAAAAACACGCCCCAGCGGTAGTCGCGCATCTTGACGTGGCCAAACTGCGCCCAGCCTTGCGGGTCCACGCTCACGGCGGTGCGCAAATACACCTCGGAATCGGTGCTGCCGGTCGGGCCCATGTCGTCCCACCAGCTCAAAAAGTTGGGCTGCCATTGCTCTAGCGCACGCTGCAGGGTGCGGTCTTCGCTCAGGTTGACGTTGTTGGGGATCTTGTCGCTGTAATTCATGGATGACATAGGAAACTCCGTGGCGTTGGGGGGATGGGGACTAAAAAAAGTGAATGAATGCGGGGTTTAAACACGGTTCCAGTCAAAGGCCGCGCGCTCGCCTTTGCCGTAGACCTTGAGCGCGCCTTTTTCGCCCACAGCGTTGGGGCGCTGGAAGATCCAGTTTTGCCAGGCGGTGAGGCGGCCAAACACGCGGGTGGCCATGGTTTCTACGCCGTTAAAGCGCAGATTGGCTTCCATGCCGGTCAGGGCGTCGGGCGACATGGATACGCGCTCTTCAATAGCAATGCGCACTTCGTCGGTCCAGTCAATATCGTCCGGGTTGGAGGTCACCAGGCCCAGGGCAAAAGCGGCGTCGGCGTCCAGCGCCTGGCCTTTGACAGCGGCAATGGCGTCGAGCGCGGGCTGCTCGCCATAAAAGCGGCGCACCAGGCGTGTCTGGTTCGTGGCCATGGGGTAGAGCGCAAAGTTGACGTCGCCTACGGTAATGCGGGGGGACGCAGCCTCGTCGTCGGGCAGCATGAGCTGGTAGCTGCGGTCGCAGGCCAGGGCCAGCTCCAAGAAGCTGCCGGCAAAGCAGGAACCGGCCTCAATCAGCGCAAACAGGCTGCGCGAGGACACGTCCAGGCGGCTGAAGGTGCGGCGCAGCAGGCCAATGGTTTCGCGCACCAGCCAGTGGTTTTGGTTGGCCAACAACGCGGCGTCCATGGCCAGCACGGCGGCGGCGTCGCCCTGGGTCTTGATGAGCCAGGTGCCGATCTCGTTCTCATTAGTACGCATCAACAAAATCGCGTCTTCGAGTTCGCGCGCCAGCACCAGCGGGTACCAGTTCGATCCTGCGGCTTCAATGTCGGCAATGCTGGTGGGCTGCGCGCCGCTGGGGGCGTGCACGGTAAACACGGCGGTGCGCTTGGTGCGGTCAATGTCCACTTTGACGTGGCTGTAATGCAGTGCGTCGGCGCTGTGCTCGCGGTGCAGGGGCGTGAGCGCCACGCCTTTGCCGTTGGCCGGGCGGTCGCTCAGGGCTGCGAGTTCCAGGGCGCGGGCTTGGACGCGGGCGGCAAAGTCGGCCGGGCGCACGCTCTCGTCCACCAGGCGCCATTCCACGGCTTTTTTGCCCCGCACGCCCTCCACACTGGTGCAAAACAGGTCGGCCAGGTCGTGGCGCACTTTGCGCTTGTCGGTCACGCGGGTCAGGCCGCCGGTGCCGGGCAACACGCCCAAGAGCGGCACTTCGGGCAGGCTCACGGCGCTGGAGCGGTCGTCCACCAAAATGATTTCGTCACAGGCCAGGGCCAGCTCGTAGCCGCCACCAGCGCAGGCGCCGTTGACCGCTGCCAAGAACTTGAGGCCGCTGTGGACGGACGAGTCTTCCAGGCCGTTGCGGGTCTCGTTGGTGAACTTGCAGAAGTTCACCTTCCAGGCGTGGCTGCTCACGCCCAGCATGAAGATGTTGGCGCCTGAGCAAAACACCTTGTCTTTGGCGCTGGTCACCACCACGGTGCGCACTTCGGGGTGTTCAAAGCGGATGCGCTGGATGGCGTCGTTGAGTTCAATGTCCACGCCCAGGTCGTAGCTGTTGAGCTTGAGCTTGTAGCCCGGGCGCAGGCCGGCGTTTTCGTCAAAGTCGGCTTTCAGCGTGGCAACCGCGCCGTCAAAGCTGAGTTTCCAATGCTTGTAATGGGCGGGCTGGGTTTCGTAACTGACAGTGCTGGATGACATGGCGGATGCTCCTAAATGAACGTGCATAAAAATGCACTTTTTAATGATGACGCATCATAGTGCACGTTTTGAAGCAAGGTCAAGCATTTTTTTGCAAGTATTTTTCAGGCCTGTATGTCCAGCCCTTGGCGCACCGTGTGGCGCAGCAATTCAAAGGTGGCGTCCAGCGGCTGCGCGCTGGTGTTCACCTGCAGTTGCGCCTTGGAATAAAAGGGCGCGCGGCCCGTCAGAATGCCCTTGAGGTCTTCCATCGCCTCTTTGCTAGCGGCCATAGGGCGCATATCGCCCTGGGCGGTGACGCGGCGCATGTGGTCTTCGGGCTCGGCCTGCAGCCATACCGTGGTGCAGTGCGCCAGCAGCAGGTTAAAGCTCGCCGGGTCGGACACCAGGCCGCCGGGCGTCGCAATCACCGCCTCGGGATAGATCTGAATCGTCTCTTCCAGCGCCCGGCGCTCATAGCGGCGGTAGGCGCTCACGCCATACAGGGCCTGTATCTCGGCCACGCTGCAGCCGGCAAATTTTTCGATCTCCTGGCTCAGCTCCACGAAGGGAAAGCCCAGGTCTTGCGCCAGCATCTGCCCCAGCGTGGACTTGCCCGCGCCGCGCAATCCGATCAGCGCCACGCGCGGGCTCAAGGTGGCGTTGCCGCCGCCGGTGCCCAGCAGTTCGCCAATGGCTACGCGCACTTTTTGCAAGGTGGCGTCGTCGCGCTGCTCCAGCATTTCCCGGATCATCAGCCACTCGGGCGAAGAGGTAGTGACGTCGCCAATGAGCTCGCTGACCGTACATTGCAGGGCGCTGGCCACCTGCAGCAGCACCAGTACCGACGCGTTGCCCAGGCCGTATTCCATATTGGCCAAATGCCGCTCGGACACGTCGGCGGCCAGGGCCAGCGCCTTGCGCGTCATGCCCCGGCGCGAGCGCAGGGCGCCCACGCGTGCGCCCAAGGCGACCAAGAACGGGTGTTTGGCGGGCGGCAACGCCAGCTCCGCATCCGGGGCGTCACTCGGTGTTAACCCTGATGTATGCAATATAGTGCTTGACATGGTGTTTGGTTCGCTTTATCTTCCGTGTGCAGAATAATTCATTCTCTCAAAAATCACAAGCCAAACGGACCAGCGCACATGCCTTTTACTTCTTCGATTGCCGAATTTCGCAACCACCTGGCGCAGTTGTGCGCTCCCTTGGCCGGTAAGGCGCTCAACGCCGAGCTGGCCGACTGGCTCAATGCCGAGCACGGCGTGGGTAGCGGCACTTTTGCGGCGCTGCAGGCCGATTGCCAGCGCGGCGTGGCCGAAGGCTGGCTGTGCAGCCGCGAGGGCGGCGGTATCCGCTATGGCCGTATCTTCAAAGCGGCTGACGATTTGCAGCGCTTCTCGGTGGATGTGGTGGACATGGAAAACATCGCCGGCCCGCACCACACCCACCCCCTGGGCGAGATTGACCTGGTCATGCCGATGGCGGGCGACGCCCTGTTTGACGGCCACCCGGCCGGCTGGATGGTTTGCCCACCTGGTTCCGCCCATAGCCCAACCGTAAGCCAAGGCCGCGCCATGGTGCTGTATTTGCTGCCCGAGGGCGAAATCGCCTTTACGCGTTGATTCCATTCTTAGAACCTTAAAGACCGCACCATGACCGAACTTCTTCCTAATTACTTTGGCGGCCAGTGGTCGCATGGCACCGGCACGGGCAGCACGCTGGTGGACCCCGTGTTGGGCACGCCTTTGGTGCGGGTGGACGCCACCGGCCTAGACTTGGCTGCAGGCTTTGCCTTTGCCCGCGACACCGGCGGCGCCGCGCTGCGCGCCCTGAACTACCGCGAGCGTGCCGCCCTGCTGGGCGCCGCCGTCAAAGTGTTGCAAGCCAACCGCGACGCTTACTACGAAATCGCCACGGCCAACAGCGGCACGGTCAAGAACGATTCGGCGGTGGATATTGATGGCGGCATCTTTACCCTGGGCACCTACGCCAAGTTGGGCGAATCGCTGGGCGAGCGCCACCACCTGGTGGACGCCGACATGGTGCGCCTGGGCAAAGACCCGCTGTTTCAGTCGCAGCATGTGCTGGTGCCCACGCGCGGCGTGGCGCTCTTGATCAATGCGTTTAACTTTCCTTCGTGGGGTCTGTGGGAAAAAGCAGCGCCCGCGTTGCTCTCGGGCGTGCCGGTCATCGTCAAACCCGGCACCGCCACCGCCTGGCTGACCCAGCGCATGGTGCAAGACGTGGTCAATGCCGGCATCTTCCCGCCCGGCGCCCTGTCCATCGTCTGCGGCAGCTCTGCGGGCCTGCTCGACGCCTTGCAGCCGCTGGACGTGATGTCGTTTACCGGCTCAGCCGAAACCGCCCACCAGGTGCGCCTGCATGCTGCCGTGTCCCAGCGCTCGGTGCGCGTCAATATTGAGGCGGATAGCCTGAACTCGGCCTATTTGTTGCCCGGTGAGGACGCCAGCAGCGCCGCCTTTGGCCTGCTGGTCAAAGAAGTGGCGCGCGAGATGACAGTCAAATCGGGCCAAAAGTGCACCGCCATTCGCCGCGTCTTTGTGCCCGAGGCCCTGTACGACGCCGCCGCGCAGGCCATAGGCGCGCGCCTGGCCTCCACCACCGTGGGCAACCCGCGCAATGAGTCGGTGCGCATGGGCGCGCTGGTCAACCGGGCGCAGATGACATCCGTGCGCCAAGGCTTGCAACAACTGCAAACCCAGGCCGACACTTTGTATGACGGCGCCAACACCCCGCTTGTGGACGCCGACCCGGCGATCGCCTGCTGCGTAGGCCCCACGCTCTTGGGTGCGCGCAATGCCGATGCCGCCGACGTGGTGCATGCCATGGAAGTGTTTGGCCCGGTGGCCACTTTGTTGCCCTACCGCAGCGGCACGCACGCGTTGGAGCTGATCCGCCGCGGCCAGGGCTCGCTGGTGGCGTCTATTTATGGCAGCGACCCACAGGCTTTGGCCGACGCCGCGCTGGCTCTGGCCGACAGCCATGGCCGGGTGCACAGCATCTCGCCCGATGTGGCCGCGTCCCAAACCGGCCACGGCAACGTCATGCCCCAATCTTTGCACGGTGGCCCGGGCCGCGCCGGCGGCGGCGAAGAGCTGGGCGGCTTGCGCGCCCTGGGCTTTTACCACCGCCGCAGCGCGGTGCAAGCCAGCACCAGCGTGCTGAGCCTGCTGCGCACGAGCGACGCAGCCCCCACGGTCTAAGGAATAAGCGCCATGCCAAACACCAGCACCATGGGCCCGCACAGCGCCCACTTCAACTTCGCCAAGTACCTGCTGGACTGCAATGCGCAGCGGCCAGACAAGCTGGCTTTTGTGGACGACCTGGGCAGCCTCACCTATGGCGCTCTGGCCGAGCGCATCCGCGCGGTGGCTGGCGCATTGCGCGGCTGCGGCGTGCACCGCGAAGAGCGCGTGCTGCTGCTCATGCACGACTGCAAGGACTGGCCCAGTAGCTTTTTGGGTGCCATGTACGCAGGCATCGTGCCGGTTGCCGTGAATACCTTGCTCACGGCGGACGACTACGCCTACATGCTGCAAAAAAGCCGCGCCCAAGTGGCCCTGGTGTCGCAGGCTTTGCTGCCGGTGCTGCAGCAAGCGATGGCCTTGGCTGCACAAAGCGGCGGGCACGAGGTGCGACAGATCGTGGTGTCCGCACCGCAGGAACCGCTGCCCGAAGGCGTACTGGCGCTGGACGACTTTTTGGCGGCACACGCGCCCTTGGCCGAATGCGCCCTTACCGGCGCGGACGACCCCGGCTTTTGGCTGTTTTCTTCGGGTTCCACCGGCCGGCCCAAGGCTACGGTGCACAGCCAGATCAATCCGTACTGGACCGCCACGCTCTACGGCCAAAAGGTGCTGGAGCTGACCTCGCAAGACGTGTGCTTTTCCGCCGCCAAGCTGTTTTTTGCCTACGGCCTGGGCAATGGCCTGAGTTTTCCGCTCAGCGTGGGCGCCACCACGCTGCTGATGGCCGAGCGGCCTACGCCTGACGCCACGTTCAAGCGCTGGCGCGGCCAGGTCGGCGGGCTGCAGCCTACGGCGTTTTTTGGTGCGCCGACCGGTTTTGCTGGCATGCTGGCCTCACCCGCATTGCCCGCAAAAACCGAGGTGCGCCTGCGCCTAGTGTCGTCGGCTGGCGAGGCGCTGCCCAGCGAACTGGGTGAGCGCTTCAAAACGCACTTTGGCGTTGACATTGTGGACGGCATTGGTTCGACCGAGATGCTGCATATTTACCTGTCCAACCTGCCAAATCGGGTGCGCTACGGCACCACTGGCTGGCCGGTGCCGGGCTACGAACTCTCACTGCGCGGCGACGACGGTCAGAGCGTGGCCGAAGGCGAAATTGGCGACCTGTTCATCCAGGGCCCCAGTGCTGCGTTGATGTACTGGGGTAACCGCGAAAAAAGCTGCGAAACCTTCCAGGGTGCCTGGACGCGCAGTGGCGACAAATACGTGCGCAACGAGGACGGCAGCTATACCTACAGCGGGCGCAGCGACGACATGCTCAAGGTCAGCGGCATCTATGTGTCGCCCTTTGAGGTGGAATCCACCCTGGTGCAGCACCCGGGCGTGCTGGAGGCGGCCGTGATCGGCGCGCCTGACGCCGACGGCCTGACCAAAACCCGCGCCTACGTGGTCTGCAAGCCCGGCGTAGTGCTGCAGGCCGAGGAACTCAAGGCCTTTGTTAAAGACCGCCTGGCGCCTTACAAATACCCGCGCGTGATCGAGTTTGTGGACGAGCTGCCCAAGACGGCCACCGGCAAGATCCAGCGCTTCAAGCTGCGCGAGCTGGCCTTGCAAAACCCATGACCCAAGCCCCCGCTCTGGTGGACATCCCCTGGGACGGCCAGCGCATTGCGCTGGAATACCAGTGGCTGGGCACTGAGGCGGGCGGCGCGGGTGATGACTCCAAGCCTTTGATCGTGTTTTTGCACGAAGGCCTGGGCTCGCTGGCCATGTGGAAAGATTTTCCGCAGCAGCTTTGCGCGGCAGCGCACTGCTGCGGCTTGGTGATCTCGCGCCCGGGCTACGGCCAGTCCACGCCCTTGCCTGCGGGCACGCGCTGGAGCTGCGACTTTTTGGAGCGCCAGGCCTTGGAGGTGCTGCCCGCCGCCCTGGCCGCACTGGGCGTGGACGCTAGCGTGCAGCCCTTGTGGCTGCTGGGCCACAGCGACGGCGCCTCGATTGCGCTGATGTATGCGGCTGCTTTTCCCGCCAACGTGGCAGGCCTGGTGGCCCTGGCGCCGCATTGTTTTGTGGAAGACCAGACGGTGGCCAGCATTGCCGCGCTGCAGACGCCTGAAGTGCGCTCACCTCTGCTCGCGCGCCTAGCGCGTTACCACCGCGCGTCCGAGCGGGTGTTTGACGCTTGGAGCAGTATTTGGCTAGCCGCCGCATTCCGAAGCTGGTCAATTACTGACAGAATGCGCCGCATTGGCTGTCCGGTTCTTGCAGTGCAGGGGCTGGACGACGAATATGGATCGCTGGAACAGATTCGCAGCATTGCGCGTGCCGTGGCTGGCACACGTTTGCTCGAACTTGCGGCCTGCGGCCATTCCCCCCACCGCGACCAGCCGCAGGCGCTGGTGGCGGCTGTTTGCAGTTGGATAAACCATAAAGAAGGAGACACACCATGACCATTTCCCTGAACACACTGGCCCGTCGCGGCGCACAAGTGCTGGCGCTCACCGCGCTCACCGCGCTCACCGCGCTCGCCGCGTCCATGGCGTCGGCCCAAACCCCCGGCAAACTCAAGGTCGGCCTGATGCTGCCCTACACCGGCACGTTCGCCTCTTTGGGTAACGCCATTGAAAACGGTTTTCGCCAGCACGTGACCGAACTCGGCGGCAAAATCTCCGGGCGCGAAGTCGAATACTTCAAGGTGGACGACGAGTCGGATCCTTCCAAAGCCACGGACAACGTCAACAAGCTCATCAAGCGTGACCAGGTGGACGTGCTGATTGGCACCGTGCACTCGGGTGTGGCCATGGCCATGGCCAAGGCCGCCAAAGAAAGCGGCACCTTGCTGATCGTGCCCAACGCGGGCGCCGACGCCGTGACGGGTGCCATGTGCGCCCAAAACATCTTCCGCAGCTCGTTCTCCAACTGGCAGCCGGGCTACGCCATGGGCGAAGTGATGGCCAAAAAAGGCATCAAGAAAGTCGTCACCATCACCTGGAAATACGCAGCGGGCGACGAATCGGTGCGCGGCTTCAAGGAAAGTTTTGAAAAAGGTGGCGGCACCGTCGTCAAGGAACTCAGCCTGCCTTTTCCTGGCGTGGAATTCCAGGGCCTGTTGACCGAAATTGCCGCCGCCAAGCCCGACGCGGTGTTCACCTTCTTTGCCGGGGGTGGCGCCGTTAAATTTGTCAAAGACTATGCGGCTGCGGGCCTGAAGAAATCGATTCCGCTGTACGGCTCGGGCTTTTTGACCGACGGCACGCTCGACGCCCAGGGCGAAGCAGCAGATGGCTTGTTTACCGCCTTGCATTACGCCGACAGCCTGGGCACCAAACGCGACAACGCGTTTCGCCTGACCTATGCCAAGACCTACAAGCTGCAGCCCGACGTCTATGCCGTGCAAGGCTATGACGCCGCGCAAATGCTGGCCATCGGCCTGAATGCCACCAAGGGCGACGCCAGCAAGGCCGCCGAGATTTCTGCAGCCCTGGGCAAGGCCACCATCGACAGCCCGCGCGGCCCGTTCACGATTTCCAAGGCCCACAACCCGGTGCAAGACTTTTACCTGCGCCAGGTGGGTGCCAAAGAAAACAAAAAGGTCGGCATTGCCAGCGCCAAGCTCGAAGACCCGGCGCGCGGCTGCAAGCTCTGAGCCTGATTTGACGATCTAAACCCAGTACCGGGCGCAGCCTTAGCGCTGCGCCCGGTGCCCAAGAGCACTCGATGCAAACCCCATGGACTTGACGACTTTTTTGATTCAGTGCCTGAATTCGCTTCAGTACGGGCTGCTGCTGTTTTTGGTGGCCTCGGGCCTGACGCTGATTTTCGGCATCATGGGCGTGATCAACCTGGCGCACGGCAGCTTTTACATGGTGGGCGCCTACTTGGCGTTTAGCCTGGCGCCAGTGGTGGGCTCCACCATTGGCGGCGGCTTTTTTGCCACGCTCTTGGTGGGGGTGGTGCTGGCGGTGCTGTTTGGCTATTTTCTGGAATGGGCGTTCTTTAGCTTCTTGTACGAACGCGAACACCTGCAGCAGGTGCTGATGACTTACGGCCTGATTTTGGTGTTTGAGGAACTGCGCAGCCTGCTGGTGGGCGACGACGTGCACGGCGTGGCGCCGCCCGACATCCTGAACGGCAGCATTGCGCTGGGCGACATGATGACTTACCCGGTCTACCGCCTGTTTATCTCAGGCGTGTGCCTGGCGCTGGCGCTGGGCATGTACTTTGTATTTACCCGCACGCGCCTAGGGATGATGATCCGCGCGGGCAGCACCAACCGCGAGATGGTGCAGTCGCTGGGCATTGATATCAAGTTTTTGTACCGCGTGGTGTTTGCTGCCGGGGTGGCGATTGCGGTGCTGGCCGGCATGGTGGCCGCGCCCGTGTCATCGGTCTATCCGGGCATGGGCAGCACGGTGCTGATTATTTGCTTTGTGGTGGTGGTAATTGGCGGCATTGGCTCGATTCGCGGGGCACTGTTTGCCTCGCTGCTCATTGGTTTTGTGGATACCTTTGGCAAGGTCATGTTGCCTTCGGCGGCCGGCGTGCTGGTGTATGTGTTGATGGCGCTCATCTTGCTGTGGAAGCCAGATGGACTGTTCAAAGCGGGCTAAGCGCCAAAAGGCTGACTGATGAATTATTCAAAAATTGTGTTTGTCGCCGCTGCCTTTGTGGCGCTGGCGGTGTTCCCGGCGGTTTCGGGCCAGTACGGGCTGGACCTGGCGACCAAGATCATGGTGTTTGCCATTTTTGCGCTCAGCCTGGAGCTGCTGGTGGGCACCACCGGCCTGGTGTGCTTTGGCCAGGCGGCGTTTTTAGGCATAGGCGCGTATGCCACCGTGCTGCTGTCGCCGCCCGACCAGGCCGGCAGCGTGCTGTGGCTCTTGCCTGTGGCCATGTTGCTGGCCGGGGGCTATGCGCTGGCGGTGGGGGCGCTGTCCCTGCGCACCAAGGGCGTCTACTTCATCATGGTCACGCTGGCGTTTGCGCAAATGGCCTATTACGTGGTGCACGACACGCCCCTGGGCGGCGGCACCGACGGCATTTACCTGCTGATGAAACCCGGCGTGGGGGATTGGCTGGACCTGGACAAACCGCTGGTGCTGTACCGCTTTACCTTGGCCTGTTTGCTGGTGACGTTTGCCTTTTTGGCGCTGCTGGGGCGCTCGCGCTTTGGCCGGGCGCTGGCGGGCATCCGCGTCAACGAGCAGCGCATGCGCGCCACCGGTTTTTCGACTTATCCCTACAAGCTGGCGGCTTTTGTGATCTCGGGCGCGCTGGCCGGGCTGGCGGGGTTTTTGTTTGCCGTAAAAGACGGCTTCGTCAACCCCGAGCTGATGGCCTGGCATGTGTCGGGTGAGGTGCTGATCATCGTGATTTTGGGCGGACTGGGGCATTTGCGTGGGGCGCTGATGGGGGCTTTTGCGTTTGCGCTCTTGCAGGAGTTTTTCAAGTCCGAGGCGATTTTTGGCGAATTTGCCAAGCACTGGCATTTGGGCCTGGGGCTGACCATCATCGCCAGCGTGGCGCTCTTGCCGCGCGGCCTGGTGGGGGTGCCCGGACAAATTGCGGCGCGCTTGCGCGGCGCCGCACTGGGCGACGCCGGCAACACAGCTAACGCAGGAGCAAGCCATGGCGGACACTGACATCTTGCTGCGCGGCAAACACATCAGCCGCCGCTGGGGCGGTTTGCTGGCGCTGAACGACGTGTCGATTGACGTGGCGCGCGGCACGGTGCACGCAGTCATCGGCACCAACGGGGCGGGCAAATCTACGTTGGTGAATATTTTGTCTGGCGAGATTGCGCCGTCTGGCGGCACGGTAGAACTGCTGGGCCAGGACGTGACGCACTGGACCCAACCCCGGCGCGCCCGTGCGGGCTTGGGCCGCAGCTACCAGCGCAACACCATTTACCCCAGCTTTAGCGTGCTGGAAAACTGCCGCTTGGCGGCGCAGGCTGCCGCGCAAAAGCCCTGGGCCCTTTGGCAAGACGCGCGCCGTTGCCCGGCCAGCAGCGCCGCCGCCCAGGCCGCTGCCCAGCGCGCCGGCCTGGGCGACGTGCTCGAGCGCGAGGCCGGTTTGCTCTCGCACGGGCAAAAGCGGCAGTTGGAAATCGCCATGTGCCTGGCCACCGCGCCGCAGGTGCTGCTCTTGGACGAGCCGCTGGCCGGCATGGGCGCCGAAGAAACCGAACGCATGCTGGCGCTCTTGGAGTCGCTCAAGGCTACGCACGCGATTTTGCTCATTGAGCACGACATGGACGCGGTGTTTCGCGTGGCGGACTGCATTACCGTGATGGTTAACGGCGGCGTGATCGCCTCGGGCAGCCCCGACTTTGTGCGCAACAGCGCCGAAGTGCGGGTGGCCTATCTGGGAGAACACTGACATGGCACAAGACCTGATTTTGGACGCCAAGGGCATCCACGCCTGGTACGGCTCCAGCCATATTCTGCATGGGGTGGATTTGCACATAGCGCGCGGCCAGACCGTGGGGCTGCTGGGGCGTAACGGCATGGGCAAGTCCACGCTGATTCGCACCTTGCTAGGCCACGTGGCGCAGCGCAGCGGCGAGATCCACTTTTTTGGCGTGGACGCATCGCGCCTCTTGCCGCATGCGGTAGCGCGCCTGGGCGTGGCCTATGTGCCCGAAGGCCGGGGCGTGTTTCCCAACCTGTCAGTGCTGGAAAACCTGCAAATGGCCGCCCGCGTGGGGCGCGACGGCCGCTGCGACTGGCCCCTGGACCGCGTGCTGGCCACCTTCCCCCGCCTCACCGAACGCCTCAAAAACTTGGGTGCCCAACTCTCGGGCGGCGAACAGCAAATGCTGTCCATTGGCCGCGCGCTGATGACGCACCCGGAGCTGATGGTGCTCGACGAAGCCACCGAAGGCCTGGCCCCGCTGATCGTGGCCGAAATCTGGCGCGTGATCGGTGAGATCCGCGCCAGCGGCATCGCCACCCTCATCGTGGACCGCGACTACCGCAAGGTGCTCGAGCGCGCCGACCAGGCGCTGGTGCTGCAAAAAGGCCAGGTGGTGATGCAGGGCACGGGCGCGGCCCTGTTGAGCGACCCAGCGCTGGCGACTTATTTGGGGGTTTGAGGGGCTCGCCACCCTACCTGCGCAATGCAGGCAAGGTGGCATCTTGCCCTTGGGTTACATAATCGCGTGGTTAGCTCTGCTCACTGATGCTGTCACTTCCATGTGGTCTTTCACCAAAATTGTCACATCCAGTGTGTTCGAAGCGTGCATCCCGTCGCTGGCGATGATCTCTAGATACCATGGCGTATCTCCATTTGCGGGGTCTTGCACGTCTTTGAATTTCACTTCACCCGTAACTGCATTGAAGTTGAAGTAGTCGGCGTCGGCTCCGCTCAGGGAATAGTGCAGATTACTCAAAGTGTCCGCGTCCGTGGCATGGGCTTGGTAAACCACGTCGTTGGTGGTGATGTTCTGGGAAACATAAACCGTGTCTTCGACGGTCGCCTGCGTTGCATCACCAAACGTGGTGTCCACACTGCCGTCAGCGTTCAAGCGCATGACGCCAAGGTGTTCTTCACCTGTATTTCCTGTGACGATGATTTTTCCATTGTCTTGCACAGAAACGTTGTAATCTCCTCCGCTGGAGTTATTCATGGGAAGAACTGCCTTGCCTCCATCACCGAAGGTGGTGTCTAAACTGCCATCGTCATTCAGGCGAATCAAACTGGCGTACCGGAACATACCAGTGTCCACAAAACTGCTTCCAGCCAATAGTATTTTTCCGTCCGTTTGGACGATGACGCTGGAACACTGGTCAATGTGCTGCTCACCGATATGCGCGGAAAAAACGCCGTTAGTACCAAATGTGCTGTCTTGCTGGCCGTCCGCATTGAGGCGAGTGACAGTGAATTCCTCATCAGAATTGGTGCCAGCCAGCAGTATTTTTCCCTCCCCGTCCAAGGTAACGCTCTTAACAGAAAACTCTGTTTGAAAGAATGCATCGCCCGAATTGAAATTGGTATCAAGAGAGCCTTTCGGACTAAGGTGAACGACGCTTGATTTCGAATAATCGGTGCCAACCAATACGATGCCGCCATCGCTTTGCACGGCCATACTCGCGAAAGCGAACTTCGAGGCTTGCCCTAAGAAAACTCCATCGCTGCCAAAGCCTTTGTCGAAACTTCCGTCTTCTAATAGCCGAATGACGCTCAATTTGTCGTCGCTGATGCCTGCAACGATGATTCCTTGGCTGGTGTTTTCAATGGCAAACGCGTTGTCTCTTGTCCCCAGCGCATAAGTCAGGCTGCCGTCTTCGCTAAAACGTGTGTCAATCGTGCCATTTACAAGCAAACGCACTACCGCGAATTCGCCTGACGATGCTGCCGTTCGTGCGCTACCGGCTACTAGGATGGTGCCGTCTGCGTTGGAATGCGAGGTAGTGGCGCCAAAGTAGCTCTGCTGGCCCACGGCGTGGGAAACGGTGCCATCCGTGTCAAATGACGTGTCGACACCGCCATCCTCGTTCAGCATTGAAATGCTGAACTTCCGCCATTCACTGCCGGCATTCTTGACGGTGCCCGACACCACCACTTTCCCATCGGTCTGAACGTAGGAATTAAAAACCGAAACACCGCTCTCTGAACCGATGACGGCGCCGGTGTGGAAGACCGGGGCGTTGTCGTTGAGGTCGTTCACGCTCAAGGTCACATCCTGGGTCGTGACCAAGGTGGTGCTCGAGCCGCTATTGCTGGCCACCACCGTAAAGCTGTAACTGGACTGTTTTTCAAAGTCGGCCTTGTCATTGAGTGTGACTTCGCCCGAGCTGCTGATGCTCAGTAGTTTGGCATCGGTGCCAGTGAGGCTATAGACCACAGCCCGATTGGCGCTTGTGGCGTCGGCGTCCGTGGTAGAGGCCTGGTAGACCACGGTGGATGTGTCTGCGTTCTCGTTCACGCTGGCGGTGGGGTCAGATTTAAAGACCGGGGCGTTGTCGTTGAGGTCGTTCACGCCCAGGGTGACAGTTTGGGTAGCACTGGGGTTGCCAGCGGCATCTCTGGCGGTGACGGTAAAGGTGTAGCCGGTCTTGGTTTCGTAGTCGGGCGTGCTATTGATGGTGACTGCACCAGAATTGGGGTCAATCTTGAAGAAGTGCGCATCTGCACCACCGAGGGTGTAGCTGAGCTTGGCGCCCTTGTACGATGCATCGGTAAGCGAGGGCTGGTACACCACAGTGTCTACGGCGACGTTTTCATTGATAGACGCAGTGGCGCTTGCAGAAGTAAATTCTGGAGCATTAACGTCCAACGTGAACACTTTGGCGCCACTGGTGTTGTGGTTGCCAGCAACATCGGTGATTACCGCTGTGAGCGACTTTCTGCCGTCAGTGCCCAATTCGGATGGCGACACCGCAAATTCAACGTAACCGGCTTTTATGTCGGCGTCACTGAGCGTGATGATCTTGCGAGTTTCAAAACTTGCGCCATTGAGCTGTATCTCGACAGTGTCCCCTTTTACAGGGGGGGAGTAACTCTTAAGCAATCCGGCCCGCACGGTGAACCCGCCACTCGCTTCGCTGGCGTTGAGGTAGCCGTCGTCAAGCTTGCTACCAACGTAGCTCAGCACGGGGGCGTCTGGCGCAGTGTCATCGACATTTTTTACGTTCAATGTCACCGTTTTGCTGCTGGCATTGCCCGCAGCGTCGCGCGCAGTAATAGTGAACGTATAGGCCTGCCGCGTTTCGTAGTCCGGCGAGTCTTTGAGCCTTACTTCCCCGGTGCGGGCGTTGAAGGTAAAGCTGGAGGCGTTGGCTCCATCCATCGACAGGGTAACCCCATTGCTAACGTCGCCGGTGTCGGTAACGTGGGCTGTATAAACGAGTGTGCCCGCAGCAACGTTTTCCGTGACGGTGGCTGTGTCAAGCGAGGTGATGGTGGGGGCAACCTCATCAAGGTCGTTCACTTCCAGAGTGACGGTCTGGCTGGATCGGTTACCGGCTGCGTCGGTGGCAATGACGGTAAAGGTGTAGCTTGGTTGGGTCTCAGCGTCCGGGTTATCCAGCAGGTAAACCTCACCAGTGCTGCTGTCGACGATGCTGAATTTTTCCCAGTCGTCGGACTCCTGCAAGCTAAAAACGACTGCTCCGTCTGGCTCGTCTGTGTCTGCCACGTAAACCACAAGATCCGCGCCATTGTTTTCGTCAATGGAGGCAGTGCCGCCCGATGTGAACTCGGGCTTGACGGTGTCTTTCCAAAAAGAAAGGCTCTGGGTGTGGGTATTGCCGGCTTCATCGGTGATCAGCAAACTCAGCGTCTTTGCCCCATCGTCACCGAGATCGCCGACCTCCAAGTCGACGAACCCTTTATCGATGCTTGCTTGGGTTATTTGGAAATCCTGGACAAAAAACTTGTCGCCCAACTTAAGCGAAATGAGGCCATTGAGTGGAACGATGGGGTTGCCGTCCTCTGCCAAGATCACGCGTAAGGTGTTGAATTTTTCACTGGCGTTCAAGGCTCCGTCGTCCAGTGCGCTGCCCTGAGGCTGCAGGTAGACGTCGCCTGGGGCGGTGGTATCGAGCGTGAAAGTCACACTCGCAGAGCTGGAGTTGCCAGCCGCATCGGTGTCGATGACTGTGACGGTGTGCTCGCCGTCCTCGGTTGGGGCGTAGTACACGCCAGTTGGTTCACCACCATCAATGGAGTAACTGCGCGTTACGCCACTTGCGGCATCGCTGACGGTGAGCGAGGCGTCGCTGGTGATCGGGGTTGGATCAGTTGAGCCGGTGTCGTTATTTAGCGTCAGTTTTGGCACCTCTGGGGCTTGGGTGTCGAGGCCAAAGCTTATGCGACCGCCAGCAGTCGTGCTGTAGGTGACGTTACCTGCGGCATCGGTGACGGTGGAGCTAACGGTAATGGTGCCATCGTCCAGATGTTTTATGTCCTCGGCGCTCAGAGTGATGGCCTGTGTATCGCCAGTGGCCTCAAAGCTCCTGAAGACGACAGGGGCAGAGGCGGCGAGGGTACTGCTGAGAGTGCTCGGGGTGGATGTTGGATGCGTGTCGTTGCGGAAAACCAGGGTGATGGTGGAGCCCTTCTCGGCGCTGACGGTGATCACGCCGCTGTCCTGTGCGGCTTCTGCGAAAGTGGCGCCGTCTTCTACGCCTGCGCCTAAGGTGAGACGGGCGACTTCGGGGGCGATGGTGTCGAGCGTGAGGGTCACGGTCTTGGCGTCGCTGGGGTTGCCAGCGGCATCGGTTTGGGTGACAGAGACGGTGAAGCTGCCTTGGAGGTCGGCCTGTGCGGCCTGCAGGGCGGAAAGTTCGCTATCCGTGAGCGTGTAGCTCCAGGTGGTGTCGCTGACGGTGGCACTGCGGGTGTAGCCCGCAACGCTCAGGCTCACAGAGGCGCCGCTCTCGCAGGTGCCGGAGAGGGTGTTGACGCCGTCGAACTCGCTGGCGTTGATGGTGTTGTCACCCGCCACGGTGTTGATGGTGGGGGCGGCTGGGGCGACGGTATCGATAAAGAACGTCGCCGCGTCTGTTCCATCCCGGGCAATGTTTCCATTGATATTGCCCGCAGCGTCGGCGACCACCACAGCGTAGCCGCCATCTGCCAATGCCTGACTAACAATGATCTGATAAGAGCCTGGGCTGGTTTCTTGGACGGAGTATTTAGACAGCTCAATCGAGGTCCCGTCGCGGTTTACTAAGAAGATTAAAGCACCGGGCTCAGTTGTGAAGGTGATGGTGGGGGTGCTGTCGTTGGTCAACCGATCGTTGGGGTATCCGCTGTTGTCGGTGATAGCGGTGATGCTCGCTTTTGCGGGGGCGACGGTATCGACCCGAACATCGCCAAGATGCACGCTGATGGGGTAGGTGCCACTGATAAGGGTGCTGCCACTGCCGTCTGTAATCACCGCACCGTTGGTAACTTGGCTGACCAAATCGATGCCGTCGGCATCATTCAAGCCAGATTCCACCACGTAAGTGTAGGTGAGCTGCGTCGTGCCGCTGCCACCAACGTAGGTGGCGTTTTTGGTAACGCCGCCGATATCGAGCACGTAGTACGGGGTACCATTTGTGGTATCCACATAGACCGCTTCGTCAGTAGTCACGGTCACGGTGATGGTCTTGCCTAAGCCGTAGGTTTTGGCAATGCTGGTCTGGCTCAACACATCGGCATGCGAGATGACGTTGACCGTGCGGTCGTCGGACGTCAAAACGCTGCCCCTGCCGTCCGCGATTTCAAACTTCACTGTTTTTGTGCCGGCAGCTGCCGACCAGTCTTGGGTGACACTGTTGTCGCCGGTGTTGGTGACGCCCAGATAAATTTTTGACGCCAGTGCCTGCGTTATGGCAGTCGTGGCGTTTTCGTTGAGGCGAATCCACAGAGCCTCACCGTGCCGACCCGTGTGTTCGCCGTCATAGATGCGGCCAATCTTGATGTCGGCGGCGGTGTTATTCGGGTCGTGGGGGACAACGTTGATGCCCGTATCACCGTTGTAGGTGGCGTCACTGTAGTAGTGCACATAGCCATCGGAGTCTAAAGAAAAAACACCACTGGAGCTGCTGACACCCAAGCGCAATTGGTTCATGTTGCCGCTGGTGACGCTCACCTTGATCGTGTCGCCGCCCAAGTTGGTGCTGTCGACGTCGCTTAGCCGCAGGTGTTGCGTGGTGGTCGCAGTGCCATCTGCCACATTAAGATCGTTGGACGAGCCGTTAAACGCGATGATCCGGCCAAAGGGGTTGCTGTTTTCGTCAACGGTGCGCGTTGAATCTTGAATTTTCAAGACTGGGGCGTCCTCCGTTCCGTTGACGGTAAAGCTCACCTCTTTGGTGGTGCCGTCAGTGCTCTTGACGGTGAAGGTATCGACTTTGGTGCTGCCAGCGCCCAGGTACTGCACGTCGCTGTTGGCCACCGTGTAGGTGTAGCTGCCGTCGGACGCCAAAACCAGGCTGCCCAGATTGCCGTCAGCACTGGTGACGGTGGTGCTGAAGCTGGCTTGGCCGGAGTCTGCATCGCTGATGCTGATGGTGCCGGTGGCAGTCAGGTTGGCGTCGCTCACGGAAGAGTCTTCGGTCACGGCGGCCACCGTGGGGGTGCCAATGACGGCGTCCTTGATGTTATTCACGTCCAGAGTGACGCTCTGGCTGGTGCTGACGTTGCTAGCTGCGTCTGTGGCGGTGATGGTGAAGCTGTAGCTGGTCTTGGTTTCGTAGTTCGGGTCGCTTTTTAGTGTCACCTCACCCGACGCGGGGTCGATACTAAAGAGCGCTGCATCGGTGCCGCCGATGCCGAAAGTTACATCCGCGTTGGCGTTGCTGGAATCGGTGGCTTTAGCGGTGTAGACCACTTGGCCCGCGCCAGAGTTCTCGTCGATGGAGGTGGCCGTGGCGCCAGAGGTGACGGTGGGGGCGCTTGTGTCGAGCGTGAAAGTCAGCGAGTCGGACACAGCGCTGGTGACGCCGCCTGCATCTGTTTGCCGCACGGTGACGGATTTTGGTCCGTCGCCGCTGAGGGTAACGCTGGTGCCGTCACCAGCAGCCCAGGTCTTGCCACCATCGGTGCTGTACTGCCAGGTGGCGCCTACCTCGATTCCGTTGACATTGACGGTGCCATCTTTAGTAATGTGGTCGGTGCGGCTAGATCCACCGTCGTTCGCCAGGGTAATCGTCAATGTGGCCGGCGCCACAGCGCTTACCAGCGTTTGCAGCTCTGCCAGGGTGTCAACATTCGATCCGTTGTCGGCTGTCCCCGCTATCGCTGCTTGGACGGCTGCCAGGTTGGAGGTGTTGACATCCTTGATGCCCAGGAGTGTCAACTGTTCAAGCGTAGGCGCCGTGCCGCCGCCTGCGCCCGCAATGACAGCATTAGCGGCGTCAGCAAGCGTTTGCAGCTTCGCCACGGTGGAAACATCACTCGCCGCTTTGCCGTCCACTACGTCATTGAGCAAGGACGCACTTGCTACGCTCACGCCGGTCACGCCCACCAAGCTGTATTGCGCAGCGCTGGCGTTGGCGTTGTTATTAGCCGCGTTGCCGTCGGCGCCGCTCAAAATGGAGGAATAGGCGTTGACCAGGTCTTGAATCTTGGAGGTGCTGTTGACTTGGGTGCTTGTGACGGAAGCGCTGTCCAGGGCGGAGTTGATGGCGGCGAGGTTGTCGTTGGTGACACCGGTCACACCGGCTTGGGCGAATGTGCTCACGCTCACGCTGTCCGCGGCGTTGTTTTCACCGGCGGCATCTTTGATGGCGAGCAAGGCATTGGCCAAGTCGCTTTCCACCGTAGACGGCGTGGTACTTGCGCCTGCAGCGGCTTTTGCGACTGTCGTGGTGAGCACATCGCGCCCAGCAGAATTTTCGTTTTCCGCTGCCGTACTGGCACCTGCCACCAGCAGGGATTGGGTGCTGGTGTTGACAGTGCCAAGGTTGCCTGTGGCGTCAATACCGTTGGCAACTAGTTCTATGGACTTGGCCGTCCCGTTGGTTTTGGCAACGCCAGACAGTGATGCCAGCACGGCGCCGTACTTCTCGGCGGCGCTGGTTCCGTCGGCAATGTTAAAGCTGCTGTTTGCTGTGCCGCTGGATGTGACGGTGGTGACCGGTGTGGTGGTCAGGATGTTGTCCAGTCCCAGGGCCGATGCCACCACTGCGTTGGCATTAGACACCTGCGTGGCGCCAATTGGAGAGTTGGAATTAAGTGTGCCGTCGCTGGACAAGCCGGCCTTGATTGCGGCGATGGTGGTCACCGGGTTGATATTGGCGGTGACGGTGCCGTTGCCCGCGATGGCAACCGCCATCAATACAGTGTCCAAGTTTTTGGCCTGACCGCTTGCCTCATCGATGTAATCTGGACTGGAATTGGTGTCGGTGACTTTGACGATGACCACACCGGTGTAGCTTCCCACACCCAGGCTGAACGTGCCGTCTGCTTTGACAGTGGTGGTGCCTAGCAAGGTTTTTCCGTCGGCCTGAAACACCTCGACCTGCAGGCCGTTGCCGCTAACTGTTGGGCCAGCGGCAATTTGGCCTTTGACCACGTTGTTGGTTGTGGTGGAGCTTGAGCTCGAGCTACCAGAGCCCGACCCGCCGGCCGCCGCCGCCGCCGCCGCCGCCGCAAGGCCTAAGCCACCAAGCGCTGCCCACAGTCCTGATCCACTACTGGCAGCCGCACTTGCAGCATTGACAGTGGCGGGCGCATAAGTTACCTCGCTGCCCTGTAGAGCGGCTAAGGTGGAGCCAAGACCCGCGTCGCCTTGCGCCATTGCCATCAGGGTGGAAGGGTTGCCATGGGCATACGACAGCGTGCTGCCGTCTGAGAGCGCAGCACCGGTTGCGCCGTCGGCGCTTACCTTGAAGCCAGCCAGGTCGCTGGATGGGAGTGTTAGGTTGCAATCACCGGCCTTGCAGAGAACGTAGTAGTTTTCAAGTGTTAGCTGGGTGCCGTCGGCATAACTTAATTGCAGGTCATCACCCCTTCTCTTGGCGATCACGTCGTCTTGCATTTGCTCTTCACCGTCGGCGTTCTTTTTAAATACCTTGTAATGTTCGCCGCGCTGTGCGGGAATGGTATTTGCTTTGCCGGCAAGCAGCGCTTTGGATTGACTGCCTTTGAGGATGAGTGTAGTTTTTCCGGCGATTGTGCTGTCCATTGAATTTTGCTCCATTGCTGCGGTTGCTTGTAGATCTCGGTACCCGATTTGCCGCGTTCCCTCCTTGGAGCGCTGCATTTTCGGCGTCTGGGAAAAAAGTAAAACGATTAATAAAACACAATGCGTTTTAGAAATGATAAAAGAAAAAAATAGATCTACTAGCTCTCTTGCAATGGATATCTATAAATTATTTAGCCCGAACTCATATTGGTTAAATTAAATTGCCAAATTTGCGTATTTAGGGTAAAAAATAATATGAATTTATTTTTGTTTTTAACAGAAATAAATAAAAATTCGGTGCAATAAGTTTTATTGCGATATCCACCTGTTTCGCTTCAAGCACGCAAAAAAAGAGGCCCCGAGGGGCCTCTTTTTTTGGAGCCGTAGTGTGCGGCAGTACGCTGTGCGGCTACTACCGTATCGCAAGGTCGACCTGGGTTTGGGTGGTTTGCCCGATGTCGTTGCGTGTTGACACCACTAAAGGGTAGGTGCCTGGCCGTGGATTGGCCCATTGGGCCACCACTGCTGTGCCTCGGATGGCCCACTCCACCCCTTTGGGTACGCCGGCAATTGTTACCGTGATCCTTGTAGCCACGGGGTCAGAAAATGCAATGCCACCCGAAAATGCCTTGCCAGGGGTGCCCGCGAATGTGTCGGCGCGTATGGCCGTTCCGCCCACGCTTGCGGTCGGCGCAGACGCGGCTGGGTCAGAAAGGCTCGCTGGGGATTGCGACAGCAGGGCGAGTAAGGCTTGCGTCTTGGGCGAGCCCAGTCCGGTGAGGGTGTCGTAGCCTGGAAAAGCAGTGCAGCTTGCACAGTTGCCGTTGCTGCCGCCGGTGATGTCGCTGAATGCTTGCGCATATTGGCTGGGCACTGCAGCGATTTGGCCATAGAGAAATGCATGCGGCGCACCCAGCGCAGGCCTGCCTACCAAGGCCCGCTGGGCATTGGCCACTGCCAACAGACCGGCCCACTGCACGGTGGCTAGGCTGGTGCCGCCCGCGCTGGCCCAGGTGGGGGCTGTGGCGCCGGGGGCGATACGTGCAACATACTGGCCCGTATTGGGGTCCGCGTTAAACGCCACATCGGCAACACCGCGCCAAGCGCGGCCCGCCAAACCAGGCACGGCTTCGCTTTGGTAGGCAGGTGCGGTGGTGTAGCTGCTAAAGCCGCCGCCCGTGCTTGCCCAGCTTGATTCGGTGCGCCCGGCGCCGTCGGCAGTCCGCAAAGTGGTGCCGCCCACGGCAAGCACGCGCGGTGAGACAGCCGGCCAGCTGACTTCAGGGCCTTTGTCGCCGGTCGCGGCCACATAAGACATGGCGTCATTGGCAAACAAGGTGTCCACCGTATCTGTCCAGGTGCCCTCCGGACAACCAAAGCTCATGGACACCACGCCAGGGCCCATGGCGTTGGCGAGCTTGATGGCGCCAAGCAGGCTGCTTAATGAGCCGTCTTGCCCCTCGATCAGAACCAGCCGCGCCAGTGGCGCAGTGGCGTGGGCCCATTGCACATCCAGTGCCACCTCGTGAGCCCATTCCACTGCGTAATCGGGCAGGATGGCACTGATGCCACCAGCCGAGGTGTTGGCGGCCACCAGCAATTCGCAGCCAGTCGCCGATTTCACAGGCAGGGGCAGGGTCTGCGTCGACCCAAGCCGACGGATGCTGCAAGGTGGCAGCCCAAAACGGTCATTGAATGCGCCGAGCTCTTGCGCAATGTTGACGTCGTGGAATGCGGTGATCAGGTACACCGTCTGGCCCGCACCCATTGACGCTGCCTGGGTTGGGCTCAGGGCAGTAGCGAAATTGGGCAGCGCGGGCATGCCGTAGGCGTTGCGCACCTGCGCTGGGGTGTAGGTGGCGTAATCGCCCTCACTGGCCATGGGTGCGAGTTGCGTGTTGCCATTTACGTGCAGGGCGGTGGGAGCTGCCAAACCCATGGGCCGCGCTACTTGTGCTGCTACTGCTTGGGGCAATTGCAGAAGGTTTAACTCCAGGGTGACCGTGCTTAAGGCGTCGGCTGCGGTGCTCGCGGATCCGCCGCCACCTCCGCAGGCGGCCAGTCCCAAAGCAAGGCACAAGGCCAGGCCAGTTCTGCGCTGCGTGGCCAAAAAAAAGGGGGGTGATTTAAAGCGCATAGGCCAACTCCTTCATTGATCTCATGAAGGTTTCGGCTTAGAAAAAGGCTACTTAAATGTTTTAAAAGTTAAATTTAAAAATATTGGTAGCTGATTGCGATTATTTTTTTGAATCCAAGCCCAGAGTTGAAAAATGCCGCCAAGTTAACGGGCACTACAATTGCCACCAAGGCAAACGACGCCAAATGGTTTATCAAAAGGGGAGTGATGAATGGAAGGATGGCGCGGCCCCTTTTCGGCGCTTTGGATGGCCACGGTTTGCGGGCTCGCCCACGCGCAAAGCCTGGCAGAACTCCTCCAGCGTACCGTCAATAGCCACCCGGCTGTCGTGGGTCAGCGCAGCCAGCGTGCCGTGGCCTCAGCCGACTTGGAATACGCCCGCCAGCAGTTTTATCCAACGCCCTCTCTGTCTATTGAACAGGTCAGCGCAGGCCAGCATGATCCCAGTTACCTGGAAAAAACCTCGGTCAAGTTGTTCCGCGTTCAGCAGCCTCTTTGGACGCATGGCCGCCTAAGTGCCGGGGTCGACAAAGCCCAGGCCAGTGCGGATGCTGCGGCGCAAGGTTTTGAAGACGTCCGCCAGCAGCTGGCCCTGCGGGTGTTGCAGGCGTGGGCCGATGCGTATGCGGCAGACCTGAAAGAGGTGGCGCTTCAAACCAGTGTGGCCACCCATGAACGCTTGCAGGCGCAGGTGAGTCGCCGGATTGCTGACGGCGCTTCTGCAGTCACTGAGCGGGTGCTGACTGATGGACGTTTGGCTCAAACGCGCGCCCAGTTGCAAGCGGTACTAGTGCAGGCCCAAACCGCGCGCTTGCGCTTACAGCAGCTCACAGGCGCGCCGCTGTCTGGCGTGCTCACGCCCGAGGCTGATCGCGCCGTCGATACTTCAAGCGCCTCGCTTGCTTTGGATGCGGCGCTGCAGCGCAGCCCCACTCTCGCCCGCTTAAAAGCCCTGGTTCGGGTGCAAGAGACCGAAGTGGCCGAGCGCAAGGGCGATTTGTTGCCCGAGCTCTACGCGCGGGCTGAATACCAGATTGGCAGTACATCGGTTTCTGGTGTGGGGGACACAAAGCGTTTTTTTGTGGGTTTGCAGTCAAAATTTGGCGCCGGCTTGTCCTCTCTTTCTGGTGTTGAAGCGTCCGAGAACAAGGTCGGCGTGGCGCGTGCCGAAGTGGAAAACGCCGAGCGCTCGCTGTCTGAACAGCTGCTCTCTGACTGGGCACAGTCTGCCACGCTTGCTGCGCGCCAGGTCGAGCTGCAAGAGAGCCTGCAAGCCAGCCGCGACACTGCGCAGGCCTGGGACCGGCAGTTTCTGGCGGGCCGCAAAACCTGGGTGGAAGTGATGAACATGGCCCGTGAGCTGGCTCAGGCAGAAACCGAGCTGGCCGACGTGCTGGCGGTGCGCGTGCTGGTGTCCTGGCGTCTGGCCCTTTACACGCAAGGGCTTGACAGCCTGCTCGCTGGGGTCCCGACACCATGAAACAGTTGTTTGCAAGCCTGCTTCGGCTGGCACAAGTGCAGGGCCAGGCGCTAGATCGATTGGCTCTGCAGGCTTCGCTAGAGGCCGTTTCGGGCGCCGCCTCCAAGCCGCACGTCTTGATAGCGGCGCTGCTTCATTCCTTGAAGCTACCCAAAGCCCAATGGCGTTCCGGCAAATCTGTGGACCCCAGCCACGCACCCGGCCTCCTGGCCAACGCGCAGGGCGATTGGGGTCTGCTGCGCGGGCGCAATGGGCAAGACCTTTGGGTGAGCGAGTGGTTTGACGCGCAAGAAAACAAGTGGATTGAGAAGACCACGTCCGACTTGGCCGACTTTGAATTTGCCAAACTGCGCTTGGCCAAACAGTATGAGGCCAGCAGCAGCCCGGTGTTCCGACTCATCCGCGACGAGATGTTTCAAAACCGGGGTACCTTGTTTGAGTTGGTGCTGGGCGGTGTGCTGATCAATTTGATTGCCTTGGCCACCTCGCTTTACAGCATGCAGGTCTATGACCGGGTGGTGCCCACCGGCGCAACCCAAACCCTGCTGGCCCTGACGCTGGGTGTACTGGGGGCGATGGTGTTTGAGCTGGTGGTGAAGCTGGTGCGTTCGCACTTGAGCGAGCGCCTGGTCGATGAGGTGGACGGTCGCTTGGCGCGTTCCGTATTCACCCGATTTCTGGCCCTGCGCATGGACCAGTTGCCCAACAGCGTCGGAGCCTTGGCTGGGCAACTGCGCGGCTACGAGACGGTGCGCTCCTTCATTGCCACCGTGCCCACGCAGTGGTTGATTGATATTCCTTTTGTCCTTTTGTACGTGGTGGTGATTGGCGCTATTGCTGGTTGGCTGGCGGCCATTCCCTTGGGCTTTATGCTGCTTTCCCTGGTGATGGGCGTGGCCAATTTGCGCCGGGTAGAAGCGTTGGGCGCAAAGGCGACGCAGGCCAGCAACTTGAAGACCGGTTTGTTGGTGGAGTCCATTGAGGGCGCCGAAACCATCAAGTCCGGTCAAGGTGGCTGGCGCATGCTCTCGCGCTGGCAGCAGGCCACCGACGATGCGCGTGGCAACGAGCTGGCGATGCGCCATCTGAGCGAGCATTCGCAGTACTACATGGCTGCGATGCACCAGTTGTCTTACGCATTAATGGTTGCCATAGGCGCCCTGATGGTGTCGCGCGGAGAAGTCACCATGGGCAGCCTGATCGCCTGCAGTATTTTGTCGGGCCGCATTTTGGGTCCGGTGGCTACCTTGCCAGCGTCTTTGACCAGTTGGGGCCACTGCAAGGCGGCGCTGCAGGGGCTTGACCGCATTTGGGCGCTGCAAAGCGACCACCACGGCATTGAACACCCCATCAGTCTGGACACCATCCGGGGCGACTACGAGTTTGACCAAGTGGAATACGCCTATGGCGCGAGCAAGGCGCTGAGCATCCCCAAGCTGATCATCCGTCCGGGCGAAAAAGTCGGCATCCTGGGACCAGTGGGCGCAGGTAAGACGACCCTGTTGCGTCTGCTCAGCGGCATGTACCGGCCCCAGCAAGGTACGGTCAAGCTCGACGGCGTAGACCTAACGCACCTGTCCAAACCAGTGCTGGGCGAACATATTGGTTATTTGCAGCAAGACGGCCGCCTGTTTGCGGGCACGCTGCGCGACAACTTGATTTTGGGCATGATTGATCCCGGTGACCAAGCGGTGCTGGAGGCCGCGCAGCGCACCGGCTTGCAGCAGGCGGTGCTGGCCAAGCACCCCTTAGGGCTGCACCAGCCCATCCACGAGGGCGGCACGGGCCTCTCCGGTGGCCAGCGCCAACTGGCCAACCTTACACGTGTGTTTTTGCGTAAGCCTCGCATCTGGCTGCTCGACGAGCCCACGGCGTCCATGGACCGCTCGCTCGAAGTCGAGGTGATGCACGCCTTGGCGCAGCAAATTGGTGTGAACGACGCCCTTGTGCTGGTTACCCACAAACTCGAAATGCTACAACTCGTGGACCGGGTGCTTGTGGTGGCCGACCACCGTATCGCTCTGGACGGTCCCAAGGCCGAAGTTCTGGCGCGCTTGCAGGCTGCGCCCCCGGCGGCCGCCCCACCCAACGGCCCCGCCGCACCTATTGGAGCTGCCAGGTGAGAAATTTCACTGCCCTATTCCAAACCGGCGCCATACGGCTTCCGATGCTCAGCCTAATGGCTCTGGCACTGCTGGCCATTGTGCTGTGGGCGGCCAACTTTGACATTGACCAGACTGTGCGCGCGCAGGGTCAGATCATTCCCATGGCCCGCACCCAGGTGGTACAGGTGGCCGACGGCGGCGTGCTGGAGAAGCTCACGGTCGTTGAAGGCCAAACGGTGGTGGCTGGCGAAGTGCTGGCCGTGCTGGAAAAAGAACGCGCCAACGCCAGCGTGGACGAGAGCCGCGCCCGGGCGGCCTCCTTGGCCACCGCCCTGACGCGCGCCCGCGCCGAGGCGCAAGAAATAACACCGAAATTCAGCGCCGAGAGCCGCCAATACCCCGACGTGGTAGCCGAACAAATGGCTTTGTTCCGCCAAAAGCGCCAGGGCCTGGAGGCTGACATGGCCACGCTTCAAGAAAGCCTGACCTCTGCACGCGAGGAGCTGCTCCTGAACGAACGCCTGTTTGCCACCGGTGACATCAGCAAGCTCGAACTCATGCGGGCCAAACGCCAGGTGTCTGAGCTTGAGGGCAAGATGGCATCCACCCGTAACAAATTCTTGCAAGACGCCCGCTTGGAGGCCACCAAAATCCAGGACGAGCTAAGCTCCACCCGCTTCAAGCTCGACGAACGCCAAAGCATTCTGCAACACACGGAGCTCACTGCGCCCATGGACGGCGTGGTCAAAAGCCTCAAGATCAACACCATCGGTGGCGTGCTGCGCGCAGGCGACGAGCTGATGCAGATATCGCCCACCGAGGGCGATTTGGTGCTGGAGATCAAGGTGATGCCAGTGGACATTGGCAACCTCAAGGTTGGCCTGCCTGCGTCCATCAAACTCGACGCGTTTGACTATTCCATCTACGGCAGCCTGCACGGCAACTTGGACTACATCAGCTCGGACACCCTGACCGAACAAGGCCCGCGCGGCGAGGCGGCGGTTTTTTACCGCACCCGCGTCTCGGTCAACCGCGACCACAGCAATCCCAAACTGCGGCGCTCCGTCTTGAAGCCAGGCATGACCGCTACCGTGGATATCCAGACTGGAAGCCGCTCTGTGCTGACCTACCTGACCAAGCCGATCACCAAGGCGTTTCAGGGCGCGGCGACTGAACGCTGAGTGGCGTTCAAAGCAAGCCAAGCCAACCGCGCTGTGTGCTGCTGTGGCGTGTTCGGTAGCGTTGGCAAATGTGCGGCCGACTTTCTGGCACGATTCCCCCATGTCCACCCACCTCCCCCTCGCCCAAACCGCCCACGCCCTGCCATACCCCGCCCTGGCGCGGCACCTGCAAGCGCTGCTGCGCGACCCGTCGGTCACCGTGCCTGCGCGCCTGGTGCAGCCCCTGGCTGGTGGCGGGAGCTTTTTTGTGATGCCCGCCACCGACGCGCGCCTGGCGATTAGCAAGCTCATTAGCTTTATTCCTGACAACGCTACGCGCGGTTTGCCCAGCATCCAGGGCGACGTGGTGGTGTTTGACGCCACCACCGGCCAGCGCCTGTGCATCTTGGACGGCCCTACGGTCACCGCGCGGCGCACGGCTGCCGCGTCGCTGCTGGCGGCGCAAAAACTGGCGCGCAACACCGATGGCCCGCTGCTGGTGGTGGGTGCGGGCGTGCAGGGGCATTCGCACGTGGATGCGTTTGCGGCAGGTCTGGGCGTGCAAGAGGTGTGGGTGGCCTCACGCAGCGCGCATTCAGCCGACGCCTTGGTGCGCCACTGCCACAGCTTGGGTCTGCGCGCCAAGCGGGTGGACGATGCCAACGCCGCGTTGATCCATTGCCCGCTGGTGGTCAGCACCACCTCGGCGCAGGCGGTGGCCTTGCGCGCTATGCCCCGGGCAGACGCTTTTGTGGCCGCCGTGGGCGCCTTTACGCCGCGTATGGTGGAGTGGGACGCCGCCATCTGCCGCCGCTTGGCGCTTGAGGGCACGCTGGTGGTGGACACCCGCGACGCCGACCACGAGGCGGGCGATTTGCTTCAGGCGCATATTGACGTTAGCGCCTTGCCCACCCTGGGCGACATCGTTACCCAAACGCCTTCTTGGACTGCCTACGCGTCTGGTCGCAGCACCGGCCCCGTCTTCTTCAAAAGCTGCGGCTGGGCGGGTTGGGACCTTGCGGCGGCGCGCTGTGCGGTAGAGGCGGGTGGCGTGGGGCGCTAAACAGTACCCAAGAGGGTTCAACCAATACGAGCAATAAAAAAACGGCACCCGAAGGTGCCGTTTTGACATGCGCTCTAAGGCGCAGGATTCAGGTTTAAGCCTTGGCTTTGACCTTCAGGCGCCAGGCGTGCAGCAGGGGCTCGGTGTAGCCGCTGGGCTGCGTCAGGCCTTTGAACACCAGGTCGCACGCGGCCTTGTAGGCCATGGACGTTTTGAAATGTCCGGCCATGGGCAAGTAGGCGACGTCACCAGCGTTTTGCTGGTCCACCACGCCGGCCATGCGCTCAAAGGTTTCTTGCACTTGCTTCTTGGTGACCACGCGGTGCAGCAACCAATTGGCCATGTGCTGGCTCGAAATACGCAGGGTGGCGCGGTCTTCCATCAGGCCGACGTTGTGGATGTCGGGCACCTTGGAGCAGCCGACGCCCTGGTCCACCCAGCGCACCACGTAGCCCAAGATGCCCTGGGCGTTGTTGTCCAGCTCTTGCTGCTTCTCGGTCGCGCTCCAGTTGGGGGCGGTGGTCACGGGGATGGTCAGCAGGCCGTTCAATAATGCGGCGCGTTCTTTCTTGAGGTCAATGGCTTCCAGCGCCTTTTGCACGTCGCTGACCAGCACCTGGTGGTAATGCAGGGCGTGCAGCGTGGCGCCGGTGGGGCTGGGCACCCAGGCGGTGTTGGCGCCGGCTTTTGGGTGGGCAATTTTTTGCTCCAGCATGGCTTTCATCAGGTCGGGCATGGCCCACATGCCTTTGCCGATTTGTGCTTTGCCGCGCAGGCCGCAGGCCAGGCCCACCAGCACGTTGTTGCGCTCATAGGCCTGGATCCAGGCGCTGGTTTTCATGTCGCCCTTGCGCACCATGGGGCCGGCGTGCATGGCGGTGTGCATTTCGTCGCCAGTGCGGTCCAAGAAGCCGGTGTTGATGAACGCCACGCGGCTGCTCGCTGCGGCAATGCAGGCCTGCAGGTTGACGCTGGTGCGGCGCTCCTCGTCCATGATGCCAAGCTTGACGGTGCTGGCGGGCAGGCCGAGCATTTGCTCGACGCGGCCAAACAGTTCGTCGGCAAACGCCACTTCCGCGGGGCCGTGCATTTTGGGTTTGACGATGTAGACCGAGCCCTTGCGTGAGTTGCGCACCATGCCGGCAGCGGCATCTTTCTTGGTGCGCTTGAGGTCGTGCATGGCGATGGTGGTGGTGACCACGGCGTCCAATATGCCTTCGGGGATTTCGCGCGTGCTGCCGTCTGCGTCGGTGTAGGTGATGGCCGGGTTGGTCATCAGGTGGCCCACGTTGCGCACAAACATCAGCGAGCGGCCGTGCAGCGTCACGGGTTTGCCGTCCGCGCCGGTGTAAACGCGGTCAGCGTTCAGGCCACGGGTAAAGGTCTTGTCGCCCTTGTGGATGGTCTCAGTAAGTGTGCCTTGCAAAATGCCCAGCCAGTTGCTGTAAGCCAGCACCTTGTCGTCCGCGTCCACCACGGCCACCGAGTCTTCCAGGTCCAGGATGGTGGACAAGGCGGCTTCTAGCACCAGGTCGCACACGCCTGCGGCGTCGCTCTTGCCGATGGCGGTGTTGCGGTCAATGCGGATGTCCAGGTGCAAGCCGTTGTGCTGCAACAGCACCGAAGACGGGTCTTTGGCCGTGCCTTGGAAACCGATGAACTGTGCCGCGTCTTGCAAGCTGGTGTTGCTGCCGTCCTTGAGTTTGACGGCAAGCTTGCCGCCCTTGACGCTATAAGCCACCGAATCAAGGTGCGAACCCTTGCGCAGGGGCGCGGTGCGGTCGAGCACATTGCGGGCGTAGGCAATGACTTTTTTGCCGCGCTTGGGGTTGTAGGACTTGCCGGTGGCGCTGACTTTGGTGGCGCCGCCGTCTTCCGAGATCACGTCCGTGCCATACAGCGCGTCGTACAGGCTGCCCCAGCGTGCATTGGCGGCGTTCAGGGCGTAGCGGGCGTTGAGCACCGGCACCACGAGCTGCGGGCCGGCTTGCACGGCCAGCTCAGCGTCTACGTTTTTGGTGGTGATGCGGGTCTTTTTGGGCACGGGCACCAGGTAGCCAATGCCTTGCAAAAAGGCCTGATAAGCCGCCATGTCGGCAATTGGGCCGGGGTGCGCTTTGTGCCAGGCGTCGATTTCTAGCTGCAGGCGGTCGCGTTCGGCCAAGAGCGCGATGTTCTTGGGTGCCAGATCGGCCACGATGGCGTCAAAGCCCTTCCAGAACGCCGCCGGGCTCACGCCGGTGCCGGGCAAAACCTGGCTGTCAATGAACTGCTGCAGCACGGTGGCAACTTGCAGGCGTGCAATAGAGGTGCGGGCGGTGGCCATAAATCGTGGTTCCTTCATAACAATAAGCGGGGTGTGGCAGCGCGGTCACGGGCGCACGCGCGGTGTAAAAGTGTACGGGGCTAATGTATTCCATCCTTCTGCGGATACTATGTCGGAAATTTGCAATCCATTAGTGACAAAAATGAACGTAAACAAAGCACTTCCCTTGGCGGGCATCCGCGTCGTCGAGTTCACCCACATGGTGATGGGCCCCACCTGCGGCATGGCGCTGGGCGACCTGGGCGCCGAGGTGATCAAGGTCGAGCCGCTCACGGGCGACAGCACGCGCCGCCTTTTGGGCAGCGGCGCCGGGTTTTACCCGCTGTTCAACCGCAACAAAAAGAGCATCGCGTTGGACTTGCAAAGCCCCCAGGGTCGTGAAGTGGTACTGCGCCTGATTGCCACGGCCGACATCGTGAGCGAGAACTTCAAAACCGAGACCATGCAAAAGCTCGGGCTGGATTACGCATCGTTGAGCAAGCTCGATGAGCGCCTGATTTACGTCAGCCACAAAGGCTTTTTGCCCGGTCCCTACGACCACCGCACCGCGCTGGACGAAGTGGTGCAAATGATGGGCGGCCTGGCCTACATGACCGGGCGCCCCGGCGACCCGCTGCGCGCGGGCTCCAGCGTCAACGACATCATGGGCGGCCTGTTTGGCGCCATGGGTGCCATGGCCGCGCTGATGCAGCGCCAGCAAACCGGACGCGGCCAAGAAGTGCAAGCCGCACTTTTTGAGAACAACATCTTTTTGGTGGCGCAGCACATGCTGCAGTTCGCCGTAACAGGCAAGGCCGCCGCGCCCATGCCTGAGAAGATTTCGCCCTGGGGCATTTACGACGTCTTCAAGGTCAAAGACGGTGCGCAAATCTTTTTGGCCGTGGTGGGCGACACGCAGTGGCGGGTGTTTTGCGAGGCCTTTGGCTTTGCCGACCTATTTGCCGACACGCGGCTTGCCACCAACAACGACCGGGTGCTGGCCCGGCCATGGATGATGCCCCTGCTGCGCGAGCGCCTGGCCGACCACAGCGCAGCCGAACTCGCCGCCGTGTTCGAGCGACACGGCCTGCCGTTTGCGCCCATTACCGATCCGCAGCACCTGTTTGACGACCCGCACCTGCAAGCCACGGGCGGCCTGGCGCCCATGACGCTGCCTGATGGCCGCCAAACCGCCACGCCCTTGCTGCCGCTCACACTCGATGGCCAGCGCCTGGGCCTGCGGCTTGATCCGCCCCGGTTGGGCGAACACAGCCGTGCGCTGTTGCAAAGCCTGGGCTATGGCGACGCCGAGATCGCCGCGCTGGTGGACGGCGGTGTGGTGCTCGCGCCCGATTAGCCGTGGACAAACTCAAGCAGTTAGAGACCTTTGTGGCCGTGGCGCTGCGCGGCAGCCTGGCAGGCGCGGCGCGCGCCCTGGGGCTGGCGCCCGCCATCATTGGCCGGCGGCTCGACGCGCTGGAGGCGCGCCTGGGCGTCAAGCTGCTGCTGCGCACCACCCGGCGTATCAGTCTGACCCATGAGGGCAGCGCCTTTTTAGAAGACTGCCAGCGCCTGCTGGCCGATCTGGCCAACGCCGAGGCCAGCGTCAGCGCAGGCGGCGTGCAGGCCAGCGGCCATTTGCGGGTGACAGCGCCTGGCGGTTTTGGCCGACGCCACGTGGCCCCGCTGGTGCCGCTGTTTAGGGAGTTGCACCCGGAAGTGACGATTTCGCTCAACCTGAGCGACCGCTTGGTAGACATGGCGGCCGAAGGCTTTGACTGCGCGGTGCGCGTGGGCGACATGCCCGACTCGTCCTTGGTGAGCGTGCGCCTGGCCGACAACCGGCGCTTGTGCGTGGCTACCCCGGCTTTTTTGGCGCGCCACGGCCGCCCGCAGCAACCCAGCGACCTGGCGCGCTTTGATTGCTTAACCCTGTCGAGCGACGCCTCGCAAACGCGTGGCTGGGCCTTTCAGCTGCCCAAGGGCGATGGCTTTGAAGTGGCTTACTTGCGCCCCTCGGGCCCCATGGATTGCTCGGACGGCCAGGTGCTGCACGACTGGTGCCTGCGCGGCTGGGGCATCGCCTGGCGCAGCACCTGGGAAGTGGAGGCCGAAATTGCTGCCGACCAACTGGTGGCCGTGCTGGAAGACTTTGCCGCGCCGCCCAATGGCATCTACGCCGTGTTTCCTGAGCGCAAACACCTGGCGCTGCGCGTGCGCCTGTGGATTGACTTTCTCAAGCTGCATTACGGCAGCTCCGGGTTTTGGACTGCAGGGCGGGGCTGAGGGGCTTGCGGCTAAGCCGCCCCAAACTCCGCGCCCATCTCCCGCGCCCGCGCTTGCGCTGCCTGCATGGCGGCAATAAAGGCCGGTTTGATGCCGCTGGCTTCCATGGCGCTGAGCGCGGCGTAGGTGGTGCCGCCTTTGCTGGTCACGCGCTGGCGCAGCACTTCGGGCGGCTCGGGGGAGGCTTTGGCCAGTTCGCCTGCGCCAATAAAGGTGGCTACCGCCAGTTGGTAGGCCTGGGCGGCGTCCAGCCCCATGCCCATGCCGGCCTCACGCATGGCTTCCATGAAATAAAACATATAGGCTGGGCCCGAGCCTGAGAGCGCGGTCACCGCGTCAATCTGCGCCTCGGCGCCCACCCACATTACCTCGCCGGTGCTGCCCAGCACTTGGTTTACCAGCGCCTTGTCAGCCTCGGTGACGGCGGCGCGGGCAAACAGGGCGGTAATGCCTTTGCCGATGAGCGCCGGGGTGTTGGGCATGGCGCGCACCACGCGTTCGCTGCCAAGCCACTGCGCAATCGTGTCGCTGCGGATGCCTGCGGCCACGCTCAGGTGCAAGGCAGCGCGGGTGTGGGCTTGCGCTTGGGCAGCGGCGTCTTTGAAGGTTTGGGGCTTGACGGCCCAGACCACCAGGTCGGCGCGGGCCAAAAAGGCACCGGCGTGGGCCTGGGCGGCGATGCCAAATTCGCTTTGCAGTTTGGCGCGCGCTTCGTCAAAGGGCTCGACCACGTCAATCTGTGGCGCTGGCCAGCCTTGCTTGAGCAGGCCGCCGATGATGGCGCTGGCCATATTGCCGCCGCCGATGAATGCGATGCGTTGTTGCATGCTGGTGTTCTCTGAGAGTGGAAATGCGCCCAGAGTCTAACCATGCCCCTCCGGCGCTCAGAACCTAAAGTGCCGTGGCCTGGCGCACCGCGTGTTCCCAGCGCTGCATTTTTTCCTGGGCTTGGGCTGCGCTGATGCGCGGCTCAAAGCGGCGCTCGGCTTTCCAGAGTTGGCTTAAAGCCTCGGTGCTGGGGTACAGGCCGCAAGACAGGCCAGCCAGGTAGGCGGCGCCCAGGGCGGTTGTCTCGGTCACCACCGGGCGCACCACCGCAATGCCCAGCAAATCGGCCTGGAAATGCATCAGCAAGTCGTTAATGCAGGCGCCGCCATCCACCCGCAGTTCGGTCACGGCCGCCGCCCCCGCCTGCTGTGCGTCGCGCGCCATGGCTTGCAGCAGGGCGGCGCTTTGGAAGGCAATGCTTTCCAGCGCCGCGCGCGCAATGTGGGCGGTGGTGCTGCCGCGCGTCAGGCCCGTGATGGTGCCGCGCGCCTCGGGGTTCCAGTAGGGCGCGCCCAGGCCGGTAAATGCCGGCACCAGCATCACGCCGCCGCTGTCGGGCACGGTCTCGGCCAGGGCCTGCACTTCTGCGCTGCTGCGGATGGCGCCCAGGCCGTCGCGCAGCCACTGCACCACGGCGCCGCCTACAAACACGCTGCCTTCCAGAGCAAATTCAGGGGTGGCACTGGCCTGCGCTGCGCTCGTGGTGATCAGGCCGTTGGTCGATGTGTGGAAGTTCTCGCCAGTGTGCATCAGCATGAAGCAGCCGGTGCCATAGGTATTTTTGGCCATGCCCGCGCTAAAGCAGGCCTGGCCAAACAGCGCGCTTTGCTGGTCGCCGGCCACGCCGCCTATGGGCAGCGCGTGGCCCAGCAGCGCGGGCAGCACCTCGCCAAAGTGCGCGGCTGACGGCAGCACGCGCGGCATCATGTTGGGCGGAATGTCCAGGGCCTGCAGTAGTTCGGCGTCCCAGGTGTTGCTGTGCACGTTAAACAGCATCGTGCGCGCTGCGTTGCTCACGTCAGTGGCATGCACCGCGCCGCCCGTGAGCTGCCACATCAGCCAGCTGTCCACCGTGCCAAAGGCCAGTTCGCCGTTGGCCGCCTGGGTGCGGGCGCCGGTCACGTGGTCCAAGATCCACTGCAGCTTGGTGCCCGAGAAATAGGCATCTACCAGCAGGCCGGTTTTTTGCCGGATGGTGGGCGCCAGACCGCGCTCGCGCAGGGCTACGCAACTCGGTTCGGCGCGCCGGTCTTGCCAGACGATGGCGTTGTAAATCGGCGCTCCGGTGGCGCGGTTCCACACCACCGTGGTTTCGCGCTGGTTGGTAATGCCCACCGCACGCACCTGGCGCGCGCTGATGCCGGCCTTTAGCAACACCTCACGCGCGGTGGCCAGCTGGGTGCGCCAGATTTCCAGCGGGTCGTGTTCCACCCAGCCGGGGTGCGGGTAGATCTGGGTGATCTCTTGTTGGGCCATGGCAACAAGGGCGCCGTCGGCGTCAAACACGATGCTGCGGGAGCTGGAGGTGCCTTGGTCAAGGGCGAGCAGGTAGGTCATGGAAGGATTCAGTACAAGAAAAAAAGGGCGGGTTCGCGCTCAGGCCAGTTCAAACCGAACCTGGGCCTGGGCCATGAGTTCCATAAACGGGTCGGGCGGTACTGCGTCAGAAAACAGGCGGTCAATTTGTGAGAGTTGCGCCACTTCGACCATGGCCGGGCGGTTGAATTTGCTGCTGTCGGCGGCCAGCCACACCTCACGGGCGTGAGAAATGATGGTTTGCGAGACCTTGACTTCGCGGTAGTCAAAGTCGCGCAGCGAACCGTCCGACTCAATGGCCGAAATGCCGATGAGCGCAATGTCCACCTTGAACTGGCGGATGAAGTCCACTGCCGCCTCACCCACAATGCCCTGGTCGCGTCCGCGTACCACGCCGCCGACCACGATCACTTCGCAGTTCGGGTTGGCGCTCAGGATGCCGGCCACGTTCAGGTTGTTGGTGATGACGCGCAGCCCGGTGTGCTGCATCAGCGCGCGGGCAATGGCTTCGGTGGTGGTGCCAATGTTCAAAATCAGCGAGCAGCCGTGGGGCAGGGCGGCTGCCACGGCGCGGGCGATGCGGGCCTTGCCCTCGGCGTTCAGGATTTCGCGCTGCGGGTAGGCCATGTTCTCCACCGTGGAGCCCGGCACCCGCACGCCGCCGTGAAAGCGCGTGAGCAGCCCCTCGTCCGCTAGGCGCTGCACGTCGCGGCGCACGGTTTGCAGTGTCACGTCCAACTGGTCGGCGAGTTGCTCCACCGTGACCGATCCGGTGGCTTGCACTACCGAGAGAAGTTTGATTTGCCGGGGATTGGGGTTCATGGATAAATTTTCGCAGGCTGCACAAAACGCGCCCCCTGACTCTAATTCGAACCGAAAGGAATAATTTCAGGGTAAACACCTAGATAAAACGAATAAAAGCGAACAATAATTCTCACAACCGAATAATTAGCGCGCCAAATCGGTGCAAACGACCCAAAGGTGTGAGATGGAGTTAAGGCTTGAAGGTGTGGGTAAAAAGGTGGGGGCGCAGCAGTGGCTCTACGACCTGGATCTGGACGTGCGCCCGGGCGCCGTCACGGTACTGTTGGGTGCAACCCAGGCGGGCAAAACCAGCCTGATGCGCGTGATGGCGGGCCTGGACGTGCCCACCAGCGGGCGCGTGCTGGTCGATGGCGTTGACGTGGTGGGCGTGCCAGTGCGCGAACGCAACGTAGCCATGGTTTACCAGCAGTTCATTAACTATCCGTCTATGACGGTGTTTGACAACATCGCCTCGCCCCTCAAATTGCGTGGCGAAAAGAACATTGCGCAGCGCGTCACCGCGCTGGCTGAAAAGCTGCACATCGAGATGTTTTTGCAGCGCTACCCCGCCGAACTTTCCGGCGGCCAGCAGCAGCGCGTGGCGCTGGCCCGCGCCCTGGCCAAGGCCGCGCCGCTCATGCTGCTGGACGAGCCCCTGGTCAACCTGGACTACAAACTGCGCGAAGAACTGCGCGACGAGCTGACCGCGCTGTTTGCCACCGGGGACTCCACCGTCATCTACGCCACCACCGAACCCGGCGAGGCGCTTTTGCTGGGCGGTTACACCGCCGTGCTGGACGCGGGCGAACTGCTGCAGTACGGCCCCACCTCAGAGGTGTTTCACGCGCCGTGCTCGATTCGCGTGGCGCGCGCCTTTAGCGACCCGCCCATGAACCTGCTAGGCGCGCGCCGCACCGCCGCTGGCGTGCAGCTTGACCAAGGCCCGCTGCTGGACATGGCTTTGCCGTCCGCCGCCCAAAGCACCGGCGCCCTGACCCTTGGCATGCGCGCCAGTGCTTTGCACGCCAACGCGCAGCCGGGCGACGTGGCTTTGCCCGGCAAGGTCGAGTTGGCCGAGATCTCGGGCACTGACACTTTTGTGCATTTCCAGACCGCCATAGGCGAACTGGTGGCGCAGCTCACCGGCGTGCACCACTTTGACTTGGGCGCACCGGCTACCTTTTATTTCAGCCCCGCGCAGGTGCATGCGTTTGACGCGCAGGGCCTGCTGCTGCAAGCCCCGGTGCGCGGCAAAGGACGTTGATATGGCACGCATCGAACTCGACCTGGCCCACGCTTACGGGCCCAACCCCCAGCAAGACAGCGACTACGCCTTGCTGCCACTGAAGATGACCTTTGACGACGGCGGCGCCTACGCGCTGCTCGGGCCCTCGGGCTGCGGCAAAACCACCTTGCTCAACATCATGTCCGGCCTGGTGATGCCCTCGCACGGTGGTGTCAAGTTTGACGGCCAAGACGTTACCCAGCGCAGCCCGCAGCAGCGCAATATTGCGCAGGTGTTCCAGTTCCCGGTGATTTACGACACCATGACGGTGGCCGAGAACCTGGCCTTTCCCCTGCGCAACCGCAAGATGCCTGCCGACCAGATCAAGCAGCGCGTGGGCGTGATTGCCGAGATGCTGGAAATGAGCGGACAGCTCAACCAGCGCGCTTCTAATTTGGCGGCAGACGCCAAGCAAAAAATCTCGCTCGGCCGCGGCCTGGTGCGCCCGGATGTGTCTGCCGTGCTGTTCGATGAGCCGCTCACCGTGATCGACCCGCACCTCAAATGGCAGCTGCGCCGCAAGCTCAAGCAGATTCACCACGAGCTCAAGCTCACGCTCATTTATGTAACCCACGACCAGGTCGAAGCGCTGACCTTTGCCGAGCAGGTGGTGGTGATGACGCGTGGGCGCGCCGTGCAAGTGGGCAGCGCCGCCGACCTGTTCGAGCGGCCCAGCCACACCTTTGTGGGCCACTTCATTGGCTCGCCCGGCATGAACTTTCTGGCCGGGCGCAGCAATGGCTCGGCTTTTGAGACGGCTGGTGCCACGCTGCCCCTGGCCGCAGGCGCCGAGCTGCCCAGCGGCGACTACAAGCTGGGCATACGGCCCGAATACGTCACCCTGGCTAACGCAAACGCGCCCGGTGCGCTGCCCATGGAAGTGCGCCAGGTGCAAGACGTGGGCACGCACGTGATTTTGAGCGCGGTGCGCGAGGGCGCGCTGGTCAAAGCCCGCCTGGCGCCTGACAGCACGCAGCTCACCGTGGGCGACACCGCCTGGCTGCAGGTGATGGGCGCGCACACCTGCTTTTATAAGAACGAGGAGATAGTGGCATGAGCACTACGACCAAGCCTGTCAACCAGAAAGCCTGGTTCCTGATACTGCCCATGCTGCTGTGCGTGGCTTTTTCCGCCATCCTGCCGCTGATGGTGGTGGTGAACTACTCGGTGCAAGACATCATCTCGCCCGAGCGGCGCGTGTTTGTGGGCACCGAATGGTTTGCCGCCATCATGCGCGACGAAGAACTGCACGGCGCCTTGCTGCGCCAGATTACCTATTCGTTTTCTGTGCTGGCGGTGGAGTTGCCCTTGGGCATTTTGCTGGCGCTGTCCATGCCGGCCAAGGGCTGGAAGTCATCCGCTGCGCTGGTGATTGTGTCGCTCTCGCTGCTGATTCCCTGGAACGTGGTGGGCACGATCTGGCAAATCTTTGGGCGTACCGACATTGGCCTGATGGGCGCGGCGCTGCAAGGCATGGGCATTGAATACAGCTACACCGGCAACGCGCTGCACGCCTGGCTTACGGTGCTGCTGATGGACGTGTGGCACTGGACGCCGCTAGTGGCCTTGCTGGGCTACGCCGGGCTGCGCTCCATTCCCGACGCCTATTACCAGGCCGCCAGCATTGACGGTGCCAGCAAGCTCGATGTGTTTTGGTACGTGCAACTGCCCAAGATGCGCGGCGTGCTGATGATTGCCGTGCTGCTGCGCTTTATGGATAGCTTCATGATTTACACCGAGCCCTTTGTGCTCACCGGGGGCGGGCCGGGCAATTCCACCACCTTCTTGTCGCAGTTCCTGACGCAAAAGGCGGTGGGCCAGTTTGACCTGGGTCCGGCAGCTGCCTTTTCGCTGATTTACTTTTTGATCATTTTGCTGATGTGCTTTGTCCTGTACAACTGGATGCAGCGCGTGGGTACTCAGGCCAAGGAGGCCGGCCATGAATAAGTCCAAATTCCAGAAGCGCTCGCTGTTCATGCTGGCGTACGTGGTGTTCGCCTTGTTGCCCATCTACTGGATGGTGAACATGTCGTTCAAGACCAACAACGAGATCGTGGCGGGTTTTAGCCTGTTTCCCACCCATTTCACTCTGGACAACTACAAGCTGATCCTCACCGACCCGGCCTGGTATTCGGGCTACGTCAACAGCCTGATCTATGTCGGCATGAACACCGTCATGTCGCTCATTGTTGCGCTGCCTGCGGCCTATGCGTTTTCGCGCTACAGCTTTCTGGGCGACAAGCACGTGTTCTTCTGGCTGCTGACCAACCGCATGACGCCGCCGGCCGTGTTTTTGCTGCCTTTTTTTCAGCTCTACACCTCGGTCGGGCTGATGGACACGCACATTGCGGTGGCGCTGGTGCATTTGCTGTTCAACGTGCCACTGGCGGTCTGGATTTTGGAAGGCTTCATGAGCGGCATTCCACGCGAGATTGACGAGACGGCCTATATCGACGGCTACACCTTCCCACGCTTCTTTCTGCGCATCTTCATTCCGCTCATCAAGGCCGGTGTGGGCGTGGCGGCATTCTTCTGCTTCATGTTCAGTTGGGTGGAGCTGCTGTTGGCGCGCACCCTGACCAGCGTGAACGCCAAGCCGATCACCGCCATCATGACGCGCACCGTGTCAGCCTCGGGCATGGACTGGGCGACGCTGGCTGCCGCTGGGGTATTGACGATCGTGCCAGGCGCGATCGTGATTTGGTTTGTCCGCAACTACATCGCAAAAGGCTTTGCGATGGGTCGCGTTTGAAAGGAACACGCAATGTTTGAATGGATGGCCTGGACGCTGCCAGTGGCGGTGTTCTTTAGCTGCATCGCGTTGATGCTTATTGGTATGACGGTGTGGGAGATCAAATCGCCCACGGTGATACGCAAGGGCTTCTTGCCCATCGAGACCACCCGGGGGGACCGCCTGTTTATCGGTCTGCTTAGTGCTGCCTATGTGAACCTGGCCTTTGTCGGTATCAGCGGGCACCTGATGGAATGGCTGGCGCTGGAGTCTGAGCCGTCCATCTGGATCAGTTTTGTGCTGTCCATGGGCGTGCTGGCGCTCATCATGCGCAAAGGCTAAGAAGTTTTTCCATGTATCAGCCTGGTTCCCCTGGGGTTGCTGCATCTTCTTTAACAGGGGCCCATCAGACCGAGGAGATCAAAAAATGAAGTTGAAATATTCCGTACTGGCCGTCGCCGTCGCTTGCGCGGTGGCTGGCCAGAGCTGGGCTGACGAAGCCGCAGCTAAAAAGTGGATTGACGCAGAATTCCAGCCGTCCACCTTGAGCAAAGACCAGCAAGCCGCTGAGATGAAATGGTTCATCGACGCCGCCAAGAAGCTGCGCGACAAGGGCGTGAAAGAAATCAGCACCGTTTCGGAAACCCTGACCGTGCACGAGTACGAGTCCAAAACGCTGGCTAAAGCGTTTGAAGAAATCACCGGAATCAAGGTCAAACACGACATCATCCAAGAGGGCGACGTGGTGGAGAAGCTGCAGACCTCTATGCAGTCGGGTAAATCGATTTATGACGGCTGGATCAGTGACTCCGACCTGATCGGCACCCACTACCGCTACGGCAAGATCCTTAACCTGACCGACTACATGGGCGGCAAAGGCAAGGACTTCACCAACCCCGGTTTGGACCTGAAAGACTTCATCGGTACCAGCTTCACCACCGCGCCTGACGGCAAGCTGTACCAGTTGCCCACCCAGCAGTTCGCCAACCTTTACTGGTTCCGCGCCGACTTGTTCGAAAAGCCTGAGCTCAAAGCCAAGTTCAAAGCCAAGTACGGCTACGACTTGGGCGTGCCTTTGAACTGGAGCGCCTACGAAGACATCGCCGCCTTCTTCAGCGAAGACGTCAAGACCATTGACGGCAAGCCGATTTACGGCCACATGGACTACGGCAAAAAAGACCCCTCGCTGGGCTGGCGCTTCACCGACGCATGGCTGTCCATGGCCGGTACCGCCGACATCGGCATCCCCAACGGCAAACCGGTGGACGAATGGGGCATTCGCGCGTCCGCTGACGGCTGCACCCCGCAGGGCGCGTCCGTGTCCCGTGGTGGCGCAACCAATTCCCCTGCGGCTGTCTACGCTTTGACCAAGTACATCGACTGGATGAAGAAGTACGCACCCAAAGAAGCCACCGGCATGACCTTTGGCGAAGCCGGTCCTGTGCCCGCACAAGGCCAGATCGCCCAGCAGATCTTCTGGTACACCGCCTTTACCGCCGATATGGTCAAGCCCGGCCTGCCCGTGGTGAACGCCGACGGCACACCGAAGTGGCGCATGGCCCCTGGCCCCAACGGCCCCTACTGGAAGCAAGGTATGCAAAACGGCTACCAGGACGTGGGTTCATGGACTTTCTTTAAAGACCATGACGCTGACAAAGTGGCCGCCGCCTGGCTGTATGCCCAGTTCGTGACCAGCAAGACCGTGTCGCTCAAGAAGTCCACCGTGGGACTGACCTTTATCCGCGACAGCGACATCCGCTCGGAAACCATGACCAAGATGGCGCCCAAGCTCGGTGGTTTGGTGGAGTTCTACCGCAGCCCAGCCCGTGTGGCCTGGACGCCCACTGGTACCAACGTGCCTGATTACCCCAAGCTGGCACAACTGTGGTGGAAGAACGTGGCTGTAGCAGTAACCGGCGAGAAGACGCCACAAGCCGCCATGGACAACCTGGCCGAGGAAATGGACGCCGTCATGGGTCGTCTGGAACGCTCGGGCATGGCTGTTTGCCCACCCAAGCTCAACGCCAAGAGCAGCCCCGACAAGTGGCTGAGCGACAAGGGTGCCCCATGGAAGAAGCTGGCCAACGAAAAGCCAAAGGGTGAAACCGTGGCTTATGACACGCTACTCACAGCGTGGAAAAACGGCAAGGTTCGCTAAATCGGCAAACGTACCGCGTCATTTGTGACGCAAGGGCGCGCGCCCTCAGGTGCGCGCCCGCCCCCCAATAAGCAATAAGTGCCAGCAGGCTTTGAAGGCCTCACAGGGGCGCTTATGTTCAAAAATATGGCCATCCACCTTACTGATACCCCGCCCCTGCCGACCCAGCGCCAAGATCTGTTGGCCCGTCTGGCTGCGAGTCCGCGCTACGACCTGGCTGTAGTTGGCGGCGGCGCCACCGGCCTGGGCGTGGCGCTGGACGCCGCCTCGCGGGGCCTGAACGTGGTGCTGGTCGAGGCGCAGGACTTTGCCAAAGGCACCTCCTCGCGCTCTACCAAGCTGGTGCACGGCGGCGTGCGCTATCTGGCCCAAGGCAATATATCGCTGGTGCGCGAGGCCTTGCGCGAGCGCACCACGGTGCTGCGCAGTGCGCCCCATATTGCCCAGCCCCTGGCCTTCGTCATGCCCTGCTACCGCTGGTGGGAAACGCCGTTTTACGGTCTGGGCCTGACCCTGTACGACCAACTTGCAGGCAAGGCCGGCCTGGGCAAGACCGAACTGCTTAGCAGCGCCCAAACCCAGCAGCTCTTGCCCACCGCGCAGACCCAAGGCCTGCGCGGTGGCGTCAAATACTGGGACGGCCAGTTTGACGACGCCCGCCTGGCCCTGGCCATCGGGCGCACCGCAGCCCAGCACGGCGCTTTGCTTATTAATTACTGCCGCGCCGAGCAGCTTCTTTATACAGATGGCAAGATTTCCGGGCTCGAATGCACCGACACGCACACCGGTACCCGCTATTCCATTGAATCGCGCTGCGTGATCAACGCCACCGGTGTCTGGGTGGACGCCTTGCGCGAACGCGACGGCGCGGCCACCCCTGCAGGTCGCCACGCACCGGTCAAGCCCATGGTCGCCCCGAGCCAGGGCGTGCACCTGGTGGTGGACGCTGAGTTTTTGCAATCCGATGTGGCGCTGATGGTGCCAAAAACCTCGGATGGCCGCGTCCTGTTTGCCGTGCCTTGGCTTGGTAAAGTCATTTTGGGCACCACCGACACGCCTTCCAAAGACCTGGCGCTTGAGCCCACGCCCCTCAAAGAAGAGGCGGACTTTATCCTCGGTGAATCCGCCCGCTACTTGCGCAAGGCACCCACCCGCGCCGACGTCAGAAGCGTCTGGGTCGGCCTGCGCCCCTTGGTCAAACACCACGAGGACGAAGGTGCAACCCAAAAACTCAGCCGCGAACACACCGTGATCGTGAGCCGCAGCGGCCTGGTCACCGTGACGGGGGGCAAATGGACGACTTACCGCGTTATGGCCGAAGACGTGCTTAGCGCCTGCTTGGAGCGCGGCCTGGTAGAGGTCAACTCCTCCTCATGCACCGCCCAGATGACCCTGGTGGGCGCCCCCGCACCTGGCCAAAGCGCCCACAATCCCACGCTGCGCGACGGCCAGGGCATGCATTCCTATGGAAGCGAACGCACATTCGTGGCCACGCTGCCCGGCGCCGACCGCTGGATTGCCCCGCGCCTGTCCGAAGCCATGGTGCGCTTTGCCGCCCGTTATGAGTACGCCGCCAGCGTCGAAGACGTGCTGGCGCGGCGCAGCCGACTGCTGTTTCTGGACGCCCGCCTGGCAGCCGATGTGGCGCCCCAAGTGGCCGAAATCCTGGCGCAAGAGCTCGGCGGCCAACCTAATTTGGCCGAATTCCTGGAATTAAGTGCACATTTCTTGCACGTACCCTGAAAAAACCTTGATGCACCAAGATATCTGGTGCATAATCATGGGCTTGGCTCGCAAGAGCTGAGACATCTGCCCAAATGGAGGCAATTCGAGTGGTTCGGATTGCAGACAGCGGGCCCAAGACTGACCGGTAGGGCAAAGCGTTCGTAAAGAGTGCTGCGAACAACTGGTGCAAGTTGGGAATAAAGAAATGATCCAAACAGAATCTCGACTGGAAGTCGCCGATAACACCGGCGCAAAATCCGTGCTTTGTATCAAAGTACTGGGTGGTTCACGTCGCCGCTACGCCAGCGTAGGCGACATCATCAAGGTAAGCATCAAAGAAGCTGCGCCCCGTTCACGCGTCAAAAAAGGCGAGGTGTACAGCGCCGTGGTAGTTCGCACTGCCAAAGGCATTCGCCGCAGTGATGGTTCCTTGGTCAAATTCGACGGCAATGCAGCAGTTTTGCTCAATGCCAAGCTCGAGCCCATCGGCACCCGCATCTTCGGGCCAGTGACGCGTGAATTGCGCACTGAAAAGTTCATGAAGATCGTGTCCCTGGCACCTGAAGTTTTGTAAGGACTGGTCATGAACAAAATTCGCAAAGGCGATCAAGTGATCGTCATCGCAGGACGCGACAAAGGTAAGCGGGGCGTTGTGTCCCTGCGCAAGGATGATTCCCACGTTGTTGTGGATGGAATCAACCTGGTGAAAAAACACACCAAGCCCAATCCTCTCAAGGGCGCCGCTGGCGGCATCGTTGAGAAAACCATGCCGATCCACCAGTCTAATGTCGCGATTTTCAACGTCGCTTCGGGCAAGGCGGATCGCGTGGGCATCAAGCTGCAGGCTGATGGTAAGCGCGTACGCGTTTACAAGTCCAGCGGCGAAGAAATTAAGGCGGCATAAAAATGGCACGTTTACAACAGCATTACCGTGAAAAATTGGCCCCCGAGCTGATGGCCAAATTTGGCTTCACTTCGCCCATGCAAGTTCCACGTCTGACCAAAATCACCCTGAACATGGGTGTGAGCGAAGCCGTTGCGGACAAGAAAGTCATGGACAACGCCGTGGCCGATCTGACCAAAATCGCTGGCCAAAAGCCTGTGGTTACGAATTCTAAGAAGGCCATCGCCGGCTTCAAGATTCGCGAAGGCCAGGCCATTGGTTGCATGGTAACTTTGCGCGGCGTTCAGATGTATGAATTTCTGGACCGCTTTGTGACTGTGGCTTTGCCTCGTGTTCGCGACTTCCGTGGTATCTCCGGACGCGCATTTGACGGCCGTGGAAACTACAACATCGGCGTTAAAGAGCAGATTATTTTCCCTGAAATTGAATACGACAAGGTTGACGCCTTGCGTGGTCTCAATATCAGTATTACCACGACTGCGAAGACGGACGAAGAATGCAAAGCATTGCTCGCCGGTTTCCGTTTCCCGTTCAAGAATTGAGGTGACCAGTGGCAAAAATGGCATTAATTGAGCGCGAACTCAAGCGTGACAAATTGGCAGCCAAGTATGCGAAGAAATACGCAGCCTTGAAAGCAATCGCAAGCGACGTGAAAGTTAGCGAAGACGAGCGTGCAGCAGCCCGCTTGGGTCTGCAAAAGATTCCGCGTAACGCCAACCCGACCCGCCAGCGTAACCGCTGCGCGATCACCGGACGTCCACGTGGCACATTCCAGCATTTCGGTCTGGCCCGAGCAAAAATCCGCGAAATGGCGTTTGCAGGGGAAATCCCTGGCATCGTCAAGGCGAGCTGGTAAGCAGGCAGGAGAACAAATATGAGTATGAGTGACCCCATTGCCGACCTGTTGACGCGTATCCGTAACGCGCAAATGGTTGCCAAAGCTACCGTTCTGGTTCCTTCCTCCAAAGTGAAGGTCGCCATCGCCCAAGTCCTGAAGGACGAAGGCTATATCGATGGTTTCAAAGTTTCTACTACAGACGGCAAGTCTGAATTGGAAATCGCCCTGAAATATTACGCAGGTCGCCCTGTTATTGAGCGCATTGAGCGCGTCAGCCGTCCTGGCTTGCGCGTTTATCGCGGCAGTGACGCGATTCCTCAGGTCCAAAACGGCATGGGTGTGGCTATTGTCACAACGCCCCAGGGCGTGATGACCGATCGCAAAGCCCGCGCTACCGGTGTCGGTGGCGAAGTTTTGTGCTACGTAGCTTAACCCTGCATTGAGGAGTAATAAATATGTCTCGTGTAGGTAAACTTCCTATTTTGGTCCCGGCTGGTGTTGATGTGACGTTGCAAAACGACCAGATCAATGTTAAAGCTGCGGGCGGCAGCTTGAACTTGGCGCAAAACGCCTTGGTCAAGATCGTTAACGAAGCCGGTAAATTGAGCTTCTCCCCAGCGAACGATTCTCGCGAATCGGATGCTATGTCGGGCACGATGCGCCAGTTGGTTAACAACATGGTGGTGGGTGTGACCAAGGGCTTTGAGAAAAAGCTCACCTTGATCGGTGTGGGTTACAAAGCCCAGGCCACCGGCAACAAGTTGAATTTGGCGGTGGGCTATTCGCACCCTGTCAATATCGACATGCCCGTCGGCATCACGGTGGCAACGCCGACGCCTACCGAAATTTTGATCAAAGGTGCTGACCGCCAACGTGTGGGTCAAATCGCCGCTGAGATTCGTGATGTTCGCCCACCCGAGCCCTACAAAGGCAAAGGCATCCGTTATTCGGATGAGAAGATCACGATTAAAGAAACCAAGAAGAAATAAGGGGCTGCACCATGTTGACAAAGAAAGAGCAACGTCTTCGCCGGTCCCGTCAGACCCGCATTCGTATTGCAATTCAAGGCGTGGCACGCTTGACCGTGAACCGCACCAACTTGCATATTTATGCAACTGTGATTTCTGGCGACGGTGGCAAGGTGTTGGCGACGGCGTCTACCGCCCAGGCCGATGTGCGCACCGCGCTCGGTGGCTCTGGCAAAGGCGGAAACGTCGCAGCAGCCCAAATGGTTGGCAAGCTTGTGGCTGAAAAAGCCAAAGCCGCCGGCATCGAAAAAGTTGCATTTGACCGCGCAGGCTTCGCCTACCACGGTCGGGTCAAAGCCTTGGCAGACGCAGCCCGCGAAGCCGGCTTGCAGTTTTAAGCAGATCGGAAATAAAGATGGCTAAAGTACAAGCAAAAATGCAGGGCAAGGCCGAAGGGCCAGAGGACGGTCTGCGCGAAAAGATGATCGCGATCAACCGCGTTACCAAAGTGGTAAAGGGTGGTCGTATTCTCGGATTTGCAGCACTGACCGTGGTCGGTGATGGCGATGGCCGCATCGGCATGGGCAAGGGCAAATCGAAAGAAGTGCCTGCTGCCGTGCAAAAAGCGATGGAAGAAGCCCGTCGCAACATGATCAAGGTCAGCCTGAAAAACGGTTCGATCCACCACAAAGTGATGGGCCACCACGGTGCAGCCAATGTGATGATGGCTCCGGCTCCCAAGGGAACCGGCATCATCGCCGGCGGCCCAATGCGCGCCGTGTTTGAAGTCGTGGGTATCACCGACATCGTTGCCAAAAGCCACGGTTCGACCAACCCCTACAACATGGTTCGCGCCACTCTGGACGCATTGTCGGTTTCGACAACGCCCGCCCAGGTTGCTGCCAAGCGTGGAAAAACAATTGAAGAGATCTTCGTTTAATACGGGGTACTGAACATGACGACACCACAAACAGTAAAAATCCAACTGGTTCGCAGCCCGATTGGATGCAAAGAATCCCACCGCGCCACCGTGCGTGGCCTGGGACTGCGCAAGATGAACAGCACCAGCGAGTTGGAAGACACGCCCGCAGTTCGCGGCATGATCAACAAGATCAGTTATCTGGTCAAAGTGCTCTAAGGGATTAATGATGGAACTCAATGGCATTAAGCCCGCAGATGGCGCTAAACACGCCAAGCGTCGCGTTGGTCGCGGTATTGGATCTGGCCTGGGTAAAACCGCTGGCCGTGGTCACAAGGGACAAAAATCCCGTTCGGGTGGCTACCACAAGGTAGGCTTTGAAGGTGGACAGATGCCTATGCATCGCCGCCTGCCCAAGCGTGGCTTCAAGTCGCATTTGCTGAAATTCAACGCTGAAATCACGCTCACAACTCTCGAGTTGTTGGGTTTGCCTGAAGTCGACGTGTTGACTTTGAAGCAAGCGGGCTTGATCGGTCAAATCGCCAAGGTCGTGAAAGTGATCAACACCGGTGCAATCACCAAGGCCGTCAAATTGACTGGTTTGAGTGTGACTGCTGGCGCCAAAGTGGCCATTGAGGCTGCTGGCGGAAGCATCGCTTAAATCTGGCTTTTCGAGATATACCCGTGGCAACAAACGCAGCACAATCCAACAAGACGGACAAGTTCGGCGACCTGCGTCGTCGACTGATGTTCCTTTTGTTGGCGCTGGTGGTGTACCGCATTGGTGCGCACATTCCGGTGCCTGGCATTGATCCCAACCAACTGCAACAGTTGTTCAAGGGTCAGCAAGGCGGCATATTGAGCTTGTTCAATATGTTTTCGGGTGGCGCACTGTCGCGTTTCACGATTTTTGCGCTTGGAATCATGCCGTATATCTCGGCGTCTATCATCATGCAATTGCTCGGCTACGTATTGCCGGCGTTTGAGCAGATGAAAAAAGAAGGCGAAGCGGGTCGCCGCAAAATCACGCAGTACACGCGTTACGGAACACTGGGCTTGGCCCTGTTCCAGTCGGTTGGTATTTCGCTGGCGCTTGAGGCGTCGGCAGGTCTGGTAGTTTCTCCAGGCATGGGATTTCGTGTCACTTCGGTGGTAACACTGACGGCCGGGACCATGTTTTTGATGTGGCTGGGTGAGCAGATTACCGAGCGCGGCTTAGGTAACGGTATCTCTATTCTGATTTTCGGTGGTATTGCGGCAGGCTTGCCCAATGCGATCGGTGGTTTGCTTGAGCTGGTGCGAACCGGGGCCATGAGCATTATTGTGGCGCTGCTGATTGTAGTGCTGGTTGCTTTGGTGACCTACTTTGTGGTGTTCGTGGAGCGCGGTCAACGCAAGATTCTGGTGAATTACGCCCGACGCCAGGTAGGTAATAAGGTGTACGGCGGTCAATCGTCGCACTTGCCTCTGAAGCTGAACATGGCGGGTGTTATTCCCCCCATCTTCGCCTCATCTATCATTTTGTTGCCCGCTACCATCGCTAACTGGTTTAGCTCCGGTGAATCCATGCGCTGGTTGAAAGATATTGCCGGCACCTTGAGTCCTGGTCAGCCCATCTATGTGATGTTGTACGCCAGTGCGATTGTGTTCTTTTGCTTCTTCTACACCGCTTTGGTGTTCAACAGCCGTGAGACGGCGGACAATCTGAAGAAAAGCGGCGCTTTCATCCCCGGTATTCGCCCCGGTGACCAGACTGCCAAGTACATAGACAAGATTCTGCTGCGCCTGACACTGGCGGGCGCTGTGTACATCACCTTTGTGTGTCTGTTACCCGAGTTTTTGATATTGAAATACAACGTGCCATTTTATTTTGGTGGTACGTCGCTTTTGATTATTGTTGTGGTGACCATGGATTTCATGGCCCAGGTCCAGAACTACATGATGTCGCAGCAATACGACTCCTTGTTGAAGAAGGCCAGCTTCAAGTCGTCTTAACTGGTAAAAGTTAGGCAACTTAAGGCGAGCAAGTTGGTTTTGGAGTTGGTAAATCTGTCAAAATGGCGGGTTGCACAAGAGTTGTAAAAGTTTTAGGAGAGAAAAAATGAAAGTCTCGGCTTCGGTCAAGAAAATTTGCCGTAACTGCAAAATCATTCGTCGTAAAGGCGTTGTGCGTGTGATCTGTACTGATCCACGTCACAAACAACGCCAGGGTTAATGGCTAGAGTTTAAGAGGACGTAAATGGCACGTATCGCTGGTATCAATATTCCGCCGCAAAAGCATTCTGAGATCGGTCTGACCGCAATCTTTGGAATCGGACGCACACGCGCTCGCAAAATCTGCGAAGCATGTGGCATTGCATATTCCAAAAAGGTCAAGGACTTGACCGACGGTGACCTCGAAAAAATTCGCGATGCAATCGCCGAATTCACTATCGAGGGTGACTTGCGCCGGGAAACCACCATGAACATCAAGCGATTGATGGACATCGGTTGCTACCGTGGCTTTCGCCATCGCCGTGGTTTGCCCATGCGCGGACAGCGCACACGCACCAATGCACGTACCCGCAAAGGCCCGCGCAAGGCTGCTGCATCTCTGAAGAAATAAGACGGATTAAGACAACACTATGGCAAAAGCTCCTTCAAACAGCGCCGCACAACGTGTCCGCAAGAAAGTCCGCAAGAATGTGGCGGATGGTATCGCCCACGTGCATGCGTCTTTCAACAACACCATCATCACGATCACGGACCGCCAAGGCAACGCCTTGTCGTGGGCTTCGTCGGGTGGCCAGGGTTTCAAAGGCTCACGCAAGTCGACGCCTTTCGCTGCCCAGGTAGCTTCTGAAGTGGCCGGTCGCGCTGCTTTGGAACAAGGTATCAAGAACCTCGACGTCGAGATCAAGGGCCCCGGCCCCGGTCGCGAATCGTCGGTGCGCGCTTTGGCCGCACTCGGTATCCGGATTAATATGATTGCTGACGTGACACCGGTGCCGCACAACGGTTGCCGCCCACAAAAGCGCCGTCGTATCTAATTTTTCAACAAGCCCACCGCCGACAACGACAGTTGTCGGCTCCCGCATTTTGTGCGGCAGATGACATAAAAAGGAAGTTCAAGTGGCACGCTATCTAGGCCCCAAGGCCAAACTCTCACGCCGTGAAGGCACGGACCTGTTTCTCAAGAGCGCTCGTCGCGCCATTGGAGACAAGGCCAAATTCGACTCCAAGCCCGGTCAGCATGGCCGCACCTCTGGCGCCCGCACCTCCGACTACGGACTGCAATTGCGCGAGAAGCAAAAAGTCAAGCGCATGTACGGTGTGCTGGAGCGTCAATTCCGCCGTTATTTTGAAGAAGCTGATCGTCGTAAGGGCAACACCGGTGCTAACCTCTTGTTCTTGCTCGAGTCGCGCTTGGACAACGTCGTTTACCGCATGGGCTTTGGCTCCACACGCGCTGAAGCGCGTCAGTTGGTGTCACACAAGGCTATTACCGTGAACGGTCAATCGGTCAATATCCCTTCTTACATGGTCAAGGCCGGCGATATGCTCGCCATCCGTGACAAGTCCAAGAAGCAAAACCGCATTGCTGAAGCCCTGCAATTGGCACAACAAGTTGGCATGCCTTCTTGGGTGGACGTGAACGCTGACAAGGCAGAGGGCACCTTCAAGGCTGTTCCTGACCGTGACATGTTTGGTGCTGATATCAACGAATCGCTGATTGTTGAGTTGTACTCACGCTAGTTGCGTTTGGGTCGTTTTTATTGTCCCTATTACGCAGCTTGCTGCGTTTTAGGCGCTTCACCAGCCTTACCGACGTAACGAGTCGGGGGTATTGAGAGGAAGTTTGAATGCAAAATAATTTGTTGAAGCCGAAGTCAATCAGTGTCGAGCAAGTCGGTCTGAACCGCGCCAAAGTGGCTTTGGAGCCCTTTGAACGTGGTTATGGCCACACGCTCGGAAACGCGCTGCGTCGCGTTTTGCTCTCTTCGATGCCCGGCTACGCCGCCACCGAAGTGACGATTGCCGGCGTCTTGCACGAGTACTCGTCGATTGACGGCATCCAGGAAGATGTGGTCAATATCTTGCTGAACCTCAAGGGCGTGGTCTTCAAGTTGCACAACCGCGACGAAGTTACCCTGAGCCTGCGCAAGGACACCGAAGGCGTGGTTACTGCCGCCGACATCCAGACGCCGCACGACGTTGAAATCATCAACCCTTCGCACGTCATTGCCCATCTGTCTTCGGGCGGCAAGCTCGACATGCAGATCAAGGTCGAAAAAGGCCGTGGTTATGTGCCCGGTTCCATGCGTCGCCACGCGGACGAGCCCACCAAGTCCATCGGTCGTATGGTGTTGGATGCGTCGTTCTCGCCTGTGAAGCGCGTGAGCTACGTGGTTGAAAGCGCTCGCGTTGAGCAGCGTACCGATTTGGACAAGCTGGTGGTGGACATTGAAACCAACGGTGCTGTCAGTGCCGAAGACGCGGTCCGCTCGTCGGCCCGCATCTTGGTGGAACAGCTCGCTGTGTTTGCACAGTTGGAAGGCAATGAGTTGCCAGGCTTTGGTCCCGCAGCGTCTAGCCGCGAAGCCAAGTTTGACCCGATTTTGTTGCGTCCGGTCGATGAGCTCGAACTCACGGTACGCTCTGCGAACTGCCTGAAGGCTGAGAACATCTATTACATCGGTGACCTGATCCAGCGCACCGAGAACGAGTTGCTCAAGACGCCTAATTTGGGCCGTAAATCGCTCAATGAGATCAAGGAAGTTTTGGCTTCTCGCGGTCTGACGCTTGGCATGAAGCTGGAAAGCTGGCCGCCTGCGGCGCTTGAAAAGCGTTAATTAAATTTGAGCCCTTGTGGCTCAGCGCCCAGAGCAGTACCTGGTACGGCTGCTCGTAAATAGTAGATTGAAGGAAATTAAAAATGCGCCACGGACACGGATTACGCAAACTGAACCGCACAAGCTCACACCGCTTGGCGATGCTCCGCAACATGATGAACTCCTTGATTGCCCACGAAGCCATCAAGACCACCGTCCCCAAGGCCAAGGAATTGCGCCGCGTGGTCGAGCCCATGATCACTTTGGCCAAAGAAGCCACCCTGGCCAATCGCCGCTTAGCTTTTGACCGTCTGCGTGACCGTGACAGCGTGACCAAGCTGTTCGACGTACTTGGTCCCCGTTTCAAAGCCCGTCCAGGCGGCTACACACGCATCCTGAAAATGGGTTTCCGCGTGGGTGACAATGCGCCTATGGCTTTGGTTGAATTGGTCGAACGTAGCGAAATAGTCGAAGATGACGCCACAAAGGCTGCAGTTTAAGTTAGAATATCAACATACCGCGCGATGGAGCAGCCTGGTAGCTCGTTGGGCTCATAACCCAAAGGTCGTAGGTTCAAATCCTACTCGCGCAACCAACAAAACAGCGTACGCGTTGTTTTCAAAACGCCAACTTTTCAGTTGGCGTTTTTTTTTGAAGGAAATTTGCCATGTTGTTGCCTCTGGATCCAGACACTGTCGCCCACGGTATTCAACTCTCCGTCGCCCCCGTGTTCTTGTTGACGGCCGTGTCGGGAATGATTGGCGCGGTGGCGAACCGCTTGGCCCGCATCATTGACCGGGCGCGCTTGCTGGAAAGAAGCATCCAAACCCACACCGACGCGCACGAACACGACAAAATTTTCAAGGAACTGGCCGAGCTGCGCCGCCGGGGTTTGCTGGCCAACTGCAGTATTGCGCTGCTTACGCTGTGTGCGGTGTGTATTGGATTGACCATCATCGTGCTGTTTCTGGGTGAAACGCTGAACTTTCAGGGCTTGCGCATCTCGATCGTCAGTTTTCTGGCCGGCGTGGTGTGCTTTTTGCTGGCTTTGGTGTGTTTTCTGGTGGAAACCTGGATTGCCACCCGCGTGCTGAACTTCGCGCAGCCCAAGCCTTAGCAAAAGGCGGGCAGGGCGAGGCCCTTCGCTGCGCCTTGTTCAGGTGCCGAGGCTAGGTGCTGGCGGGCTTTTCTCCACTTGGACTGCGCAGTCGTAAAACGTGGGCGCGCGGCCCATGTCGGTGAGTTGTTGGCCCGTGACTTCATTCACATTGGTTCCCATGGGCCCGAGCTTGCGCCACCAAACACCCAGACCATTGACCACGCCAGGCCGCGCTCGCGGGCTCACCTTGGCTTTGCAGTGGTATTGTCCCCGGGCATTGAAGACGCGCACCAAGTCACCGCTGTTGATGGAGCGGGCGGTCGCATCCTCGGCGCTGATTTCCAGCAAGGGCTCGCCTTCAATGGCACGCAGGCTTTTGACATTGACGAAGGTCGAGTTCATGAAATTACGCGCCGGTGGGGAAATCATGGCCAGCGGATAGCTGTTGTTGGCGTCTGCGGGTTCGTAATTGGGCAAGTAGTCGGGCAGCCCGTCGCCGCTGGACGCGGCCAGGCGCGCGCTGAAAAACTCGCACTTGCCCGAGGGCGTGGCAAAGCCGCCCTCGGCGAACGGTACTTCTGGAGCAGGCAGGCTGATAAAGCCGTTTTCCAGTAGCTGCGCAAAGTCCACCCGCGCGTCAAACGCCATGCGGCACAGGGCCAGGTCGTCATCGGCAAAGCAGGGCTCTGTGTAACCCATGGCCTGCGCCAGGGCTCGGAAGATATCGGTATTGGTGCGGGCTTGGCCCACGGGCGCGATGGCTGGGCGGTTGAGCAGGAGGTCGGTGTGGCCGTAGGTGGTGTGGACGTCCCAGTGCTCGAGCTGCGTGGTGGCCGGCAGGATGTAGTCGGCGTAATCGGCGGTGTCGGTCTGGAAATGTTCCAGCACCACGGTAAACAGGTCTTCGCGGCCAAAGCCTTGCACCACCTTGCCCGAATCGGGGGCGACCGCCACCGGGTTGCTGTTGTAGACGATAAGTGCGTCGATCTCGGGGCCGAAATCGGCGCTGGCTGGGCGCAGCAAGTCGTCACCAATGGTGCTCATGTTTACGCTGCGGACCGGACCGCTCTTGCGCAAGTCGGGGCGGCGGAGCGCTGAATTGTCAAACCCATGGGTGCCTGAGGCCGACAGCAGCATGCCCCCGGCCCGGTGGCGCCAGGCGCCAATGAGCGCGGGCAGGCAGGCCACTGCACGCACCGCATTGCCGCCGCCGCGCGCGCGCTGCATGCCGTAGTTCAGGCGAATGGCGGCCGGTGCGCCGCTGGCCACGCTGGCGCCATAGTCCCGGGCCAGTGACTCAATCTGCGCCACGGTGATGCCGCAAATTTCTGCCGCGCGTTCGGGCGGCCACTGCAGCGCGCGTTCGCGCAGTGCATCCCAACCCAGGGTGTGACACGCAATGTAGTCGTGGTCCAGCCAGTCGTGGACGATGAGCTGCTGCATCAGCGCCAGCGCCAGCGCGGCGTCGGTGCCGGGGCGCAGGGCGATGTGTTCGTGGCACTTTTCTGCGGTTTCGGTCTTGCGCGGGTCAATGCAAATGAGTTTGGCGCCCTTGCGCTTGGCCGCTTGGGCGTAACGCCAAAAGTGCAGATTGCTGCCAATGGGGTTGCTGCCCCAGATGAGGATGAGCTTGGACTCGGCAAAAAATTCCACCCGCATACCCACCTTGCCACCCAGCGTGGCGTCCAGGGCGGCGCCCCCGGCGGAGGCGCAAATGGTGCGCTCCAGCAGCGAGGCGCCCATGCGGTTGAAGAAGCGGTCGGCCATGGCCTCGCCTTGGACCCAGCCCATGGTGCCGGCGTAGCTGTAAGGCAACACGGCTTGCGGGCCGCGCTGGGGGTCTGCCACGATGGATTGCAGGCGCTGCGCAATGTCGGCCAGCGCCTCGTCCCAGGACACCGGCGTGAACTGGCCGGAACCCTTGGGGCCGCTGCGGCGCAGTGGCTGCAAGAGGCGCTCGGGGTGGTAGGTGCGTTCGGTATAGCGCGCCACTTTGTTGCACAAGACACCGTCCGTTTGCGGATGGTTCGGATTGCCCTGAACCTTGACCGCCACGCCGTCCTGCACCGTGGTGACCAGCGAGCAGGTGTCCGGGCAATCGTGCGGGCAGGCGCCTATGACATTGCGGGTGCCGGGCGATGTGTCGGCGTGGATGCGAATGGTCTCTGGCATGGTGACTTAGGCGCGCAGCGCTGTGGGGAGAAAATAGCGCCCATGGTAGCAAGCCCGCGCCAGCCGCACCGGCTATTTTGCGGAATTTTCCAAGGCCCACTTATGCATTTGATCGAATCCATCGTCCACCACGCCCCGACCATTGCCGCCATTCGGCGCGACCTGCACGCCCACCCCGAGCTGTGCTTTAAGGAGGTGCGCACCGCCGACGTGGTGGCGGCCAAACTGACGGAGTGGGGCATTCCCATCCACCGGGGCCTGGGCACCACCGGTGTGGTGGGCATCGTCAAGGCGGGCACGTCTACGCGTGCCATTGGCTTGCGCGCCGACATGGACGCCTTGCCCATGCAAGAGGCCAACACCTTTGCCCACGCCAGCGTGCATCCGGGAAAGATGCATTCCTGCGGCCACGACGGCCACACCGCCATGCTGCTGGCGGCGGCCCACTACCTGAGCACGCACCGCGACTTTGACGGCACCGTTTATTTGATTTTTCAGCCGGCCGAAGAGGGCGGCGGCGGTGCGCGCGAGATGATCAAAGAAGGCCTGTTTGAACAATTTCCCATGGACGCCGTGTTTGGCATGCACAACTGGCCGGGCATTGCGCAAGGCAACTTTGCGGTCAGCGCCGGGCCGGTGATGGCGTCGAGCAACGAATTCAAGATCACCATCCGAGGCAAGGGCGCGCACGGCGCGATGCCGCACCTGGGGCTTGATCCGGTGCCCGTGGCCTGCCAGATGGTGCAAGCCTTTCAGACGATTGTGAGCCGCAACCTCAAGCCCATTGACGCCGGGGTGATCTCGGTCACCATGATCCACGCGGGCGAAGCCACCAATGTGATTCCCAATTTTTGCGAGTTGCAGGGCACGGTGCGCTCTTTCACCTTTGACGTGCTGGATTTGCTGGAGCAGCGCATGCGCGAAGTGGCGCAGCACACGGCGGCAGCCTTTGGCGTGGAATGCGAGTTTGAGTTTCGGCGCAACTACCCGCCCACCATCAACAGCGCACCCGAGGCCGACTTTGCCCGCAGCGTCATGACCGCGCTGGTGGGTGCGGAACGCATCCAGACGCAGGAGCCCACCATGGGCGCCGAAGACTTTGCCTATATGTTGATGGCCAAACCGGGCTGCTATGTGTTCTTGGGCAATGGCGACGGTGACCACCGCAGCCTGGGCCATGGCGGCGGCCCGTGCATGTTGCACAACCCCAGCTACGACTTCAACGACCGCCTGATTCCGCTGGGCGCGAGCTACTGGGTGCGCTTGGCCGAGGCTTGGTTGGTAAAGGCCGCCTAACCCAGCGCGATTAGAACTGTCTTAGCGCGTGCCAAAACGCCGCTGGGCGATCACCAGCAGGCCGTCAAAAATCAGGTTGTCCACCAGCTCAAAAGGGCGCGTCATGCTGGGCGCCATTTTCCAGCCGGCGCCGCCCGTCATGATGCACAGCGGCTCTTCGCCGCAGCGCTGGCGCACGTGCTGCACCATGCATTCCACCGCACCGGCAATGGCGTAGGTGCCGCCGCTGGTGAGCGCGTCGCTGGTATTGGTGGGAAAAGGGCACACCTCGCCCGTGGGCACGTGCAGACCGGCGGTGCCCGACTCCAGCGCACGCAGCATGATGCCGTGGCCCGGCAGGATAAAACCGCCCAAAAAGCGCCCGTCGGGCGAAATCGCCTCTACCGTCACCGCCGTGCCGACTATTACCACCACCATGGGCCGGGGCGCGGCCTGGGCCAGCATGCGGTGGTAGGCGCCAATCATTGCCACCCAGCGGTCGGCGCCCAGGCGGCTGGGGTGATCGTAGCCGTTGCTCAGACCCGCTTCGGCGTCGCTGGCCACCACCCATTGCGGCGTCACGTCCCAGAGTTCGAGTTGCTCTTCCACCCGGCGTTTGATGGCGTCGCCCGCCACCACGCAGCCCAGAATGTGCTGGGGCTGCGCCAGCGTGGCCCAGACACCGTCGGCCAGTTTGTCGATGTTTTCCAGAAACTCGGCGCCATGGGCCAACAGTTCTGCCCCGGGAAGGGGTGATGCGTACAGCGCCCACTTGAGGCGGGTGTTGCCAATGTCCAGTGCGAGGAAGGTCATAGGGGCAGATAAGTTTGGCCGCATTATCGCCAACCCGGCGCGATGGTTTACAGTCTGGGGCTCCGAGTTGACGTTAACGTAAACGTCAACTCAGCGCAAGAACAATGGCAAACCCACCGAGACCGCCCACCATGACCGATCTTTCCGCTGAATACCAAGCCCTGGCCAACTACCGCCCCAGCCAAAAGGTGCGCTTTGTCACCGCTGCGAGCCTGTTTGACGGCCACGACGCGGCCATCAACATCATGCGCCGCATTCTGCAAGGCATGGGTGCCGAGGTGATCCACCTGGGCCACAACCGCAGCGTGGAAGAGGTGGTGACGGCTGCCTTGCAGGAAGACGTGCAGGGCATTGCGATCAGCTCCTACCAGGGCGGCCATGTGGAGTACTTCAAGTACATGGTCGATCTGCTCAAGAGCCGGGGCGGCGCGCACATCAAGGTGTTTGGCGGCGGCGGCGGCGTGATCGTCCCGTCCGAGATTGCGGAACTGCAAGCCTATGGCGTGACGCGCATTTACAGCCCCGAAGACGGCCAAAAAATGGGCTTGGCCGGCATGATTGGCGAGATGGTGATGCGCTGCGACCACGATCTGGCGCCCTATGCGCCCAGCGATCTGGCCGCCTTTCAGGGGCATAGCGACGCCCATTGGCGCGCACTGGCGCAGTTTTTAACCGTGGTCGAGGCCGGCAAGGTCAATGACGCCACGCTGCAAGCCCTGCGCACCCAGGCCGCGGCCACCCATATCCCGAGCATTGGCATCACCGGCACCGGCGGCGCGGGCAAGTCTTCGCTGACCGACGAGTTGATTCGCCGCCTGCGCCTGGACTGTGGCGACACGCTGCGCATTGCGGTCATCTCAATTGATCCGTCCAGGCGCAAAAGTGGTGGCGCTTTGTTGGGCGACCGCATTCGCATGAACGCCATTTCGCCTTGGGCGACCACCACGAAAGACCCGGGTGCCCGCGTCTTTATGCGCTCCTTGGCTACACGAGACTTTGGCTCTGAAATCAGCCAGGCGCTGCCCGACGTGATTGCCGCCTGCAAAGTGGCCGGTTTTGATTTGATCGTGGTCGAGACCTCTGGCATCGGCCAGGGCGACGCGGCCATCGTGCCGCTGGTGGACGTGCCTCTGTATGTGATGACGCCCGAGTTTGGCGCGGCCAGCCAGTTGGAAAAAATTGACATGCTCGACTTTGCCGAGTTTGTGGCTATCAACAAGTTTGACCGCAAAGGCGCAAGCGACGCGCTGCGCGACGTGGCCAAGCAAGTTCAGCGCAACCGCGAGGCCTGGACCACGCCCATGGAAAGCATGCCCGTTTTTGGCACCATGGCCGCGCGCTTTAACGACGACGGCGTCACGGCGCTCTACCAGGCCATGCTGCCGCGCCTGCAGACCCTGGGCCTGTCGGTGCCCGCGCAGCGTCTGCTGCCAGTGGCCGGTGTGCGCCACAGCAGCAACCAAATGCCCATCGTGCCCGCAGCGCGCACGCGCTATTTGGCGGAGATCAGCGACACGGTGCGCGGTTACAAAAAGCGCGCTCGCGCCCAAGCGCAACTCGCCCGCGAGATCCAGCAGTTGCAAGCTGCCGCCGCCATGCTGCAAGTGGGCCGCCCCGCCAAAGCCCGCGCCGCCGAGGCGGCTTTGGGCTTGGCGCAAGAGCGTGAAGACGTGCAAGACGCCGCCGCCAAAAAACTGCTCACGCAGTGGCCCGAAATGCAAAAGGCTTACGCGGGTGACGAATACGTGGTGAAAATCCGCGACAAAGAGATTCGCACCGCGCTGACCACCAAGTCCCTCAGTGGCACCACCATCCGCAAGGTCGCCCTGCCCCAGTACGAAGACCACGGCGAAATCTTGAAGTGGCTGATGCTGGACAACGTGCCCGGCAGCTACCCCTACACCGCCGGCACTTTTGCCTTCAAGCGCGAGGGCGAAGACCCGACCCGCATGTTTGCCGGCGAAGGCGACGCCTTTCGCACCAACACGCGCTTCAAGCTTCTTAGCAGCGGCATGGCGGCCAAGCGCTTGTCCACCGCCTTTGACTCGGTCACGCTCTACGGCAACGACCCCGACCCGCGCCCGGACATCTACGGCAAGGTGGGTAACAGCGGCGTGAGCATCGCCACCATCGACGACATGAAGGTGCTGTACGGCGGCTTTGATCTGTGCAACCCCAGCACCTCGGTCAGCATGACGATCAACGGCCCCGCGCCCAGCATTTTGGCCATGTTCATGAACACCGCCATCGACCAGAATACGACCAAGTTCAAGACGGACAACGGCCGCGAACCCACCGACACCGAGGCCGCCAAGATCAAGGAATGGGTGCTGGCCAATGTGCGCGGTACGGTGCAAGCCGACATTCTGAAAGAAGACCAGGGCCAGAACACCTGCATCTTCTCGACCGAGTTTTCATTGAAGGTGATGGGCGACATTGCGCAGTATTTTGTGCACCACGACGTGCGCAATTTCTACAGCGTGTCCATCAGCGGTTACCACATCGCCGAGGCTGGCGCCAACCCGATCAGCCAGCTGGCGTTTACGCTTTCCAATGGCTTCACGTTCGTGGAAGCGTATCTCGCGCGCGGCATGCACATTGACGACTTTGCGCCCAACCTGAGCTTTTTCTTCAGCAATGGCATGGACCCGGAATACACCGTCATGGGCCGCGTGGCGCGACGCATCTGGGCGGTGGCCATGAAAGAAAAATACGGCGCCAACGAGCGCAGCCAAAAGCTCAAATACCACATCCAGACCAGTGGCCGCAGCCTGCACGCGCAAGAGATCCAGTTCAACGACATCCGCACCACGCTGCAAGCGCTGATTGCGATTTACGACAACTGCAACAGCCTGCACACCAACGCGTTTGACGAAGCCATCACCACGCCCACCGAAGAATCGGTGCGCCGCGCCATGGCGATCCAGCTCATCATCAACCGCGAATGGGGCCTGGCCAAGAACGAGAACCCCGGCCAAGGCGCTTTCATCATTGAAGAGCTGACCGAGCTGCTCGAAGAAGCGGTGTTGGCGGAGTTCGAGAAAATTGCCGAGCGCGGTGGCGTGCTCGGGGCTATGGAAACCGGCTACCAGCGCGGCAAGATTCAAGACGAATCCATGCACTACGAGATGCTAAAACACACCGGCGAGCTGCCCATCATCGGCGTCAACACCTTCCGCAACCCGCACGGCGACCAGGTGATGGACAAGCTGGAACTTGCCCGCAGCACTGACGCCGAAAAAGCCAGCCAGCTAGAACGCCTGCACGCCTTCCACGCCCGCCACGCTGACCAGTCCCCCGCCATGCTGGCCCGCCTGCAACAAGCCGTGATTGCCAACGACAACGTCTTTGAAGTGCTGATGGACGCGGTGCGCGTCTGCTCGCTGGGGCAGATTACGAATGCGCTGTTTGAGGTGGGGGGGCAGTACCGGCGCAATATGTAATGGCGCTTCGGCGCATCCTTTGCATTTACCCTGGGGCGCAGCGAGCGGGACGCGCTGGGCTTGCGCGCCGAGATCGCGGCCGAGGCTGACAAGCGGCGATCTTCGCGTGGGCCGCATCGGCTCTACGCCAATTTGCCAGGGCTGGACGGGATGATGTGCGTGATCTGGCGGGTTTAGGCCAATCGTCCGCAAGCCTCAGACCGCCGCGCTTTCTACCGCCCGCATCCGCACCTCCACCCCACTCAACACCGCATTCCCCGACAGCGGATCGCGCAGCTTCTCGTCCAGCAGGGCGTTGAGGTTGACGCCAGGCCGCTGTGCGGCGACTGAGAGTTGGGCGCCGGGCAGGTCGTGGCCCCAGCCGTGGGGCAGGCTGACGACGCCGGGCATCATGTCGGTGCTGATGTGCACTTGCGCTTGCAGGCTGGCCTGGGCGTTTTCCAGGGTGGCCATGGCGCCCTCAACCAGGCCCAGGCGTTCGGCGTCGGCCGGGTGAACCAGCGCAGTACAGCGGAACGGGCCTTTGGCCAGCGTTGGCAGGTTGTGCATCCAGCTGTTGTTGGTGCGCACGTCGCGCCGGCCAATCACCACCATGTCGGGCGCGGGGCGTTGCAAGTCGGCCAGGGCGCGGGGCAGGTCGGCCAAGAGCGAGGGCGGTGCCAGTTCTACCTTGCCACTGGGCGTGCGCAGCATCTCGGGAATGCGCGGCTGCAGTTCGCCCAGATCAATGCCGCCGCTGGGGTTGGACGCCATGACTTTGTGCAGGTTCAGCCCTTCGGGCTTTTGGCCAAAGGCGTCACCATGGGGCCCGGCGCGCAGCGCCAGGTCGAGCGCGCGCTGCGGGCCGCGCAGGCCTTGGGTGGCTGCAATTACCGCGTCGGCGTGGGGGCCAAAGCTGCGTTGGGCGTCGTCGGCAAACTGGCTATCATCCAGCGCGCCAATGTCCACCCCGGCGCCCAAGCCCTGGGCTATTGCCGCAATGCGCAGCAGGTTTTCCCATTCCTCGGGTTGATTTTCGGCGCGCGCAAACACCGGCGGGCTATAGCGCGCGTGGTTGCGCCAGGACATTTGCGGAAACGCGACGTCGTAGTGCAGGTCCTCAAGGGGCGAGGGGCCGGGCAAGATCACGTCGGCGTGGCGCGTGGTCTCGTTGAGGTAAATGTCCAGGCTGACCATGAAGTCCAGCGTGTCCAGCGCCTTGGCCAAGCGCGGCCCGTTGGGCACCGAGAGCACCGGGTTGGTGGCCACGGTAATGAGCGCGCGCATTTGGCCGGGGCCGGGTTGTTCGATCTCTTCGGCGATGCAGTTGATAGGGAATTCGCCCATCACCTCGGGCGCGCCGCTCACGCGTGACTGGCGCCGCCCGGTGGCAATGCCCTTGCCGCGCCCAGCAGCACCACTGCTGTTGGCCGAAAAAGCGGCAGCGTTGGCAAACATGGCGCCGCCAGGGGCGTCCAGATGACCAGTCAGCACATTGAGCACGTCCACCAGCCAGCTCGCCAGCGTGCCGTATTCCTGCGTGCAGGTGCCAATGCGGGCATAGACGGCGGCGCGCGGCGTATTGGCCAACTGTCGGGCCAGGGCGCGAATGGTGTCGGCGTCTATGGCGCAGCGCGCGGCCACTGCTTCGGGAGCAAAGGGCGCCACTGCGGCGCGCACTTCGTCTACGCCTGTTACCCATTCCTGCACCGCGCCCAGGCGCACCAGGTTCTCGGCAAACAGGGTATGCACCATGGCCGATAGCAAAAACACGTCCGCGCCGGGGCGGATGAAGTGGTGCGCGTCGGCCACCGCTGCGGTCTCGGTGCGGCGCGGGTCAATCACGATGAGTTGGCCGCCGCGCGCCTGCATGGCTTTGGCCTTGCCCCGGAAGTCGGGCACGGTCCACATGCTGCCGTTGCTGGCCAGCGGGTTGGCACCGATAACGATCAACAAATCACTGCGTGCAATGTCGGGCACGGCGATGGACAGCCAGTTGCCAAACATCAGGCCGCTGGCGAGTTGCTTGGGAATTTGGTCCACGCTGGAGGCGGAAAAAATGGTTTTCGTGCCCAGGCCACGTGCCAGTTTGGGGAAGTAGGTGAGCAAACCGATTTTGTGGGCGGAAGGGTTACCGGTGACCAGGCCCACCGCGTCGCGCCCGTGCGCGGCCATGAGCGGTGGCAGGCGGCGCTCAATTTCGGCAAAGGCCTCGTCCCAGGTGACGGCCACGTGCACGCCGTTGCGCTTGACCATGGGGCTGCGCAGGCGGTCCGGGTCTTCGTGCAGGTCTTTGAGCGCCACCGCCTTGGGGCAGATGTAGCCGGCACTAAACACATCGGCCTCGTGGCCGCGCACGCTGATGACCTTGTGGTCTTCTACCTTGATCTCCAGGCCGCAGCAGGCCTCGCACAGGGGGCAAATTCGGTGGTGGGTGGTGGTGATCATCGTTGGCTAAAAGTAAAAAAGCGGGCGCAAGTATGCGCGTGAATGCGTGCGTATCAAGCGGCTGCTTGCAGGCCGTGGCGAGCGATCAACGCTTCGCGCTGAGCAGGGTCGAGGTTAAGGCGTTTGAGGTCGTGACCCACGGCGCGCAAGAGGCGCTCGTCCATCACGTAGCGCCACAGCGGCGGCACGTAGGCGACTAAGAACATGCCAAAGTAGCCGCTGGGCAGCGTGGGCAGGTCGTCAAAGTGGCGCAGCGACTGGTAGCGCCGCAGCGGGTGCGCGTGGTGGTCCGAGTGGCGTTGCAGGTGAAACAGGATCCAGTTCGAAAAGATGTGGTTGCTGTTCCAAGAATGGTGGGGCTGACAAGCCTCGTATTTGCCCGGCGCGCGCAACTGGCGCAGCAGGCCGTAGTGCTCGATGTAGTTGGCCGAGGTGAGCTGAAAATTAGCCCAGAACGACGCCGCCAGCAAAAACGGCAGCACCGTCCAGCCCAGCCACAGCACCAAGCCGCTCCACAGGGCCAGCGTTAGCAAGGCCGGTTGCACGATGTGGTTGTGCCAAGACAGCAGCGGCAGGTCCGCCTGTTTTAGGCGCGTGCGTTCCAGCTCCCAGGCGCGAAACCAGGAGCCGGGCATTTCGCGCAGCACAAAGCGGTAGATGGATTCGCCCATGCGCGAAGACGCCGGGTCCAGCGGCGTGGACGCGTCCCGGTGGTGGCCCCGGTTGTGCTCCACGTAAAAGTGGCCATAGCCCGAGGGCGCGAGCACGATCTTGGCCAGGGCGCGTTCCAGCGCGGTGTTTTTGTGGCCCAGCTCGTGGCCCAGGTTGATGCAAAAGCCCCCCACCGAGCCGCTGATCAGCACCAGCGCCACCAAGCCGTGCGGCGGCAAATCCATACGCACCGCAAACCAGGCGCCAAAGATGAAGGACAGCCACAGCACGGGTGCGAGCAAATAGGTGATCCAGCGGTAGTAGGTGTCCGCGTCGAGCGCCGCCACGGCGGACTCAGGCGGGTTGCTGCGGTCTTCGCCCAGCACGTAGTCGAGCAGCGGCACGGTGGCATAGAAAAAAACCACCGGAATCCACAGCGCCCCGGCTTTTCCCGTAAACCACATCAGCGCCGGGCCGACCAGCACCGTGGCCGGAATCAGCAAGGAGAGTAGCCAGGCGTAGCGCTTGCGGTCGCGGTAGAGGCTTGGCAGAGCGGCGTGGGCGGGCAGGGGCGTGGGCATGCGCAATTTTCGGGTGCGCAGGCGCGCGCGCACATCGGGTTTACCCCTGCAAAGTCACTGCGGTTACAGCGCAGGCGGTGCGCTGGCTCACAGGCCGAGTTGGCCAGCCAGCCAGTGGCAAAGTTCGCCTTCGGGCTGCTCAAAGCCGGCCAGCACGGTGAAGTGGTTGGCGCCGTCAATGGCGCGCAACTCTGCGTGGTTGCCTTGCGCCTGCCAGGCGGCATGCATGGTCTGGGCTTGGCGCGCAAATTCGGTCGTCTCGGCGCCGCCCCAGGTGAACCAGGTGGGCGTGGCGCAGGGCTGGGCCGTCAATGCCGGAGAGTTGCGGCGGATGACGCCCTCATCCAACTGGATCATGGGTTGCAGATAGCTGTAGCGCAGGGGCGCAATATCGTACAGGCCGCTGATGCACAGGGCGGCCTTGATCGGGTCAGGTGCCAGTCCGTAGTCCCGCGCCCATTCGGTTTGCAGGCACATTGCGGTGAGGTGGCCCCCGGCCGAATGGCCGCCTACGGCCACGCGCTGCGGATCGCCGCCGTATTGGGCGATGTTGCGCACCGTCCAGGCCACGGCCGCGCGTACCTGGCGGGTGATCTCGTCCATGCTGACAAACGGGCATAGCGCGTAATTGACCACCACCGTGGTAATGCCCCGGCGCTGCAGGCCCAGCGCCACGCCGCTGAATTCCTTGCTGGAAAGCGCGCGCCAGTAGCCGCCGTGGATGAACACGAACACCGGTGCGTTGAGGGCATCAGTCGGAAAGATGTCCAGCGTCTCATGCAGCGTGGGGCCGTAAGGAACGTCTAGCGTGTGCATGAGCGTGGCGCGGGCCAAGGCGCTTTGCGCCACAAAGTGCTTGCCTGGTGCGGCCGGGTCGCTCAAGCCCAGAGACGGGTTGTACTGCGCGTCAATCTGCGCCTGGGTGGTGAATTCGCGGTAAAGGGTTTGCATGGTGCGCCTGTTTGCTGTGGGGCTGGGTCAATGGGGACCGGTGGAAGTTGCCGTCCATGGTAACGGCCCCCGCGTCATCCTGCGCCCGGCCCCGCGCTTAGGGCGACAAGGTGGCGTCAATGGCTTGCAAGTCGTTTGCCGATAATTCGCCCGCCGCCCAGGCCAAACGCACTTGCGCCAGCAGCACGTCAATGCGCGCCTGCGATGCGTCGAGTTGCGCCGCATAGAAGCGCTGCTGCGCGTCCAGCACATCGGGCTGGCTGCGAAGGCCCAGGTCGCGCCCGAGCACCGTGGCGTCCAGCGCGCTTTGGCTTGAGTCCTGGGCGCGCTGCAGGGCCTGCACCCGCGCCAGCCCCGTGTGCAAGGCCAAATAGGCGTCGTGGATTTGCAGTTGCACGTCTTGCTGCGCGCCAGCAAGCTCTTGCTCGGCCTGGCGCATTTTGGCCAGCGCCTCGCGCTCGCGGGAGTCAAGGGCACCGCCGGTGTATAGCGGAATGCTCAACTGCAAGCCCACGCTGGCGGTGCGCTCGCGGTCGGCGGCCACCAGCGGAGACAGGTCGCCGCCTTTTCCTTTCGCGGTGTAGGCGCCCACCAGATCGAGCGTGGGGCGCGAGGCCAGACGGTACTTGCCGACCTCTTGGCGGGCCACGTCAAGCTCAATGCGTTTGGACTGCACATAGGGGCTGCGCTCCAGACCCTTGCGCTGCCAGTCTCGCAGTAAGTCAGGCGCGGGCGCGGGCAGGCGGCTGACGCGGGCCAGGTCTGCCAGCCCCTGGGCGGACGCACCGGTGAGCGACTGAAACTGCGCCTGGCGTAAGGCCAGCGCCGACCGCGCCCCAATCAGCTTGGCCACCGTGCCGTCGTGGCGGGCCTGGGCTTCCTGGAGGTCGGTAACGCGGCCGCTGCCCACCTCAAAGCGCGCTTGCGCCCGTTCGCGCTGCTCTGCCAGCGTGGCTTCCTCGGCCTGGGAGACGCGCAGGTTTTCCTGTGCAGACAAGACGGCGAGGTAGCTCTCGGCCACCCGCTTACACAGGTCTCGCACTGCCGCCGTCCAGCGGATTTCTGCTCCTGCCGTTTGGCTGCGCAATTGCTGCTTGCTGGCGCTGTAGGTCGCGTTGTAGAGCGGCTGCAGCACCTTGATAGCGGCTTCGCCGACGTGGCCGGAGGAGTCGGGCGCCACCAAAGCAGCGGCGGGCTCGGGCCAGTTGGAATAGGCGTGGCTGCTGATGCCGGTCACACTGGCGCCCAGCGAGACCTGGGGCATGAGCAAGGCATCACCTTGTACGCCTTTTTCCCGACCTGCCAGCAGGGCTTGTTCTGCCGCCAGAATGCTGGGGTCGGTGCGCAAGGCATTTTGAAAGGCCTGCTGGAGGCTGAGAGTCTCACTGTGCGCGCCGCACGCCGCCAGCAGCGCAAGGGTGACGAAGGTTTTTGGGTAAGGCAATTTCATGCTGCAGCTCCCGGCACTGCCGCCGCGCCCGTGGGACGCACCGCGCCGTACCAACTGGCATAGAGCGCAGGCAAAAACAACAGAGTTAAAACAGTAGCAGCCAGCAGCCCGCCCATAATGGCCCAGGCCATAGGCCCCCAAAACACGCTGCGCACCAGCGGTACCATGGCCAGGATGGCCGCCAGCGCGGTCAGCATGATGGGTCGAAGCCGGTGCACGGCGGACTCAATGATGGCCTCCCACAGGCTCAGCCCTTCGGCCAGCGCGTGGTCAATCTGCACCACCAGAATCACCGAGTTGCGGATGATCATGCCCGCCAGCGCAATCACGCCCAGCATTGCTACAAAACCAAAGGGAATGCGAAAGCCCAGCAACACCAGGGTCACGCCAATCATGCCCAGCGGCGCCGTGCACAGCACCAGGGCCATTTTTTTCATGTCCTGCAACTGCAGCATCAGCAACAAGAGCACGGCAATACCCATGAGGGGCATGACTGCAAAGATGGAGGCTTGGGCTTTTTGGCTTGACTCTTGGGTGCCGCCTATCTCGATTCCGTAACCCAGCGGCAGCTCGGCGGCAATGGCGTCAATCCCCGGAGTGAGAGCTTTGGTTACATCAGGCGCTTCGGCGCCCACCACGTCCGCGCGCACGGTGAGCGTGGGCACGCGGTTGCGCCGCCACAGCACGCTGTCTTCGCTGTCGAGCACCAAGGAGGCCACTTGCGAGACCGGCACGAACTTGCCGTCGCGCAGGTAAATTTTGGTGTCCTTGAGGTTGTTCAGGTCGCTGCGCTCGGAAGCTACGAGTCGGCTCACAACGTCGATGGTTTTATCCCCCTCGCGGTACTGGGTTACCAGAAGGCCCGAGAGCGAGGCCTGTAAGGCGTTTTGCACCTGCTGCGAGCTGATCCCCAAGGTGCGCGCTTTGTCTTGGTCTACCTCCACCCGCACTTGTTTGAGCCGCTCACCCCAGTCTTGGTTGACCCGGCGCACATGCGACTCGGCGCGCATGGCGCCCGCCACGCGGTCTGCAATGGCTTGCACTTGGGCCAGGTCCGTGCCAAACACGCGGTACTGGATGGGATAGCCCACAGGTGGCCCGTTTTCGAGCCGGTTCACGCGGCCGCGCACAAAGGCGAAGTCGGTTTCAAACAGATGGGCGATGCGCTCAAGCACGCGCTCGCGCGCCTCGCCGCCATGCGTCATCACCATCAACTGGCCCAGATTGAGCTGGGGCGTTTGCACGTCCAGCGGCAAATAAAAGCGCGGGCTGCCGGTGCCGATGTAGCTGGTCACTGCAGCCACATCCGGGTCGCCTTTGAGACGCGCCTCCAGCGCCAAGACTTCGCGCTGGCTGGCCTCGAAAGTCGCGGCCTGTGGCATCCACAAGTCCACCATAAGTTCGGGCCGGTCTGAGGCCGGAAAGAACTGTTTGGGCACAAAGTTGAACAAGGCCATGGACACGATGAATGCAGCGACCGTACCCGCAATCACCCAGCGGCGCCAGCGAAGGCACGCATCCACCACGCCCCGAAACCACTGGTACACACCGGTCTGGTAGACCGCGTCTTCGTCGTGCTCTCCCGTGACTGTGTGCGTCTTGAGGAGCTGAAAGCCCAGGTAAGGCGTAAATAGCACGGCCACAAACCAGCTCAAAACCAGTGATATCCCCACCACCTGAAACAGCGAAAAAACGTATTCCCCCGAATTACTCTGAGCCAACCCCACCGGCAAAAATCCAGCCGCCGTGATGAGTGTTCCGGTAAGCATGGGAAAGGCGGTGACGGTATAAGCGTAGGTGGCCGCGCGCATCTTGTCCCAGCCCTGTTCGAGCTTGAGCGCCATCATTTCCACTGCAATGATGGCGTCGTCCACCAGCAAGCCCAGCGCGATGATGAGCGCGCCCAGTGAAATGCGTTGCAGCTCGATACCCAGCGCGTACATCACGCCAAAGGTCATCAAAAGCACCAGCGGAATCGACAACGCCACCACCAGTCCAGGCCGCACGCCCAGCGAGAAAAAGCTCACCGTCAACACAATGATCACCGCCTCGAGCAAGCTTTTTTTGAACTCGTGTACCGACTCCTCCACCACGCGCGGTTGGTCGGAGACGGCGTGGATTTGCACCCCCACCGGAAAGCGGGCTTGCACGCGCTTGACGGTGGCGTCCACTTGTTTTCCCAGACGCAGCACGTCGCCACCCTTACGCATACTCACCGCCAAGCCAATAGCAGGTTCGCCGTTAAAGCGCATCTTGGAAGTAGCCGGATCAATCACGCCACGACGTACATCGGCAGTGTCGCCTAGGCGAAATGTGCGGTTTCCCGCACGGATACCGATATTGGCAATCTTGTCTACAGATTCAAACTCACCGCTCACCGTCAGGCGCACCTCTTCAGAACCCGCCTGGACCGTGCCCGACGCAGCCACGCTGTTGGTGGCAGCCAGCGTGCTGGCAATCAGGCTGGGGTCCAGGCCCAGGGAAGAGAGCTTGGCATTGGACGCTTCGATATAGACCTTTTGGTCTTGCACGCCGAGCAATTCAACCTTGTTCACGTCTGGCACGCGCAGGAATTCGTTGCGCAGTGCGTCGGCAAAATCGCGCACCTCGGTGGTGGTGAATCCGTCGCCGGTGATGGCGTACAGATTGCCAAAAGTGTCGCCAAACTCGTCGTTGAAAAACGGTCCTTGCACGCCCGGCGGCAGCGTGTACTGGATGTCGCCCACCTTCTTGCGCACCTGGTACCAGACGTTTGGCACCTGGGCTGCGGCGGTGGATTCGCGCAGGTTGACCCGGATCTGCGTGACGCCGGGCTTGACGTAGCTGGCGGTGAAGTCCACCTCGGCCACTTCCTGGAGTTTTTTCTCCAGCCGGTCTGCCACCTGTTCAGCCATTTGCTGGGCCGACGCCCCCGGCCAGCCCACCTGCACGATCATGGTCTTGACGGTGAAGTCCGGGTCTTCTTTTTGGCCTAGCTGGTTGTAGGCAAAAAACCCAGAAACCCCCAGTAGCAGCAGCAAGAAAACCGTGAACTGGCGGTGGCGCAGCGCCCACTCAGACAGATTAATCCCGCTCATGGTTTGGCCCCGGTGACGAGCACTTTCTGGCCTTCGACCAGCAGATTGGCGCCGGCGGTGACCACGGTTTCACCGCTGGAGAGGCCTTCCTTGACCCAGACGGTGTCATTCTGCGCGCCGCCAAGTACCACTTTTCTGGCGCTGACCTGGGTAGTTTTGGGGTTGAGCACCCACACCAACGCGTCGCCTGTCTTGTTGTAAATGGCCGTAAGTGGTAGGCGGATAGCGCTGGTCGTGTCGATATCGGTGAGGTTGACGACCGCTGTCATGCCCAGGCGCAGGGCGGCGTCCGCGTTGGTGAGCGCCACGCGCGCCGAATAAGTGCGGGTGACGGTGTCCGTGTCGGGCGCCAGTTCACGCAGCACTGCGTGGTAGCGCTTGCCGGGCAATGCCCACACACTGACTTGCATGTCTTTGGCGCGGCGCAACTCGTCCACGCGGGACTCCGGCACGCTGACCACCACTTCGCGTGCGCCGTCGGCGGCCACGGTGAGCACGGGCTGGCCCGCACCCACCACTTGCCCGGCTTCTGCTGAGACGGCCGTCACCGTGCCTGCGCGCTCGGCCCGCAGCTCGGAAAAACCGCGCTGGTTCAGGTTGATTTGCTGGCGTGCCAGGGCGATTTTGAGCCCCGCCTCGGCCTCGTCGAGGGCGAGCTTGAGCGAGTCGAGCTCAGCTTGCGAGGCAAATTTGCGTGCCAGCAGGGCCTCGGTGCGCGTGATGTCCAGGTGCAGTTTGGCGATGCGGCTGCGGCTGGCCTCCACGTCGGCGTCCGAAGTGGCAATTTGCAGCGTTTCCTGCGCCACGTCCAGGCGCATCAGAAGCTGGCCCGCTTGAACGTGGCTGCCCACGTCCACCAAGCGCGCCACGATCTTGCCGCTGGTGCGAAAGGACAGGTTGTTCTCGTAACGGGCGCGCACCTCGCCGGAATAGGCCGCCGTGGTGTTGGACGGCGTAGCGCCCGCTACCACGGTGCGCACTGGGCGGGGTGCCTCGGGCGCTGGGACTGCTTGCGGCGCACAAGCGCCCAGCAAGGCGGCGCTCAGCAAACCGATAGCTGCGATAGCGGGGCGCCTGCGGCTGGCGAGCGCAGGCGTTGCAGGCATTCGGGTTTGGAGCCTGCGGGAGCGGCACTTTGTAGCAGTGTTGCTGGGGATGACGCTTACCTTAACGCCGTCGAGCCAAGACCTATTCCGTTCGCCACCGGTGCCGGCGCCTGCCGGCAGCCGTGTTGCCAGAAATGCCGAAATACCTGCCATTTCCCACCCCTCTTTTCTTATCAAATAATGAATGGTTTGTAGTGTACAAAACTTTATTCATTGTTTTTACGATCATTGGGTCGCGAATCTCTGGGCGGGGCGCGGCTGGTCGCCAGCCTGCTTCGAGGGCAGACGATCACGATTCCTTTTTGAGTGCGGGGCGTGCGGTAGTGCTCAGCGCCCCAGAAGCCGGCTCTACATCAGCCGCACTTTGACCGACTTGCCTTTGATGCGCCCGGCGTTGAGCTTGGCGCAGGCCGCTGGCGCCACGGCGCGGGCCACGGCCACAAAGGTGCAGAACTCGGTGACCTGAATCTTGCCAATCTGTTCGCGCGTGTAGGCGAGGCCGCCTTCATCGTTGGTCAGCGCGCCGAGCACATCACCGGGGCGGATTTTTTCTTTGCGGCCACCCAGAATTTGCAGGGTCACCATGGGGGGCAGCAGCGGTGCGGTGCTGGCGGGTGTGAGCGTGTCCAGGCCAAACCAGGTGCTGGTGAAGTGCTGGTATTGCTCGATCTTGCCCACTGCGCCCATTTCGTTCATGCTGGCCAGGCTCAGGGCCAGGCCGGACTCACCGGCGCGCCCGGTGCGGCCCACGCGGTGCACATGCACTTCGGGGTCGGGGGTGATGTCCACGTTGATCACGGCCTCCAACTGGTTGATGTCGAGCCCGCGCGAAGCTACGTCGGTAGCCACCAGCACCGAGCAACTGCGGTTGGCAAATTGCGCGAGCACCTGGTCGCGCTCGCGCTGCTCCAGCTCGCCGTAGAGCGCCAAGGCGTTAAAGCCGTGAACTTGGAGCCAGTCCACCAGGTCTTTGCACTGCTGCTTGGTGTTGCAAAAGGCCAGCGTGCTGACCGGGCGAAAGTGCATCAGCAACTGGCCCACGGCGTCAAAGCGGTTGGCGCGGGTTACTTCGTAAAAGCGCTGCTCAATCTGGCTTTGCGCCTGGGGCGCTTCGATCTTTATGTGTAGCGGGTCTTTGAGGAAGGAGCGCGCCAGCTTCTCGATGCCCTCGGGGTAGGTGGCTGAAAAAAGCAGGGTTTGGCGCTCTTTGGGCGTTTGTTTGACGACCTTGTTGATGTCCTCAAAAAAGCCCATGTCCAACATGCGGTCGGCTTCGTCCAGCACCAGGGTGTTGAGGCTCTCGAGCGCCAGGTAGCCACGTTCCAGGTGGTCCATGACGCGCCCGGGCGTGCCGACCACGATGTGGGCGCCGTTTTCCAGTGAGGCGCGCTGGCCGCGCAGCGGAATGCCGCCGCAAAGGGTGACGACCTTGACGTTGTCTTGCGCGCGCGCCAGGCGGCGGATTTCGACCGTAACCTGGTCGGCCAGTTCCCGGGTGGGGCACAAGACCATGGCTTGCACGGCAAACCAGCGCGGGTTGAGTTTGGCCAGGAGCGCCAGCGCAAACGCGGCGGTTTTGCCGCTGCCGGTCTTGGCCTGGGCGATCAGGTCTTTGCCCGCCAGTGCGGCGGGCAGGCTGGCGGCCTGGATGGGCGTCATTTCCAGGTAGCCGAGCTGCTCCAGGTTGGCCAGGGTGGCCGGAGCCAGGCTCAGGGAAGAAAAAGCGTTTGTCGTTGTAATGGAAGTCATGGCCCCATTATCGGGCGCAGGCCGTGCCAGGCGCCCGTCGCCGGCGAAGCGACGCGCTTATTTGCCGTTGATGGCCAGCAGTTCCACCTCAAACAAGAGCGTGGCGTTGGGTGGAATCACATTGCCTGCGCCGCGTGTGCCGTAAGCGATGGTTGCGGGGCAGGTCAGCTTGGCTTTGCCGCCGACTTTCATTTTTTGCACGCCTTCGGTCCAGCAGGGAATCACGCCGCGCAGCGGAAAGTCGATCGGTTCGTTGCGTTTGTAAGAGCTGTCAAATTCGCGCCCGTCGGGGAAGGTGCCTTTGTAATGCACTTTAACGCTGTCATTGGCCGTGGGGCTGGCGCCCGTGCCGTCTTTGAGCGCGCGGTACACCAGGCCGCTGGATGTGACCACAGCGCCGGCTTCCTTGGCGGCGGCGTCCGTCACGGTATCGGCCCATGCCTGGGGCAGGGCGGCGAGGGTGGCAAGAGTGACAAAAAGGGCAAGGGCGCGCAGGGCAGTTTTCATGGTGCTTGTGGAATTGGTGGAAGGTAAGGCGCGCATTGTCGCAGCCCTCGTGCCCGGGTCCGCTATAGCAAGGCGTCGGCGCTGACGCAAGGGTAGCCCAAGGCCTGCGCCACGGCCGGATAGGTCACATGCCCCTGGGCCAGGTTCAGGCCGTTTCTCAAATGCCGGTCTTCCTTGAGCGCTTGTTGCCAGCCTTTGTCGGCCAGCGCCACCGCGTGCGGCAAGGTGGCGCTGTTGAGCGCAAAAGTAGAGGTGCGCGCCACAGTGCCGGGCATATTGGGCACGCAGTAATGCACCACGCCGCCCACCTCAAAAGTGGGTTGGTCATGGGTGGTGGGGCGCGAAGTCTCAATGCAGCCGCCCTGGTCGATGGCCACGTCCACCACGACCGCGCCCTTTTTCATGCGTGAGACCAGATCGGCACTCACCAGCTTGGGCGCGCTTGCGCCGGGCACCAGCACGCTGCCGATGACCAGTTCGGCGTCCAACACCGCGTTTTCCACGTTTTGCTTGCTGGCAAAGCGCGAACTGATGCGCTTGCCAAACACCACGTCGAGTTGGCGCAGCCGGTTGACGTTTTTGTCCACCACCGTCACGCGCGCGCCCAACATCACCGCCATTTTCAGGGCCTGAGTGCCTACGGTGCCCGCGCCCAAAATCACCACATGGCTGGCGGGTACGCCGGGCATGCCGTCGAGCAGCACACCCATGCCACCGTTGGACTTTTCCAGGTAGATGGCTCCCGCTTGCACCGCCATGCGCCCGGCCACTTCGCTCATGGGGGCGAGCAAGGGCAGGCGGCCCCCCGTGCTGGTGACGGTTTCATAGGCCACGCACACCGCCCCCGATTTGAGCAAGGCCTCGGTTTGCACCGGGTCTGGCGCCAGGTGCAGGTAGCTAAAAAGTATTTGTCCGGGCCGCAACAAAGCGCATTCGTTGGCTTGCGGCTCTTCAACCTTGACCACCATATCCGCGCGCGCATAGACCTCGGCGCCGTCAGCGGCCAGCGTTGCGCCAGCGGCCACGTATTGGTCGTCGTCCAAGCCAATGCCGTCGCCCGTGCCTTTTTGCACCAGCACCGTGTGGCCCCGGGTGGTGAGTTCCCGCACGCTGGCAGGCGTCAGGCCGACCCGGTATTCATGGTTTTTTGTTTCTTTGGGAAGGCCAACTAGCATGCGCAGTCTCGGGGTTCGGGTGGAGCACTGAAGTCTGCCTTGCGCGGTCCGAAAACAAGTGATTTGGATCAGGCCCGCGTCCCAGGGCCCGCGTTTTTTTTAAATCTGCAGGCGTTAGTGGCTCCTGCCATGGAGACGCAAAAAAACCCCGCCAGCCCAAGGGCCGCGGGGTTGGAACGGCGTTTGCGGGCCTTAGACCAGCAAGGCGTTGACCCGTTTCACGTAAGCCGCCGGGTCGGCTGGCAGGCCGCCTTCGGCCAAGAGCGCCTGGTCAAACAGGATGTGCGCTAGGTCGTTGAAGTGGACCGAGCCGTCGAGCTTTTTGACCAAGGCGTGGTCGGCGTTGATCTCCAGCACCGGCTTGACTTCTGGCGCGGCCTGACCGGCTTGCTTGAGCATGCGCGCCAACTGGGTGCTCATGCCGTGGTCTTCCACCACCAAGCAGGCCGGGCTGTCGACCAAGCGCGTGGTTACGCGAACGTCTTCGGCCTTGTCTTTGAGCGCTTCTTTCAACTTGGCCAGCAGGGGTTTGATGGTCTCGGCGGCTTCTTCGGCGGCTTTTTTCTCGGCCTCGTCTTGCAGCGTGCCCAGATCGACTGCGCCCTTTGCCACGCTTTGCAGCGGTGTCTCGTCAAAGTCGGTCAGGTAGTTCAGCGCCCATTCGTCCACGCGGTCGGTCATGAGCAAGACTTCGATGCCTTTTTTCTTGAACACTTCGAGTTGCGGGCTGTTTTTGGCGGCGGCCAGGTTGTCGGCGGTGATGTAGTAAATCGCCTCCTGGCCCTCTTTCATGCGCGCCTTGTAGTCGGCCAGCGACACGCTCACTGTGTCGCTGCTGGTGGAGGCAAAGCGCAGCAACTTGGCCAGACGGTCTTTGTTGGCGTAGTCCTCGCCCATGCCTTCTTTGAGCACGGCGCCAAATTCTGCGTAGAACTTGCTGTATTTGCCGAGTTGGGCCTTGTCTTCTTCAGACACCACGTCGGTCACGCCTTCGGCGGATACGGGCGCCTTGTCGTGTTTGGCCAGGTCTTCGAGCATGCCCAAGACGCGCTTGGTGCAGCCTTCGCGGATGGCCTTGACGTCCCGGCTTTCCTGCAGCAGTTCACGGCTCACGTTCAGGGGCAAGTCGGCCGAATCGACCACGCCTTTGACAAAGCGCAGGTAGTTGGGCATGAGCGCCTCGGCGTCGTCCATGATGAACACGCGCTTCACATACAGCTTGATGCCGGCCGTTTTTTCGCGGTTGTACAGGTCCATGGGCGCTTTGCCGGGGATGTAGAGCAGCTGGGTGTATTCGGTGCTGCCTTCCACTCGGTTGTGGGTGTGGGCCAGGGGCGCTTCAAAGTCGTGGCTGATTTGCTTGTAGAAGTCGTCGTATTGCTCTTGGCTGATGTCCTTTTTGGCGCGCGCCCAGATGGCGTTGGCCTTGTTGACGGTTTCCCACTCGCCGGTTTTGACCATGGCGCCGGGCTGGCGGCCGCCTTTTTCGTCGTTGGGGTCAATCAGTTCGCCGTCTTTCCATTCTTCCTTTTCCATCTGGATGGGCAGGCTGATGTGGTCGGAATATTTGCTGATGATGCCCTTGACCTTCCAGGCCTGGGCGTAGTCTTGTGCGTCCTCGCGCAGGTGCAGGGTGACGCTGGTGCCCCGGTGTTCGCGGTTAATCGTTTCGACTTCAAACGCGCCGCCGCCACTGGCGCCGCCGTCGCTGACCCAGCGCACGCCTTCAGCCGCGTGCAAACCGGCACGGCGCGATTCCACCGTGATCTTGTCGGCCACGATAAAGCCCGAGTAAAAGCCCACGCCAAACTGGCCGATGAGCTGCGAGTCGGCTTTTTGGTCGCCGCTGAGTTTGCTGACGAAATCTTTGGTGCCGCTCTTGGCGATGGTGCCGAGGTTGTCAATCGCCTCTTGCTGCGACAGACCAATGCCGTTGTCGGTGATGGTGAGCGTCTTGGCGTCTTTGTCAAAGGTGACGCGGATTTTGAGTTCGGCGTCGCCTTCAAACAGCTCGGGCGCGTTGATCGCCTCAAAGCGCAGTTTGTCGCAGGCGTCTGAGGCGTTGGAGACGAGTTCGCGCAGGAAAATCTCTTTGTTGGAATACAGCGAATGGGTGACGAGGTGCAGCAGTTGCGCCACTTCGGCCTGGAAATTGAGGGTTTTTTTGGTCATAGCAGTTCAAATAACAAAGGAAAAATCAAACGGGACGGGCCACAAAGGCAGGTCTGGATGTGGGGACGCAGCCCTGTGTTTCAAGGGCCCGGCGTCTGAGACTGGCTTTTAAAACCGCTCGTGCGGCGCCAGGTAGCGCCACTGGCCCACGGGCAAATTGCCCAACATGACGTTGCCGATGCGCACGCGCTTCAAGCCCACCACTTTCAGGCCGACTTGCTCGCACATGCGCCGGATCTGGCGTTTTTTGCCCTCGTGCAGCACAAAGCGCAGCTGCTCGGGGTTTTGCCATTCCACCTTGGCGTGCTTAAGCGCCTGGCCGTCCAAGGACAGGCCGTGGCGCAGCAGCTGCAGTTTTTCGGCCGGGAACACCGACTGCACATCGGCGCTGATGGGGTCGTCATCGTCAATGCGGCTGAGTTGCTGGATCTTGCCGCCATAGGTCGCCGCCGCCGATGTCGCCGCTGCGGTGTTGAGCACGCCGGTGTAGATCACCCGCACCAGGTACTCTTTTTCCATTACCGCGTCTTCGCCAATGAGCTGGCGCGCCACCCGGCCGTCTTGGGTGAGCACCAGCAGGCCGGTGGAATCAATGTCCAGGCGCCCCGCGGGCACCAGGCTTTTGAGCTGGCTACCGTGAAAGAAGAAGCGCGCGTTGTCCTCGGCCCAGCGGTTTTGCGGTTGCACCAGGGTGATGGCGGGCTCGTGGCCGTCTTCGGCCTGGCCGCTGACCAGGCCCAGCGGCTTGTTGATCAGCACCGTCACCAGATTGGCCTGCTGGCCTTTGGCCAGCTTGTCGATTTCGATTTTGACGTCGGGCGCCACCTGCATGCCCATTTCGGCCACCCGGCCATCGACCTTGACCCAGCCTTTGCCAATCCAGTCGTCGGCTTCGCGCCGCGAGGCCAGGCCGAGTTCGGCCATGCGCTTGTTCAGGCGCAGCGTGCCGTTGGCGCCCTGGGCTGCGGTATTGGTTTGGCCCATCGGAATGGGCGCGCGGCTGCGGGTTGATACGCGGGCAGCGGCAGGCGAGGGCGCGGGTGCCACAGGGGCTGCTGCCGGGCGCGGCGGAGGCGCTGCGCGCTGAAAAGCCTTGACCGGCACGGAAAGCAGGGGTTTTTTGGGAGTGGTGTCTGACATGAAGTTATTTATTGGGGCGCCAAAGTGGATGAAAGTCGTTGGGCGCCAGCCGGTAATACAGGGCGTTGGTGCAGGCCGGTATTGTCGCGCTTAGCGCGGCTGCACTTGCGAGCGCAGCGCCGCCAGGTCCAGCACCCGTAAGCCGCCGTATTCCACCCGGATGGAGCCTTGGGCGGCCAGCGCGGTCAGGGCCTCATTGACGCGCTGGCGCGACAGGCCGATCAGATAGGCCAACTCTTGTTGGGTAATGCGCAGCACTTCGCCCACGCCGGGGTAAAGCACCGGGTTGAACAGCGCGGCCAGGCTGCGGGCTACGCGGGCGTCTGGGTTGTTCATGCGGTCAATCTCGCGTGCGGCAATAAATTGGCCCAGGCGCTCGTTGAGCTGGTTCATTACAAAGCGGTTAAAGCCAATGGAATGGTCAAGCAGCCAGTGAAAAGTGTCGACGTGCAGGCCGGCCACGCGGCTGGCGCGCAGGGCCTGGATGTTGTAGCGGTAGGCCTCGCGCTTGAGCGCCGTGCCTTCGCCAAACCAGCCGCCGGGCGGAATGCCGGTGTAGGTCATGGTTTGGCCCTGGGCGTTGTCGGTGCTCATTTTCAGCAGGCCGTCAATCACGCCAAACCAGTACGTGGCCGGGCGGCCGGTGCGGCACAAGGTGTCGCCCGGGCTGGCGTCGGCCACCTTGAGGTCTTCTGCGGCGCGCTGGCGTTCGTCGTGCTTGAGCAGGTGAATCCAGGGAATGGCTTCAAGCTCGGCGTTGGTGAGCGGGCGGCGGCGTTGGTGCAGGCTGGTATCAGGGGACATAAGGCTAAAAAGGGCTTGGACTTGTCAAGTTGGTGTCAGATACGGCGGGCTTTCCCGTTTTTGCTGTCAGTTAACAGAAAGTGAAGGGAAAACACCTAGACGATGGCGGAGTCAATTGTCGTCCGAATGACAACTTAACGTCAAATGGAGTTCTACCATCAGCGCATATCAACGCCCTCTTGCGTGCACGGGGGCTTTTGCTGGTCATAAGGATTTGGGATGCAAACGACTTTTCCGCAACTTTTATTGCAACACGCCAGCCAGCGGCCTACGGCGGCGGCCATGCGTGAAAAGGAATACGGCATTTGGCAGACCCTGACATGGGCTGATCTGGCGGTGATGGTGGAGCAACTCGCCGGTGGTCTGCACCAGGCTGGGCTACGCCAGGGCGACCACATGATCGTGGTGGGCGCCAACCGCCCCCGCCTGTATGCCACCATGCTGGCGGTGCAATCGCTGGGCGGTATTCCCGTGCCCCTGTACCAAGACGCGGCCGCTGCCGAATGCGTGTTCCCCATCGTCAACGCCGAAGTGCGCTTTGCCTTTGCCGAAGACCAAGAGCAGGTGGACAAGCTGCTGGAAGTGCAAGAAAGCGCGCCCCAACTGGCCCATATTTATTTTGATGATCCGCGCGGCCTGCGCAACTACGCAGCGCCCGGTCTGCATTCCATGGACCAGTTGCAGGAAGACGGCGCAGCCTTTGCCGCCGCGCACCCCGCTTTTTTTCTTGACGCCGTGGCCGCCACCCGGCCTAGCGACGTGGGCGCCATGTTTTTTACCTCAGGTACCACGGGCAACCCCAAAGGCGTGGTGCACACGCACGACTCCTTGCTCAACCGCGCCCGCGCTGGCGCCGACTTCGACCACCTGACCAGCGCCGAGGAAGTGCTGGCCTACATGCCGGTGGCCTGGATCGGGCAAAACATCTTCAGCTATTCCCAGTGGCTGAGCTGCGGCTACGTGGTGAACTGCCCCGAGTCCGCCGCCACCGCCACCATCGACCTGAAGGAAATCGGCCCAACCTATTACTTTGCGCCACCGCGCGTGTTTGAAGGCCTGCTGACCAGCGTCATGATCCGCATGGAAGACGCGTCTGCCCTCAAGCGCAAGATGTTTGAGGCCTGCATGGCAGTGGCCAAACGGGTGGGGCCGGACCTGATGGACGGAAAGTCTGTCGGTTTGTGGAGCCGCGCGCTCTATGCCTTGGGCAATGTGCTGGTCTACGGCCCCTTGCGCAACAACCTGGGCTTTAGCCGGGTGCGCGTGGCCTATACCGCGGGCGAAGCCATTGGGCCGGACCTGTTTAGCTTTTACCGCTCAATTGGCATCAACCTCAAGCAGTTGTATGGCTCCACCGAAACCGCCGTGTTCGTCTGTTTGCAGCCCGACCACGAGGCTCGCGCCGACACGGTGGGTGTGCCCTGCGCTGGAGTAGAGATCAAGGTGGCGGACAACGGCGAGATCTTGGTCAAGTCGCCCGGTTTGCTGCGCGAATACTACAAAAACCCGGCCGCCACGGCCGAAGTGCTAACGGCCGACGGCTGGTACCACACCAGCGACGCCGGTTTTATTGACGCCCATGGCCACCTCAAAATCATCGACCGCGTGAAAGACGTGGGGCGCGTCAAGGGCGGCGCTTTTGACGGCGCGCTGTTTGCGCCCAAGTACGTAGAAAACAAGCTCAAGTTCTTCCCGCAAATCAAGGAAGTGGTGGCCTATGGCGACGGCCGCGACCGGGTGTGCGTGTTGATCAACATCGACTTTGACGCCGTGGGCAACTGGGCTGAGCGCCGCAACCTGCCTTACGCCGGCTACACCGACCTGGCGCAAAAGCCCGAGGTCTACCAGTTGATCAAGGAATGTGTGGAACAAGTCAACGCCGACCTGAGCCAGGACACGCTGCTCGCGGGCAGCCAGGTGAGCCGGTTCTTGGTGCTGCACAAGGAACTTGACGCCGACGACGGCGAACTCACCCGAACCAACAAGGTGCGCCGGGGCTTTATTGCCGAAAAATACCAGGCGCTGATCGACGCCCTGTACCAAGGCAAGACCCAGCAGTTCATTGAAACCCAGGTCAAGTTTGAAGATGGCCGTACCGGCAGCGTCAGCGCCACCCTGCGCATTGACGATGCCAAAACCTTTGCCCCTGTGAAAGCCGCAGCATGACATCCAGCAACACGCCCCCGGCGGACATGGCGGCCCCCGGCGCCAAAAAGATTGGCGACGTCATTTTGGACGTCAAGAACATTTCGCTGAGTTTTGGCGGCGTCAAGGCGCTGACCGATATTTCGTTCAACGTGCGTGAACACGAAATCCGCGCCATCATTGGGCCCAACGGCGCAGGCAAGAGCTCCATGCTCAATTGCATCAACGGCGTCTACACGCCCCAGCATGGCACGATCTCCTTTCGCGGCCAGACTTTTGACCATATGGACAGCCACCAGGTGGCGGTCATGGGCATCGGACGCACTTTCCAGAATCTAGCGCTGTTCAAGGGCATGAGCGTGCTCGACAACATCATGTCCGGGCGCAACCTCAAGATCAAAAGCAACATCCTGATGCAGGCGCTGCGCATTGGCCCGGCCGAGCGTGAAGAAACCATGCACCGCGAGGCGGTCGAACGCATCATCGACTTTCTGGAAATCCAGGCCTACCGCAAGACGCCCGTGGGCCAGTTGCCCTACGGCCTGCAAAAGCGCGTGGACCTCGGGCGCGCCCTTGCCATGGAGCCGCAGGTGCTGCTGCTGGACGAACCCATGGCTGGCATGAACGTGGAAGAAAAGCAGGACATGTGCCGCTTTGTGCTCGACGTGAACGACGAATTCGGAACCACCGTGGTGCTGATCGAGCACGACATGGGCGTGGTGATGGACATTTCTGACCGCGTGGTGGTGCTGGACTACGGCAAAAAAATTGGCGACGGCACGCCCGACGAAGTGCGCAACAACGAAGACGTGATCAGTGCCTATCTCGGCACGTCACACTGATATGGCCCCCACGCTTTTCACTTCGTGTAATGCGCTGCCCCCCAAGGGGGCCCAGTCGCCTTGGGGCGGCCCGGCGGCGACTGAATAAGGAACTTGAACATGGCATTTTTTCTTGAAACTCTGCTCGGCGGCCTGATGGCCGGCATGCTGTATTCGCTGGTTGCGCTGGGCTTTGTGCTGATTTACAAGGCCTCGGGCGTATTCAACTTTGCCCAAGGCGCCATGGTGCTGTTTGCGGCGCTGGCCATGGCCCGCTTGGCGGAATGGATTCCTGCTGTGCTGGGGATCTCGGACCCGGTGCTGGCCAATCTGCTGGCCTTTATTGGCGCCGGAATCGTGATGTTTGCCGTGGCCTGGGTGATTGAGCGCCTGGTGCTGCGCCATCTGGTCAACCAGGAGGGCACCACCTTGCTGATGGCCACCCTGGGTATCGCCTATTTCCTGGAAGGACTGGGGCAATCGCTGTTTGGCAGCAACATCTACAAGATCGACATCGGCATGCCCAAAGACCCGATGATGATTCTGGAAAAAACCTTTGACGGCGGCATTCTGATCAACAAGGAAGACCTGTACGCCGCCCTGATTGCAGCGGCACTGGTGGCCTTGCTCAGCCTGTTTTTTCAAAAAACCGCCACCGGCCGCGCCCTGCGCGCTGTGGCTGACGACCACCAGGCGGCGCAAAGCATTGGCATTCCCTTGAACCGCATCTGGGTGATCGTGTGGTGCGTGGCGGGTGTGGTGGCGCTGGTGGCCGGAATGATCTGGGGCAGCAAGCTCGGTGTTCAGTTTTCCTTGACCACCGTAGCGTTGCGCGCCTTGCCAGTTGTGATTTTGGGTGGTCTGACTTCGGTGCCAGGCGCCATTGTGGGCGGCCTGATCATTGGTGTAGGCGAAAAGCTCTCTGAGGTTTATATCGGGCCCATGGTGGGCGGCGGTATCGAGATCTGGTTTGCGTATGTGCTCGCCTTGGGCTTCCTGCTGATCCGTCCCCAGGGACTGTTCGGCGAAAAGATCATTGACCGCGTTTGAGGATAAAAAATGTTTTACAGAGAAAACGGGCAATTCAAGACCACTTACCGGGCGGACCAACAGATTCTGCCCATCGCGCAAGACCGCGCGGCCCTGTTTGCGGTGCTGGCTATTGCCTTTGCAGTGGTGCCGGCGGTGGCCAGCGAATACTGGCTGACCAACATTCTGATTCCTTTCTTGATTTTTTCGCTGGCGGCCATTGGCGTGAATATTTTGGTGGGTTATTGCGGCCAAATCTCGCTGGGCTCGGGCGCGTTCATGGCGGTGGGCGCGTACAGCGCATTCAACTTCTTTGTCCGTATTGAGGGCATGCCGCTGGTCGTGGCCTTGGTTTTGGGCGGCGTCTGTGCCATGCTGTTTGGCATCTTGTTTGGGCTGCCCAGCCTGCGCGTCAAAGGGCTGTACCTGGCGGTGGCCACGCTGGCCGCCCAGTTTTTTGCCGACTGGATGTTCTTGCGCATTCAATGGTTCACCAACTACTCCACTTCGGGCTCGGTGTCGGTGTCCAATTTGCAGGTGTTCGGCGTAGCGCTGGACACGCCGCTGGCCAAGTACCTGTTTTGCCTGGTCATGCTGGCGGTGATTGCCTTGCTGGCCAAAAACCTGGTGCGCGGCGCGGTAGGCCGTGAATGGATGGCCATTCGCGACATGGACGTGGCGGCGGCCGTGATCGGGATTCGGCCCATGTTTGCCAAGCTCAGTGCGTTTGCGGTTAGCTCTTTTATTGTGGGTGTGGCCGGTGCTTTGTGGGCTTTTATTTACCTGGGCGCCTGGGAGCCGGCGGCGTTCTCGGTGGACCAGTCCTTCAAGCTCCTGTTCATGGTGATCATCGGTGGCATGGGCTCCATCATGGGCAGCTTCTTTGGCGCCGCGTTCATCGTGTTGCTGCCGATTTTTCTGAGCCAGTTTCTGCCAGTGGCTGCTGGCCTGGTCGGTGTTGACGTTTCCACGGCGGGCATGTCGCACGCCGAGTTGATGGTCTTTGGCGGGCTGATCGTCTGGTTCCTGATTGTGGAACCGCACGGCCTGGCCAAGCTCTGGTCGGTGGCCAAGCAAAAGCTGCGCCTTTGGCCTTTCCCCCATTGAATGTTTGATTTTTCCCCGCGCTTCCATATTAATTAACAGGAGAAACCCATGAAGCTTCGTAAATTCGCGCTGTCCAGTGTGCTGGCCGCCGTTGGCGCCTCCGCCCTGATGGCCGGCGGCGCCCTGGCCCAAAACAAGGAACAGTACATTCCCGTGCTGTCCTACCGTACCGGCCCCTACGCGCCCAACGGCATTCCGATTGCCAATGGCACCATGGACTATTACAAGCTGGTCAATGCGCGCGGCGGCGTCAATGGCGTCAAGATCTTGTTTGAAGAATGCGAAACCGGCTACGACACCGCGCGCAGCGTGGAATGCTACGAACGCCTGAAGGGCAAAAATGGCGGTGCGTCTGTCATCCAGCCCTGGTCTACCGGCGCCACTTTTGCCATTACCGAAAAAGCCCCCGGCGACAAAATCCCAATCGTGACCCTGGGCTATGGCCGCAGCGAGAGCGCGGACGGCACCGTCTTCAAATGGAACTTTCCCCTGGCCGGCAACTACTGGGTGGCCGGTGACGTGATCATCCAGGCCATCGGCAAGCGCGAAGGCGGCCTGGACAAGCTCAAGGGCAAGAAGATCGCCTTGGTCTACCACGACAGCCCGTTTGGCAAAGAGTCTCTGCCGATTTTGCAAGAGCGTGCCCGCGACCATGGCTTTGAGCTGCAACTCTTGCCCGTGACCGCGCCCGGCGTGGAACAAAAAGCCACCTGGCTGCAAGTGCGCCAATCACGCCCCGACTACACGATTCTGTGGGGCTTTGGCGTGATGAATTCCACCGCGCTCAAAGAAGCGCAAGCCACCGGCTACCCTCGTGAAAAAATGTACGGCGTGTGGTGGTCGGGTGCCGAGCCTGATGTGCAAGATGTGGGCGAAGGCGCCAAGGGCTATAACTCGGTGGTGCTGCAAAGCAGCGCTGACTTCAACGCCAAAGTGACGAAGGAAGCCTTGGCCACCCTGCACGCCAAGGGCCAGGGCACCGGACCGAAGGAAGAAGTCGGCCAGGTGTTGTACCTGCGTGGCGCCATGAGCGCGATGCTCACCGTCGAAGGCATCCGCGCGGCCCAAGAGCGTTTTGGCAAAGGCAAGGTCATGACCGGCGAACAAGTGCGCTGGGGCCTGGAAAACCTGAACCTCACCCAACCCAAGCTTGACGCTTTGGGCTTCGGCGGCGTGTTGCGCCCCATCAGCACCTCGTGCGCTGACCATATGGGTGCCTCCTGGGCACGTATCCATACCTGGGACGGCAAGGGCTGGAAGATCACCTCCGACTGGATGCAGGGCGATGAGCAAATCATCAAACCCATGGTCAAGGCACAAGCGGCCAAATACGCCGCCGACAAGAAGCTGACACCGCGCACCCCGGCGGATTGCCAGTCTTAATCTGACGGCTTTGGTGGCTCTGCGGAGCCGCCAATCCTCAGGGCCTGCGGCTGCGCCGGCTTTGAGGATTGGTGAAGGCAAAAAATATGGACGCTCAAAAAATAGTACTCAACGTCAATGGCATTGAAGTCATTTACAACCACGTCATCCTGGTGCTCAAGGGGGTTTCCCTGCAAGTGCCCGAGGGCGGCATTGTGGCCATCTTGGGCGGCAACGGCGCGGGCAAAACAACGACGCTGCGCGCCATCAGCAATTTGCTGGCGGGCGAGCGCGGCGCGGTGACCAAGGGCAGCATCGAACTGCGCGGCGAACGCATCGAGAACCTGTCGCCCGCCGACTTGGTGCAGCGCGGCGTGGTCCAGGTGATGGAGGGGCGTCACTGCTTTGCCCACCTGACCATCGAAGAAAACCTGCTGACGGGCGGCTACACCCGCAAAAACAAGGCCGAAGTGGACGCGAATCTGGAAAAGGTCTACACCTATTTCCCACGCTTGAAGACCCGGCGCGCCAGCCAGGCTGCCTATACCTCGGGCGGCGAACAGCAGATGTGCGCTATTGGCCGCGCGCTGATGGCCAACCCCAGCATGGTGCTGCTCGACGAGCCGTCCATGGGCCTGGCGCCACAAATCGTGGAGGAGGTGTTCGAGATCGTCAAAGACCTCAACGCCAAGGAAAAAGTCACGTTCTTGCTGGCTGAGCAAAACACCAACATGGCGCTGCGCTATGCCGACTACGGCTACATCATGGAGTCTGGCCGGGTGGTGATGGACGGCGCGGCCAGCGACCTGGCGAGCAACGAAGACGTCAAGGAGTTCTACCTGGGCGTGGGCGGCGGCGAGCGCAAGAGTTTCAAAGACGTCAAAAGCTACAAACGGCGCAAGCGCTGGCTGGCATAAACCCCAAAGGAAATCGCATGTCAGACCATTACGACGCGCTGGAACACCGCGCCCCGGCCGCGCGCGAGGCCGCCTTGCTGGCCGCTTTGCCCGCGCACATTGCCCACGCCAAGGCACAGGCCCCGGCGTTTGCGCAGTCGCTGGCGCAGATTGACGCTGCTGCCATCACCACGCGGGAAGCCTTGGCCACGCTGCCAGTGATTCGCAAACACGCTTTGTTGGCACAGCAAAAAGCCGCCCGCGCTGCTGGCGGCAACGTGTTTGGCGGCTTTAGCGCGCTGGGTTTTGGCGCGTCCATGCCACGTGTCTTTGCCAGCCCCGGCACGATTTACGAGCCGGAAGGGCGGGGCGCTGACTACTGGCGCATGGCGCGGGCCATGTTTGCCGCCGGTTTTCGCGGTGGCGAGCTGATCCACAACTGTTTTAGTTACCACTTCACGCCTGCGGGCTCCATGATGGAAACCGGCGCCCACGCGCTGGGTTGTACCGTGTTTGCCGGTGGCACCGGCCAGACCGAGCAACAGGTCAGCGCCATGGCCGAGCTGCAGCCGGCCGGCTACATCGGCACCCCCAGTTTTTTGAAAATCATCCTGGAAAAAGCCCTGGAACTCGGAATTCCAGTGCCCAGCCTTCGCAAGGCACTGGTCTCGGGCGAGGCCTTCCCCCCGTCCCTGCGCGACTGGATGACGGCCCACGGCGTGGACGCCTACCAGTGCTACGCCACAGCCGATGTGGGACTGATCGCGTATGAGACCGCCGCCCGCCAAGGCCTGGTCGTGGACGAAGGCGTGATTCTGGAGATCGTGCGCCCCGGCACCGGCGACCCGGTGGCCGTAGGCGAGGTGGGCGAAGTGGTGGTGACCACGCTGAACCCGGCTTATCCCTTGATTCGCTTTGGCACTGGCGACTTGTCGGCGGTATTGGCTGGACCCTGCCCTACGGGGCGCAGCAATGTGCGCATCAAAGGCTGGATGGGCCGCGCGGACCAGACCACCAAGATTCGTGGCATGTTTGTGCACCCCGAGCAGGTGGACCAGATCGCCAAGCGCTTTCCTGAAGTGCTGCGCGCGCGCCTGGTGGTTAGCGGCGCCATGGCCCAAGACGTAATGACCCTCAAGGTGGAAAGCGCGTCTGGCGCCGACGGTCTGGCCGACCGCCTGGCTGAAGCCGTGCGCGACGTGACCAAGCTGCGCGCGGCGGTGGAACTGGGCGCCCCGGGCAGCCTGCCCAACGACGGTAAGGTGATTGAGGACGCGCGCAGCTACCAGTGACGTGCGCTGCAGGGGCCGCCCTCGCGCTTTATTGTGCTGCGGCGCGGAATAATTTTGCCGATGATCCGGGTAATTGCGCGCAGAGGCCGTGGTCCTAATCGCGCTAGACTGTGCTTTTATTGTTTTGGAGTTTTTTGATGAAAAAATTGGTCGCCCTTGTGGCTGCACTGTCCGCAGTTTTCGCCTACGCCGACAACTACCCGTCTAAAACCATTTCCTTGGTGGTGCCCTTC